>NZ_JBYGYN010000005.1:0-252093 GCF_057651995.1 Bradyrhizobium sp. USDA3516 | reverse complement strand
GCGCGTTTTGGGAGGAGAGAGGGGCGGCGGGAAAAACTCCCCCCCGCCCTTCGTCAACTTTTCCTGATCTCACGCAGGGAACTGCGCCGGCGATCAATAACCCAGCGCGCAGCCGTCCTTGCGCGGGTCGGAGCCGCCGGTGAGCGTGCCCTTGTCCCAATCGATCCAGATCGCCTGGGCGCCGCCGAGGGGGCCGACCACGCTGGTGGTCTTGTGGCCGAGCTTCTTCAGGCCTTCGACGATGGCCGCCGGAACGCTGTCCTCGAGCTGATACTGGCCCTCGTAGTGCAGGCCGCGCGGCATGTCGATCGCCTCCTGCACGTCGCAGCCGTAGTCGAGGATGTTGGTCAGGAGATGGGTCTGGCCGGTCGGCTGGTACTGGCCGCCCATGACCGCGAACGACATCGTGGAACGGCCGCCCTTGGTGAGCAGGCCCGGCATGATCGTGTGCAGTGGGCGCTTGCCGCCTTCGATGCAATTGGGATGGCCCGGCTGGATGCGGAAGCCACCGGCGCGGTTCTGGAACAAGACACCCGTCTTGTTCGAGACGATGGCCGAGCCGAACGAATGCGCAACCGAGTTGATGAACGAGCAGACGTTGCGGTCCTTGTCCACGACCGTGATGTAGATGGTCGAGGGGTTCATCGGCGGCGCCACGTTCGGCAGGTCGAGCATGCCGTCCATGCGGATCTTGCTGATGTGCTCGTCGGCAAAGCCCTTCTCGAGCATCTCGGCGACGTTGATCTTCATGTGCTCGGGCGAGGCGACATGCATCTCGCGGTTCATGTAGGCGATGCGTGCCGCTTCCGCCTCGAGATGGAAGCGCTCGACGCTCACGGGCGCGTACTTGGTCAGATCGAAGCGCGACAGGATGTTGAGCATCAACAGCGCGGTGACGCCCGGGCCGTTCGGCGGGCACTGCCAGACGTCATAGCCCTTGTACATGGTGCCGATCGGTGTGGTCACTTCGGTCGTGTGCGCGGCAAAATCGTCGAGCGTGTGCAGGCCGCCGATGCCCCTGAGGGTCTCGACCATGTCCTCCGCGATCTCGCCCTTGTAGAAGGCGTCGCGGCCGTCCTTGGCGATCGCGCGCAGCGTCTTGCCGAGCTCGACCTGGCGAATGACGTCGCCGGCGACCGGCGGCTGGCCGCCCGGCAACAAATAGCGCACGGTGTTGGTACCGTTCTTCAGCTTCTCGAACTGGTTCTTCCAGTCGAAGGCGATGCGGGGCGCGACGACATAGCCCTCCTCGGCCGCCTTGATCGCGGGCTGGAGCAAACGATCAAAACCGAACTTGCCGTGATCGCGCAAGACGGTCGCGAAGGCGTCGATCACGCCGGGGATCGAGACCGCATGCGCCGAGGTCAGCGGCACGGAATTGATCTTGCGTTCGAGATACCAGTCGGCATTGGCCGCCTTTGGCGCGCGGCCGGAGCCGTTATAGGCGACGATCTTGCCCTCGCCCCGCGGCTGGATCAGCGCAAAGCAATCGCCGCCGATGCCGGTCGATTGCGGCTCGATCACGCCGAGCAGCGCCGAGCCGGCAACCGCCGCGTCCACCGCGGTGCCGCCCTCGCGCAGCACCTCGATCGCGGCGAGCGAGGCCTGCGGATGCGAGGTCGCCACCATCGCGTTGGTGGCGTGGACCGTGGACCTGCCGGGGAAATGGAAGTTTCTCATCGAATGTCTGCTCTCTTGGCCGTCGGCGCGATTGGCGCGCCATCTCGAAAACCGCGTCTACATGACACATTCCCGCCGGGCGGGGCAATGCTGGCATACCAGGAAAATGGCTGCCATCCGCTGGGCGTATAGGCCTTTTGGAAGCTTTTGCGATGCGGGTTTTCCGGGTGGCGGCCGCCTGCTAAACGAGCGGCCATGACGTCCAGCAATACGCCCTACAAGGTCTGCGCCTTCTATCGATTCATCGCCCTCCCGGATTACCGCGAGCTGCGCGAGCCCCTGCGCGCCTGCTGCGCCGGCCTTGGGCTGAGGGGCAGCGTGCTGCTGGCGCAGGAGGGCATCAACGGCACGGTCGCCGGCGCACCGGAGGGGGTCGACGCCTTCGCTCATGAGCTCGCGCACGGCGACATGTTCGGCGACAGGCTGAACCATATCGAATTGAAATTCTCCGCCGCGGAGGCGATGCCGTTCGGCCGGCTGAAGGTGCGGCTGAAGAAGGAGATCGTCACCCTGGGCGATGCGGCCGCCGATCCGACGCGCCAGGTCGGCACCTATGTCGATGCGCGCGAATGGAACGCGCTGATCGCAGCGCCCGACACGCTCGTGCTCGACACCCGAAACGCCTTCGAGGTCGCGATGGGCACGTTCGAGGGCGCGCTCGATCCCGGCATCAAGAGCTTCGGCCAGTTCAAGGATTTTGCCGCCGAGCGGCTCGACCCGGCACGGCACCGCAGGATCGCGATGTTCTGCACCGGCGGCATCCGCTGCGAGAAGGCGAGCGCGCATCTGCTCGCGCGGGGCTTTGCCGAGGTCTATCACCTCAAGGGCGGCATCCTGAGATATCTGGAAGAGGTGCCGGAGGCGGAGAGCCGCTGGCGCGGCGAATGCTTCGTGTTCGACGAGCGCGTGGCGCTCGGCCACGGTTTGCGCGAGCGAGACAAGGACGTAACGCGTGACGAATGAGATCAAGACACTGAGCGAGCGCATCGACACGCTGGAGACGCGCCTCGCCTATCAGGACGATACGATCGAGACGTTGAACCAGACCATCACCGCACAGTGGAAGCAGATCGACAGGCTGACGCGGCAGATCACCGAGCTCAATGCTCGGCTGCAGGAGGCCGAGGCAAATGCGCCGGGGCCTGCCAACGAGCCTCCGCCGCACTATTGAACGGCGTTACTGGCCGGACGCCTTGGGCAGCAGGTCCATGACCTCGCCGGACATTACCAGGCGGTTGCGGCCTGCGGCCTTGGCGGCATAGAGCGCCTGGTCGGCAGCTTCGACCAGCGCAGCGACACCCGCGGTTCGTTCGAACGCCGGCCGGCAGGCTGCGCCGCCCAGCGAAGCGGTGACGCATCCAGCCGCCAGGTTGCTGCCATGCGCGAGGCCGGCCTCGTGAATGGCGTTGCGGATCCGTTCGCCGACCCGGGCGCAGCCTACGGCGTCGATGTTCGGCAACAGCATGGCGAATTCCTCGCCGCCATAGCGCGCCGCCAGATCGCCGACGCGCTGCGCTTCGGCCGCGATGATCTTTGCGATCAGGCGCAGGCAGGCATCGCCCGCGGGATGACCGTATTGATCGTTGTAGGCCTTGAAGTGGTCGACATCGATCATCAGCAAGGCAAGGCTGGAGCGGTCGCGATAGGCACGCGCCCATTCCTCCTTCAGGCGCTCGTCGAAGCAGCGGCGATTGGCAAGGCCGGTGAGGCTGTCCTCGATCGCGAGCGTCTCGAGTCTGGTTTCCAGCTTCTTGTGCTCGGTGATGTCGCGGGAGATCGCGACCACGCCGTCAACGCGGCCATCGTCCTTGCGCGTCACCCGCATGGTCGATTCGAGCCAGATCTCGCCGTTCTGCCGGTGCGAGTTGCGGTAGGTGAGACGCGCCTCCTCCCGCTCGCCGCGCTTCATGGCGTCGACGATCGCCTGGACCTGCGGCAGGTCCTCCGGATTGATACCTGCAAGAGCCGGCGTGCCGATCAGCTGATTGGGACGCCAGCCGACGACGCGGACCGACGAGGGCGAGACATAGCGCAGCCGCTCATCGAGGCCGATCCGCGTCACCATGTCGCTAGAGCCTTCGGCGAGCAGGCGGAAATGCGCCTCCGTCTCGGCCAGCACGACAGCCATGCGCTGGCCGCGCTGCAACTGCCGCACCAGCACGCCGCCGATGACCGCGATCAGCATCACCAGCGCGAGCACGTAGAGCATGCGGGAGATTGCCGCCGCGCGCCAGGGCGCGAGCAATTCGTCCTTGTCGACGGTGGCGAGCAGGAGGAGCGGGAAGCGGCTGCTGCGTTTGAAGAAGCTGACGCGTTCGGCGCCGTCCAGCGGCGACTTGAAATGATAGGCGCCACTCGGCCGTTGCAGGCTCGGCTCGCGGAACAACGGCTTGTCGGCGACGCTGCGCCCGACGAACGTCTCGTTGCTGGGGTTACGCGCGACGATCAGTCCATCGCCATGCGCCAGTGACACGGAGCTGTTGCGGCCGATCTCGAACTGCTCGTAGAAATGCGACAGATATTTCGAGCTGATGGTCGCGAGCACCACGCCGCCGAAGCTGCCGTCCTGCTTGCTGAAGCGGCGTGACAGGGTGACGATCCATTCGCCGTCCAGCAGGCTCTTCACGGGACCGCCGACATGGGCTTCGCGCTTCGGCGAGAGCTGGTGATGCCGGAAGAAGGCATCGTCGCTGAAGGTCGCGCCGATCGTACCGGGTGAGGTCAGCCAGTTGCCCTGATCGTCGATGATGGCGAGACTGTGAATGCGCCCGATCGCCTTCTTGCGCGCGTCCAGCAAGGTGCGCAGCTTCGCGATCGTGACCGGTGAGGTGCCGTCCATCTCCAACCGGCTGACCACGCCGACGACGCCCGAATCCAACAGATCGAGGCTGTCTTCGGCATGCTGGGTGAGCGAACGGGCAACGTTCGCCATCTCCATCTCGGCTTCCTTCAGCACCGCATCGCGGGCCGTCCACTCGCGCCAACCGCTGACGCCGAGGATGGTCGCGCAGGTCAGCGCGACGAAAGCCGCCGCGCGCAGGGGCAGGCGGCTCCATCCGGCTCGTTGGGCAGCACTCATGCGGCAGGGTCCTCCGATCGCTCGGAAACTCTGCCGTTTCTGTTATTTAATTCTGAAATCGCTAGCGGACTAAGCGGCGATTCCGGCCCTTTCCAGTAGTCCTACGGACGCCGCGATCGGCGCATCGCTAACAAGACATTAGCGGGCCGATCGGAATCCGGCGCGCCCGGCGCCGCTAGCTGAAGATGGCCTTGACCTTGGCCCAGAGCGAAGGATGCTCGGCGTCGGCATCGGCCTTCGACGGCGTCGGCTGCGCAGCGCTCACGGGATCGGAGGCCGGGAACGTGTCCTTCAGCCCGTCGTCGAGCTTGGACTGCCGATCGGCAGCGAGCGCCTCGCGCAGGTCGTCGGCGTGCTTGTCGTGCGGCGCGGGGTTGAATGTCTCAGCCATGATCTCCTCCATTGGCTGATCAACGCGGCCCGATCGTTCCGGTTCCCCTGTTCCGCTGAAGGCCGCGGCGGTGTATCAGGGGGCACAACCTGCTACAGGACCCTTGGTGCCCCAGTCTTCGACGAAACCATTCATCGACGTGCTCTCCGGCCAGCGGCAGACCGTCCCGCCCATGTGGATGATGCGCCAGGCCGGGCGCTACCTGGCCGAATATCGCGAGGTGCGCGCCAAGGCGGGCGGCTTCCTCGATCTCTGCTTCAACCCGGAGCTCGCCGCCGAGGTGACGCTGCAGCCGATCCGAAGGTTCGGTTTCGACGCGGCGATCATCTTCTCCGACATCCTCGTCATCCCCTATGCGCTCGGACGTGAGGTGCGGTTCGAGGCCGGCGAGGGCCCGCGGCTCGAGCCGCTCGACGATCCGGCCAAGGTGGCGACGCTGGCGCCGCGCGCCGATTTCGGCAGGCTTGAGCCGGTGTTCGACGCGCTCAGAATCGTGCGCGGCGCGCTCGATCCGAAGGTCGCCCTGATCGGCTTCTGCGGCGCGCCGTGGACGGTGGCGACCTACATGGTCGCGGGCCACGGCACACCGGACCAGGCGCCGGCCCGGATGATGGCCTATCGGCATCCCGAAGCTTTCTCGGAGATCATCGACGTGCTGGTCGAGAACTCGGTTCAGTATCTGCTGGCACAACTCGCCGCCGGCGCCGACGCGTTGCAGATCTTCGACACCTGGGCCGGCGTGCTGCCGCCGGCCGAGTTCGCGCGCTGGTCGGTCGACCCGACGCGGCGCATCGTGGCGGGCGTAAGGGCCGCGATGCCGGACGCGAAGATCATCGGCTTCCCGCGCGGCGCCGGAGCGCAGCTGCCGGCCTATGTCGAGGCAACCGGCGTCAACGCGGTCAGCATCGACTGGACCGCCGAGCCTGCCTTCATCCGCGAGCGGGTGCAGAGCAGGGTCGCGGTGCAGGGCAATCTCGATCCGCTGGTGCTGATCACGGGCGGCGCCGCGCTCGACCGCGCGGTGGACGATGTGCTGGCGAACTTCTCGCAAGGACGGTTCATCTTCAACCTCGGCCACGGCATCCAGCCGGAAACGCCGATCGCCCATGTCGAGCAGATGATCAGGCGCGTGCGGGGCTGATTGTTTCGCCCGTTCGGGCGCGGCAAAACAATAAGTGCGAAAACAACCCCATGCACAGTAGCCAAGTCATTGAAAAGCTTGGACTGGCGTGACTCGCCTGTGCATTTTGACGTGTCGGGCAAAACAGGCGCAGAATGGCATGGTCGGAATCGCGATTTCGGCGTAGCTCAGCGCGGCCGGCTGCGCTCGATGATATCAGCCGCACCCTTCGCCAGCAGGTCCAATCCCACCGCACGGCCGAGCTCGCGCGGACGGTTGGCGGGCCCGGTACGCGAGGCCTCGATGATGGTGTTGCCGGAGAGGTCGAGCACCGAGGCGGTGAGCGACATCTGCCCACCTGCGATGGTCGAGAAGCCCGCGACCGGCGAATTGCAGTGGCCGTTGAGCACCCAGAGCACCTCGCGCTCGGCGTCGGCGGAGGCGTGCGCAGAGGTGTCGTCGATCGACGACAGGATCTGTCGCGTCTGCCAGTCCTGCGCGGCGCATTCGACCGCGACGATGCCCTGCCCTGCCGCCGGCAGCATCTCCACTGCCGTGAATTCGTAGGCGATGCGATGGGCTAGACCGACGCGGTCGAGGCCCGAGCGCGCCATGATCAGCGCATCCGCAGGACCCACAGCGCCGCCATCCGGCAGGCGCTGCTTCTCCCCGTTGTCGAGTTTGCGCACGCGCGTGTCGGCGGCGCCACGGAAGTGGATCACCTCGACATCCGGGAACAGCCGCCGCGCATAGGCTGCGCGGCGGACTGCGTTGGTGCCGATCTTGAAACCCTTGCCGCGCGACTGCCGCAGCGCCTCCAGCGTCACACCCTCGCGCAGCACCAGCGCATCGGTCGGCGGATCGCGCGACAGCGTGGCACCGATGACGAGGCCGGGCGTGTCCTCGTTGCCTGGCATGTCCTTTAGCGAATGCATCGCCGCCTGGAGCTCACCCGACAGCACGGCGGCGCGGATCTGCGCCACGAAGGCGCCGCCCTTGCCGCCGTGGGGCAGCAGCTTGCTGGTCTGGTCGAGATCGCCCGTGGTGTCGAACTTGACGATCTCGACGTCGAGACCGGGCACGGCGGCGGTCAGGCGGCGCGCAATCTCTTCCGTCTGCGCCAGCGCCATGGCGCTCCTGCGTGTGCCGATCTTCAGTCGCGTGGCCAAGTCGTGGTCCTCTCAACAATCGCGGGTTAGCGCGCATCCTCCAATATCATGTCGGAGGCCTTTTCGGCGATCATGATGATCGGGGCATTGGTGTTCCCCGACACGAGGTCCGGCATGATCGAGCCGTCGACGACGCGCAAGGCTTCGAGCCCCCTCACCTTCAGCCGCTGATCGACCACCGCGAGCGCGTCGTTGCCCATACGACAGGTCGAGGTCGGATGATAGATGGTGCTGCCGCGCTCGCGGCAATAATCCAGGATCTCGGCATCCGTCGATACCTTCGCCCCGGGATCGTACTCGTCGACCACGAACGGCTTCAGCGCCGGCGCATTCAATATCTTGCGCAGGATCTTGATGCCCTCGACGTTGGTGGTGCGATCGGTCTCGGTCGACATGTAGTTGATGCGGATCTCCGGCGGCACTGAGGGGTCTGCGCTCTTGATGCGCAGGGTGCCGCGGCTCTCGGGCCGGAGCTGGCACACCGACGCCGTGAATCCGGAGAAGGCGTGCAGCTTCTCGCCCATCTTGTCGGTCGAGAACGGCAGGAAGTGCACCTGGATGTCGGGCGAGGCGAGGCGCGGGCTGGTCTTGAAAAATGCCCCCGCGGTGCCGGCCGCGATCGTCAGCCAGCCCTTGCGAAACAGCGCATAGCGCGCGCCGGCCATGGTGCGGCGAAGCGGATGGTTGACGGTGTCGTTGAGCGTGATCTTCTGCGAGCAGCGCATCACGATGCGGACCTGCATGTGATCCTGCAGATCGTGACCGACGCCCGGCGCGTCCAGCACCACGTCGATGCCGTGCCGGCGCAGGAGATCGCCGGGGCCGACGCCGGAAAGCTGGAGCAGCTGCGGCGAATTATAGGCGCCGCTCGACAGCACGACCTCCTTGCGGGCTCGGGCGCGGCGCAATGCTGCGCCTTGCCGGTATTCGACGCCGACCGCACGGCGTCCTTCGAACAGGATGCGCTGTGCGTGCGCGGAGGTCTCGATCTTGAGGTTGCTGCGCGTCTTCGCCGGACCGAGATAGGCGACCGACGTCGAGGCGCGGCGACCGTTGCGCGTCGTTGTCTGGAACAGGCCGACGCCTTCCTGCGTCGCGCCGTTGAAGTCAGGATTGTAGGGCAGACCGGTCTCGACCGCCGCGTCGATGAAGGCTTTCGACAGCGGATCGGTCACGATCATGTTGGACACCGGCAGCGGCCCGCCCGTGCCGTGGTAATGATCGGCGCCGCGCGACTGGTTCTCGGCCTTCTTGAAATAGGGCAGCACGTCGTCATAGCCCCAGCCGGTGTTGCCGAGCTGGCGCCAGCGGTCGTAGTCCTCGTGCTGGCCGCGGACATAGAGCAGGCCGTTGATCGAGCTCGATCCGCCCAGCGTCTTGCCGCGCGGCTGAAACACCTGGCGGCCCTTCAGCTCGGGCTCCGGCTCGGTCTGGTACATCCAGTTGACGCTCTTCTCCTTGAACAGCTTGCCGTAGCCGAGCGGGACGTGGATCCAGATGTTGGAATCCTTCGGGCCGGCCTCGAGCAGCAGCACGCTGTGCTTGCCGTTCGCCGAAAGCCTGTTGGCGAGCACGCAGCCGGCGGAGCCGGCGCCGACGATGATGTAGTCGAATTCGGGATCGGCGGGTGCGAGAGAGGAAGTTGCGTTCATGCGCTACTGTTCTTCTTGTTGGCGTGGGCGTTTCCGGTTCGTCACTACCACAATCATGCGGACAGACGCAGCGCTTCCACCAGCGACTTGAACGCACGGGCATATTCCGCGCCCGCCCTTGCGATATCGGCGCGCCCGGCGCAGGCGACTGCGGCTTCGGTCACCGCGCCGAGCAGGAGGCGCGCCAGCGGCTCGACCGGCTGACGCGCGATCAGGCCGGCCTCCATCGCGGCGGAGAGCGCGCGCGGCATCTTGCCGCCAAAGTGCTGCGCGTCGATCTCGCGCCAGCGCTCCCAGCCGAGCACGGCGGGACCGTCGCGCAGGATGATTTGGCCTATCGGACCGTTCGCGGTCGCGGCGAAATAATGCTGCGTGCCGGCGACCAACGCGGTGAGCACGTCCTTCTCTGCGCGCGCCGTGCGGTCGATCTCGGCAACGAGGTCGCGCGAGACCTGGTCGAACACGGCCTCGAACACCGCCTCCTTGGTCTTGAAGTGATGATAGACGGCGCCCTTGGCGACCGACGCGCCTTCGGCAATGTCGTCCATCGTGGTCGCGGCAAAGCCGTGCGTCCCGAACAGGCGGCGCGCCGCCGTCAGGATCGCCTCCGATGTCGCCGCCCGCCGCTCCGCCTGCTTGGCCATGTGCTCTCGTCTAGTCGAATTCGCGAGAGCCGGCCAGCCGGTGGTTTGAACGCGGTACGCCCACGCTGACGCTGAACCCTCTCCCCTTGTGGGAGAGGGTGGCTTGCCGCGCAAGCGGCGAGCCGGGTGAGGGGTTCTCTCCGCGAATTCAAATGCCAGTTGGATTCGCCGAGAGAACCCCTCATCCGGCGCTTCGCGCCACCTTCTCCCACAAGGGGAGAAGGACAAGTAGCGTGCAGGCCAGTTGACTTTTCGACTATCGGTCGGTAATTACCGACTATTGGTCGGTTTATTCCTGAGGTGACGCCATGCCGAACCGTGAGGTCGTCGAAGCCTTTGCCAAGCGCCTGGAGGACGGCGATTTCGTCGGCGCGATCCTCGACTACTACACCCCTGATACCGCGACCTACGAGAACCTCGCCGCGCCGGTGGTCGGGCGCGACAAGCTCGCGGACAAGGAGCGCGGCGTGCTGGCGGCGTTCAAGGAGGTCACGGCCGTGCGCATCGGCCCAAGCCTGATCGATGGCGATATCGTCGCGAGCCGCTGGAAATTCTCCTTCACCAATGCCGAAGGCGTCACGCGGACGCTGGAGGAGATCGCCTGGCAGACCTGGCGCGGCAACGAGATCATCGAGGAGCGGTTCTTTTACGACCCGAAGCAACTCGGACGGTGAGCAGGATCGCGCCTATCGATACAGCATGACCACGGCCAGGCCGACCAGAGGCGCAAGAAACTGAACGGCCTGCCACCGAGAGCCATCGATCGACCAGCGTCCGTAGAAGACGGTGCCGCCGCGCCGGGATGGCGACGCCGGTTGATCGCGAAATGCCTTCCATCGCGCTTCGGCAGGAACGAGAAAGTCTTCCGGCTTGACCGCCATGTCGGCGCTGCTCAGCACCACCTGCATCATCTCGCCTTTCGGCTGGAACATGGCTTCGGCCCCGGGTGGCGCGAAGAAGCTGCGCTTCGAAGCGATGTGCTGCTCATAAAAGTCCCGCCCTACCGTGACGGCCGCAGCGTATGGACTGACGTATGGCACCCCCGAGACGCCGGGAACGACGAGATGGCCCACCCCATGCACCTCCTGCCAGGGAATGAAGAGACCCTTGAGCCAGGGCCTGTGAAAATGGATGCCCGCGGCAGACATGGAGACGACCGCCCGATCCGCGTAGAAATGCCGGTAAGCCGAAAACGCGATCCATCCCAGACCGAGATAGAGCGTCATCCAGCCGAAAACGTTCAGCGATGGATTCACGAGATGGCTCCAATAGAGACTGCGCATGGCGCCGAAATAGCTGGAGCGGCCGCCTGTCTCGCCGACCAACACGCTGATCACACCGATCACGCCGGAGACAATGATCAGGACAAGGACGCCGATCAACAATTCCAGCAGCAAGGGCAGGCCGGACCGCCCGATCAGGCTCGTCAGTGCATAGCCTGCAAACGCCAGACCCAGCAGAGCCAAATAGACAAGGGCCAAAATGGCTCCATTCTGGCCCCGGCTCTCGGCGTGAAGCGCGATCGCAAGGCCGGCGACGCAGGCCCACATGGCCCAGGGAAGGCGGTCCATCCGCCACTTGTCCATCGTGTACTCGACCGTCGCCGACACATCGGCTGAAGGCTCACTCATGAAAAGGCCCTCGGGATCGCAAATGCACCCGTTGCCGAAGCGGCGCACGGAGGCCTGGTCGGTCCACGAACCCTATCACGCAGTCGAGGAGGACGTCTCGTCCCGGCCGAGGGGTGCGGCCAAAGCCGATGCTGTTCTATGACGATCCGAAGTATTGCCGCGAGGCGCACGTCAGCGCGGACGGCGGTGTGACATGAGGACGGGACCCGAAGATCACCGGCAGCTCGCCCCGGCGACTCCGACGAGAGGCTTGTCATTTTAGGACCGATCGGTCTATATATCAACATGAAGCAAGAGACCTCAGCGTCGTTGCCCCGCGGCCGGCCACGAAGTTTCGACATGGAAGCCGCTGTCGAACGCGCGATGAATGTATTCTGGTCGCGCGGCTATCATGCCACGGCGCTGCCCGATCTCCTGCGTGCGACCAGGCTGTCGCGAGGCAGCCTCTATGCCGCTTTCGGCGACAAGCATTCGCTGTTCCTGCGCGCGCTTGATCGCTACATCGCGGATGCCTTGGCGCGGATGGATGTCGAGTTCGACCTTCGCAACGACCCTGTCGACGGCCTGCGGGCCTATCTCGCCGGCTACGTCGAGCGCACCAGCGGCAGCAACGGTCGGCGTGGATGTCTCCTGGTGGCCACGGCCATGGAATTGGCT
Source organism: Bradyrhizobium sp. USDA3516 (assembly GCF_057651995.1). Taxonomy (NCBI): domain Bacteria; kingdom Pseudomonadati; phylum Pseudomonadota; class Alphaproteobacteria; order Hyphomicrobiales; family Nitrobacteraceae; genus Bradyrhizobium; species Bradyrhizobium sp. USDA3516. The sequence goes on along the minus strand of NZ_JBYGYN010000005.1, from coordinate 240,070 downwards.
GGCCGGGATGCCGAAGTCGGTCGACGCGTTGCAAGCTTCTTCAAGGCGATGGAGGCCAAGGTGACGGATGCACTGTCCCGCGCGAAAGCGGCGGACAGGTTGGCCGATGGGGTTGAGCCCGCAACGGCCGCACGAGTTCTCGTCTGCTTCGTTGAAGGGCTTCGCGTGGTCGGCAAGACGGCACCGGCACGGACCACATCGCAAGCCGCCGTCGACGCTCTCATCGGCTGTTTCGTCAGGTAAGCACCCAGTGACGCTTGCGCCGATGGCGCGGGCATATTTGGACCGATCGGTCTTGAACAGGAGAACGCCGTGTCTGCCATCCAGATCGTCTGCGCGGTCGCCGTTCCCCTGATCTGGGGTTATCAGTTCGTAGCCATCAAAGTGGGCGTTGCGGAGTTTCCGCCGCTCTTCTTCCTCGCCCTGCGCTTTCTGGCCATTGCGCTCCTGCTTGTTCCGTTCGTCGACAGGCCCGCGCGTCAACAGCTCGGCCCTGTCGCGGCCATTTCGATCTTCCTTGGTGGATTGAATTTCGGGCTGTTCTATGTTGGCCTTGGGCTCGGCTCCGGAAGCATGTCGGCGGTCGCATACCAGCTCGCTACGCCGTTCACCGTCCTGCTGGCCTGGCCGCTGCTCGCGGAGAGGCCGTCACTCGCCACCTGTGCCGGAGTGGCGCTTGCATTCGCCGGCGTGACCGTGCTGGCAGCGGAGCCGGTCCAGTCCGCCAACCCGCTTCCGCTGCTGCTTGTGGTCGGAGCAGCTTTCGCCTTCGCGGTATCCAACGTGTTGACGAAACGTTACGGCCCCTTCGATCCCTTGATGCTGATGGGATGGTCGTCGCTGCTCACGGTGCCGCAGGTCATGTTGATGTCGTTGCTCCTCGAATATGGACAAGCGGCGAGCCTCGCGACGGCAGGCGAACGGGGTTGGCTGGCGCTCGCCTACACGGTCTTCATCGGCGGGATCATCGGGTTTGGCCTGTGGTTTTGGCTGATTGCCCGTTGCTCGATGATCCGCGTCGCGCCCTTCGGTCTGCTGCTTCCGGTCTTTGCCCTGCTTTCGAGCATTCTCTTCCTCGGCGAACGCATGACGCCAAAGCTGATCATCGGCGGGCTGCTCGCGATTTCGGGGGTCGGCATCACACAAGTAAGGCCGCGCGCTCGCTCAATTTGACCCGGAGGTCCCTTCGCAGTGACCTGCGGCGCTTCGCGGCCAGCGTGAAGCGAACATCGCCCGGGGCTGATGCGGCACGAGTTCAAGAGGATACGAGCACGGCGCCATCGCCGCGCATTTGTATCGATTTGTTATCGATACTGCGTGACGAACACGCAGAAGTGGTCGCGGCCGGCGCGGGAAACGGGGATAATTCATAGTTCGTCAAAGATTTGCGGCGAATTCTCCCGATCGAGCCGAAAAGAACGGCCCGTGGTGCTAGGCTCTGGAATGCGGACTCAAACGACCAACTATGTCGCCCGGCTGTTCGCCGGCGATCTGTCGGCTTTTGGCGGTCCCGCAACCGACGAGGCGGTGGCCGGGCATATCCGCGCCGAGCAGATGTCGCTGGTGCTCGGCTATTCGGTCGGCATCATGCTGGCCAATGCCTGCAACGCCGTCGTGCTCGCGATCGCGCTGTGGGCCTCGCCGGACAGGATCCCTGCCCTGATCTGGGCGGCATCCGTCGCCGCCGCCGCAATCGTGTTCGGCCTGCAATCGCACGCGGCGCGCCGCATCACCAAGCCGCAATTCGTCTCGCGGCGCGCGATGCACCGGCTGGTGCGCAACGCCTTCATCCTCGGCGCCGCCTGGGGCATCGTCCCGGTCGCCTTCTTCGCGGACGCCTCGAACGGCGGTCAGCTCGTCATCACCTGCCTGTGCGCGGGCATGCTGGCCGGCGGCGCGCTCGCCTTCGCCACCATTCCGATCGCGGCGATCGCCTTCACGGCGCCGATCTTCCTCGGCATCGCCATCTGCCTCGGCCGGAACGGCGATCTCGCCTTTGTCCTCATCGCCTTTCTCGTCGTGGTCTACGGCAGCGTGCTTTTGCGCGGCGTGTTCGTCAATTCGTTCTCGTTCGCGCGGCGCGTGATGCGGCAGATCGAGGCCGAGCGCACGGTGCGGCTCGATCCCCTGACCCATCTGCCCAACCGCGTCGCCTTCAACGAAACGCTCGATGCCGCGCTCAAGCGGCTGGCGCTATCGGGCGAGGAATTCGCGGTGCTCCTGCTCGATCTCGACCGCTTCAAGGAGGTCAATGACCAGTTCGGCCATCCCGCCGGGGACGAATTCCTGGTCCAGGTCGCAAGCCGCCTGCAACGCTGCACGCGCGCAGCCGAGCACGTCGCGCGGATCGGCGGCGACGAGTTCGCGCTGGTGATGGCCCATCTGACGCGGCCGGAGGATGCGCTCGAGATCGCCGAACGCTTCGTCGCGGCCTTCCGCGAACCGTTCCAGATCGAGGGCCGCCAGATCGTCGGCGCGACCAGCGTCGGCATCGTGCTGGCGCCGCGCGACGGCACCACGCCGCTCGACCTCCTGAAGAATGCCGATGCCGCGCTCTACCGCGCCAAGAAGGCGGGGCCGGGCACGGCCTGCTTCTTCGAACAGGCCGACGACAGATCGTCCCGCGACCGCAAGGCGCTGCAATCGGACCTCGCAGGCGCGATTGCGCGCAACGAGCTGTTCCTGGTGTTCCAGCCGTTCCTCGACCTCGGCAGCAACCGCATCACCGGCTTCGAGGCGCTATTGCGCTGGCAGCATCCTTCGCGCGGGCTGGTGCCGCCGAGCGAGTTCATACCCATCGCGGAGGAGAGCGGGCTGATCCACGAGATCGGCGAGTGGGTCATCCGCCGCGCCTGCGCGACGGTTGCGGAATGGCCGGAAGAGATCAGGGTCGCCGTGAATTTCTCGGCCGCGCAATTTCACAACACGGCCATCCTCCAGACCATCGTGCAGGCGCTCGCCGATGCCAGGATCGCCCCGCACCGGCTCGAGATCGAGATCACGGAATCGATGCTGCTGTCGAAGTACGGCTCGGCCGCGACGGTGCTGAACGCACTGCTGGAGCTCGGCGTCACCGTGGCGCTCGATGATTTCGGCACCGGCTTCTCCTCGCTGACTTACCTCCGCAAGCTGCCGTTCAGCCGCATCAAGATCGACCAGTCCTTCATCCGCGACATGCTGGTGCAGCCGGACTGCGCGGCGATCGTGAAATCAGTGATGTCGCTCGCGCGCGATTTGCAGATCGGCGTGGTGGCGGAGGGCGTCGAGACCACGGGCCAGCTCGAATATCTCAGGCAGATCGGCTGCGACGAGGTGCAGGGTTATCTGATCAGCCGGCCGGTGGCCGCGGACGGCGTGATGGCGCTGCTGGAGACGAAGGCGTATCGGGCGACTTTCGCGGCGTAGACACCACGCTTCGACACGCGTCATGGCCGGGCTTGTCCCGGCCATCCACGCCTAGCCTCACGGCGGAAGAACGTGGATGCCCGGGACAAGCCCGGGCATGACGACCTCTCCCAGTATCAAACCGCATCCGCCCTCAGCAGCGTATCCACCGTGATCGTTCCCCGCGCGCGGGAGACGCAGGCGCAGATCTTCTGGTTGGCTTGCTTCTGGTGGTCGCTGAAGAAGACGTCGCGATGGTCGATCTCGCCGTCGACGTCGACCACGTCGATGGCGCAGAGGCCGCATTCGCCGCGCTTGCAATCGGATATCACCTCAAAACCGCTGGCATTGAGCACGTCGAGCATCGAGCGCTCGCGCGGGATCTCGAGCTCGACACCGGAGTCCTTGAGGCGCACCGTGAACGTTTCGGTCGGCAGCGTGCCGCTGGAGCCGAAGGTCTCGTAGCGGAGATCGGGGAGCGGATGGCCGGCGCCGATCCAGGCATGGCGCGCGGCATCCAGCATCCGCATCGGGCCGCAGAACAAGGCCAGCGCACCTTGCGGCAATGTGGCGAACAGCGCGTCGAGATCGAGCCGCTTGCCTTCGTCGCTGGCATGAACGACGAGGCGGTCACCAAGCATCGCGGCGAGGTCGTCGAGATACGCGGCCTCGCGGCGCGAGCGCACCGCATAGTGCAGCGCGACGTCCGCGCCACGCCGCGCCAGCGCCTGCGCGGCGCCGAGGATCGGGGTGATGCCGATGCCGCCGGCGATCAGGCAATACTTGTCGCGGGTCCAATCGACCGCGAGCAGCGAGGCGGGCTGGGTGATGTCGAGCCGCGCACCCGGCTGCAAGGACCACATGTAGCGCGAGCCGCCGCGGGAATCCTCAGCGCGACGCACCGCGATCTTCAGGCCGTGCGAGGAGGCCTCGCCGACCAGCGAATAGGACCGCGTCTCCGGCAGGCCGTCGATGGTGACGCTGACATTGATGTGGCTGCCGACGGGATAGGCCGCAGCCTCGAACTGATCCGGCCTGATCAGGAATTCGCGGACGTTCGGGGTGAGATCGCGGGTGGCGACGAGCGTTGCCGGGGTCCAGGTTTCGATGAAGCGCATGGTGACTGCCCTCAATCGGTTGCGGTCTTGATCAGCGCGAGCGCCGGCAAGAGGTCGAGATGGGTGCGGTTGCGCAGTGCGAGCCGCAGGTTTCGCACCGCGAGCCGGGCATGCTCGCGCATGACGGCCTCGGCGCGGGCGCCTTCGCGGTTCTCGATGGCGTCGATCACGACGCGATGGTGCTCCTGGGCGATGATCAGGATCTGCTGCGCCTCCGGCAGCGCCGATTGCGCCATCACGAAGCCGCTCGGCGAGGCAAAGGGCAGCGCGGAGGCGCGGTCGATCTGCCGGATCAGCGGCGGGCTGCGCGACAGTTCCGTGAGCTGGGCGTGGAAGCGCGCATTCAGCGTGACGTAGGACGAGAAGGCGTCGACCGAGATCGGCACCTGCCCTAGCAGCTCGTCGATGGCAGCAAGGCACTCCTTCAGCGGCTCGAGCTCGCGCGCGGAGACGCCGCGCTCGGCGGCAAAGCGCGCCGCCAGGCCTTCCAGCGTGCCGCGCAGCTCGATGGAATCGGAGATGTCGCGCTCCGAAAACGCCTTCACCATGAAGCCGCCGGAGGGGATCGCCTCCAGGAGACCCTCCTCCTCCAGCCGCACCAGCGCCATGCGCACCGGGGTGCGCGAGGCGCCGGTCGTCTCCACCGCCTGCAGCTCGGAGATGCGTTCGCCCGGCCGCAAGGCGCCCGAGAGGATCTGGTCGCGCAGTGCGAGCTGCGCCTTCACGGTCTGGGAGACGGAGCGGTCGACCTCACGCTCGGCCATGCTCTACTCCGCGGCCTGAAGGTGCTTTGGGGCGTTCTCCTTCGCCAGCATCCGGTCGATCAGCTTGCGCGACCACATCGCACCGGCGTCGATGTTGAGATTGTAGAAGATGCGGTCGGGGTTCTCGTCCATCGCGCGCTGCTGCGCTTCGAGGATCAGCTCGTCCTCGCGGAAGATGCCGGAGACGCCCTCGCGGATCTCGGTGGTGATGCGCTGCTCACTGATGCGATAATTGCGGACGAAGGACCAGAAGTAGTGACAGGTCTTCTCGGTCTCCGGCGTGATGGTGTTGAGTACGCAGCCGTTGACGCCTTTCGAGCGGTCGCCTTCCGGCGCGCCGGTGCCAGCGGGGGCGACGCCGACGTCGATGGCGATGGTGCACGGCGCCTCGAAGCGGATGATCTGCCAGCGGTCGACGAGGCCGGGCTTGCCGAGCTGCTTGGCCCAGAACGGCGGCGGCTCGATGCCGCGCATCCAGCGCGTCACCGTCACCGTCTTCTCGCCATGGGTGACGTCGAACGGCGCCTCGGCGACGGCGTCATTGCCGATGGAGGAGCCGTGCACGAAGGTCTCGTGGGTGAGATCCATGAGATTGTCGAGCACGAGGCGGTAGTCGCAGTTGACGTGGATGGTCTTGCCGTCGCCGGCCCAGGCCGGGTCGTGATTCCAGTGCATGTCTGGGACGAGCGCGGGATCGGCGAGCGCGGGATCGCCCATCCAGAGCCAGATGAAGCGGTGACGCTCGACCACGGGATAGGCACGCACGCAGGCCGAGGGGTTGATGGTCTCCTGCGAAGGCATGAAGGTGCAGCGCCCCTGCGCGTTGTACTTCAGGCCGTGATAGCCGCAGACGACGGTGTCGCCTTCGAGCCGGCCCTTGGACAGCGGCACCAGGCGGTGCCAGCAGGCGTCCTCCAGCGCGGCCACCGAGCCGTCGGCCTTGCGGTACATCACGACGTGCTTGCCGCAGATCGTCCGCGGCAGCAGCGCCGCCTTGACGTCGGCGTCCCACGCCGCGGCGTACCAGGCGTTCATGGGGAAGGGCTTTGTCATTGTCTCACTCCCACGGCTTATGAATACGTTATGTATACAATAGCGGAGGGACGGAATAGTTCAAGGCCTCAGAGACCCTACAATGATACCATTAGCGATCCAGCTGTATACAAGCAGGCGGAGCGATCGCGTACCTTACGCCGCGAAGACTTTCGCCAATCCCGCTTGGGCTTCCTCCTGGATCCGTTTCAGGTGCTCGGGGCTGCGGAAGCTTTCGGCGTAGATCTTGTAGACGTCCTCGGTGCCGGACGGCCGCGCGGCGAACCAGCCGAAATCGGTCTCGACCTTGATGCCGCCGAAGGGCTGGCCGTTGCCGGGCGCCTTGCTCAGCGTCGCGCGAACCGGATCGCCGGCGAGGTCCTTGAGGCCGAGCTGCTCCGGCGTGACGGATTTGAGGATGTTCTTCTGCGGCCCGGTGGCGGCGACGTCGATGCGCGCGTAATGCGGCATGCCGAACTCGGCGGTGAGATCATTGAAGATCTGGCTGGGATCGCGGCCGGTCTTGGCCATGATCTCGGCGGCGAGCAGGCCGAGGATGATTCCGTCCTTGTCGGTGGTCCACACCGCGCCGTCGCGGCGCAGGAACGAGGCCCCTGCACTCTCCTCGCCGCCGAAGCCGAAGCCGCCGGTGATGAGGCCGTCGACGAACCATTTGAAGCCGACCGGCGTCTCCACCAGCTTGCGGCCGAGCTTCTTGGCGACGCGGTCGATGATCGAGCTCGACACCACGGTCTTGCCGATCGCGGCATCCTTGCCCCAATCGGAGCGGTGCGCGAACAGGTAGGAGATCGCGGTCGCCAGGTAATGGTTCGGATTCATCAACCCGCCGGTGCGCGTGACGATGCCGTGGCGGTCCGCGTCGGTGTCGTTGGCAAAGGCGACGTCGAAGCGGTCGCGCATGCCGATCAGGCTCGCCATCGCGTAGGGCGAGGAGCAGTCCATGCGGATCTTGCCGTCCCAGTCCACCGTCATGAAACGAAAGGTCGGATCGATCGCCTCGTTCACGATCGTGGCGTTGAGGCCGTAGCGCTCGATGATCGGATGCCAGTAATGCACGGCGGCGCCGCCGAGCGGATCGATGCCTATTCTGACGCCAGCGGACTTGACGAGGTCGAGATCGACGACATTGCCGAGATCGGCGACGTAAGGCGTGACGAAGTCGTAAGGGTGCACATTCGCGGCCTTGCGCGCCCTGGCATAGTCGATGCGCTTCACGTCCTCGAGGTCGCCCGCGAGATAGGCGTTGGCGCGCTTCTCGACGGCCCCGGTCACATCCGTATCGGCCGGGCCGCCATGGGGCGGATTGTATTTGTAGCCGCCGTCCTCGGGGGGGTTATGCGAGGGGGTGATGACGACGCCGTCGGCGAGGCCAGAGGTGCGGCCCTTATTGTAGGTGAGGATCGCATGCGAGATGACCGGCGTCGGCGTGTAGCCGCCGTCCTTGTCGATCATGACCTCGACGCCGTTGGCGGCGAACACCTCGATGGCGCTTGCAAGCGCCGGCTCGGCCAGCGCATGGGTGTCGATGCCGATGAAGAGCGGGCCGGTCAGGCCCTTCTCCTTGCGGTAATCGCAAATCGCCTGCGTGGTCGCGAGGATGTGGCCTTCGTTGAACGTGTTCTTGAACGAGGTGCCGCGATGGCCCGACGTGCCGAACGCCACGCGCTGTGCCGGATCGGACGCATCCGGCTTGCCGGCGAAATAGGCCGTCACCAGCCGCGGAATATTGGTGAGCGCGTCCGGCGAGGCCTGCTGGCCCGCCGCGGGATGAACATCAGCCACTGGAATACCCTCGTCCTGTCGTGAGTGCGGGACACCATAGCATCGGCCCAGCCCCCGCCAAGAGCACAACACCCGCGAGGGCGAAGGCGTTCCTTGGAGGCGCTGCAGTCCCCATGAGCGGGTTCGTGCTATGCTCGGCAGCACCGCCCTTTCGAATCGTCTCATGATCCCTTCGCGCAAGCTGCTCATGCTGATCGCCGGCCTCATCCTGGCCGGTGCACCGGCGCGCGCCGCGGAGTTCTACACGGAGGACCTGCGCATCCCGATGGTCGAGGCCGGACCGCAAGGGCTGGAAGCCTTCCTGGTGCGGCCCGTCGGGACCAAGCGCTATCCCCTGGCGCTGCTCAGCCACGGCTCGCCGCGCAAGTTCGAGGACCGCGCGACCATGTCGGCGCACAAATATTACGGCATCGCGCTGGAATACGCCCGGCGCGGCTTTGCGGCGCTGGTCGTGATGCGGCGCGGCTACGGCACCTCACCCGGCGGGCGCGTCGACAGCGTCGGCGGTTGCGCCAAGGCCGCGTACCTGCCGGCGGCTGCCGTCGCGGTTGCCGATCTGCGCGCCGCGATCGATGCGATGGCGCACCGGGCCGACGTGACGATTTCAGGCATGATCGCGGCCGGCCATTCCGCCGGCGGCCTTGCCACGGTGGCGCTGAGCGCGCAGCCGCCGGCGGGCCTCGTCGCCGCGATCAATTTTGCGGGCGGCCGCGGCTCGCGCGAGACCGACGATGTCTGCAATCCGGATGGACTGGTGCAGGCCTTCGCCACCTTCGGCAAGACCTCGCGCGTGCCGATGCTGTGGGTCTATGCGAGCAACGATTCCTATTTTGGTCCGGACCTCGCGCGCCGGCTCCATGACGGGTTTCGCGCCGCCGGCGGCAATGCGAGGTTCGTCGCGGCGCCGGCTTACGGCGAGGACGGCCACTATCTCTATTCGGTCGCGGGCCGACCGCAATGGACGCCGTATCTCGACGCCTTCCTGCGCGAGCGCGGGCTCGGCCATGAACTGCTGAGCCTGCCCGATCCGCTGCCGCCGCCACGCCAGCTGAGCGAGGCCGCGCGGGCCGAGTTCGCGCGCTATCTCGCCAGCCTGCTGCCGCATAAGGCCTTTGCGGTGTCGCCGAACGGCGGTTACGGCTGGCGCACCGGCCGCGCGACGACTGAAGACGCCCGGCGCGATTCGCTGGCGGCCTGCATGAAATGGTCGCCCAGCTGCACGCTCTATGCGGTCGACGATCAACTCGCGGAGCCGTCGCAGGCCAGATCCACCGACCAGAGCGCCCGCGCGCGCCCGTGACGCGCACACCGCAGAGGTCGGTTTGTTAACTCCGGCGCTCTATGACGGGCCCATGCTGTGGGATCGGGCACGCTTCGTTCTCGGCGCGACGTGGAGGCACGTCGCGATCGCCCTGCTCGTGTCGGCCCCGATCGGCGCGCATGCGAGCGACGGCAGCATCGAGCTCGGCGCCGGCGAAACGCCGTCGTCGCGGGTCACGATCCGGAAGATCATCGAGAGGGAAACCAAGAGCACCAGTCTGCCGGCCGATATCGCCGAGGCGGTCGTCTTCGTCGAAAGCGGTTATAACCCGGCGGTCATCGGCAGCGCGGGCGAAATCGGCCTGATGCAGGTGCGCCCCGAGACTGCGGCGATGCTGGGCTTCCACGGCAGCACCGCGGAGCTGGCCGAACCCGACGTCAACATCCATTACGGGGTGCTTTATCTCAGCCAGGCCTGGCGGCTTTCGGGCGGGGACCTCTGCCGCGCCCTGATGAAATACCGGGCGGGTCATGGCGAAGAGGAGATGACCGCGCGGTCGCAGGTCTATTGCAACCGGGCCCGCAACCGGCTTGTCGCGATGAACGCGATGCCGGAACGAGCCGAAGCTGCGGCTGCTCCCGATCCGGCGCCGGCGGTTGTGGCTGCGGCGCCCGTGAAACCGGCGAGCCGCCCAAAAATGCCGGTGCAGCCCAAAGCGGTCTATGCCCAATATCGACAAGGTACCGCGGCCGCCAGCCGCGCCTATTGGGCGGCCCACGAGGCCAAGGTCAGCAAGATCAAGGCTCGCATCGAGGCAAAGTGGAAGCGCGTCGCAGCGCGTTGAAAACGATACCCTACAGCCGCTCGCTGAGCGCGAGCTTGTAGCCGACGCCGGTGACGGTCGCGATCACGGGCGTGCCGCTGCCGACGAGCTTGCGGCGCAGCCGCGCCACCAGCGCGTCGACCGTGCGGATGTCGACCTCGGCCTGGCGATTGCTGACGACCTCGATCAGATAGTCGCGGCTGAGCGGCCTGCCGTCGGCGCCGACGAGCGCCGCGAGCAGGTCGAATTCGGCGCGCGTCAGCGCCACCGGCTTGCCGTCGTTGCCGAGCAATTCGCGCCGGGTCAGGTCGATGATCCAGTCGCCGAACGCGATCGAATTGTGGTTGCGCGCCGCCTTGCGGTCGATCGAGCGGCGCCGCAGCACGCTGCGCGCACGCGCGAGCAGATCGCGCAGGTTGATCGGCTTGGTGACGTAATGGTCGCCGGCGACCTCGAGGCCGAGAATGCGGTCGACGTCGGTGTCGCGCCGCGTCACGAAGATGATGCCGGCGTTGCTGGTGGCCTGGATCTCCTTGGCGAGCTCGAAGCCGTCGCCGTCGGGCAGTTGCACATCGAGGAAGACGAGATCGGTGCGCGCGCGCAGCGCCTGACGGCACTCCGTGCAGGAGCCGGCGCCGACCACGTCGAAATTGTTGTCGCTGAAATAGTCGACCAGCATGGTCCGCGTCACCGGATCGTCCTCGACGACGATCAGCCGCTCGCGGCCGGGCGGACGCAGGTCCTGGCGTGCGGAAATCGCCACGGTCCTGGATGTCCCTTGGACCTGCGATCCGACCTGCGCATTCAACTCGCCGCGCAACGCGCTGTCATGTGAACGGACATTCACAGCCTGTTCGAGCCCCCGAAATTGCCTGCCGCGATACTAGGCGCGTTGTGATGCGCAAACAACATTGGTCATGCTCTCGACGGATTAAGTATGAACTGGCCCACAATTCTCATTCCGTGCGCCATCACGACCGCCGGCGGGCTCCCGACTTCTGAAAATCAGATCGCACGTCGAGCAGCCCGCCGCGGCTTGCTCCCCCGTGAGCTTCACATCTACTGTGTGTACAAGACCTGCACCCGGAGGTGGCGCATGGAGATCATACTGCTCGGCACCGGCGGCCCGCGCCCGGACCCGCGTCGCATGGCGACGACCACGCTGATCCGGCTTGGCGAGGAGAACATCCTGTTCGACGCCGGCCGCGGCGTCGTGGTGCAGCTTCACAAAGCGGGCGTGCCGCTCGGCGCCATCAACACGGTCTTCCTTACCCATCACCATTTCGACCACATCGGCGACCTCTACGACGTGATGCTGAATTCATGGATGAACGGGCGCAAGGACGAGCTGCGCGTCTACGGGCCGCCGGACACCGAGCGGCTCGTCGACACGCTGATCACGCAGGTCTACGACAAGGACATCATCTGGCGGGACAAGGGCGAGCCGAGCTTCGGCGGCTGGAAGCCTGTCGCCGCGACGGACATCGTGCCGGGTCCCGTTCTCGACACCGGGCGCTGGAAGATCAGCGCAGAGCTGGTCTCGCATGGCGATGGCCTCGACATGCCGCCGGCCTTCCTGGCGCGCTGGATGTGTCTCGGTTACCGCTTCGAGGCGGAAGGTAAGGTCATCGCGATTTCCGGCGACACCGTCCCCTGCCCCGGGCTCGAGCGGCTGGCTGAGGGAGCCGATCTATTGGTGCAGTGCTGCTTCCTCGCCACGCCGGAGATCAACACCGAGCATTTGCGCCGGCTCGCGAAATACACGATCGCCTGCGGCGACACCGTCGGGAAGATCGCGGCCAAAGCCGGCGTCAAGAAGCTCGCGCTGACCCATCACCGTCCGCGCACCGACGATGCCATGCTGGCCGCATTGCTCGACGACGTCAGGCGGGACTATGCAGGACCGGTCGTGCTCGGCGAGGATCTCACGCGCATCGAGGTCTAAAGCGCGATGCGATCAGGATGAATCGTCATCACGCTTTGGGTTGTTGTTTGAGCATGATCTTTTCGGAAGACCGCTATGCACTTTTCCGGATCATGCTCTAGGCATCATCGATCAGCTCGCAGCCCTCAGGACGATCCGACCTCGATGCGGAACGACAATTGCTCTTCGGCGCCGGCTGCGATGTGCATCAGTCCCGGCTTGTCCGTGAACTCGCCCTGGAAGCCCGCGGGACTGGCGTAGCCGCGCCAGGGCTCGATGCAGAGGAACGGCGCGCCCGATGGTTTCGACCAGACGCCGAGCTCGCGAAATCCGCGCCAGGACATTTTCAGCCATGGCCCGGTGGATGCACCGCCCGCCGCGGCATAGCGGACCGAAGTGCTCTCGATGCGGTCGAAGATGATGGCGTCGTCGACGAACAGGGAGTCCGACAGGGCAAGCGTGGTGCCTCTGACCGGGCTCGGCTCCGCCGCCGGCCGCAGCAATCCACCTTCGAGACGGCGAATCGGCGACGGTTCGACGTTCGCGAAGGTCAGCGCATAGCTCTCCTTGGCCGCGCCGGGCTGCAACGGCCAATTGAAGGCGGGATGACCGCCGAGCGATGCCGGCAATGTCTCCTTGCCGGTGTTGGCGATCGTGAGCGTCAGATCGAGGCCCGACTCATCGATCGCATAGGCCGCCGTGAGCCGGAATGGAAACGGATAGAGCGCGCGCGTCGTCTCATTGTCGTCGAGCACCAGGGTGCAACGGCTCTCGCCGCGCTCTGCCCACGCGAAGCGGCTGTCGCGGGCAAAGCCGTGCTGCGTCATCCGATACGTCTTGCCCTGGTGCCGCAATTCGTCGTTGGCAAGACGCCCGACGATCGGAAACAGCAGCGGCGCGTGACGCGGCCATTCCGGCCCCGCCTGCCAGAGGAATTCGGTGCCGCCGCCCTTCAGCGAGCAGAGCTCGGCGCCGTGCGCTTTGACGGTCGCGGTGAGCGAGCCGCTGCGGATAGAGTGGGTGTCGTCGGTCATGGCCGACCTCTACACCCCCGGCCTGGTACGCAGCAAGGGACGCCGGGCCATGCAGGCGGCGCCTCCGAGCCATGCCGAGCTACGTCATATTTCTGTACCTAACCATTGCTCACGTGCGGCTCCTCCACCGCGAGCTCCCCGCGAACCCGGCCGGAACTCCATGAACCATCGTGGTCCTCAATTGAAATTCTTCATCAACGGCCGCTTTCTGTCGCAAAAGCTCACGGGCGTGCAGCGCTATGCCGCCGAAATGGTCAAGGCGATCGACGGACTGCTCGCCTCGGAGCAGGTTCCGGCATCGCTGCGCAACGCAGACTGGCAATTGTTGAAGCCGGCGGATGCAAGCGAGGAACTTGATCTCGACCGGATCAAGATTCGCGCTGTCGGCCGGTTGCATGGGCACGCGTGGGATCAAGTCGATCTTGCCCGCGCTGCCGCCGGAGGCCGCTTGATCAGCCTGGCCAATTCCGGACCCGTCTTCCATCGCGACCACATTGTCGTGATTCACGACGCCCAGGTCTTTCGCAGGCCCGACTTCTTCAACTGGCGCTATCTAACCGTCCATCGCACGATGGGGCGGATGCTCGCCCGGCACGCAAGCATCGCAACGGTGTCGGGATTTTCCCGCAAGGAGCTTGCGGACGTGCTGAATCTCTCGGCATCGCGCATTCCGATCTTCCCCAACAGCGCCGAGCACTTTGCAGCCACGAAGCCCGATCCCGGCATTCTTGCCCGACTTGGCGTTCAGCCACAGAAGTTCTTCCTCTTCGTGGGCTCGAAAACCAAGAACAAGAATCTCTCCGTCGCGATCTGCGCCACCCAGTTGCTCGATCTGCCCGACGTTCCCCTGGTCATCGTCGGCGGCGATAACAGCAAGGTCTTTCAGGATAATTCGGGCGAAGGGGCTTCCGGCCTGCTGCTGGCTGGCCGTCTGACCGACAGCGAGATTGCCGCGCTCTATGCGCATGCATCGGCCTTCGTGTTTCCCTCCCTCTACGAGGGGTTCGGCGTGCCGCCGCTCGAAGCCATGATCTTCGGCTGCCCGGTCATCGCCTCGAGAGCCGACGCCGTCGTGGAGACGTGCGGCGACGCGGCTGCGTATTTTAACGCCACGGATGCCCAGGCGCTGAAGCAGCTCATGCTCGAAAGACTGGCAATCGGCGCGATCTCGGACCAGGAACGCAGGCGGCAACAGGATCGCCTTGCCTTCTATTCATGGAAGAAATCGGCGAAGGCGCTGCTCGATCACCTCGCAACGCCGGCGAACGTCGCTAGCGCTGCGTGAAACGCAGCGCGATTCGCCTGTCGCGCGCAACGGTTCTTGCACAAACGGTTTGCAACTCGCAGCTCTTTGCCTGGTTCCATGATTCTTCTTCATCGTTCTTGCCGTGATCGCAAGCACCAACGCCTTGGCGCAACATCACCACATCGCTGCCCCAATATCGCTACGTATTCGAGGAACTGTGTTTCGCACTAGCGAACACAGAACAGGGATACACGATGTCCGGCTCTCCAACGCGGCCCTACGCAAGGCAAACGATGAAAGTGCTGCACATCGCTGAAACGATCCGTGGCGGGATCGCGAGTTATCTGAACGAGTTGCATCCTCAGCAGCAGGCCAGCTTCGGTGCCGAGAACGTGCACTATGTCGTGCCGTCGGATCATCGGGGCGACCTCGGCGCGATCGACGACAACCAGATTACGACATTCGAGCGATCCGGCCGCAGCGTCGCCGGCCTATTCCAGATGCTGCGTGCGAGCATGCAAGCGCTGGACGCCTTCAGGCCGGACGTGGTGCACCTGCATTCTTCCTTTGCAGGGCTCGTGCTCCGGCCCGCGCTTGCCGCCCGCTCGGGCGGACCGCGCGTCGTCTATTGCCCGCACGGCTGGGCGTTTTCGCGCGAGACCGGCCGCTTCAGTCATTTGCTGACGAAGAGCGCGGAGAACCTGCTTGCGCGCACCTCGGACCGAATCATCTGCATCTCGGGCGACGAGTATAACGAGGCGGTGCGCGCGGGAATTCCCGCCGACCGCCTCACCCTGGTCCACAACGGCATCTCGAAGAGCCGGACGCCGCAACCGGTCTCGGCGGACTGGACCTCCAAGAAGGTCAAGGTGCTGTTCATCGGACGCCTGGATCGGCAGAAGGGCTTCGATCTCCTGATCGAAGCGGCGAGCGCGCTCGAGGATGTCCTCGAGATTCGCATGATCGGCGCGTCCGTCGTGAACAAGTATGAAGGCCCGACGGTGCCTTCCAACGTGTCCCTGCTGGGCTGGCTGGACCGCCCGACCATCGAGACCCAGCTCGAGGCCGCCGACCTCGTCGTGATTCCGTCACGATGGGAAGCCTTCGGCCTCGTTGCCCTGGAAGCGATGCGCGCGGCCAAGCCCATCCTGGCATTCCGCAGCGGCGCCTTGCCCGAGATCGTCGTCGACGGCGTCACCGGCGTGCTTTGTGAGCCCGTCGCCGTTCAGCCGCTCATCGACGGCTTCCGGCGAGCGCTCGATCTCGACCTCAAGGTGCTCGGGCAGCGCGGCTACGACCGCTTCAAGCAGCTGTATGACGTCGAGAAGACGCATGCTCAATTGCAACAGGTCTATGTCGAGCTGCTTCAGGACCACCGGGCACCCGTCGAAGCGAAGGCGGGGCTGCAGTCGGATCTCTCCAAGAATTTCTGATGATCAACATGCACGTTTGTCCTCGCAGATGCGGGAGATCGCAATAGCGATGCTCTCCGATGTCGCATCGCGCCTGAGCATGATCTGGACCATGACACGTCCACGCACGTTGCTTCGCGACAATGTCCTTCGCTTGGCGGGCCTCATCTCGGCCATCGTTCTGTCGGTCCCCGCCTTCGCTCAGCACGCGCAGCCGCTCGACGCCCGCTTCCTGCTCGGTGTCGGCACCCATCAGGGGCTGGGCGGGCCCGTGAGCGCGCGGGGATACGTGCCTGCGGAGAACATCGCCCAGATCAAGCAACTCGGCCTCAACGCCTTCCGCGACGATTTCCCCTGGTCCGATTTCGAATCGGCAGGGCGCCGGATGGGCTTCACGCCCAGGCTCGGCCGGCTCGAGGCGCAGGTCAGGTCCGGCATTGCACGTCCGCTGTTGATCCTCGCGTTCGGCCATCATCTCGTTCCGAATTCCTCGCCGCCGACGACCGATGAGGCGCGGCAGCGGTTCGCCGACTATGCGACCACGGCGGCGCAATCCGTCGTGGCGCAGCATCCCCTGTTCGAGCTCTGGAACGAGTGGAACCTGGCGGCAAAGAAAGATGCTGCGTTCTCGCCGGAGAATTATCTGGCGCTGGCGCAAGTCGCACGACCGGCAGTCAAGCGCGCTGCGCCGAATGCGCCGTTCCTGGTCGGCGCCCTCGGCGACGATCTGGGCTGGACATGGACGGAGAAGATGCTGCGGACCGGCATTCTGCAGTACGCCGACGGCGCTTCGATCCATCTCTACAATTTTTGCATGGGCCCGAGCAAACGGACCTCGGCCGAAATCGTCGAGCGGCTCACGGCGTTCCACCGGCTCGTCGGCCAGGCCAGCGGAAACCCCGACTTCCCGATTTATGTCACGGAGACCGGCTGGACCACGGCCAGCAACAAATGCGGCGTCAGCGAGCAGGCCCAGGCCGACAACAGTGCGCAGCTCATCCTGTGGGCGTCGACCGCGTCGCGCTGGCTCAAAGGCATGTGGCTCTACGAGCTCAAGGACAGCGGACAGAATCCATCGGACCTGGAGCACAATTTCGGGCTCTACCGTTTCGACAATTCGCCGAAGCCCGTCGCCTGCGCGGTCCAGGGCGCCTGGGCTTTCATCCGCTCCAGCCTGAGCGCCGAGAAACGCGAGCTCGCCAGCGGCGTCGTGTCGATCAACGCAACGACGACGTCCGGCGGCAGAGTTGCGGTCTGGTCGGAGGCTCCCGACCGGCGTTACGAGGTCCGGATCAAGGGCGAGCAGGACGGCGCAACGTTTGCGATGCCGTGCGACTCGGCCGCAAGACCGGCGTCCGGTGCCTGGATTCCTGTTTCGAGCACGCCGGTTCTCATTGCAGGGAGCAACGGTGCCATGCCCGCCCTGGAGATAAGGCCGGCGCGGTAAGCGCGATTTTGCAGAACATGAGGTTCAGTGATGAAAGTTCTTTTGACGTCCACGCTTTATCCGACGCCTCAGGCCTCCAAGATCGTCGGCGGCGCCGAGATTTTCGCGCGGCGCTTCGCCGAAGGCCTGGTGCAGCGCGGAGACGAGGTCGAGGTGATCCGGGCCGCATCGTCCCCTGGGCAGGAGCGCGAAAGCTGCAACGGCATCAACGTCTATTCCGCGCCGGTGCAGAACGTTTATCGGCCCTTCACGGAGCAGAAGAACACCGTCCTGCGCAGCATCTGGCATGCGGTCGACGACTGGCAGATGCAGGCGCCGGTGATCGCGGAACGCATCCGGGCCTTCAAGCCGGACGTGCTGCACTCCAACAATCTGTCAGGTCTCACCACCGCGATCTGGCGCGTTGCCGCCCAGCTCGGCGTGCCGGTGCTGCATACACTTCACGATTATTATCTGACCTGTCCGCGCTGTTCGCGCTTCGACAAGGGACGCTCCTGCGAGCACACCTGCACGAGCTGCGGGATCCTGACCTTCCATCGCAAGCGGGCGACGCACTGGCTGAGCGCTGTGGTCGGCGTGAGCGAGCGCGTGCTGTCCATTCACACCGACATGGGCATGTTCGCGGAGACGCCGATCCGAACCGTGATCCGCAACGCCTCGACCGAGCCGCCGCGTGAACCCTATCCCCGTCCGGTCTGCACCACGGAAGTGACGTTCGGGTTCATCGGCCGGCTCACCGAGGAGAAGGGCATCGACAATTTGATGCATGCTCTTGCCATGCTGCCCCCCGACCGCATCCGGATGATGATCGCCGGCCGGGTCAGCGAGGAGGAGCAACGTCGCCTCAGGGCGCTCGCGCCGCATGCGCGTGTCGAGTTCATGGGCTTCGTGGCGCCGGACGATTTCTACAAGCAGGTCGACGTGGTGGTCGCGCCATCGATCTGGCACGACCCCGGTCCGCTCGTCGTCGCAGATGCCAAGGCGGCCGGCAGGCCGCTGCTCGGAACGCGTTTCGGCGGCATGCCCGAGGTGATCGAGCACGGCGTGACCGGCTGGCTGACCGAGGCCGATCCGAGATCCCTGGCCGACAGCATGCTCGCAGTCGCCTCCGATCCGCACAAGATCGACGAGATCAGCCGGCGCCTGATCGCCGATACCAACAAATGGGTATTTGCCGACGTGCTGTCATCCTACAAGAATCTGTATGAGCAATTGCGCGAGCAGCGAATGTCGCGGGTGCGCGCGGCCACGACTGAAGCGCCGCGGGCCGTCGGCAAGGAGCGCCTCATTCCGAGATGACACGCCTCTTTGCGATGGCGGGCTACCTCTATCAGAGCGCCGCGGCGATCATCCTGATCTTCGCGATCAGTCATCTGTTGCCCCCCGCCGACTACACCAATTTCTCGTTGGCACTGGCCTCGAGCCAGCTGCTCTGCGTCCTGATGTTCGAATGGCTGCAGCTCGCCGGATTGCGTTTTCTGGCAGCAGCCGGGGAGAGCGAGGCGGCGCGGCTGAGGTGGTCGCTCTTTGCCGCAGGCCTGTCGAGTGCGGGCGCGCTCGTCGTGGTCGGCAGCTGCGCATCGCTGGCCAGCATGCTCCCGGCCGGGATCATCACGCTGGGCCTCGGCATCTCCGTGCTTCAGGGCCTGACCGACCTTTATCTGCTGTCGGTCCGCCTGTCCGACCGGCTGGGTGTCGCCTCCTCTCTTCTGGCGTTTCGCGCCACCGCTCTTCTGACCGCAGCCGCGGCGGGGGCGGCGATTTGGGGAACGGCGGAAGCCGCGCTGCTCGGCGTCAGTGCGGGCCACGCCCTCGGCCTGCTCGCGGGGCTCGTGGCCTATCGCACCCCACTGGAGCGCGTTCCGCTGCGGATGATGCTGGCCGACTGGAAGGAGTTCTCCCGCTACGGCATGCCGGCGGCGGGCGCGTCCGTCATCCATCTGTCGGTGCCGGTGCTGCTCCGCTTCATCATCATCGGCCGGCTGGGCGCGACGGGCGCCGGCGCCGGCTTTTCGATCGCGCTCGACCTGCTGCAACGCCCGTTCTGGGTCCTCAATGCAGCGATCCACACCGTGAGCTATCCCGATGTCGTGAAGGACTTCGAACGCGGAACCGTCATGAAGTCGGTGCAATCGGCGCGGCGGATGTTCGAGTTCATGGTCTGCACCACCCTCGTGCTGCTCGGGGGTCTCATTGGCTTCATTCCGGATGCAGCCCGCATCCTGGTGCCGCGGGAGAGCCTGGACGGCTTCCTGACGACGGCACCTGTCGTGGCCGTCTTCTATTTCCTGCACACGCATCTCCAGGCGACCGTCGCGGTCGTTCCGCACCTCGAGAAGCTCGCGACGAGGCTCGTGGTCGTTGCGGCCGGCCAGCTCGCGATCGTCGCGGCGGTCGCGCTGGCCGCGACATGGGCCGGCCTGTCGCCGCGACAGGCGGTCGGCTGCGCCTGCCTCGCCACGCTCGTGACGATCCTGGTCGCGCTCGGCCCGACGCTCCGCTTCGAGGCTTTCCCGCGCCGGGCCCTGGTCGCGCAGGCGGTGGCGGCCGCAGTGCTGATCGGATCGCTCGGCGCAATGCCGACCGAGCCCACGGCATGGCTCGCCGGGAAGATCGTGATCGCCGCGATGGCGACGGCGATCGTCGGATGGCGCGGCGACTTTCTGATGCTGGCCCGCCGCGGCTGATTCGCCGCACTCATAGCTTCTTGCCGGACCGGTTGGACGATCAGTGATCGACCGATCCTGTTCCCGCCGGAACCGTCAGCCTTGTTCGGAAGCGAGCGACCATATCCACGAAGACATCAACACAACCATAGCGATAAAATCAATCAACTTACCCGCCCACGAAAGCGGCATGGCTGCCGGCTCGCTGTGCAATCTCGTGATCTCGCATCTCATGCGCATATATTCAGCAACGCAGCTCGCGAAAATCTTGAAAGCGCCTTCCTGACGCCACGCTGGGCGGGCATCGCATCGAGCATTCCGGCTGCAAGACGAGTCGATCTGTTCCTGCACGAGGAACCGCGTTTCGCTCGCGATTTGTAGCTTCGATTTTTATCTGAAATTCACACTCGACAGAGAAGGTTGAACGCAAATCCCTGCGAGCAATTTCGTTCGCGCTGAAATTCGAGTGTGCAATGTCCGATCAAACCATCCTGTCCGCCAGCGGCTTCATCAACTCCATCGGCGTCAACACGCATGCCGGCTTCGGGTGGACCGGCTACAACAATCTCGCGCTGATGGTCGACGACCTCAAATATCTCGGCGTCACACATCTCCGCGACGCGATGGGAACCAGCCCCGCTGCGCAACCGCTGGTCGAGGGCCTCGCCGCCGCCGGTTACAAGTTCGACTTCCTGGTCTCCTCCGCCCTGCCGCAGACGGGGACGGCCGGACTTCAGAAATACATCGCCTCGCTCGAGAAGTTCGCGACGACCCATGCGGGCAGCATCAGCGCCATCGAGGGCCTCAACGAGGCCAATCACCAGCCCTTCAGCTACAATGGCAGCTCCAGCCTCTCGGCCGCGGCCCAGTTCCAGAGCGCGCTCTATCAGGCCGTCAATTCCAACGCGGCGCTCGCCAGCATCCCCGTCTACAATCTGTCATTGGCCTACAACGATCCGCAAGGTTACACCGAGCTCGGCAACATGTCGGGCTCGGTCGACTATGCCAACGCCCACGCTTATGTCAGCACCGGCCTCAATCCGAGCAACTCCATTGCGGCGACGCTGAGCGCCGTCATGGCCGCGGCTCCGGGAAAACCTGTCGTCATCACGGAAACCGGCTACACCACGCAGACCAACACCCAATATCTCGGCGTCAACGAGACGGTGCAGGCCAAATCGATCCTGAACACGCTGGTCGACGCCTACAAGGCCGGCGTCAGCGCGACTTATCTCTACGAGCTGTTCGACCGCGACTCCTCGGCCGCCAACACCAATCCGGAGGCGAACTTCGGATTGTTCAATTCCGACGGAACGCCCAAGCTCGCCGCCACGGCGATTCACAACCTGACCACCATTCTGGCCGACGACGGCAAGGGCGGCCAGCAGCCGACTGATCCGCTGAACTACACGTTGAGCAACATGCCGGCGACAGGCAACAGCATGGTGCTCGGCAAGAGCAACGGCGCCTACGAACTCGTCGTCTGGGCCGAGCCGAAGCTCTGGAACGACGCCACCGATACCGAGCTGTCCAATGCGGCCCAGACGGTGACGGTGAACCTCGGCGCCGTCCATCATACCGTGAAGGTGTACGACACGCTGACCGGCACCACCGCGATCGCCAGCTACACCGACGTCAGCACCATCACCATTCCGGTCAGCGATCACCCCGTGATCATCGAGATCGACGCGCCGGCGACCACGCCGCCGGCGCCGGACACAAGGACCAGCATCACCGGGACGGCTGCCGAAATCGTGCCGCAACTGTCGGATCTGAGCGAATCGACGGCGCTGCAGACCATCACGCTGACCGACTCCCACGTCCTGGAGGTCGCCTCGAAGGCGACCATGGACTACATGATCGCCCACTACGGCAACGCACTGTCCAAGATCCAGGGCGGATACTCGTTCTCTGTGACGAATACGGCTGCGACCTGGAGCAACACGAAAACCTATGACGCCACCGGAAAGCTGCTGTCGAAAGCGGACACCGGCCTGAATTCGAGCGGGCAGCCGACCTCGACCACCGTCGCCTACACCGACGGCTCGAAGGATCTGATCAGCTACACCAATGGTGTGATGACGAAATTCGTGCATATCGGCACCGATGCGACCCGGACCACCGATACCTACAACACGGCCGGCGCGCTTCTGAGCGAAGTCGTGCAGAAGTCCGACGGCTGTTATTCCACCACGCTCTACACGAACGGCGTCAAGACCGCCGCTTACGTCAAGAACGCGGACCGCTCGCAGGACAACTACACCTACAACATCACGGGCAAGAGCTTCACCACGCAGGTGCAGCATCTCGACGCCTCCGGGAAGGTCACCTCGGTGATCCGCAGCCACGCCGACGGCACGCTGGACTCGACCCAGGTCTACAACAGCGACGGCAGCAGCGTGATCACGCTGTACAGCGCTACGGGAGTGAAACTGATCGAGACCGCCTACCATGCCGATCGCAGCAAGGATGTCTGGACGTACAACATCAAGGGCCAGAGCTATACGGCCCAGCACGACGTCTACGATTCGACCGGATTCCTCACGACCCTGACGCGCCTGCATGCCGACGGCAACCTGGCCTTCGAGCTGATGCAGACCGCCAACGGCACCAAGACGACCAACTGGTACAATGCCGCCGGCAGCCTCACCAGCGAGGTGGTCCAAAAGGCCGACGGCTTCACCTCGACAACCCTCTACAGCAACGGCGTCAAGACGAAAGCTTATATCAAGAACGCCGACGGTAGTCTGGACAACTATGCCTACGGCATCACCGGCCAGAGCTACACCACCCTGATCCAACACATCGATCCGTCCGGCAAGGTCACGGCCGTCACCCGCAAGCACGCGGACGGCACGCTCGACTATACACAGGTCGTCAACAACGACGGGAGCAGCGTCGTCACCATCTATGACTCGAAGGGTGTCCGGACAAAACAATCCGAGTACCACGCTGATGGCAGCAAGGACGTCTTCCTCTACAACATCACCGGCCAGAACTACACGACCGAACACGATGTCTACGATGCGACCGGCTTCCTCACGACGTTGATCCGCAAGCACGCGGACGGCAGCATGGCGTTCAAGCTGGTGCAGAGCAAGGACGGCACCAAGACAACGGACTGGTACGATGCCAAGGGGGTCCTCACCAGCGAGGTGATCACGAAGGCCGACGGTTACAGCTCGACAACCGTTTATACCAACGGCCTGAAAACTGCGGTCTACATCACCAATGCCGACCTGAGCCAAGACAATTACACCTACAAGATCACCGGCCAGAGCTATGCCACGCAGCACCAGCATCTCGATCCCACCGGCAAGACGACGGAGGTGACGCGCTGGCACGCCGACGGCACGCTCGACTATACCCAGGTCGTCGGCAGCGACGGCGGCAGCGTAGTGACCAACTACGACGCCTCGGGCATCAAGAAGTCGGAGACGGATTACCATGCCGATGGCTCGAGGGATGTCCATCTCTTCAACGTCGTCGGTCAGAACTACACGACGGAGCACGACACCTACGATTCCACCGGTTTCCTTACCAGCATCGTGCGGACCCACGCCGACGACAGCCTGGCATTCACTCTTGTGCAGAGCGCCCACGGCACCAAAACCTCGGGCTGGTATGACGCCAAGGGAATTATCACCAGCGAGGTGACGACCAAGAGCGACGGCTACAGTTCCACCACGCTCTACACCGGCGGTATCAAGACCGCTGCCTATATCAAGAACGCCGACGGCACGTCGGACAACTGGAACTACAACGTCACCGGCCAATCCTACACCACGCAGCACCAGCACCTCGATGCCTCGGGCAAGATCGTCGAGATCACGAGGACCCACGCCGACGGCACTCTGGACTATACCCAGGTCATCAACGATGACGGCAGCAAGCTGACCGACATCTATAACAGCGCCGGCGTCAAGACCCAGGAGATCGCCAGCCACGCCGACGGCTCGAGGGACGTCTTCCTGTTCAACTTCAACGGACAGGCCGGCGTCACGCAGCACGAGAACTACGACACCGCCAAGGCGCTGCAGTTCATCGATCAGACCAAGACCGATGGCACCCACAACGTCACGGCCGTCGCCAGCGGCGTGACGATCCAGGGCGGGGCCGGCAATGACGTGTTCTCGGCGGCCCCGAACTCGACGACCATCGCGTACGATCACGGCCAGGACCAGATCCTCAACTTCCAGGCCGGCAGCGGGACGACGCACGACACGATCGCGATCTCGAAACTGCTGGCGGAGGACTATAGCCACCTCCAGATCACGCAATCCGGCACGAACGCGCTCATCACGTTCTCGGCCACCGACTCGATTCTGCTGAAGAACGTTTACGTCTCCAGCCTGACCAGCCACGACTTCGTGTTCGTCTGAGCACGGCGAAATCTGCCCAAACGGGCGCCAACAGCGGTAAGGGAGCCGGGACCGTGCAGGGTCCCGGCTCTGTTCGTTGTCGCGCGCCTGCCTCATCGATGAGCAGAGCTGACTGCCATTCGCAATTGGATAGGCGCCATGAATTCGGGCGGGCCGCCGCGATTGCGCCGCATCGGCCTGCGCGCTTGCGAACTTGCGTCACAATTCGACTCTAGAAGGGAAACGAACCGCGCAAGGACTCCGAGGCCCGATGGAAGCCAGTGAAGCAAGACGTTTTGTCGTTCTCGACTTCTACCGCTTCGTCGCCGCGCTCGGGGTCTTCATCTTCCACCTGAAGCTGATCGACAAGGGCATCTCACCGGCCTGGAACGGGT
Organism: Bradyrhizobium sp. USDA3516; assembly: GCF_057651995.1. Lineage (NCBI taxonomy): Bacteria > Pseudomonadati > Pseudomonadota > Alphaproteobacteria > Hyphomicrobiales > Nitrobacteraceae > Bradyrhizobium > Bradyrhizobium sp. USDA3516. Next base: position 215,400 of record NZ_JBYGYN010000005.1, on the reverse strand, counting down.
CCTATGGCCTGTTCGTGGACATGTTCTTCATCCTGTCCGGATTCGTGATCTCCTATTCCTATCCTTCGACCTCGACAGGCCTGCGCTCCTATGCGCGCTTCCTCATCAGGCGGATCGCGCGAATCTACCCCTTGCATCTGCTCACCTTGTTGATATTCGCGGTCCTTGCTCTCATGGGCATATCCGGTCCGACCTCCCACGCGAGCTGGACGGATTTCCTTCAAAACCTCTTCCTCGTGCAGGCGTGGGGCATCACAGATCATCTCAGCTTCAACTCGCCGGCCTGGTCCATCAGCGCCGAGCTGTTCTGCTACATACTATTCCCATTGTTCATGCTGCTGGCCGGCAGGGTCTCGCCGCTGATGCTCGCGATCATCGTCGCGCTCTTTTATGGAATCCTTGCCCATGCTCACCTGCCGATCTGGCAGGAACGCTCGCAGATGTACGGGGCAACTTTCGATTTCGGCATGTTACGGGCGCTTCCGAGCTTCCTGAACGGGATTCTCCTAACCGTCCTGTTCAGGCTCTCGAGCGACTATCGCAAGAAGCCGGTCGCATTCGCCGGAATAGCGCTGTTTGCCGTCTCGGTCCTGGTCCTCAATTTCTTTGCGAAGCCCGACCTTGCAATCATACTGTTCTCTCTCGCGATCCTCGTCACAGCCATTGGAGAAAGCGCCTTCGCCCGGTTTCCCGGCTCCGATTGGCTCGGCCGCCTCGGCAACACGTCATACGCGATCTACATGGTGCACGAAGTGCTGTTGATCCTGCTTTTCAAGCCGGCCTGGCACTATTTCGGATTTCAACCGAGTGTGTTTCCAGTGTTTGCGTTGGTCTGCTGCATCGTTCTGACAGTCGTTGCCGACGTGACATATCGCTACGTCGAAGATCCCGCTAGAAGATTGATCAACCGGCTTGCGCCTGGCGGGGCAAGATCAGCCCGCGTGCGGAAGCCCGAGCCGCTCGATCTTGCCGAGGCCAGACAGGCGGCCAACGCGAGCTAGCTGGTGCGTGCAGGCCGAATTCTGGCTAGGTCTTAGACGATCGCCGCACACGACCCAAGACTTCCTGCCAAATCCGCACCACCGCCGGCCGGGCGACCGCCATGACGACGGCAAGATAGACCGAAGAACCAAGCAGCACGAGCGCGGCGAGACGCAGCCATGGCGACGTGGCCGGCATGGTAACGGAGGCAGCAACCACCGCGCATGCCATCACCGCGGAGCCCGCAAGCGCGGGCATCAGCGCCGCGGCATAGGGCCTGATGCCGAGCGCCAAGATCCGCATCGAGGCGCCGGCGGATAGTGGATACAGCAACACGGCGCGAACGACGTAGCCGACAGCGATCGCGATAAGGCCAAATGGCGCAGCGAGGATGAAGATCGCTATATTCGAAACCGCGTATATCAGCGTCAGCCAAGTCTGCCAGTGCGGTTTGCCGAATGCCAGGATCACAGAGTGATTGTAGAGGCCGATCGTCGTCAAGAACCCGGTGATCGACATGATCGCGAGTAGAGGGGCGGCCTCGCCCCACTTGGATCCGAAGAAACCGACGATGAGATCCGGCGCCAAAGCCGCTATCCCCGCGAAAAGCGGCGCTGTCAGCAGTGACGTGTATTTGACGAAGTCGACCAGCGTCGAACGCGATGCTTCCCGGTCATGCTGGAGGCCAGCGATGGTCGAAAAGAACACGCGGTTCAACGCATTCCCGATCACGGTACTCACGGCGTTGACCAGGCGCTTGGCGAGGCTGTAGAAGCCCGCGCCGGCGGCGCCGGTATACCAAGTGACGAAAATCAGATCGGAATTGGCATTGGCAAAGTTCGTGATTCCCGTCAGTGCCACGTAGCGCGCATAGCTCAGGAGATCGACGACCGCCTGCCGGCTGACCCGGAGCCGAGGGCGCCAGGGCGTCAAGACCCAAAGGCTGACCAGCGAGATCAACGAAGTCGAGACGAGCTGTCCGACCAGCGCAAGGACCCCGTACCCCTGTATCGCCAGCGCGATCCCTACGGCTCCGCCAACCGAGATTGAAGAAATCGAACGGATGGCGAGGGATCGAAAGAGTTGATTGCGCGTCAGCCAGGCTTCGTGCGTCCGTGACAGGCCTTGCACGGCCACCACGATGCAAAATCCTTTGAGAACGATGGCAAGATCCGAAAGACCGGAGAATCGTTCGATGGCGCCGCTCGAGGCGAACAGTGCGAGTGCTGCAAACAAGGAGAGGCCCGCGATGAGCCAAAACGAGGCAGTGTAATCCTCATCCTTCGGATCGGGACGCGCCTGGACGGCAATCGCGATGCTCTCGATCAGGACTGCCCGGCAGAACTCGAGCGCCAGCGCTCCCGTTGCCACGATGCCGAGAATCTGCGGCGACAGCAGCCGCGCCATGATCATGTAGATTGCGAGCGTGAGCGCCTGCCCGACCGCGGAATCGAGCGCCGACCAAATGACGCCCGAAACGATCGAGCGCGGCTTGATAATCTCGTGGCGCAATTGGAAGCCTGTCACAATTCGGGGTTAGGTCGACATTCGTCGATGAGCCATTGGCTGCTATGGTCCAATAGTCGCCTTGTTTACGAGGACACTACGGCAAGAAAGCAGCTACATCCGAGGCAGCATGAATTTTCGAGGCAATCTACGACGGCTGATCAACGAGGTCGGCTGCGACTTTATTCATCAACTGCCCTATCCGCACGTGGACTTGTTCTACTGGCGTCCCGACGACGGAACGATCAATTTCGGCGATCATCTTTCGATCGTTGTCGTTGACCATCTCTTGCGGCAATTCGGCTATACGCTCGCCGATGAGGTGCCGCGGCAAACGCGCTTGTTCGCGATCGGCTCCGTGCTCCACTACGCGCGAAATGGCGATGTGATCTGGGGAAGCGGCGTAAACGGGCGCGCCGGCCAAGGCGACCTCAACCATCGCGTGCAGAATTTGGACGTGCGAGCCGTGCGCGGCCCCCGTACCCGGGAGGTCCTGCAGCGCCGAAGCATCGCGGTCCCCGAAGTGTTCGGAGATCCGGCGTTGCTGCTTCCTCAGCTGTTTCCAAATCGCTTTCACCCTACAGCCAAGAAGCCGTGGGTGTTTGTTCCGAATTTGCACGATTTGAACCTCGTCGACCCTACCGCGGATACGGTGGTCTCACCGTTGGGATCCTGGAACCGGCGAATTGACGCCATTCTCGAAGCTGAACTGGTTCTGGCCAGCTCGCTCCACGGGATCATCGTCGCCGAGGCATTCGGGATACCGGCTCGATACGTACGGCTGAGCAGCGGGGAGGCCGAGTTCAAGTATCATGACTATTATGAGGGCACCGGCCGGTTCGCCGTCGAATTTGCGACAAGTATCGACGAAGGTCGCGAGATGGGAGGAGCTGCGCGCCTCAACTTTGATCATCGTGCCTTGATGAATGCATTCCCGATCGACCTCTGGAGCGGAAAGAACTAGCATGGCCAAGCGCCTCCGCGTGGCCATCTACGCGCCGCATTTTGCGGAATATTCCTATCGGCTCGCATCGGGACTGGCGCATCATTGCGACGTTCGGCTTGTGCTCAACCGCAAAGACGCGAACCAGCAATGGGAGCTTGCCGATATCGCTGTGACGGCGCCGTTCGAGACACGAATTCGCGACCTCAGTCTGCGGCGCGGCGGCGCAATCGGCATCCCCGCTTCGTTCGTCGACATAATTTCCTTTCGCCCGGACGTGATCCATTGTCATGAAGTTCCCGAGATCTACACGTCCAAGCTGATTCAGCTTCTGCGTCCGCTCGGCATTCCCCTGGTGCTGACCGTTCACGATGCTATCCCGCACTCGGAGGGCGGCTCCGGCACCTCGCCCCGTGAAGATGCCTGGCGCGGGCGCATGCGTGCGGCCGCCTCGATTGTCACGACGCACGGCGAGAGCTGCATTGCCGATTTCCACCGCGCCACGCCCGACTTCAAGGGCGAGACGGTTTCCAGCATGCACGGCGTGCTGATGGTTCCGCCGGACAAAAGATCGTTCAGCGAGCCCGAACCCGGGCGCATCCTGTTTTTTGGACGGATGTGGGCTTACAAGGGCCTCGACGTGTTCATCGACGCGATCGACATGTTGGCCCAGCGCGGCGTCGCGCATGAAGCGATCGTCGCCGGGCGCGGCCCCGAGATGACACGGCTCGGCGCCCGGATGGAGGCAATGCCGACGGTCAAGACCATCAATGCCTACATTTCGCCTGCGGATACCGGACGTCTATTTCAATCTGCTGCGGTGGTTGCCTTGCCCTACAAGGATGCATCACAAAGCGGGGTGCTCGCATCCGCCTATGGGAATGCGCGTCCCGTCGTCGCCAGCGCCACCGGTGGCATTCCCGACGTCGTGACGGACGGCGTCAATGGTCTCCTGGTTCCTCCCGGCGATGCCACTGCGCTCGCCGATGCACTCGAGCGCGTGCTGACGTCGAACTCACTCGCTGCAACGTTGGCCGATGGCGCGCGGCAGACCGCGGCCGGCCCCCTGAACTGGGACCACATTGCCGAACGGTTGCATGGATCCTATCACAGGCTCGCCGGTCGTACCGTGAAGTGAGCGCGACACGCGCTCTCTCAAGCCGATTGCCCGACTTTCAGCGGTCGAAAGAACGTGCTTCGGAACGCGCCGTCCAGCAATCGCCTCAGCCGCACCTCGATCAGCTCATAGCTGATCGCACTTGCAACCAGTGACATCACCAGCCCGAGTCCGATGAAAGCCGCCCACAGCAGCCAGCGGTCGACGCCGGCGGCAACCAGCTTCAGGCCAACCACCTGCAAGGGGAAGAGCACGAAGGGGTGCACGAGATAGAGACTATAGCTGATCTTGCCGATATATTGGAGCGCCGGCGTGCTCAGGGCCTTCCCGAGGCCTGATTCCGGGGCGAGCACCATGGCGAACAGCAGAAATCCGGGAATGAGGCCCACGAACGGATGAAACAGCACCAGGCTCGCATACAGCGCGGCCCCGCAGACGAGCCCTGCGACCAGACCGAGCCGTCCGGGAATGGAAATGCGAAATCCCGTCGCGCTGAACAGCATCCCGATGCAGAAGAACGCGGTGATCGGCCAGCGCATCAGGCACGCCACGCCCAGCAGGATCAGAGGCGCCGCCAGCAGCCTGCCCCCGCCGCGCCACATCGAGAATGTCAGCGCGAACCAGATGTAGAACGCCCACTCATAGGTCAGCGTCCAGGCATTCTGCTGGGCAATGGGCAACCCGAGCGCGTCCTGCACGAAGAATAGATTGGCTGCAAAGATTGCGAGATAGCTGCTCAGATCGATCCCGCGGAAGAACTTGTAGGCCACGATCGGACCGATCGCGAACAGCGCAAGATGCAGCACGACGAACACCGGCATGATGCGCAGCACGCGATCGAAGAAGAACCGCGACAGCGAACCGTGCCGCACGAGACTCGCCGGGATCAGGAAGCCGCTGATCATGAAGAACAGCTCGACCCCGTGCCCGCCGACATTGATCACGGATTGCAGCCAGGACCAGAGTGGCGGCAGGAAGCCGGGATCCGGGATGTCGTACATCCCTGCCTTCGGCATGTCGTAGAAATGATCCATCAGCACGCTCAGCGCCGCGATGGCACGAAGGCCTTGGACCGAAGGAAGAAACGATCCATCATAGGCGGCGCCAGGCTGGTGAGGTGCCTTGATCACTCTGCGGCACCCTGGGTGCTGAGCACTGGCTCGAGGACGACAGGCTTTCTTCGCGCGGAGCGGAATCTTTGCCCGAAGGAAATACTGGGCTTCTCGATCAACGTGTATGTCATCCAGCTGACGAGGATCGACAATGCCAGGATGACGGTCAGGAAGATCGACCATCCGAGCGGTCCGTCGCCGAACCATGCCAGGCGATGGACGTAGACGATCACGAACGGCGACATCAGGTAGACCGAATAGCTGATCACGCCGACGAATGCCATCGGGCGCCAGGCCATACGTTCGCCGAACACGGCAAAGCCGATGAAGACAAGCGCGGCGCAGATATACGCCGATCCGATCGAATAACTGTAGAAGAAATTCTCGTGATACACGCCGCCGAACCGGCGGTCGGACAGGGTGGCGGCGAAGACCGCATACAGAAGCGTGCAGACGGTCACATGGGTCCACCGCAGCTTGCCGCCGATGACGGTGTCGCGGATGATCTTGCCCAGGAACATCGCCGAGAGGTTCAAGCCGACCTCCATCACCGAGGAGACTGCCCTGCTCTCAACGAAAAGTGCAGCTGTTGTTCCCACCAGCGCGGCGGCAACCACGATGGTCACCGCCGTGAAGCGCCGGTTGAGCAGCCCCATCGCGAAGAGAATGGTGCATCCGACGTAGAACAGGAGCTCGATCGCCAGCGTCCAATAGAACACCCAGAGATTCGGGACGTTCACGAAAGTCTGCAACATCGTCACGTTGGCGGCGATCTGCCCCAGCGGAAAGCTCTTCGAATCCAGCAGCTGCACCGACACGAGCCCGACAACGATCGAAGTCCAATAAGCCGGATAGAGCCGGAAGAAGCGGCTGATCGTAAAATCGCGCACAGGCGTGGCGCTGTCCGGGAAGCTGAACGGAATGACGAAGCCGCTCACGAAGAAGAACAACACGACGCCGAACCGGCCAAAGTTCATGTAGTAGCCGAATATGTCGTGGAGGGGTCCGTAATAGACACCCGTCGGATGCTTTTCGAGAATGACCTCGAAGACGTGCTGGACCAGGACCGCCAGCACGGCGATACCGCGAAGCGTATCGATGAATGCGAGCCGTTTATGCATCGTTTTTCTCACCTGCTTCCGCTCGCCGCCGGTATATCCGGGCGGAAGCCTTCCAATGGCGGCATCGGCGGCCGCATGATGATTGGCACGGCGTCACCTGCCCGCGCGAAGGTCGCACGCCGCGAGAACACTTCGCTGAAGCTCAACGCGATGATGAGCAGGCCGGACGCTGGACCGTAGTTCAGAACTGTGATCGTGAACAGGTTGACGACGAAGATCAGCGTCAGCTTGTAGACGTCGGTCGCTGCGAACGTCGCCCGGAACACCATCACCATGAATGCGACGAACGGGAGACCGAACATCAGGTACGTGCCTATGTAGAAGTTGTCGACGGGAACCCAGAAATGCGCGAGCGGCGAGAACAGCTTCTGCGGGTAGTTGAAGCAGCCGACGCCGCAACCGGTTACGAGACCAATGGGCATGAGCTGGCTCAGGTAGACGAACGGCAGTTGCCAGCTGTTGTTGATGCGATCGACGATGCTGAACAGGGTCGTGTGCGGCACCGCGGCGGTACCGGAAGCAAGCACGATCATGAAGAACGGCACAAGGATGGCGGCAAACGACCACAGCGCAATGGTCCGAATCGCGGGAAAGCGCGACTTCTCCGGCAGCATCCGCACGAACACCAGCATAATCAAGTAGAGCACGAGGACGATCATGGTCGTCTTGCTGGTCGTCAGACGGATAATGTAGATCGCAAGAGAGCCGTACAGAAGGCACCAAATCGTGCTCTTACGGATCGACGTAATTGCGAAGGACACGAGTATGAAGAAGGCCGCCATGGTGCTTTCGGCAGCAAAGCCCGTGAGACGCTGATCGTCACCGCCATAGGCCCACCATAAGCGACCCGCCTCACGAACGGCACCGAAGGACTCATATTTGTAGCCGACCCAGGGCATGAGATAGAATTTCGTCAGCAACACGCCGATCAGCGAAAGGTAGAACGTCGCGGCGATGATCGACAGCAACTTCTTGTAGGAGCCTAGACTGGTGTCGCAGAAACAAAATCCGACGAACACCGGGAGCATCATCTTGAACGACGACATCGCCGCGTTGACCGTTCCCAGCATGAAGTAGCCGAGCACCAGCGACAGTATGATCTGCACGAGGACAACTGCAGCCAAGATGCTGCGATTCCGCAGGATGCAATGCACGATGAACTGGACCAGGCACAGCAGCGCAATGCCATCCGGCACGAACCACAGCGCGTCCAAATGCATGATGCTGGTGTAGTACCGCATCAAACCACCGAAGGCATCCCGGACCAGGTAGGCCGCGAGCGCGATCGCCTCGATGTTGAGGCTGATCAGCGTGATCCGGCGGGGTTGCAGCGCGAAGGTGCTCATGCCGGCTCAGTTGCTCAGCCGCGCCGACCGAGCGGCGGGGGATGGCGCGAAATCCGGGGGGCTTCCGAATACATTTCGCAGGAGCCTGCCGCCGGGAATTTCGACATAGAGATAGGTGAGGTGCGAAACTGCCAGCACGGCGGCCAGTGAAACGACGAGATTCAGCGTAGCCGGCAGGCCTGCCCAGATCGAATCCAAAGCGGCGATTCGCCCCGCCCCCACGCCCCGCACGAAATATTCAGCCAGCAGCACCACGAGCGCGTGCACCATATAGATGGAGTACGAGCGGCGCCCCAGCCAGATCAGCGGCTTGGCCACCAGGATCCGCGGCACCAGCAGCGCATCCCGAAAGGCCAGCAAGCTGCCGAGGAAGATCGCGAAGATCACTGGTGCGAGGAAAGTCACCGCAGGATTGGCCTCCGCCAGGGACACCAGGACGATGCTCGCGATCATGGCGACGAATTGCAATGCGCCCTGCGCGGCAGGCCCCGGCTTGGCCGGTAGACGATCGACGATCCTCACCATCAAGACGCCCAGGAAAAAGCCGACGAAGCAGCGTAGCAGGCCGAAATCCGTCTGAAGCTCGATGCTCTTCTTTTCGAGCACGAAGATGATGAAGACGAGACTTCCGATCGCGAGCAGCCCGGAGAGGACATAGAACCACGGCAGCGAGCGCATGCGCAGGGCAATGAGAACGATCAGACCAAACACGAAATAGGTGTAGAACTCGACGCTGATGCTCCAGCTCGGCGCATTCCAGCTGAGATAGTCGATGAAGCCCATCGAATGCAGCAGCAGAACATTGAGGCCGAACGAATAGGCGTTGTTCACCTCGAATACCGTCGGGGCGGCGACCACGACGCCCGCCATGACCAGGCCGATGCGCAGCAGGCGAAAGATGAGGTTTGCGAGCAGCATGACGATATGCAGCGGGTAGACTCGCGCCAGGCGCCGTATCATGAATTCGCGCAGCGAGAAGCGCTTGAAGTCGTTCTCGACATAGCTGAGCGCCATGACCATCCCGCTGAGAACGAAGAACAGATCGACCAGCAGCCATGCACTCCTGAAGAAGGAGCAGTTGATCCAGGCATTGTGCGGGAATGCCGCGAGAAAGGTCGGCATCAGCAGCAGATGGTGGATCACCACGGAGGTCGCGGCGATCCCCCGGATGCTGTCGAGCGGCAGGACGTGCGCCTTCTCACGATGAACCAACTCCGTCACATCAACATTCCGTAGCTGTTGCACCGCAGCAGTGTGTATCAGGTCTCAACGCGTGATCAATCTCTGCAATCGCGGAGCCGCATTCGATGCATGACGATCGACAATAATTTCAAAGCTTGCAGATCATTCGGACATGCGATCGCCAAGTTCATGCCACTTTTCATCCGACGTGCGCCTGCTTCGGCGCGCAAGCCAATCGACACGGGATGATTGCGAATATTTGCGCGCAAAGTGTGCGCGAAATTCGGCACTGTTGCGATCGAGGCCCTTGCAGCACGTTGATTGCTGCGTGCCCATGTCGCGCAAAAATTCTTTCGCCAACGGGAACAATAAACGCGCGTCGTGACTTGTGTCGGTTTTGCGACGAGCGGCTGCGCCGAGTGCCCGATATGTTTTCAGGTTGCAACATTCATGGGCGTGATTTGCCGATCTCGCAGGCATTGTAGAACCTGTTTTTGCAACCGGCGAACAAGCGGGCTCGCGTTTGTTTTGTCGCCAGCTTTGCACCAGCTTTTGCGTCGCACAAAAAGATGACACAGTTACCTGTCAAGTTTCACCTGTTCTCCTATTGCAACAGAAGCAAGGAACACGGATGGGCCGCGGACTACCACGTCGTCATGCACAGTCGCGATGGCTGGCGATTGTCTTGATCGGTTCTGCGCTGATCGTCTCGAGTGTCGAAGCTTGCCGCGCGCAGTGCGTCGAATTCTCGGACCGCGCCTCGCAACTCGAACTCGACACCTTCGTGAAGTCGCCCTCCTCGCTCCTGGAGCGGCTGCGCAATGACAAGGAGAAGTTGCGGTATTGGCTCGCGCGCTATGTCGCCACAAATCCGTCGGTGCTGCCTTCCGTGCAGACGCTCATCTCGGCCTCGGCCTCAACCGATCGCTCGTCCATCGGTGCTGCGCTGCGCATTGCCGAAGCACGTTGCACGTCGACCAAGCCGGAGGCGTCGCGCAAGATCAGGGATTTCGTGCAACGGATCGGCGATCTCAACGTGCAGGCCGGTTATTCCGCCGCAGGAGACGACAGCTCCGGCGTCCAGGCCCAATCGCAAATCAAGACCTCGCCGCAGCCGGGCCGCGGCGGAGCACTGCTCGAAGGCGAGTGGAGAACCAAGCTGGCCAATCCATTCAAGCCCGTCCCCCTTCCGAATTGATCCATGATCGTCAAGGCAGCGAATTAGCACATGTACCAGCCTAGGGAACATTTCCAGTCGGGGCACCGATTCGGCATCGAATTCGGCGGGGCGGTCCTCAGCTTCGAGCGCGTGGCCGACGTCCTTCGCCGCCAATGGCCGATCATCGCGGTCTGTACGGGAGCTTCGCTGGCCCTGGTGATCGTCTACCTGGCCACGGCGCAACCCATGTATACGGCAAATGCCCGCATCATGATGGATACGCGGCAGACGCAGGTTCTGGACAAGGAAAGCAACGCCAGCAGCGCCCTGATCGACACGGGCTACGTCGACAGCCAGGTCGAGATCATCAACTCGGACGACCTCATCCTGTCCGTCGTCCGCCGCCTGAAGCTGACAGAAGACCCGGAGTTCAACGGCTCCAAGCCCGGCCTGCTCTCTATCATCATCGGCAAGCTGACATCGCTATTCGGCTCCGGCGAACCAGCAAGCCAGGAGCGAATCGAACGTGCGGTCGTCCAGCAGATTCAGAAGAATCTGCGTACGGAGCGCGTGCTGACGACATATGTGCTGTCGCTGAGCTATAAAGCGCGGAGCCCCGACAAAGCCGCCAAGATCGCCAACGCGATCGCCAATGCCTATCTCGTCGGCGCCCTGGAGGCCAAATATCAGTCCACCAAACGGGCCACCGAGTGGCTTCAGCAACGCAGCCTCGAGCTGAGTGAGCAGGCGTCGGCCAGCGACCGCGCCGTGCAGACCTTCAAGGCCGAGAACAACATCGTCGGAACCAGCCGCGGCCTGATGTCCGAGCAGCAATTGTCCGACCTGAATACCCAGCTGGTTCAAGCGCGGGCGGCGACCGCCGAAGCGAAGGCCCGGCTTGACCGGATCGATACGATTTCCGATCAGGATGTTGCGCAATCAACCGTGACGGACGCCCTCAACAATTCGGTGATCACCCGTCTGCGCGCTCAATATCTCGACCTGCAGGCGCAATATGCCGACTGGTCCAGGCGCTACGGCAAGAGCCATCTTGCGGCGGTCAACCTTGCCAACAAGATGGAGGAGCTACGCAAGAACATCGCCGACGAGCTGCGTCGGATCGGCGACGCCTATCGCAGCGACTATGAGATCGCAAAGAGCCGCGAGGCCTCGCTCGAGAAGAACGTGAAGGAGCTCGTCGCCCAAGCCGGCGATACCGGCCAGGCCGCAGTCAAGCTGCGCGACCTCGAAAGCGCTGCCGACACCTATCGCAATCTCTACAACAACTTCCTCGAGAAGCTGCAGAGCGCCACGCAGAACCAGAGCTTTCCGCTCAGCGAGTCACGACTGATCAGCACCGCCACCAAGCCGGATCGCAAGAGTTCGCCGCGCACGGTCCTCGCCCTCGTGGGCGGCCTGGTCGGCGGCCTCTGCCTCGGCTTCGGCGCGGCATTTGCGCGTGAACTGCTGAGCGACGTGCTGCGGACGCCCGGCGAGGTCGAAGATGAGCTCGGCGTGAAATGCCTCGGCGTGCTGCCGGACATACGTCCGCCGACGAAGGCCGGCGCGTTGCTCACGAGCTCTGCGAAGACCGGCCCTCCCGATCTGTCCCGCTACGTCGTCGATCATCCGTTCTCGCGGTTTGCCGAGACCTTGCGCAACATCAAGGTTTCGATCGACGTCGCGCGCCTGACCCGCGAGATCAAGGTGATCGGCATCGTCTCCTCGCTTCCAAAGGAAGGCAAGACGACGGTGGCCGCCAACTTCGCGCAGCTGATCGCTCTCACAGGGCATCGCACCGTTCTGATCGACGGCGATCTGCACACGCGCTCGCTGACGCGGGAGCTCGCGCCCAACGCCAAGAGCGGGCTTGTCGAAGCGCTCAACGACCCCGCGAGCCTCGGCTACCACGTGCAGCGGAGCAAGGAGACGGGACTGGATTTCCTTCCCTCCGTCGTGGCGTCCCGCATGGTGAATTCGGCCGACGTCATCGGGTCCAAGGCAATGGCCGAGTTGCTCAAGGTGCTCAAGGAACACTACGAGTACATCGTCATCGACCTTGCCCCGGTGATGCCGGTGGCGGACTCCAAGGCCGTCAGCTTCCTGATCGACGCCATGGTCTACGTGATCGAATGGGGGCAGACCACGCGAACCGCTCTCCAGGAGTCGGTCTCAGGATCGGAAGTCCTCCAGAAGAAGCTGATCGGCGCCGTGCTCAACCGCGCCAACCCGAAGATGCTCAAGCGCATCGAGGCCTACAAGGGCAAGCACCACAACAGCTATTACGTCGAGCACGCCTAGAGCATGATCCGGAAAAGTGCGAAGCGGTTTTCCGAAAAGATCATGCTCAAACAATAACCTAAAGCGCGATGACGATTCATCCTAATCGCATCGCGCTTTAGAGCGAAGTCCAGCCGAGCTGGAGCGCCCTCAAGGCCCGCGGCCATTTCTGGCAGCGGGCCTTGTTCGTGCGTGGCGGAATTGTCGCTGGAATGGCGTCACGCGCGCCTTCGCGCACGCGACCGGGAGATGCGCCAAGCGCGCCGGAACTGCTCGCCAGTCCGTATTCGTCCGGAATCCACAACTTGCAGTTATTGCTCTAGCCAAAAGCAAGGATTGACGGATACGGTGGTCGCCGGGAAAAGTGGTGCCGGTGCCACCAGCTGTCGATAAGACGAGACAATCCGCTTCTTGATGCCTGAAAATGCCGAAACTTTAGGCATCTTTCCTTCTCGGTCCCCCGGGGCTAATCTCGGCTCATACTCGCAGTTATTTTTCCGGTAGGCTCGGATGCTGATCGTCCTGACGATTTTGACTATTTGGGTCCTGCTCAACATTCTGTTCGTGTTGATCGTGGTCCCTCCCCGCAAGCCGCTCCGCCATCCCATGGCGACGACGCTCTCACCCGCGCCCATTGACCCGAGCCGGCGCCAGGTCGAGCAGGACGAGCCTTTCTCGATCCGCCACGTCATCGTCTCAGTCGCAATGGGAGCCTTCTTCGTGCTCGTGCCGCCGCTGCTCGCGCTGCGCGATGCGATCATGCGGCTCTTCCGCAGGCCGCCGCAAAATGGAACCTGAGGCCCCGGGCCGGAGGTTTCCGGCGATCGAGAGATCGCGCGCCTAATAGGCCTCCTGGAACATCACTGCGGAGGCGGTGCGGGCCATGATCTTCAGGTCGAGCCAGATGCTCCAATTGCTGACGTACCAGACGTCGTACTCGACCCGCTTTTCCATCAGATCGATCGTGGGGGTCTCGCCGCGGAATCCGTTCACCTGAGCCCAGCCGGTCAGGCCCGGCTTCATGTGATGGCGGTAGACATACTTGCTGATGAGCTCGTCGTAGTAATTGTCATGAGCGAGCGCGTGCGGGCGCGGTCCCACCAGCGACATGTCCCCCCGCAGCACGTTCCAGAGCTGCGGCAGCTCGTCGATGCTGGTCATGCGCAGGAAGCGCCCGATCTTGGTGACCCGAGCATCCCTCTTGGTCGCCTGGGTCACCGTCTCGCCATTCTCGGAGACCGTCATGGTGCGAAACTTCCAGATCTCGAACGGCTTGCCGTTGAAGCCGCGGCGCGACTGCCGGAATATGACGGTTCCCGGTGAATCCAGCTTGATCAGCACGGCTACGGTCAGCAGCAGCGGCGTCAGCAGCACGAGCGCAAACAGAGCGACACCGACGTCGAGACAGCGCTTCTGCAACCGCTCGAGAATGGTCAGCGGCGGCCGCTGGATCTCGACCGCGACGGTCCCGCTGACCGGCAGGAAGGGACGGGTCACCAGGTCGGCAACGGAATCGTCCGGCAGCAGGCGAATGGGCTGCGGGACGGCCCGCAAATATGGCCCGAGCTTGCGCAGCATCGGCAATTCATTCCAGTCGATCGCGAGCAGATATTCGTCGACATCGGCCGCGCGCGACTGACGGATGACGTCGCGAATCTGCCGCTCCCATTGGCCGCCATCCCGGTCCTCTCCGAGCACGAAATGGCGCGTGACATCGAAGCCGTTCCTGCGCAAATCCTTGAAGCGGCTCGAGGTGAAGTCGAGCGGCTTCAGGCTGAGCAGGATCACCTTGCGGTCGACCAAGCGGCTTCTCGCAAAGCTCGTGCCGAACACGGCCTGCCAGGCGAAGCGCAGGCTGATCAGGCCGAGCCCGCCAATCACGGCGAAGACGATGACGGTGCCGCGCGACAGATTGTCCGTCGATTTCAGCAGGAAGGCCGCAACGGCGAGGATCGTGAGCGACGTCAGCCAGATAAAGGCTGCCATTCGAAGCTGCCAAACCAGATTGAGCAGGCGGTGCGTGGAGTAGACGTCCCGGAAATAGGCGATCCCGACGAACACCACACCGACGAACAACCCGGCTCCCACCGATGCACCGTCGGGCGGCGAGGCGACCGCCACGCCATACAGCGAAGCCCCCGCCGCGTAGCTCAGCAGGATCAACAGAAAGTCAGCAGCGATGACGACGACCTGAAAGGGCCTCTGAAGCGCACTGCCGCGCGCAAATGACAGCGCATGAGCGCTTTCAGAACCGTAAGTTGCAACAGCCATTCGAACCTCTGCGTATCGAGAGAGTGCCTGACGCTCATCGTGATGCTGAAGACTCGTCAAATTCCCCGCACGGAAAGTGTTGGTTGATCGCAGCGACATTGTGGCGCTGCACGCGAAACTTTTGCGGCGCACGGACGATGCGTCGCGTTGAGATGCGCGACGAAATTCGGCGCGCTGAAAATGTCGTCACAGTGCTGACATACGAGCGAACGAAGTGCCCTATTTTGAATCAAGTTCCGCATTCGATGCTGCGCTGTCGTTGCACGAGACGCTGTTCGCTCAAGTTTGAGGCGCTGCTTGCTGCCGACGAACGCAACATCGGATCACTCGCGAGAGCTTCCTCGAACTTCTATCTACGGGTGTATGCGAGAATCTACGATGGGTCATGCAGACTTGCCGCGCGCTTCGGGTCAGCGCTGCAATTCCCGCGGCTCCATCTCGTTCCTGCCGCCACTAAAAACAATTCGGCAAAAAAATGCCGTGCCCTTCTTTTGGCGTGATCGGGACCGACAACGAGCTGCGGCCCCACGGAACTCGCGTTGTTCGCGTTGGATGGACGCTCTCCGGTGCCGGTGACTTGGGGATATTTTTCCGACCACCCGATCGATGAGCGCCATGAAATCTTTCGCGCGATCCCAGCCGTCGCTTCCCAAACCGCAATTGCCGGACGGCGTCCGCATTTACGCGATCTCGGATATTCACGGCTGCGCGCATCTGCTTGAGCCCATGCTGCGGGTGATCGACGCCGACGTTGCGCGCAGCCGGCCGCGCTATGCCGTCGAAGTCTTCATGGGTGACTACATCGATCGCGGCCCGGATACGCGTTCCACCCTCGACCTCCTGATCGAGCGCAGCCGCCGGGGGAATGCGGTCTTCCTCAAGGGCAACCACGAGGCCTTTCTGGTGAGGGTGTTCGAAGATCCTTCCCTGTTCGAGGACTGGATCGCCTTCGGCGGGACCCAGACATTGATGTCCTACGGGCTTGCTCCGCCCGATCTCAGGCGCGACGAGCCGGCATCGATCCTGCGCGACTTGATTCGCGCGATGCCGGCCGAACATCTGGAATTCCTGGACAATCTGCGGCTGAGCTTCAGTTGCGGGGACTTCTTCTTCGTCCACGCCGGCGTTCGCCCGGGCGTACCGCTGGCCGAGCAGACCGAGCGCGATCTGCTCTGGATTCGCGAAGAATTCCTGCGAAGCGAGGAGCAGTTCGGCAAATATATCGTCCATGGACACACGCCGGTCCGCAGCGCCGAATTGCTGGCCAACCGCGCCAATATCGACACCGGCGCCTATGCGACCGGCAACCTCACCCTGATGAGCATCCAGGGCAGTCGCATGCTCGCGGTGTGATGAGCTTCAGCCTCCTGCCACCGACGCGCGAGCCGGTCCCGATGAGCGAATGGACGTTCGCGCGATGTCTAGTTGAGCAACGGCGACTGCGCCGGCCCCGCACGAGTCTGGGCCATCCAGTCATTCCAGGCTCGCTCGTGCTTGACGTAGAGCTCCACCCAACGTTCGCCATGCCTGGCCTCTCGGACGCGCGCCGCCTCCCCGAGCAGTTCGGCGCCGGCACGGGTGTCCGGCTTGTCCAGCGTTTCGAACTCGATCGTTTCCGAGATCGTCAGACCGACCAGCACGCGCTGTCCGGCGCCGTCCACGATGTAGCGTCGCGGCGCATCCTTCTTGGGCTCGCTCATGTCGTCATGTCCCACCGGGTTCAGTGTGAAGCTGGATGCCGCCATCGATGAGACGATGCCTAGAAGGCTCGCCGGGCACGGCCGAACGTCGAGGTCGGAACGGGCCGCGACGCCCGGCGCGAGGCGCTGCTGGATGAATTCACGGCTCTTCGTTGGACGCGCCAGGCGCGCAGCGCGTATCCGAGAATGAGGCCAGCACCGAAAATGGAAGCGGAGACAAACGCAGAAGTCATGAGAGTCGTCCTGGATCGTGCGCGTCCTATCAAGAGTGAGCAGTGTGTCGACATCATGGTTCTCGAGGATTCACGAGCGTCGAAAAAATGTTCAAGGTTCGGTCTGCTTTGTCCATGCATGCCGCATGCGTGCCAAAGCTGCCGGCCTCTGCCTGATCTCGTTTCGGCCGAAGGCGATCGTCGAACACTCTCTATATATGGCGGTCACATATGTAAGAGGCGTTCTCGAAGCCCGATGCATCCACGCCCTCGCGGTCGATCCAACGCGCCTCGGCGAGACCATGCGCCCCTGCAACCGGAAATTTGGCGTCAACCGGTGAGCCCGTGCCCTTGCAACCATGCGGAACCCGTCGCATTATCACCCATCGCATTTCATGAGGGATTCAATCCAATGAACTTCCGCGCCCTTATTCCAACCATTGCCCTGGCCGCTCTCGGCCTCACTTTGGCAGCATCCGCGACATCAGCCGCCGAGCTCGCGCTTGCCCCGTCACAGCGGGCAGCCGCCGTCCAGGGCGGGCTTGTGTTCTGGGACGACGTCTACCCGCCGGCGGTCTATGGCCCGCAGCTTCGCCCGGCCGAAGAAGTCGCAGCGATGAAGGCGCAGGCACGGCCGGTGTCCCAGCGCTGGTGGGGATATTGGTACGTGCGCTGACGCGCTAGAAGCGGTCGGCCGAGAGCCGAGCTTCGCTCAATCGTGAACCGCCGCCATGCGGGCAACCGCTGGCGGCGGTTTTCATTTGAGCCGCCGGGAGCTGCGTCCGCAGTCGAGCGATAGATAACAGGGAAACTTACGGACGAATCGGCTCAGAACAGGCTGGCGCTCAAGGCTAGGAGCTCGGCTCCGCGGGATCGGCGCATATTTTCCAAAGCGTTGTAGCCTCTTCCCGGCAGTTTCCTGTTGCGGCTGAAAGCAGGCTGCGAACAGGGAATTGGTGGCCACAGAAGAGAGCCCTGAGGGGAGCTGCCGGCGAGACGTGGCGTTGCTGGACGTTGTCCCCATTCCCGCGCCCGGGGATGAAGGCAAATCGGGTCAGAGCCGAACATTCTCGCAAGGAAGGCGCGCCATTGTCGGCGCGCATGAACACACCGGTTTCAATTTCTTCCCCTCGAGCCTTTGCGCTGATCGAAGCGTCCCCGGGGATATCCTGCAGCAACAAAAAGCCCTGTCGAGCGGATCAGGATCTGTGGGCAAATGGGTTGAGGTTGTCTTTTTGGTAAGCAGGTAGCCGCAGGGTTGATGCCATGAACAACTCAGCTTCGCCCGCTGCGCCTGCGCAGCTCTCCATTGCCTATCGCCAAACCAACGATTTTACGCCCGATCCGCGCAACGCACGGACCCATCCGAAGCGGCAGATCGAACAGCTCAAGGCCTCCATCAAAGAATTTGGGTTCACCAACCCAATCCTGATCGATCCCGCCGGCAACATCATTGCAGGCCATGGCCGTCTTCGGGCGGCCAAGGACATGGGCCTTTCACGGGTACCGACCATCGTCCTGGCGGACCTTTCGGAGACGCAAAAGCGCGCCCTTCGCTTGGCCGACAACAAGATCGCACTCAACGCCGGATGGGACCTGGACATCCTCCAGCAGGAGCTCGGCGAACTCGCCTCGATCGACCTTGACATCGACGCGACGCTTACGGGATTTTCGACCGGCGAGATCGATGTCATCCTTGCAAAGTCGGCCGATCCCGACGACGAGGTCGTCCCTGCCACGGTGGCAACGCCAAAAGCAAAACATGGCGACGTCTGGGTTCTGGGTGAGCATCGGATCGGGTGCGGCGATAGCCGCGATGCGGGCTTTCTTCAGCAGATCGTCGGTGACGGGGTCCGGGTCGATGCGGCGTTCCTCGACCCTCCCTACAACGTCCGGATCGAAGGCAATGCGAACCCTACCGGCCGCCATGGCGAATTTGCCATGGCCTCGGGCGAAATGAGCCAAGCGGAATTCCGTGCCTTCCTCAAGGATACGCTCGGCGCGGCCGCTGCCTGCTCGCGCGCGGGAGCGGTCCATTTCGTCTGCATGGACTGGCGGCATATGGACGATGTCTGCGCGATCGGGTCGGTCGTCTATGGCGATCTCCTCAATCTCTGCGTCTGGAACAAGTCCAACGCCGGCATGGGATCGCTGTACCGGTCCAAGCATGAGCTGATCTTCGTCTACCGGGTCGGTGCGGCCCCTCATCTCAACACGGTCGAGCTCGGCAAACATGGCCGCAACCGCACCAATGTCTGGGACTATGCTTCCGCCAACTCGATGCGCGGCAGCCGACGCGAGGACCTTGCGCTGCATCCGACGGTCAAGCCGGTGGGACTTGTCGCCGACGCGATCAAGGATGTGACTAGACACGGCGACGTCGTGCTGGATCTCTTTCTCGGCTCCGGCACGACCTTGCTCGCGGCCGAACGGACCGGGCGGCGTTTCCGCGGGGTCGAGATCGATCCGAAATATGTCGATATCGCGCTCGAGCGCTGGTCGGCGCAAACCGGCCTTGAGCCGGCCCTCGAAGGAGCCGCTTCGTGAGCGAGAAGGAAAGCACGCAGCCCTCCGGAGCCCTCTCCCAAACTCTCAAGCGCTCGCGACAACCAAATGCCGGCTCGTTTGCGAAGGGCCGCAGCGGCAATCCAAAGGGGCGACCGCGCGGCACCGGCAAGCACGCAGGCAAAGGCGCCTCGCCATATCAAGTGCTGCTGAACAAGACCGTGACCACGACCATACGCGGCAAGCTCCGCGAAATGTCCATAGAGGAGGCCGTCCAGCACCGGACGTTAAAGGACGCACTTGCAGGCAAGCCCAAGGCCATTCGCGAGGTGCTGGCGTGGATCAAGGAACGGGAGGATTGGCTGAAGCAGCACGCACCTGCTCCGCCCTCGCACCCGAGAATCACGCGGCAATTCTCGCCCGATCCTGACAACGCCGATGCGGCCCTGGTGCTGCTTGGTCTCGCAAGGATCGATCGATACAGGGCGAGATGGGGGCTTGCGCGAACCCCGCTGATCATCGAGCCGTGGGCGGTCGAACTTGCGCTAAGCCGCAGCCGGGGTGGTGCGGGATTTAGCCAGAGCGACTGGAGCGCGATCAAGCGTTGCACGCGGGATTTCGAGATATTGATGTCTGCAAAAGCACTCTCTCAAGGGGACGCCGATGGCCCATCTTGAGCGCGAGGGTGCCGTCGGCTATGGCCGGCCGCCGGTCAGCACGCGCTTTGTCAAAGGCCAAAGCGGAAATCCGGCCGGCCGACCACGCGGTCGGCACAGGCTGCCGCCTTACGAGTCAGTGCTGGGCCAGGTCTTTACGATTCGCGAGGAAGGCATCGAGCGCCAGGTCACCGCAACCGAACTTTTGCTCTTACAGCTCGCAAAGCGAGGCCTCGAGGGCGATACCGGCGCTTCGCGCACCTTGCTGGCGCTGATCAAGCAAGTCAGGGAACAACACCAGAGCAACCAGCCACACACCATGGTGATTGTCTCCGTCGAACCCGGCAGCGTGACGGACGGCCTGGAAGCCCTGCGCATGGCAACCAAGCTCGATCCCTTCCGCGAGACGGCGCGTATGGCGCTGGAGCCTTGGATCGTGGAAGCTGCACTCGCGCGCTTGCCGCGTCCCCTGACGGCAGACCAGCAGCGCATCGTCCTCGATGCGACGCGCCAACCGAAGAAAGTACGTTGGCCCGATTGGTGGATCGAGCATCCGTGAGCACATTCGCGCAGGAAGCCCCGCAAAAGAGCAAGAATCTTGCTCGGAAAAAGACTGGCATAAGCGGCCGATCGGAGCGTTACTGATTCTGCCGGGACAAACGGCATCGGTATCTCGCCTCGCGAATGCGGGGCTTAAGGCAGTGCGGCACAAGGGCCGCGGAGCTTCAAGCAGGAGATACCGTTGACCCCAAATGGCGCCGATCGATCATCGCGGATACCTCCTGAGCAACGACCCGAAATCGTGCGCTTGCGCGAAAGGCCGCAGCGCGACGGCAAACAATTGCGCGAGCCGTTCTTTGGCCCCGGTGCGGGCGCGTTCTTCGCCGAGCTGATGATCGGCGCCGGCGCGCTGGCGCTGCTGCTGATCGTCCTGTTGTTGGCCGCCGTGGTCAAGGACCGAACCTCCAGCCTGCTCTTTGGCGAGCCGGAACGTTCGCAGGCTACGAAGCCAGACCGACCGATTGTGGTCGATGGCTACAGGGTCAAGGGTATCAATTAGACAGGCCCATTGGCGACAACGGCTGCCGAAAAGAACGAGAATTCTCTTTTAGCGGCGATCTCTTCTCGCCCCGCAAACGCGGGGCTTGAGGCAGTGCGGCACCAAGCCGCGCAGCTTCAAGCAGGAGATCATCGTGAGCACCATTCAGACCGACGCGGCTTCAGTGCCAGCGCCACATTCTCAAATCATCCCCTTCAATCCCAACGATCGCCGTCACTTCATCGGGGGATCGGACGCCCGCATCATCATGGGCGACGACGAAGATCGCCTCATCCGCCTTTGGGGAGAGAAGCGCGGCGAGGCCGAGCCGGAGGATCTTTCAGACAGCCTGATCGTCCAGCTCGGCACCGTGACGGAAGTCCTGAACCGCGCCTGGTATCAGCGTTCGACCAACACGACGATCAAGGACATCCAGAAGCGCGTCCGCCATCCCGTCCACAAATGGATGGCGGCAACGCTCGACGGCATCGTCGAACAGACCGGCGCCGTGTTCGAGGCCAAGTTCATGCTTCCCTGGTCCTTCACCGAAGAGGCGGCGGCGGAGAAGCACATGGCGCAGCTGCAGCACAACATGTGGGTCACCGCATCGCGCAGCGCCGTTCTCTCGATTATCACCGGCGGCGGCAAATGGGTCGAGATCAAGATCTACGCCGATCCGCTCTACCAGCACCTGCTGCTCACCGCCGAGAAGAAGTTCTGGCGCTGTGTTCAACGCGGCGATCGTCCCGCCCTGTTCAACATCGAAGCACCGCGCCCGAGGCTGGAGGCGGCCAAGGTCGTCGACATGTCCTCGTCCAATCAATGGGCGGAGCTTGCGGCCACCTACTTACGAACCCGAGATGCGCACGGGCAACACGAGGCAGCCAAGACCGACCTGAAGAAGCTCATGCCGGAGGACGCCAAAGAAGCGATGGGACATGGCATCAAGACCAAGCGGTCCAAGTCCGGCGCGATCAGCTTCGAAGCCCAGGCGACGGAGGGGCACCATGCATCAGTCCAGTGAGCGCATCGGGACTATCGCGGCCGCCCTCGCCCGAGCTCAGGCCGAGCTGACCAACCCCGAGAAGTCCCTGACGGCGGTAATCCGGTCACCATTCCCTCGGGAGGATGATCGAACCTTCCGCTACGCGTCCCTAGCCTCCGGCCTGGACATCGTCCGCAAGTCGTTAAGCCAGCAGGAGATCGCCACCATCCAGACTACTCGGATAGAACAAGTCACCGGCCAGATCCACCTCACGACCCTACTGGCCCATGCTTCCGGCGAATGGATTTCTTCGGAACTTCCAGTCGGCGCCAGCAAGGACGTCGAGGCGCCGCACCGGATGGGCGCGGCGCTGACCTATGCCCGCCGGTATGCCCTCTTTGCTTTGGTTGGGATAGCGGGAGAGGACGATTTGGACGCGCCTGACGTCGTGACAGGCCCTCTAGCTGCGGCCGAGCCGCAGGTGGCACCAGGACCGAAGGGAAAGCTTCCGAAAACCCTCCTGAACCGCCCTCCTCTCTTAGCCCCTGAACGCTCCGCCGAACTCCTGGACCGTCTCCTAAGCGAGCTTGCCCATCAGGAGGACAGCGACGCGCTGCTTGCCTGGGCCAAGATCAGCCTGCCTCTCAAGAACACCCTCCTGGAGGCGGACGCCCGCGTGCTCGAGGCCGCCTACCAGAAGAGGTTCGAGGAAGCTGCCCTTCCAGACATCCAGACCACGGTGTTACCGGCCGGACGATCTCTGCCTGAGGAATCTGCTTCGGAGGCATCCGGCGACATTTTTGTGCCTGCCAGACCCTCTCCCGAACCGCAGGCCGGCCTCGCCTTCCCGAAGGAGCGGCCCCGGCGAAGGAGCAAGGATCACCTCGCCTTCATTCGCAGCCAGGGTTGTCTCGTATGTCAGAAGACACCTGCTGATGCGCATCACTTGAAGTTTGCTCAACCACGCGCCTTGGGTCGCAAAGTGAGCGACGAGTTCACGGTGCCGCTCTGCCGATCGCATCATCAATCCCTGCACCGACACGGAGACGAAAGAGCCTGGTGGGCTGATCTGCAGATCTCGCCTCTGCCGATCGCGAAGGAACTTTGGGATGCGAGTCCCGTGCACCTGACGAACGAAGCGAATGTCCTGACCAACGGAGCAACCATCGCTGCGCCGACATCACATCCGGGGTCGGAGGCGCGAGATCGATGAATGGTCCTGTCAGTCTACCGCCACCGCAGTCGGCGATCGCCTTGCCGTCTGAGTTCGAGGCGCTGTGTTCTCCGCCTCAACTTCTGCCCGGAGAGAACATCGACCACTATCATGCGGTCCAGGCCGCAATCTTCCGCGACATCAACCCTCAATCAGCTATCGAATGGCTACTAGCCATCGACATCGCGGAACTCTCCTGGGAGATGCAACGCTATCGGGTTCTGCGACATAGGCTGCTGAGCACCTATCGCCAAAAGGCTGTCGAGATGACGCTTCGTCGGATCGATGTGGCCGGCATTGCGCCCGACATCCAGGAGGTTGCCGAAATCTACACCATCCATAACGCCCTGGACTGGCAACTGGATGCTTCCGCCGCACTCGATATCGAAGCCCGTCTTCGATCGTACGGTTTCGATCAACACGCCATCAGTATGGAGGTCTATGTTCAGGCGCGCGAGATCCTCGCGCTATTTGAACCACTCCTGAATGGAGCGCAACTCCGACGCTTAATGTTGCTGAAGGAGAGTCATAACCTTCGACGCTCGAATATGATGGATCTTGGCCATCTTGCTAGCCGCAAGGACCGGCCAGGGCGTCGAAGTTCTCCGAACAATTCTTGCACATGAGCCGTAGCATGGAGGCTCAAGTCGTAAGCTCGTACTTCTGAGAAGCACAGCCTCATTGCCCCCTCAAGAGCGGAGAGCAGGAAGGAAGCTCCCGGGAGAGGAACAAAACTGATGTCCTTGAACAGCGTGACCTCGTTCGTCGCCCCCTCGGACCCTCATCATCTCAAATTTTCGCAACGGAGGACCTGAGGTGCAAGATAAGGCTCCGACTATCGCGGACGAACGCTACACAACGATACAGGACCCGATCCAAGCGCAAAGCGCAGCGCGTGCTTCCGGCCATTTGCGCGAGCCGATATCGCGACCCCAATCGCAGGACGGAACCACATCTCACCAGCAGTGCAATGCCATCATAAAAGCCCGGCTGAGTCTTTCTTCGCTCGTCGAAAGCTCGCCGTATTCCGGCAATAGGCGGGCGCAGTCAGCAAGCCGCTGCATCAAGTCTTGGTCCGGTCCCTTCGCCGCAAGCACATGCTTTGTTCGGTCACCGGGATCACAGGCCGAAGTATGACATCTTTATTTATTAATGCCATTTAAATTGACCATTTGAATATTCTAGGATTAAATATGGAAGCAGGTGCTACTTCGGGAGGAAGCATGACAACTCTTTTAGTCCTCGGAGGCGTAGTACTCGGATCCATCGTTCTGTTCGTGGTCTTAAGCAACGTATATCTCGAACTAGCATCAAGGCGTGCCCGAGAGCGACGGCAGCAAGCTAGATTGAAACGAGGAGAAGTTAGTAAGGCACCGAAGTTTGACGCAAGGAAAGATGAAGCTCACAAACAGTGGGAGGACTTTGCAGTCTAAGCAGCGACAAAGTGGGCAACGGCCGGGACTTTCGACCTTAGCCTTCCGGCAAAGTGACTCAGCATCCGCGCTCTTGTAGACAAAATCAGCCGCAGTCCTTTGGTTAGATGTTGCGGAGATCGACGACGGGCTGCGCCATGATCGCCTTCAGCCAGTCGAGCACGCGGACTTGCACCCACTTCGGTGAAGCGTTGCGCGCACGTACAGGTATTCTCGCAGTAGTGATATCAGGCAGCTCTCTTCTGGCCTGCTCCAGGTTCTGACCGTTTCGGCCGGCTTC
Organism: Bradyrhizobium sp. USDA3516; assembly: GCF_057651995.1. Classification (NCBI taxonomy): domain Bacteria; kingdom Pseudomonadati; phylum Pseudomonadota; class Alphaproteobacteria; order Hyphomicrobiales; family Nitrobacteraceae; genus Bradyrhizobium; species Bradyrhizobium sp. USDA3516. The sequence goes on along the minus strand of NZ_JBYGYN010000005.1, from coordinate 190,359 downwards.
GTCACCACGGCGGTGAAACCAGACAAGGACTGCGCGATCTCCGGCGCAAAGCAGGCTCCGGACACCTTTCCGGTCGATTGATAGAACATCCGCGCCGCCGAACCACGACTGACCGCTGCTTCCGACGCGCAGCATTAGCAAAGTGTGGGTTTCTGTCGGTCAGGCCGACAAGTGCTTCGGGATTGGGCATCGATTGCCTCACAATTGCCATAGCGCTTCCACCGCATTGCAATATACTGCGTCTAGCAAATCAGAAATGTCAGGCGAACTTTCGGTGATCAGGCATGCGGTCCGCATGCTGGCCATAACGTATTGCGTTTGCAGCCAGCCCGCCAACTCGAATTATGAATCTCAAGCGGTGACGCCACCGCTGTCTTTCTCACAATTCTGCATTCAATATCCCGAGGACTGCCAGCGCCACGGCGATCGCAGGATCCGAGACTTCCGCTCTTCAATTCAGCGTTGGCGAGAACTGGCTCAGATCAATTCAACGGTGAATTTCGGCATAGCGCCAAAGGACCCGCTGGCAAGCCGACGCGACGCGGAGTGGCAGATATTCCCTTACGAAGGCAATTGCGGCGACTACGCCGTCACCAAGCGCCATCTCTTGCTGAGATCCGGCTGGCCCAGCTCGGCACTCCTCCTTGCAGAGGTCGTCATCCGAGCAACCGGAGAGCACCATCTCGTGCTGCTCGTGCGTGAGGGAAGAGCGGTGCTGGTGCTCGATAATCTGAGCCCGGTAGTCAGCCCGCTAGTTGATGCTTTGGATCGGTTCACTATCCTGCGTGCGGAGTCGGGAACGGATCCACAATCGTGGACACGAGAAGTCGCGGCCTTTTAAAAGTGCGTCCCGGCCGCGACTCGTGGGAACAGAAAACCACCCTTTGATCTTGGGAGCCTCTCACGACCTTTGAGAATCGGGATGTAGATCGACTCGTTCTCGTGCACCGTTTTCACGGTCTCGTTGACGGTGACCTGCGCCGTGCCGCGGACCACGATCCAGTGCTCGGCACGATGATGGTGCTTCTGCAGCGACAGCCGCCCGCCCGGCTTCACCACGATGCGCTTGACCTGGTGGCGCTCGCCATTGTCGACGGATTGATGGCTGCCCCAGGGCCGGTGCACCTTGAGATGCTCCTCCGTGACCTTCGGCGCGACCGATTTCAATTTCGTCACCAGGCGCTTCAGCCCGTTGGCATCCTTCTGCCGCGAGACCAGCACCGCTCCGCGGTCGCGACCACGACGAGATCGTCGACGCCTTCGAGCGCGACCAGCGCGGAATCCGTGGTGACGTTGCAATTGCGGGAATCCTCGAACACGGCGGTGCCGTGCGCGGCATTGCCCTGCGCGTCCTTCAGCTCCCATACCGCATGCCAGGAGCGGACGTCGGACCAGCCGCACGACACCGGCACCACGGCGGCGCGCGCGGTCTTCTCCATCACCGCATAGTCGATCGAGATCGCCTTGGCCGCGCCGAACGCCTCGGGCTCCAGCGTGACGAAGCCGAGATCGCGGCCGGCATTGTTGACCGCATTGGTGACGGCCTCGACGCTTGCCGCATCCACCCTGCGATACTCGTCGAGCAGCACGCTCGCCGGAAACATGAAGTTGCCGCTGTTCCAGAGATAGCCCGAATTGACGTAGTCGGAGGCCTTCACCGCATCCGGCTTCTCGACGAAGCGTGCCACCGCTTGCACCTCGCCCGAGATGATCTCGCCCGGATTCATTCGCGGCGGTGAAGCCCTCGCGGGCGGCGACGAAGGCGGCATTATTCTGCACGACGTGATCGGCGGCGAGCGCGAGCACGATCGCCTCGCTGGCGCGATTCTGCGCGAACACCGCGCCGGCGGCGATCGCAGGGCCGGAACCGCGCCGCATCGGCTCGAGAATCACGTCGGCCTCGATGCCGATCTCCGCGAGCTGCTCCAGCACCATGAAGCGATAGGAGGCGTTGGTGATGACGATCGGCCGGTCGAAATGTAGAGCTCCGGAAGATTCCAGTTCAATAAGTAGGAGACCGCCTCATAGAGCCATACCATCACGCCTGCGAATTAGAAGTAGCCTTATCAAGACAGTCTGTTGCCTAATCCCCGAACCTCGATAGCCGTTAATCTAAGCTTGCTTTTTTGGTTCAGCCCACCTCCCTATTGTCTCCGTTTTCGAGTACGAACGGATACCGAACTTCGAGATTATTATGACAAAGAAACGTGCACTTATTACCGGCGTAACTGGCCAGGACGGCGCCTATCTCGCTGAATTGCTCCTGGGAAAAGGATATGAGGTCCACGGCATCAAACGCCGAACTTCTCTTTTCAACACCGATCGGATCGATCACCTCTACCTGGATCCGCACGAGCCAAATCCACCGTTCCGCCTCCACTACGGTGACCTAACCGACTCCTCGAGTCTGATACGCATCGTTGGCCAGGTACAGCCCCATGAGATCTACAATCTCGCAGCACAGAGCCATGTCGCGGTTTCCTTCGAGGAACCGGAATACACCGCGAACTCCGACGGCCTTGGTACCCTTCGAATTCTTGAGGCGATGCGGATCGTCGGTTTGGAAAAAGCGACTCGTTTCTACCAGGCGTCGACTTCCGAGTTGTATGGCTTAGTCCAAGAAATCCCGCAAAAGGAGACTACGCCTTTTTATCCCCGCTCGCCGTACGCCGTAGCCAAGCTCTATGCCTATTGGATCACGGTCAATTACCGCGAAGCCTACGGGATGTATGCCTGCAACGGCATCCTCTTTAACCATGAATCTCCCGTCCGCGGCGAGACCTTCGTGACTCGAAAGATCACGCGCGCTCTAGCACGGATTCATTTGGGCCTGCAGGAACGGCTCTACCTTGGCAACCTCGACGCATTGCGCGATTGGGGACACGCCCGCGATTACGTCGAGATGCAATGGCTGATGCTGCAACAGGAAAAGCCAGAGGATTTCGTCATCGCAACGGGCGTTCAGCATTCTGTGCGCGACTTCGTTAACGTGGCAGCCAGCGAAGTTGGTATGAAGATTCGGTGGGAAGGCTCCGGCGTCGACGAGAAAGGCTACAACGTCGCAAATGGCGAATGCGTAGTCTCGGTTGACCCGCGCTATTTCCGTCCAACAGAAGTGGCCACCTTGCTTGGCGATCCTTCGAAGGCGAAGGAAAAGCTCGGCTGGCAACCCCAAACCTCTTTCGAGAGCCTTGTCCGCGAGATGATGAAGGAAGACCTCGAGTCTGCGAAGCGAGATGAGCTAATCAAGCAGCACGGCTTTAGATATTTCCCGCGTCACGAGTGATGGCGGAGAATGGGTTCTGATGCGGCAGCAATGTCCCCAAATCAAGCTATGAAGGCGCAAATGCTTTCGACCGCTTCACAGTTTGTACTCAGATATATTGCCCAGTAGCTTGTGCATTTCTTGCTCCTGGGATCGTTTTCATCAATGCGCCTAACATTTGACGGTCCGACCAAATACGTGCACTCACCCCTGCCAAGCCTAGAGATCACAACTTTGAATGACATACGTATTCTCAACTCAAGTCTGCAGATCTTGCGCGAGAAAGCGCGCCAAATGCATTCGAAAAGCACCGCAGTCCTCGGTCACCGAGGCTCGGAAACCTAGGTAGCTGCACGGACCTCCAGATGACGGCCGTATCCCTTCAAGAAATCCTCATACGCTGCCGTAAGCCCCGACCCTAGCGGCGTACTTGCGCGCCAGCCCATCGCCCTAAGCCGCGAACTATCCAGCAGCTTGCGCGGCGTCCCGTCCGGCTTGGACATATCGAAAATCAGCTTGCCTTCGTAGCCGACGACATCAGCAACCGTTGCTGCGAAATCTGCGATCGAAACCTCATCGCCGCTGCCGACGTTCATCGGGACGTCGCTGGAATAATTCTTCAGAAGGAAAACACAAGCATCCGCAAGATCCTCGACATTGAGAAATTCGCGGAGCGGCGTCCCGGTGCCCCATACGGAGACGCTCGACGCTTTGGCGAGCTTGGCCTCGTGGAAGCGCCGGATCAGCGCTGCGGGGACGTGACTATGGTCCGGATGATAATTGTCACCGCGGCCATAGAGATTGGTCGGCATTGCCGAGATGAAATCGTCGCCATATTGCCGACGATAGGCCTGGCACATCTTGAGGCCGGCAATCTTGGCGATTGCGTACCACTCGTTGGTCGGCTCCAGCGGCCCCGTTAGCAATTCGCTTTCGGCGATCGGTTGCTTGGCGTGCTTGGGATAGATGCAGGACGAGCCGAGGAACAACAGGCGCCGCACACCAACCGCGTGACTTGCCCGGATCACGCTCAATTCCAGCGCAAGGTTGTCGCAGAGAAAGTCGACCGGAAAATTGTTGTTGGCTGCGATCCCGCCGACCTTTGCAGCGGCATGAACCACGACGTCCGGGCGATTGGCCTCGAGCCATCTGAGCGTGGGTTCTTCCTTTGTGAGGTCCAGCTGGCGCCGATCGGCCGTCAGTACGGTGCAATTCTCTGACGCAAGCCGGCGGACGACAGCTGATCCCACCATGCCGCGGTGACCCGCGACGAAGACACGTTTGCCGGTGAGATCGTAGGTTGAAGCCCCTGTCATCGTACCCTCTATCAGCATCCGTTTGGCTGGATCACGCCACCTGCGAGATCCGGCGACCGGTCGCTTTACGCAATCACGCTGCAGATGCAGCCCCGCCGAACTGCTAACACAATCTTCACCATGCGACAGCCTGCCCCGGCCCGACAAAGATATTCATGGTGAACCTGCGCTGCGCGCACAAATGATCAGCACACAATGAAACAAAAACGAGCAAGGCAGCCGCATCAATTGTGCGACTGCCCTGAAAACGATCGGTGACAGGCGGCAGCCGCCGCTCGGTTTATTTCGATCTCAGTAGGCCCGACGCAGGACCGGACCGACCGGCGCGCAAACGCGATCCATGTACCAGCCATAGGGCGTCTCGACCCGCACCAACGGACAGGTGCGCCGCGGCACATACCGGTAGGGATACGGCTGCGCCCAGAACGTAACGGGCGTCACCTGGCTCTCGCCTGTGAGCAAGGCGGCCGGCGCGGGCATCTGCATTGCGGCGCTCGCTCCGCTCGCTGCGCAGAAGGTAACAGTTGCAGCCAAAAGACCTGCTCGCATCAACGTCCTGAACATCCAAAAATCTCCTCGCCCCTGCGGATTTGAACCCCGACCCGCGCTTGCCAGCCCCCAGCCGACCAACGTCACGGTCCGTAAAGCCACTCCGCGACTAGCCCAAATAGTGAACCGAACTTTACCAAGGCCACCGGCGGAAATGCAACCGATGCCGGGGCGGCCGAGGGCCTTTTGGGACGATATAGCGCGCAAGTGTGGCTTCTTGGTCCTATTTTTGGTCCTATTTCTCCTGGCTCCACGCGCCTGGAGTCGCGAGGTCGGGTGAACGGCGGTACACATCCCGCAGGAACTGGTAGTTGACCGCCTGAGCCAAAGGCACGTCTTCCTCGCCCAGCTTGGCGAAGAGAAGGATATCCCGGAGCGTCCGCCAGCGGCTTTCGTCGTAGTCGCCGATGCGGCCGCCCGTCGGCAGCACCAGCGGGCGCTGCTGCTGCAGCTCGAATTTCAGCCGCTCAGGCTTCAGGCCAGCCGGTCCGGTACCCGTAAGAACGGGCACGCTCCGTGCATAGTCCGCGTAGGTGAATTGCCATCCTCGAATGAGGCCCTGAAGGACATCGGCAATCATAGATGGCTGTTCATGGACGAGAGTATTGCTCGCGAAGTAGACTAGGCCAGGAACATGGATACCGTAATCTTGCGGTTTGATGACGTTCAGCTTCACGAAGGTCGAGCTGGTGGGATCCGGTTGCTCGTCGATGGCGGCGATGATCGCATCCACCTCCCCGGCCCGCAGGGCTTCGAAGCTGTCGCGGTCCGTCACCTTGGTGATCTGGCTGCGGGGCAGCCCGAGTTGCGCCATCATGGCATCAAAGACGACGTCTCCCTCACTTCCCCTGCGGTATCCGACCCGCCTTCCGACCAGATCGGCCGGCCGCCGCAAGCCGGAGCTTTCGAGCATGAAGATCGCGACAGAGGTGTCGAGGAAGCTTGCGGCAAACGCAGTCACGGGGACGCCGCGCCAGCTCGCCAGCAGGAAGTTCTGGCCGCTCGTCACGCCGATGGCATGTTGGCGTGCAATGGTTTGGACGAAGCCGGGGCCTTCAGGCTGAGCCAACACCTCGATGCGGGAGGAGAAATATCCCAGCCTGGATGCGGCGAGCTCGCCGGCAAACCGCGCGCCATACGGCCCATCAAGGAGGAGCTTGATGGCGACGGGCCTGGACGCTGTTGGAGCTCGGATCGGCGCCGCATCGGGGCGCAGAAGGAGAAGCACAAGCCCCACCAAAGCGACCGCCGCAAGGCCAATGGCGAGGTAGCGCTTCCCGCTCGACCGGGATCGCCGCCGGGACTGGGTGCGAGGCAACGAGGACTTCCTAACAGGTTGTGAAATTTAACATATCAGTCGAGGCGGGATCAGCTACAATGCACGCTTGTGGGGTAAGGTTAATTTTTCCTTCGCCTTGTTCTAACAGCGATTTTGCCCGATAGCACGGCTTGTTCGGTCAATGAATTTTGCGTCAATGGATTTGGCAGGATGACAATTCTTTCCACTCGGCCGGTGCCCGTCGCTGATTCTGCGACGGAAATTCGCGTGGTCGAGCCAGTCGGGGCTGCATCTGCAGGGTTTGCACGGAGCTGGTTGCGCCCTGTGGTTGTCGAGCGCCTCATGGCCGTGGTCGATGCGGGGCTGATCCTGGTCAGCGGAATCGGCTGCGCGGTCGGCTATCACCTCGTCACCGCGGGCACGCTCGGCAAGGCGAACGTCTATGTCGCCGCCAGCGTGCTGGTCGCGGTCAATTTCATGCTGCTGACGGCCGTGCAGCAGGGCTATCGCCTGAAGGCCGTCACCGACCTGCCCCGCACGTTCCGGATGACGCTGACGACCTGGACCGGGCTGTTCGGCGCGCTGCTGGCGATCGCCTTCACGATGAAGGTCAGCGACGAGTTCTCGCGCGGCACCACGATCTCGTTCTACTTGGTCGGCCTTGCCGTCCTGCTCGGCTGGAAGATCGCGGCCGCGCGCTGGACCGCGCATGCCTTGCGCACCGGTGCCTTCGCCAACGGCCGGGCGATCATGATCGCCGAGTTCGGCCTTGCGACCTCCTCCAACGCGGTCGACGAGCTCGGCCAGCACGGCTACCGGCTGATGCGGGTGCTGGAGATCCCGGCCAAAGAGCTCGCGTCGCCGCTGCTGCTGTCCTCGCAGGCGCAGCGCTTCGAGGAGCTGATCGCCTATGCGCGCGAGCACCGCATCGAGCACGTCTTCCTGCTGATGAACTGGAGCCGACAGCACGCGATCGACAGCATCCTGGACGTGCTGAAGATCCTGCCCGTCCCGGTGCATCTGGTGCCGGACCCGCACACGGCGCGCTTCCTGCGCTATCCGCTTGTCGGCACCGGCAGCACCTTCACCGCCGAGCTGCGCCGCGCCCCGCTGAGCTTGCGCGAGCGCGCGCTCAAGCGCGCGCTGGACCTCGCCGGCGCGAGCCTGGCGCTCCTCGTGTTCGCGCCGGTGATGCTGGTGACGGCGATGCTGATCAAGCTGAGCTCGAAGGGCCCGGTGTTCTTCCGCCAGACCCGCCACGGCTTCGGCGGGCGCGCGTTCAAAATCCTCAAGTTCCGCACCATGCGCGTGCTCGAGGACGGCCCGACCATCGTGCAGGCTCAGAAGAACGACCCCCGCGTCACGCCAATCGGCAAATGGCTGCGCAAGACCTCGATCGACGAGCTGCCGCAGCTCCTCAACGTGCTCAAGGGCGACATGTCGCTGGTCGGCCCGCGCCCACACGCGGCCGCCCACAACAGCGAATATGAGCAGATCATCGGCAACTACGCCTTCCGCCACCACGTCAAGCCCGGCATCACCGGTTGGGCGCAAGTTAACGGTTATCGCGGAGAGACCCGCGCCATTGAATTGATGGAGAAGCGTGTAGAGCTCGATCTCTGGTATATCAACAACTGGAGCTTGGGGTTTGATCTTTCGATTTTAGCGCGGACAGCGCTTCTCGCCTTCGTTAGACCAACTGCGTACTAGTTAGCCGCTGATCGCTTTAGTTGAATCTGTTAGCCTACAATTACTGGCGGATTTCGAGGCGAGCTGGAGATTTTCGATGAATGTATTAGTCGTATTCGACCAGAAAGTAACAGTCACCTCTCCAGCCGGCAGCTGCGTTCGAGCAGAAATCCTTGGCCTTCTTGCGACCTACAAGGTAGTCTTATTTACGTCCGAATGTGATATTCCCGCGAACGAAAACCTCGATATTCGCATCGTTCCCTTGCCCCAGAAACCGATTGTGCTTCGATACGTATTGGCTCAAGTTTTGAACCGTGTCTTGTATCAGTTCTGGCGCTTGCGAAACGCCCCACCGGTAGCCATTCAATGTACCCAAGGCCAGTTCGTCGGCGCCGATATTTCCTATCCCCACTATTGCCACACCAATTACCTGAACGATGGCTGGCACAAGCAAACGGAGAGTGGCGTTCGCCGACTTTTCAGATATGGCATGCATCTTTTTAATGCGTTCTTCGAAAGGCGCGCCTTTGACGCAGCATCGCTAATCGTCTGCCCGTCCCGCGGCCTTGCAAAGGAACTGGAACGGACGTTTCCCGATAGCCGCAGCAAAATTCGCGTCATTGAGAATCCGGTCGATCTCGATCAGTTCGCGCAACCTTCGCAAGACGAGATCAACCGGACGGCTGTCAAACTCGGCATCGACCAGGCGCGTCTGAACATCTGCTTCATCGCGCTCGGAGATTTCGAGCGAAAAGGATTAGGGATACTCATTGAGGCGACGGCAGCACTACCGATCGAACAGCGACCACATATCCACGTTGTCGGCGGCAGCGTTGGCGAGATCGCGAACTTCTCTAGCCGAGCAGACCGAGCGGGCGTAGCAGCTTGCTTTTCTTTCGCTGGCCTCCAGAAGGATGTCAGACCCTTTCTGTGGTGTTGCGATATCCTGTGCTTGCTGTCTACCTACGAGATCTTTCCGCTTGTTGTTCTTCAGGGAGCTGCCGCCGGCAAGCCGATACTCTCGACCCGCGTCAATGGAGTAGTTGATTTCCTGGAACATGGCCGCAATGGTTGGGAAGTTGATCGCACTAAGGAGGACCTAGTCGCGGTCCTCAGAACAATACCCCGTGAAAAGACGCGACTTGAAAGTATGGGACGTCAGGCTCGAGAATCCGTCGAGCGCTTCGGAAAGCGCGTTTTCATCGAAAAATGGTTACAAGTATACGCCAGTCGCGATTGCTCGGCATTAACTCCAGCAACTAGTTCGCTAGCTTCAACGTCGTAATCGCGCCGATGACCACGCCTACTCCCCACGCCGCGAACAGCAAGCCGATACAGGTGCGCATTTTGGGTATTCCTGTCTGCGCAATCGATCTTCCCAGCACTGCAGATATCATCATGAATTGGGCCAATGGCCCGCATCATCGAGCGGTATTTGTTCGAGAATCCGCTAGTTTAATGGCGGCCGTCCGCGAACCGCGACTTGCGCAACTGCACGAGCTGGCGGATCTCGTGGTGGCCGACGGAACGCCCCTTGTGTGGCTCGCTCGCGCCAAAGGCTTCGGCGCAAAAATTGGACGTGTGACAGGCGCCGATTTGGTAGACGCCATGTGCCGGAAGTCGATTGAAAAGCAACAGGGACACTTCTTCTACGGTGGCGGGCCAGGTGTTGCCCAAGAGATGGCGCGGCAACTCTGTGATCGTCACCCAGGCCTTAAGGTAGTTGGCGTATTATGCCCGCCGATGCGGGAAATCGGCCCTGATTTCGATCTCGATGATGTAACGAAAGCCGAGGCAGACACCATCCGGTTGAGCGGTGCGTCCTTCGTGTGGGTCGGCCTCTCCAGCCCCAAGCAGGAATACTGGATTATGAAGGCTAGCCCCTCAATCGGTCGCGGCGTCTTCATTGGCGTCGGTGCTGCCTTCGACTTCCACGCAGGAACGGTGAAACGCGCGCCTCGGTGGATGCGCAACAACGGCCTTGAGTGGGCATATCGTCTCTACAGCGAACCTCGCCGACTTTGGCGAAGATATTTGATCCTCGTGCCGCGTTTCGTCGTGGCAGCTTTACGCGAGGAGATTGTGCGGCGAATTTCCCTTCTGAAGGATATACGGCACTTCGGAGATGCTCGACGATGAGCCGCCTGCTCGGAGCGAAATGGCGATTTACAACACTTGTCGGCAAGTTGTTAGCGAAGTGGGCACATGTTCGGCTTGGCGAGGACGTGGCCTTCCGCGGGCTACCCATTATCACTGGCGGTCGTTTGGGTACCATAGCGATCGGCAATAACGTTGCTCTTGTCAGCGATCCTCGTGGGACGGCGCTCGGTGTGCGCTCTCCTGTTGTTCTGCGGTTGCTCGCGACGGGCGCTGAGTTGCACATCGGCGCTCATAGCGGATTGAGCGGGACAGTGATCTGCGCCGCCATGTCCGTGCGTATCGGCCAACGCTGTCTGCTCGGCGCCGACGTGCTGATTTTTGATACCGACTTTCATAATCATGCGCACAAAGATCGAAGGTATTCGGTGCCCGCTTGGGACAAGATCAGCCGCGCTATCGTAATCGAAGATGATGTCTTTGTAGGGGCCCGCTGCTTGATTGCCAAAGGAGCGTTCATAGGGCGCGGCTCCATTATTGCTGCTGGCAGTATCGTCACTCATACCATTCCGAGCTATTCGATTGCCGCTGGCGTGCCGGCGCGCGTGATTGGAAGAGTCCCCGACTCACCAACTAGTGCTTGAAATCGTTCAGATATGATCACAATCGCCGTCTGTCTTACAAGTTTCAATCGGCGAGCGCAAACGCTCGCCTGTCTCACGAGACTCTATTCAAGCCCGCTACCATCCGACATCGAGCTCGTCGTCCATCTACTCGATGATGCGAGTTCGGACGGGACGGGCTTGGCGGTAGCTGAGCAATTTCCCACAGTTAGGCTGCATCACGGCGACGGCAATTACTACTGGGCCGGAGGCATGCGGGTAGCTTACGGCGCAGCCCTCAAAGAGGGACACGACTTCTACCTTTGGATCAATGACGACGTGAGTCTGTTTCCAGAGACCTTGTCACGGGCTATCCACACAAGCCGAAAACTTGCGGAAACCGATAACAGCATGCATTTGCTCATCGGTGCGATGCGGTCACCCTCTTCAGATGAAACCACGTACAGCGGCTACGTCCGGTCAAGATCAATACTGCCATGGAAGTTCAAGATGGTACCACCGGACATGGTAGAGCTACGCGAATGTACGACCGTCAACGGTAACTTTCTTCTGATACCTCGCCCCGTCGCTGAGCGGGTAGGCAATATCAACCCGGCCTATGTTCAGATGCATGCCGATTACGAATACGGCTTTAAGGCGCGCCGCGCTGGTGCGCGCAATTGGATCATGCCCGGGCACGCAGGCATTTGCGATGTCAATTTGACTGGGCGCAATGACTTCAACGACCCACGAATTCCGCTACGAACGCGGTTCAGGCGGTTACATCATCCACTCGGCTATCCGCTGCGTCCGAGCATCGCCTATTCGCGCAATTTCGGCGTGTGGGCGCCGGTAATGATAGCCGCTCCCTATTTTAAGTTGTTGGCGTGTTCTTTTCAAGGCTTGCGCCGGTCTCACGCGGCCGAAAGGAATTGCATGTGAACCGATTGTTGCTTCAAGCGCTGCGACATAGTTTTTTGTTCTCGCTCGCTACCGCCATTCTGCAGTTCGCCCTGACTGCCGTAGTGGGACGTCTATTGTCCCCATTGGACTATGGTCAGTTTGCCGTGGCTGGGGCCATTATCGCCATCTCCGGAACCATCGGCGGCAGGGGCCTGTCAACCAGCCTGATCAGATCCCCTGCGGTTACGCCGGGCGACATCACAAACGCCTATGCCGCCGCCCTCGCAATCTCGATGTTCATAGCGTTGACGTTGTTGGCGGTCGGGATGGCAAGACCCTGGAATGACACTTCGCTAAATCCGCAACAATCGACAGTTATTCTGTGTTCAGGCCTGATCATTATCCTAAACTTTGTCGCTACGCCAAGCGTCGCGCTTCTGCAACGCAACCTGAAGTCGGCCACCATCGGCCGCATCACGTTCATCGCGATTTTACTAGGTAACGGCTTCACTACAATCACACTTGCTCTGCTCGGAGCGGGCGTGTGGAGCCTATTTTTTGGAGCGCTGATAACCACCATAATTGTCGCCGCAGGCTCGTCCTTGGCGGCTCCTATAATGATCGAGTGGCGCCTAGATCTAAGAGGTCTATTGACGACGTTGCACAACGCGATCGTGATCTCAGGCCTGCGATGCCTCGACACGCTCTGGCTTCAGCTTCCGGTCCTTATCTACACCCTACACGCAACAACAAGCGAGCTCGGCCTATACCAGCGCATGCATTTCTTATCACTTCTGATTTTCCAAGTTGCAATTGGCAGCACGATCGCCGTTATCATGCCGGCCATCGCCAAACTGCACGATGACATCGACGCACTCCGCTTGCAGTTCCTTGAGTTCTTGAAGCTCGTCGCCTTCGCGTCCGCGGCTTTGGCTGTGCCGGGATGGTTCGCCGCCCGTGAGGTCGTAAGCTTCGTCTTCGGTAACCAGTGGATGGACGGTGCAGTGATCTTACGTCCAGCACTTTGCGCCAGCGCCTTCTTCGCCATCTCGACCCTCGCCGTTGTGTTCAAGGAGTCCTGCGGACTAAACCGCGAGCGCTATGTCGTCGCTGTCATGTCGCTCGTCACGCTTGGCGGCCTAGCGCTTGTTGACGGACGCAACGACGGCGTCAGCATAGCTCAATGCTTCGCCGTCTCCGCAGCTGTTATGTTCGTCGTCGGTCTGCTGTTTGTGTCCCGTTGGTTAAGTATACCTCTTACAGCAATCGCTGCAACGTTCATTCCTACGGTCCTGAGCGGCGTGCTCTTGGTAACCACGCTGTTGCTGCTCGATTTTAGCCTAAACAGTTTCAACTTCAGCCCGCTTCTGATGCTCGCTTGCTATGGTCTGATTTCCGGCGTCGTACTCGTACCCTTCGTTCCAAGCGTCATTCCGAGCTTCTGGAAAGCAAGTCACGAGGCAGGGCGAGAGAAGGCTGTTGCCGTTTGTACCTCGATCGTCGATCGATGATGAGATTGGGCAAGGACACCTAGATCGTGCGGATTCTACTCGCTCATAATCAGTATCAGCAGCGCGGCGGCGAGGACACTGTCTTTGAAAGCGAGCGTGCGCTGTTGGCAAGCGCCGGGCACGAGGTGACGACACTCGAAGTCAGCAATGACGCCATCGTCGGCCCGTGCGCCTCAATTCGAACGGCGGTCGGAACCATCTACAATCTAAACGGTCGCAAACGCATGGCAGAAGCGATACGCGTTACGCAACCTGACATCGTTCACATCCATAATTTTTTTCCGCTGTTGAGCCCGTCTCTCTTCGATGCCCTCGCTGTGGCAGAGATTCCAAGCGTGTTAACCTTACATAACTATCGTCTGCTTTGCGCCAACGGCCTGTTGATGCGCGATGGCCGCCCATGCGAGGACTGCGTTGGCCATCTGCCGTGGCGAGCGGTGCGCCATCGCTGTTATCGCAATTCCGTCCCTGCTTCGGTGACCGTGGCATCCATGATCGGCTATCACGCTCTTGTTGGAACATGGAAACACAAGGTCTCCTGCTTTATCGCCCTGACGGAGTTTGCGCGAGGTATGTTCATCAACTCGGGCCTCCCGGCGGATCGCATAGCCGTCAAACCGAATTTTTGCGCAGAGGCGAATAGTCCCCCTCTCCCTGCAGCCGCACGACGAGGGTTTGTTTTCGCCGGACGACTCAGCCCTGAGAAAGGAATCGAATGCTTACTCGAAGCGTGGCTCGATTGCTCGGAACCGCTCGTAGTAATTGGAAGCGGGCCGCTAGCGGGCCGAGTCGTCGCTGCAGCTGCGATGAACCCCGCTATTACATTTCTCGAATACCAGAGCAGAGACCGTGTGCTCGCCGAAATGGCCACCGCCAAGGCACTCATCGTGCCTTCAACTTGGTACGAGAATTTTCCGATGACCATTGTCGAAGCCTTCGCTCGAGGTACACCGGTGATCGCGAGCCGTCTCGGAGCGCTGCCGCACATTATCGCTGAAGGACGTAGCGGACTGTTTTTCGCGCCGGGCAACGCCAGTGCCCTGAAAGCCGCCGTGGAACAGACGTCGAAGTTGAATGCTGTCGGATTGAACAGCCTCATCGCAGGCGCTCACGAGCAATATCGTCGGCAGATGACGCCAACAGTCAGCCTCGGCAAACTAAGCAAGATTTACAGCACCGTAATCGAGGGGAGCCCGATCGACGGGCATCATGCCGTCAACTCACGCTTTGATTGATGGTGCGAAACAGATCCGGCTATCGACCTAAACTTTGTGGAACAAACTCGTTTGACAGCTAAAGTTTGCTTTCTCACCGCCATCTTGACGCACTACCGCATACCCTTTCACGAACGGGTTCGTCTGCTCTTGGAAAGAGAGGGTATCGACTACCTCGTGGTCAGCGGACAACCGAACGCACAGGCGTTGGCTAAGAACGATACGGCCCGATTGTCCTGGGGAAAAGAAATTGAGAATGTCTATCTCAATGCCCGTGCCGGGTCGCTACTCTGGCAACCAGCACTTCGCGATGTATTCGCCGCCGACCTCGCGATCATCGGCCAAGAGAATAAGCACCTTCTGAATTACATCCTGCAGACCCTACCGCGCGCCGTTCGGCCCCGGATCGCAATGTTTGGACACGGACGCAACTTCCAAGCTCGCGACCCCAATTCGGTCGCTGAGCATTGGAAGCGCTTCTGGGCCACCAAAACCGATTGGTGGTTCGCCTACACCGAAGAAACCAAGCGCCATCTCGTAGACCTTGGCTTTCCGGGCAAACGAGTGACTGTCTTCAATAACGCGATAGATACATCAGAGCTGCGGCGATTTGCGAGCGACGTGACACCCGGCCGCCTAGCGGCACGACGCGGAGAGCTCGACCTAGTTGGTAATAATGTGGCCATCTTTGTCGGAGGCCTCCATAAAGACAAGCGGCTCGACTTCCTCATCGCTGCGGCGGACCAGATACGTTCGACTGTGGAAGATTTCGAACTAATCATCATAGGTGCTGGCGTCGGGCTCGCCGAAGTCGAGCATGCAGCGAGGTCAAGGCTCTGGTTAAAGGTAACTGGCCCGCGGTTCGGAGCCGACAAAGTCGAGCTGATGTCGCTGGCTAAGCTGTTCCTCATGCCAGGATTGGTGGGTCTCGCCGTGCTGGACGCGGCAACTCTGGGTCTGCCCCTGGTGACCACCGACTATCCCTGGCACAGCCCTGAAATTGCCTATATCGAGAATGGCCGAACGGGCATTATCGTTAAACCCTATACTGACGTAGTGGCCTATGCCCGAACCGTTGAAAAACTGCTGACGGGAAGCCCTACCGAACTTAATGCGATGTCGATGGAGGCTAAACGGGCTTCTGAGTCGTTTTCCATAGAAGAAATGGCACGTCGTTTCGCCGAGGGCGTCCTTCGCGCTTTGAATGATTAACCAGGCAGCCTACCGCGCGCTGTCCGGCGGTCGTCGAGCCGGAAGGCAGAATTTCCAAGCGCTACTCATTTCACACGATTTTTGACCTACGTGTACAATGCCGACCATGAACTAGTTGGGGAACAGCTTGTCTAGAGATTCTCAACAACCGTCGCTCGGTCCTCTCAAGGCCGGGATGACCAAGCGGACGGGCTTGCCGGCGGATATTTCGATCCTTGGCTTGGCACTCGGCGTGCCGAGCATCTACTTCGTGCTGCGTGCATTCGCAGGCGATGACATCTTCTGGCCATCAACGCTCTCCGTCGCGGCTCTCTCTGTGGGCGTATTCGTGATTGCGACGATACCTTCGACATTTTGCAAGTGGACCATGTACGCATGGACCCTGTGGTACGCCATGGGATCAATTTCGTATCCATCAGCAGCCCAATTCGGTCTAAGCTGGACGGCACACCACCTCCCGAGCATTGAGCCTTATGCGACGGTTTATGCGGTCTTTATTCTGGCAGCAGCACTGGGCGCAAAGACAGTAAGCTACCTGTTCTCACCGCGAGAAGGCGAAATGTTATGCCATGACAAGTACGCGACGACTCCAGGCGCGCTGCTCATCATAGCGTTTCCCGCTGCCTACATCCTCTCAATCTTCGCATTTTACGGAACTCCGCCTGTTCTCAGCGGGAGGAGCTACTATGATGATTTGTATAACCTGCAGCTGGGCCCGCTCTATCCGTTCGCTATCGTTACGGCCACCGCTTCCATTGTCGTCTTCCTAAATCTGCGCAATTCGAGGACTCTGTTGAAAGCCGCAGCATTCGGCTGCTATCTGATGTTTTGTCTCTTTGCCAGTGCCGCGGAAGGGAAACGTCTGAATATGATGATCGCTGTCATTGCGATCGTTTACTTAATCCTACCGAGCATGGCTCCTGTTCGTAGGACCGTGTTCGTGATAGGTGCGGCCGCTCTAGCTGCGTTCTTTGGTGTTTTCATGCATCTGATTAGAACTGGGTTCGTCGACAGGGGAAAAGGCAGCTCTCTCGATCAAGTCATGACGCTTGGAACGGAATTTCGCGATTCGATATTCGTAACTTACTATTATGATCCGAGAGCGGCGTGGGCGCACGGCTACGACTGGATCAAATCAACTATTGGATCAATGCTCAATAGTTCAATGCTCGCCATCATGGGAATGGATAAGAGAGACATGATCTCTCACGACTCGGCGCGAACGTTCATGAAAATACTCAACCAAACCTTCGGAATTCGTCTCGGCCTGATCACAGAACTTTGGTTTGCATACGAGTGGTACGGAGCTATCATAATCTTTTTCGTTGGGGCCGGCGTATTTGTCATGTGCAGGCTGGCTTGGTCTGAACCTCACCCAGTCAAGAAGGCGCTATGGCTTACTCTCGTCGGAAACTGGGTGTTGGCAATGATGGGCCAGTCTACGGTGCTATTTGGAACAATCACGACCTTGGTTTACGTTTGCGTCGCCGCCTGCGGTGCAGATTGGATCCTGGATCGCCGAAAACAGATGGCTTGACCGGCGTGGCGCGGCTCCGCTTCTTTACTCTCCTAACAGCATCGCTGTTCTGGCTGCCGATGTCGGCCTTAGCGATCGACGGTCGATCGGACCTGATCGGACTAGCTCTGCCGTCCGAGGACGCGACAAGGGCGATCCTGCGCGGTTTGGAAGCGGTAAATGACGATGAGAGAAACACCTTTCACTTGCCTGCAGGAAAGATCCGGATAACGAAGCCGATTCGAATCTCAGGGCGAGGTCGACTTGTGCTTCGCGGCGCTGAAGGTGGAAATACTGAGATCAACGGCAGCGCTCTTTATCCGACGCGTCATCTACATCCCGGCGAGAGCCTTCCGCCGGGACTTGCGAGCGACAATGTACTCGTAGTCGATGTAGGCGATGACGTGCGGCGCATGTGGGCTCGGTCTGGAGAGAAGGCGGTCGGCTGCGCTGCCGCATCCAGCATCACAGTTTACCAGGGCGATCAACGCCTCTCTTGTGCACGATGGCCGAAGAACGGCTATGCGATCGCCGCATTCCCAAGGAGTTCCGATCCGAAGGGGCTCGTGTTTGCCGCACCACCCGAAAAGGCGGGTGATTGGGAGACGGCTACCGGCTTGTCAGTTGGCGGCTACTTCGGGCACGACTGGTACTACGAGCTCGCGAATGCCTCGTTCGACCCTCAGCTGAGAACCTTCCACCTATCTCTTACTCAGCATTATGTACCGCAGCCGGGCTTTCGCTACTTCGTGCAGGGAGCAGCAGCGGACCTGAAGGATGCGGGGCAGTATTTGCCTGACCCAGTCGGAGGCCGCATCTTCCTGCGGCCTTACCCGGGAGACACTGCTCTGCCGAATGTCGAGATTCCGATCGCAACTAGCCTTTTGGACATTGCCGACTCCTCAGATGTGTCAATTGAGGGCATCCGCTTCACGCTGGCGCGTGACAGCGGCGTTAAAGTCACCCATAGCAACTACATCAACTTGAACAATATTCGTGTCGATCGCATTGGCGGCGTCGGAATTTTAGTGAGCGGCGGCGAACGTGTGACCGTCGATGCGGCAACAATAAAGGACATCGGAGGGACCGGCGTATCGCTATCCGGCGGAAACCGGTCGCTGTTGTTGCCCGCGGGACATATCATCCGGAATTCGACAATCAATGAAACTTCGCAGATCAAGCGAACCTATAACCCCGCGGTTCAAGTCAATGGTGTCGGAAACAGTGTTGTCGACAATTACATTTCAGACGTTCCACACATTGCTATCGGCTTCTCTGGCAACGACCACTTGATCTCTGGAAATGAGCTCACCCGCGCTGTGACCGAGACCAGCGATGCTGGAGCGATCTATGCGGGCCGGGATTGGACTTGGCGCGGCACGAAGATCACAGGCAACTACTTTCATGATATCCTGCCGGCGAATGAACTGTCGATTGAAAAAGCGGATGACGGCCTGCCTCGACCAAAGGAGATAAAGGGGATCTACCTTGATGATATGTTGAGTGGCATCGAGGTTCGCGACAACGTCTTTCTCCGGGTTGGACGACCGATCTTCGTCGGCGGTGGTCGAGACAATCAGATTGTCGGAAATCTATTTGTTGCCCCTCAAGGAAGTGCGATGTTTCTCGATGATCGGGGGTTAGACTCCCACGATGTTTCCAATCCGAATAGCACTATCAGAAGACGTCTTGCTTCGGTTCCTTATGAACTCGGCATCTACGCCGAGCGCTATCCGACCCTACCTAAACTCCTTTACGAAACGCCGGGAGCGCCGATCGGAAATCGGTTCCTAAACAATCTTGTCTTTGAGGGGCGCTCGTTTGATTTCCGACGCACCGCCAATGAACGAGTGTTCATAGAGAACAATTTTTCAGCTTCAAAATGGATTGGCGCCCGTGAAAGTCTAAATGACCTGCTCGCGACGCTATCAGAAAACTTGCCGAACAACGCAGGATTAGTGGGCCACACTGGAATAAGACGGACGCTCGAAAACGTTCTGGCGAACCAGGCAAAATGGCGTAGGTAGCTCCTCGGATTGTGATTGTTTGGATTGGTTTCGAGGACGCGAGAGTCACTCGATCTTCCCAAAAAGAGTAGACGAGTTTAGACAACTCTTAGAGCATCACGCGACGCACTGCGGGGATTGGCCGCGCTACGCGCGCCAAATGACCTAAGCACTACGCCTTGATCGCAATCACACAGATGTGCGTCTCTGCGAAAACGAGGTTCGATAGTCCGGCCTTTGGGGGCTTTGTCGGGATAACATACAATCTAGCCGCTTCCGTTGCGATCTGGTGATAGTTGTCCAGGAGAGAGTACGGATACCACCAGCCGTCGCCCTCGGAATACCCCTGACTTTTGAACCCCTGTTTCACGAAGGTGAAGGCGTCCAGCAAACCTACCATTTGAAGGCCCATGCGCAGCCTCCGAGCTATCGTTCCGCCAAACGCATATTTGTTGTGATCGCTGATGAGGATGCCCTTCTTGGCGACGCGAAACATTTCGGAAATGACTTTAGCGGGATCGTCTACATGATGCATGATGCCTGTCGCGACCGCCACATCAACCGAACCGAGCTCGTACGGAAGTGCCTCGCCGTTTCCCTGCCTGAGGTCAGCGTTCGGCAGATTTCCTCTCGCAATGTCCAGCATGCGGTTGGATGGCTCAATGCCGACTAGCTTGAGAGAGGGATTCCTCTGCTGCAACCAGGTCAAGGTCCGTCCGGTACCACAACCAACATCCAAAACCGAAGCTACGTTGAGATCTCGGAATATTGGCCACCCAAGGTCTAGCGCCCTCGTATGCTCCGGATTCGTTGTCTCACTGTGAAGCGAGTCATACCGAGCCGCGGTTTGGTCGTAGTAGTGAACGGAATGGTCTGTCACGCAATGCCCTCAAATACCGTGATTAGGCTATCCTATGTCTCCAAGCGTCGCAACCAGCAGCTTTAGTGGGGCAATGCTGCGCTTCCGCCTAACCTGCACGACACACGATCAGGCAGCAAACGTCTAGTTGACGAGGGCCGTGCAGCCTCGATAACCGTCTCAATAGCGGCATGCCCCGCTTTGTTTGGTGAACGCGCGAACCGGCAGCATCAGTGGTGACATAAATGGGTGGTATCTGCAGCGCAATCGAACGCGCCACCGAGATTAATGAAAGCGAGCTTGAAGGCCCGCGCCGCAGAGCAGCATTGGCCTCACTGGTGTTATTCTCTAGTGGCGTAACTCCGAAGACGAGCATCCTTGCCGAAGGGGCGTCGTTCGACACCCAAGTCCAGACCAACGCAAGGTTGCTGCCGTAAGTCGCAGAGCCTGCGCCGGCTTCATTAAATTGGATGCGACGCATGTTCAGTTCAGCACAGAATCCTGTCGATGCATGTCGAACATGGCGTTGTTCCAGCGCAATGCGAGTTGAGCTCCCATCCTCTTCCATATGTCAGGGGCTTTGAGATCATGGGTCACGCAACAGCGATTTAGCTACTTGGCAACAGGAGGCGGGATTGTCCCACCTGATTGGCCGCCATCATCGCAAATGTCCGGGTCGATCCGCCCCCGCTGACAACACGTCCCTCGCTTCGCAGGACAGCGTGGAACCGGGGGCTGCCATAGGCACTGGCTGCTCTCGCATGAACCTGTCGGACCTCGACCAGCAGCGAAGAATTGGAAGTGGCACGAGGCTCCCGGCTTAGGCCGGGCCATGTACAAATCAACCTCACCGGACGAGCCTCGCGGTGATCGGCAATGAAACGGAAGGTCATGCCTGAATCCTGGCGACGATCTCGATTGGCTTCCCAAATGCCGCGCTCCATATGCAGGCGCTTGTTCTCCTCGCGCCGCTGGGCGATCTCCGAAGCCTGCTCAGGCAACATCCCGGCGCCGGCGTGGTGGGTGCCACGTTGCTGCTGTGGGCTCCTGCCGGAACTTATCCACTCAGCACGATGGCATTAAAGCGCGCAGGCCGAGCTCTCGACGGGACCGACCGAGCGCCCGCTCAAATACGGCCACTTCAACGGCCTGGCGCTTAGCCGTCAGCGAACGACCGACGTTGACGTCGTCCTTGCATTCGACATCTCTGGGCCTCGCCTTAGTTCGCCTACTTCCGCGTAATACTGTAACGAAATGTTTTAACCCCGCGCATCGTACCCAAGATAGTATCTTCCCTCTTGTAGGGCTGCAGGACGATATTCCTACAGTGGTCCGAATTGTAGTAACATACTCGCGCATTGATCAGCTTCAGACAGTTGTTCTTCACGCTCACAACGTGATCCACCATTTCTGGATTTACTTTGTGCGTAACCGCAGCAGCTTCTACGTCCAGGCACGGGCGACCTAGGGCATCGCGAAGAGCCGGCGCGCCAGTCTGTTCCGCCGGGCCTTGCATAGTTACTTTAGGAACAATCGTTGAATTGGTCTGAGAATAGGAAGGCGTCACTGGCTGAGACAAGCCAAAACAAACGATCAGCGCCGTCCGGTACTTGTGCAAATCGATACACAGCTTCATCACTTCCACGGCCTCTCATCTACTTGCAACCCGGGAATGATCAGCTTGAGCCCTTCAGCCGATAGTCGTCTGTAGAGCGTTCGCTTGGAGACAAGGTCCACCTGATCGAGCGACGCTAGCAGGCGTTCGCGATATTGCCAGCCCACCCCCATCAGATTGAGAGCCGCGTCTTCTATGAAACCAGAGTCGACCATTTCGGCGAACTCTGAAATAACGGCGGCCTGCATGGCCTCGCTAAGCATCGGCCATATCGCAAGTCCTAGGCGGTTCCGCCGAAGGGCCACCCAGCCTTCGTGCGGGCCTAAAGCATAAGATTGCGCAAGGTATCTGATCTTCTGGCTGTCGAAACCGCTACGAAGCGTATCCACCGAGTACATCATTAGCCAGAGAAACGGATCGGAGGGACTTTGTGCGAGAGCCGAATTCAGAGTCGCTTGTGCGGTATCGATTTCATGATCCGCCTCTTTCGGGCTCCTCCACACCATCGCTTCTTCCGCAACCCCGAGTCGGACTAACGCGCGCGCGCGTGCCAGTTTGGACTGCGACAACGCGGGTGTAGGCTCGTCTCCAACTACTCCTAGGATGTCAACTAGAGCGCCCGGCTTGAAACGATCCTGTGCGATTATCCGAGCTGACGTCTCACCGGCCCAAACCGTACGCCAGAACGACGGCAGCACCGCGGCTACCCAGAAAAGGCTAGCAAGGCCTCCCAACAGCAGCACCCCGCGCCCTACATAAAGCGCGTACACTTGTCGCCCGCTATTCAACGTACCCATAGCGGGCGTAATATTTTTGGTAGTAGTAGCGGCCGTGATACGATTCGTAACGGGCAAGCTCTTTGGTATCAGCCTTATTTAAGATTACGCCAAGCAGCTTGTTCTGGATCTCGGGCGAACCGCGGAGATTGTGCCTGACCACGTCGATCCTGGTTTTTCCCCACTCTACTACGAACACATAGGAGTCGACGAAAGATGAAGTAACGCGCACGTCCACGACGGGTGCCATCGGCGGCATATCGAGCACCACATAGTCAAACTTAGATCGAAGCTCTGTGATCAACTCGCGCATCGCCTTTGACGCTAGAATCTCGTTGGTGTGCAACAGCTTGGAAGTGGTGCCGCCAGGCAGGATGGAAAGACTAGTCTCACGGTCGACTACTAATGCGTGCTCCAGCTGCACCCTCCCGGCGACGACGTCGACCAAGCCAATTTGCGCGTTGGGAACCAATGCTCGCGAGAGTGAAGGGTTTCGCAGATCGGAGTCCACCAAGACTACTCGCGCCCCCCCATGAGCAATCAGCTGAGCAAGGTTGGTCGAAAGCGTACTCTTACCTTCATTGGGGAGGGTAGAAGTAACCGCCAAAACGCGGTTCTCGCGCACGATGGAATTAAGGTCGACGGCGACCTTCAGCGAACGTACAGCTTCCGAGAAGCGGGACAAGGGATGATTAACGACATAGCGGAGGTAGTCCGGCTCGGGGCTGCTCCCCCCTCGCGCAAGTTTTCCCGCTAGCCGCGGCATGGCCGTCGAGACGCCGAGCGCCGGCAGGATCGCGATACAGTTTGCACCCAAAACTTCTTCCACCTGTGCAGTAGTGCGAAATACCTTGTCGGTAAGTTCGCGCGCCATTGCCGCTCCGAAGCTAAGCATGAAGCCACCGAGTAGTGCCGCCGCCAAGATCGTCAGGCTCTTCGGAGAGCTTTTCTTGAGCGGCGCGGTCGCAGCGCTGATTACGCGTGCCTCGGTGATCGGAAATGATTGTTGCTGCACGCTTTCCATATATCTTTGCAGAAAATTATCATACATCGCCTGATAGGACTGTGCGTTGCTCTCGAGTTCGCGGAGCTGCACCTGCGCCTGATTGGTGAGCTGCGATTCCGAGACGACATTGGCTAGGCTCGACTTAATCGCTTCCTCGCGCGTCACTGCGATGTCGTAATCGCTCTTATAAGACTCCTGGATGCGTTTCAGTTCGTCCTGGATATTCTTTCTGATCTCCGCCATCTGATTGCGCAGGTTCAGCGCGGCGAGATGGTCCCGCCCGTATTTGGCAGACCAAATCGACTCCTTGGAAGCCATATCGACATATTGCGCGCGCAGCTTAACGATGGTGTCGTTCTTCAACGCGTCGGCGACATTGGCATCCGGGACTTCCTGCTTCTGAATATCGTTCATGCGGTCGAGCCGCGCCTTGGCTTCGGCGGTCGCCGCATGCGCCATGATTAGCTGGCTGTTGACCTCCGCGAGCTGCTGCTCGTTCATTAACCGTCCGCCGGTGTCGACGATGTTGTTCGCTGTCTTGAAGTCCACCACTGCCTTCTGTGCGGCGGAGGCCTGGGTGCGCAACTCCTTGATGCGGTCTTGCAGCCAGACACTGGCGCGGCGAGTCGCCTGATACTTGGCCTCGAGCGTGTCGACGATGTAGGCGTCCGCAATCGCATTAGCGATCTTTGCCGCCTTCGCCGGGTCTTTCGAGGTAAAGCTGATCTCCATCACGTAGGTGAGACCGAGACGCTTGACGGTGCGGCTCTTCTCGAAGCGTTCCAGCGCCTTGCGAGTCTGCTCGAACTCGGATGGCGCGCGCGCATCGGAAATCAAGCTGGAGACCGCACCGACAACCGTGCCGAGCAGGCCGCCGCCGGCTCCAGTGAACTCGGGGTCGTCGACCAGACGCAGGTCGCGAATGACCGCGAGGCTGATGTTCTCGGATTTCAGGATCTCGACCTGAGTTTCCACGGTCGCAGAATCGATCGAGATGTCGCCGAGCACGGATTGCTGCTGGAACAGCTGCACCTTGCGGGTGTCGATCACCATCGATGCGGAGGAGGTGAATTGCGGTGCAGCGGTGAAGAGGTAGAGCAGGGCCAGGATCACGCAGGCCGAGACGATCGCGACGATGGTCGGGAACTGACGGCGGACGATGTCGAGGTAGGAGGTCAGCGTCTGCGACGGGGAGCCGTCGGCCTCGGGGAAATCACGGTTGATCTCCGAGGTCGGCTTGTTCACCTGCAACATCTAGCAATTCCTGAAAATGGATCGATGTGTGTTCTTGGGATCAATGCTGGCCGAAAGCCTGATGGCATCCGGGGCAAACCCGATGCCAAAACCCGCGCTGCGCGCAACACTAGCACAAGCCTGCCTGCAATTGAACGCGCTCGATGCGGTGCAGCGCGCGCTTCACGCGACTTTTTGCAGGAAGCTTAACGGCGCAAAAGCAAAGCGGCGCCCGCTGGCGCCGCTGCTCGAAGAGGTGTCATGGGCCGGCCGCACAGGCCGGCTCCGGTCAGCGCGGGCTGACGCTGTTGGTGGTACCGCCGACGCCGCCGCCGCCGCCGCCCGGCGGATTGTTGGGCGTGGTGTTGTTGCCGAACACGACGATGCCGCCACCGCCACCGCCGGTGGGGAAGCCGTTGCCGGTCGGGCCGCCGGCGCCCGAGCCACCACCGCCGCCGCCGCCGCCGCCGGTCGCGGCGATCGCGACGTCGCCGGTCGCGGCCTGGTAGGCGGCGATCACGTCGGCGTTGCCGGTATTGGCGATCGCGGCCTGGATCTCATTGGCATAGGCCTGGTCGCTCTGCGCCGCCATGCGGGCGACCTGGGCGAGGCCGGCGACGATCGCGCGCATCTGGTCCTTGGTGGTCGCGGGATCCTTCAGCAGTGCGATCAGGCCCGGCAGCGTGGTGGGATCGGAGGCGCCGAGGTCGCGCACGCGCGAGATCAGCTGCGGGCCGCCGGTCGGATATTGCTGCAAGAGGCTGTTGGGAGCGGCCTTGAAGTCGGAAATGACGGTGGCCGGCAGCTGGCGCTGCGGCGGGTAAACGGCGGCGCTGGCGGCCGTCGTGATCGTCGCGGCGAAGGCCGCGGCGGCAGCCATGCGAAGCGCGATTTTGATAACGCTCATAAAACAACCTCCAAAAAATCAGCTGCCCCGATTCCTCGGCCCGGGCAAATGGCTGTGCAGTGCGGAACCTAGCGGAAGAGAGAAGAGCTGTCCACTTATTCTAAAGACTTCGTAAACGGCGCAACTGCTTCAAATCTAGACAGTTTTGTGAAGCTCGCCCTTCGCCCGCGCCGCTGTGGCGGCGGTTGCGGAGCGGCCCTCGGCTCGCGGTGCGGTGGCGCCGGCATCCGTCGCGGGGCGAGCTTCCCGGCTGGAGAAGGACTGCGCCAGGCCCGCGCCGAAAAGCGCAAAGAACGGAATGCTGTAGCCGGGCACCTGGAGCGTGAAGTCGAGGCACGAATGCAGCAGCGACAGCGTTGCGGTCGCCGCCGCGGAAAGCGGGATGATGACGTCGCGCCGGCGGGTGAATACGCCCCGCGCCAGCACCAGCAGCATGATCGCCCAGCCGAGCGCCACCAGGAGCGCCATGGGGATGCCTACCTCGGAGGCAAGCTCCAGCGGGGTCGAATGCGCCGCATCCCAAACGCCGCGAATCGAGATGTTGGGGCTGCGGTACGGCGGGAAGGCCCATTGGAAGGTGCCCATGCCGGTGCCGAACCAGGGATTGTCGGCGATGATCCGAAGCGTCGATTTCCAGGCCTCGATGCGGCCCTCGTCGACCAGGCCCTGGCTGTCGAAGCGGCTCGAGACGCGGCCGCCGAGCAGCTGCAGCAGGCCGAGCGCGACGGCAAGCCCAGAGCCGAGCGAGATCCAGATGCCGGTGCGCGGCGGCAGGTCCTTGCGCAGGAACAGCGTGAAGGCGACGATCATCGCCAGCAGCGACAGGCCGACGCCGGCGCGCGAGGTCGTCATGAACATCGCCATCAGGCAGATCAAGAGGCATGCGAGCTGCGGCAGGATCTCTTTCGGCGGAATCGCGCGCAAGTCCAACGACAGACGCCGCCATTCGATGTGCCGCTCCGGCAGGCGGCGGCGGACGTCCTCCAGGATCAGCAGCATCCAGATCACGGCGGCCGAGCCGAAATAGGCCGCTGCCGTGTTGCGGTTGATGAAGGTGCCGGTGACGCTGCCGAGATACGCCGTCTTGTCCCGCCACAGGATCATGGTGGGCTCGATCAGGAACGAGAGCACGCCGTAAAGAGCATAAGCCGCGCCGGAGATCGCGATGACCCAGAGCAGGCGGCGCGCGCGCGTCCGGTCGGCGCCCACGGTGATGCCGAGCACGATGGCAAGGATGTTGGCGAGCGGCGCGCCGAGCGCGAAGAACGCCTCGTTCTTGACGATCGACGCCGACGGGGCGATCGGCACGCCGAGCAGATCCGAAGCCTGCTTCCAGATCGGCTGGAACGGCGCGAGGAAGGGATGATCGGAAAGCTGCTCGTGCAGCACGAAGGCATAAGCCGCGACGATCACGCCGATGCCGGCGAGCAGCCAGAGATGCGGCGATCGCAGATCGCGCGTCGGCGCGAAGATCACCGCGATGCCGAGACACAGGCACCAGAACGCGATCGACAGATCGTTGGTCGAGCCGAATGGAAACGGCGCGCCCGCGGCCACGAAGAACAGGATGAAGGCAGCCGGAAGGCTCCACGACCAGCGAAAGTTGGACCAGCTTATGGTGGGAGGCCAAAGGCGCATCGTCGTTCTGGAGCGAGCTTTCTTCGCGCGAGCTTTGCTTGAAGCCTAGAGGAAGCAATTGATCGGATAGATCTTCAGATCCACGTTGAGGCGGCTGTTCCGGCTCTGCGCCCGGAACGCATAGAATAATCCAAAGCTATCACTCCCCTGATCGAGTTTTATTCCGGGAGTTAATTCGTCGGGCGGGACCAGAACGCCGATGTGCCGGTTGATGGCGGAAATCTCGATCCGTCCCTCCCCTTGCGCAAAATACCCGCCGAGCTGGGTCACGGTGACCTTCGGCAGGCCGCGGCGCTGATGGCAGACGTCCTCCTCCCAGAGCTTGGTCTGCTGCACCAGCGGCTTGCCTGGGCCATCGGGTACGACGATGTCGGGGAAGGACGGGCGCAGCATCCCGAAGAACTTGCTCTCCTTGGAGTTCGCCGAGAGGCGGACAGTGAAGGACAGCTCGCCCTTGGCGCCCTTGAGGCGCGCCAGGACGGGAGCATCAGGCTCGGCGGAAACCATCACATCGATGCGGTGACGCACGCCCATCTCCGCGGCAGCACCGACCACCGGCCCGACCGGTGCAAGCGCGAAGGTAAGCGGGACGAGAGCCAAAAGACGGAAACACGTTCGAAAGCGCATGAAGCCCCTTGCAAAGCCGCGGGGTGACCGACGACCGGCACGCCGTGCCGAGTGACGCCTTGATCCAGATCTCGGGCTCGTCGGCGCAGCGACAATACCGATTGGACCGCTAAACGAAAATGGCACCGGGACAAAGCCCCGGTGCCATCGTCGTTGGTCGGTCAAGTCGGCGTCTTACGGCGCCAGCTTGATGTTGTTGCGGAAGATCAGCGCATCGTTGGAGAGGTTCACCGCATCTCCGCCGGTCGCCATGATCACCCGCATGTAGTTCAGGAACTTGGCAACTTCGACGTTGCGCGAGTTCGAGACGTAGATGATGTCGCCGTTCTTCATCATCACCTTGGTGGCCAGGAAGAAGCCGCCCGGATCGCGGAAGTTCACGTTGAAGATGACCGGGATCGTCTCCGAGGTGTACTTGCTCACGTCGATGCCGAGCTGGGCAGCGACCTCGCGCGGCTCGCGGCGATAGAGATACACGGCAGACGGATCGGCCTGGCCGTCCAAGAGGCCGCCGGCCTTGCCGACGGCTTCGGCAAGGTTGATGCGCCAGGCGTCGAAGTTGAACTCGCCGCTCTGGCCGCTGGCGCCGAACGCCATGAATTTCTGCTGCTCGCGATAGACGTAGATGCTGTCGTCGGGGCGCACATAGACGTTGTTCTCGGGCGCCATCACGAGATTCTCGAAGGGTACAGTGGCCCGCCGTCCGCCACGCTCCAGCATGACCCAGGTCTCGAAGCCCTGGCCCTTGATGCCGCCGGCGCGGGTGATCGCATCGAGCACGCGATCCTTCGCGCCCGCCGCGCTCGCGGGATACCGCGCCGGCGCATTGACCTCGCCGAGCACGCTGATCAGCTGGGTACGCTGCGAGGACATCGCCACGACCGCCTGGGGCTCGATGGCGCGGTTGCCGATCCTCTCGACGATCGCGCGCTGGATCTGGACCGCCGTCAGGCCCGCGGCCTTGATCTGACCGGCATAGGGCACGGTGATGAAGCCATCATTGTCGACCGACTGATCCGGGATGGTCACATAGTTACCCGGGCGGACACCGGCTTCCGCCGGGATGAACAGACCGCCTGCTGCGGCTTCGAAGATGGTGACGCTTACGACGTCGCCGATGCCGAACACGATGCTGGCAGGCGGGCGGCGGTCGGTGAAGACGCCGGCGAGTCCCTTGGGCTCGTGGGTGTGCAGGATCTTCACAGTCGCCGGATTGAGCGGCACCAGCTCGTAGGCCGGCGCGTTTTCCGTCTGGATCTTGTTGTTGACGTCGTCGGTAAGCGGTCCCGAGCCGGGATTGGTCGAGCAGGCGCCGAGCGCTAAAGCGGTCGCCAGAAATGCTGGCTTGAAAAGATATGACTTGGCAAAGGAATACATGAATCGCGCCCCAAGAGACCCCAATTAGCCTCGATTGGTACGGCGGCGCGGGCGGTGCGACAAGGGTTCCCGAGTGGTTAACGGTGCGATCGGCCGGCCACTGTTGCGTGTGGGCCACTGTTTGGGGCTTAGTTTAAGTCTTTGTGACTATTTGTTGTATTTCGTGTGCCCGATCGGTGAGCAAACCGCCCGACTCAAGGGCTCGATGTGTCGGGCGCAAGGCTTTCTTGACCTCGCCGCCGTCTGCTAAGTCTGCGCTGTTAAGGATAGGAACTCCCGGTGTCTGGCCTCCTTCTGATCCCTCTGTTGGCGGGCTCCCTTCTTGGCGCCGCCGATCGCGCATGGGGCCCCGCCGTCGCCTGCCCTGGCAGCGCGGCCGCCGTCTGTAGCGGTCCATCCGTTGTTGCGGTGGCTGCTCCTGTGTCTTCGTCGGTCTGGAAATTCACCCGGAGCCAAGGGGCGAAGGACGGCGAGAGCTTCGCGGCCATCATGAAGACTGCCGACACCACCCAATCGGACCCGGACTTTGCCGGCCTGATCGTGCGCTGCGCCCCGAAGGGCAAGGTCGATGTGCTGGTGGCGCTGATCCGGCCCTTCCCGCCCCGCGCCCGTCCCAAGGTGACCATCGCGGCGAGCGGCGGCGGCACCTTGACCTTTGATGCCAGCATGGCGGCCGCGGGCGCGGCCGTGCTGATGCCCGACGAGGTCTCGGCCTTTGCCGCCGGGAAGTGGCAGACGACGGCCTCCCTGTCCGTGGTGGTCAGGGAAGGCGACAGCGAGATCAAGGGTATGGTGGCGCTCAACGGGCTGCGGGAGGCCTATCATGCGCTGCTGGCAAATTGCGGCCAATAGGCCAAATTTAGCCATACAACTTAAGGGTCTTTTTAGGGAGGGGAACCTAGGGTCCGGAGCACGGAGAGTGTTTCGGATGACCGCCTTTTTGATTTTCAGCTTTCTCACGGGTGCCGTGCTGGGCCAACGCTTTCGCGTGTTCGTGCTCCTCCCGGTCACATTTGCACTGGTGCTCGCCATGCTGCCGGTCAGCATGATGACCAGCCTTGGCTTCCTTGATGGCATGAAGGTTGCGGCGTTCGCCGCCATCGCGCTGCAGGGCGGTTACCTCTTCGGTTCGGGGGCGCGCTTTGCCCTTGCCGCCGCACGCGCCACCCGCGTCTTCGGTCGGCCGGTCAAGGCCACCCGCTGATCGCGGCGCAGGCCTCTGTTTGAAAACGCACCGCTCGCTTGTATGGTGACCTGACCCGTTTCAGGATTCCGTGTCGAGCGCGCCGTTTGTCCCTCGTTTATTTTGCCCTCATCGTCTCCATCGTTTCCGCTTCCGCTCTCGAAATCGCCGGCGCCACGCTCGGGGCACAGCTCGGAACGATGGCCGCAGCGCTAGGCGTGCTGGCCGCCGCCTCCAGCTCGCGAAAGGGCGACTACGAGCACTATCTCCGTGCCACCTCCTGGGGCCGCTGGATTCTGCTCGCCATTCCGCTGTGCATCGCGGCTCAGCTCGCTCCGCTTCCGCTGCGCTTTGCGCATCCGATCTGGGCCAGCGCCCACGAGGTGATCGGTGGCCTGTCGCTCGGGCCGATCACGGCCGATATCGGCTTGACGGTGAATGCGCTGCTGCTGGCGCTGGCCGCGATCTCATTGCTCGGCGTCGCGATCCCAGTGGTCCGAAACCGCGGCCGTGCCGAGCTGGTTCTGTTCGTGCTGAGCGGCGTCACCGCGATCTCCGCCTTGATGTTGGACCTGCATCGGCTCTCGCCGGCGTTTGTCGGATCCGTCCCCCACGACCTCACAACCAGCCTGGCCGGGCTCGGCCTCATGCTCAATCTGGCGGTCATGCAGCTCGCGGCTGAACGGGCGGAGACGCATCACTCGGTCCTTCGCTCAGTCGCGATCGGCCTTTGCGGTCTGGTCGGAGCCTTGGTCAGTGCCGCCGCGATCTTTGGCCTGTCCGGGACCAACAGCGCGATCGCAGCGGCCTTTGGTGTCGTGCTGATCCTGCTGATCCTCGTCATCCGCAGACTCGATCTGTCGCCATTGGCCGCGAGCGCGTTGTCGGTGGCAGCGCTGGCCGGCGCGGCGATCGTGCTGACCTTCCTGTTCGAGAAGAGCTCCGGACCGATCCTTCTGCGGCTCATTCCGGAGATGGGGGCCGAGACCAAGGCCGCGCTCGAGCGGATGTTGGCCGACACCCGCTGGTTCGGCGCCGGCGCCGGGACCTTTGCTGCGGTGGGCAGGATCTATCAGAGCGATGCCGGCGCCGTCCTGACCGCGCCCTCGGCGGCCATATCGGTGTTCGCGGGGATGGGTTGGGTCGGCTTGGTCACCATGATTGCAGTGAGCCTATTGGCTTTGGTTCGCCTGTTCTTCGGCGCCCTGCAGCGCGGACGCGACTCGTTCTTTCCCGCTTCGGCCGCAGCCTGTGTTCTGTTTGCGCTCGTTCAGAGCTTTGCCGGTCCCGGGTTGCTGCACCCGGCAGCAATCCTGTGTCTTTCGGTCATCGTGGGCCTCGGACTGTCGCAGAGCGTCAGTCAATCCGGATCACGATAGCGCGCGGCAATTAGACCGCGCGATCGCCGAGCGAGGCCCAGTAGTTCGGGTTCTTGGGCGACTGGATGCGAACCCAGCGATAGGGCTTCTTCGACCACGGCATGATGTGGCCGGAGAGATTGTCCAGCACGAGATCGCCGGAGAAGGTGCGCACCACCACCACGAGATGATGCTCGCCCCAGCTGGTCACGACCTCGCTCAGCAGCACCGAGCGGGGCGGAAAGCCCTTGGCGATCAGATCGTGGCGTTTTGTCACGGCATAGTCGTTGCAATCGCCGCTGGCCGGATGCAGCAGCCACTTTTCGCCGCGCAGCCCTTCCAGATTGGCCTCGGGACGGATCGCGGTGTTGACCCGCTGGTTGACCTCCTGCATCTGCGCCAAGCGCTCGGCCGTCAGCTTCAGGCGGCCCCCCCGGAAGACGATCTGCTGCGGCCGCGGCTTGCACTCGTCCTTGTACTTCAGGCAGAACAGCGTGAACGCCATCGGCGGCAGCGTCGGCTGGTCGAACTTGATGTACTGGATGGCGCCGCGCAGCCCCAAGGGCGCGCCGACGAAGGCGGCTTCCGCTTTCTGCTGCACCCCCGCAGCAACGACGATGGCGGCGACGGCCGCCAGGAACTTTACCACTTTGCGCATGTCGCGCTCCCCGTTCTTGTTGGGGAGACGCTACGCGAGACCTCTTGAAATACGGCTCAAAGGCCACGCGAGGCTTTAATCAAAATGCGGGCTCATCGGTCGGAAACAATTAAGAATACCGATGTGTGACTTGTTCTGCTAAGAGCGTCACGACGTTCCGCTCGTGACGCTGGAAGCGATTCGACCGACCTGATGGGCCTTTCCTCCCGCTTTCGAAAGAAGACCAAGCCTCGGCTTCCCGATGGCGTCCGCGTCTATGCGATCGGCGACGTGCATGGCCGTGCCGATTTGCTTCAATCGCTGTTAACCGTGATCGACGTCGATCTCGCCCGCTCGGCTCCCCAACGCGCCATTCAGGTCTTTCTCGGCGACTATGTCGATCGCGGCCCGGACTCGCGCGCCGTTCTTGATCTCCTGATCGCGCGCTCGAAATCGCACGAGACGGTCTGCCTGAAGGGCAACCACGAGGTCTTCCTGCTCGAGGTCCTCAAGGACCCGGCCCGCCTGCAGGAGTGGCGCCACTATGGTGGCCTGCTGACACTGGTCTCCTACGGCATCACGCCGACCATGAATCCGTCCGCGGAGCAACAAGTCGAGCTGATCGAGGGATTGAAGCGCGCGATGCCGCCGGAGCACCTCGCCTTCCTCCAGCAATTGCCCTCCTCCTTTACCTGCGGCGACTTCTTCTTCGTCCATGCCGGCGTCAAGCCGGGCGTCCCGCTCGATCGCCAGAAGGATGAGGACCTGCTCTGGATCCGCGAGGAATTCCTCGCCTCCGAGGAGCGCTTCGGCAAATACATCGTGCACGGCCATACGCCGGTCAGCGCGCCCGATATCCGGTCGAACCGCATCAACATCGATACCGGCGCCTACGCGACCGGCAACTTGACGCTCTTGACGATCCAGGGCGATAGTCTTCTCGCAATTTGAAAGCTTGGGCCGTAACTTCGGTGATCACGCTTCGCGCCATTGGCATCTTGACCGCGATCGCGCTGGCGCTCCACGCCGGCATGACGTTCTATGGCGATCTGGTGCGGCCGAACTTTCGCGCCAGCGACTTGTTCTCGGGCGAGATTCCGCCGGACAAGGCCAAGCTCGCGGCCGCGGGCAGCCTGGCATCCGTTTCGTGGGATGGCGACCTCCTGGCGAATTACGCGGCGGCGATGGCCGCCGACGTTCTGCACCGTCCGTCGGCCGAGGCAGGCGGAAGGGCCAGCGAGAACAAGACGGCCCAAGCCGCCGTCGTGGCAGCCTTGAAAGTCTCGCCGATCAGGCCGGCGCTCTGGCTCACGCTCGGCACGCTACAGGCCCAGGCCGGCGAGACGGTCACGCCTGCGGTGAAGATGTCGTACCTGACCGGGTCGGTGCCGATCGACGTTGCCTTCTCACGCGTCCGCACCGTGACCTCGAGCGCCGCTGCAACCGACGAGGAGATCAAACTGCTGGCGCAATCCGACATCCGTTCGGCGCTGGCGAGCCGCTCGCGTTACGAGCCGCTGCTGATCGCGGCTTACGTTCAGGCAACGCCGCAAGGCAAGTCGCTGCTGCTGGAGACGACGAAGCTGACCGATCCCAGATTCAACGAGATCTTGCGGCGGTATTAAAGCGCGATGCGATTGGATGAATCGTCATCGCGCCGCTACACACTTTTCCGGATCATGCTCAAGCTCAACGGACCGATTTCGGATTGACCGGCACGAAGTCCTGATCGCGGCGCGGCTGATCGGATCGGCCCTGGTAGACGAACATGCCCTTCTTGGTCTTGACGATGTCGCCTGGCTGCAGGCTGTCGTCGTTGAGCAGGCGTTCGGTCGCGACGAGGTCCGGATCTTGCGGAATTGGCTTGTAGAGCTCCGGATGCTCGCGCCGCTCGCGCGAGACTTCTTTGGCACGGCGCCGCGCATCCTCGATGCGCTGCCGCCATTCGTCGCGCGAGACTTCCGGCTCGCTTGACGGCAGATAGTCGTTGACGGACGGCCCCGGCTCGGTCTGAGCATGGCATGACAGCGGGCTGGCGTAGAGAGCCAATCCGAAAGCGGCCGCCACGGCCGCCTGAACCGGCGCGCGCGCCGGTCTGCGGCGGTCTGACTGGGACTTGCGGCGAAGGGAGAGCACTCCGATGACTCCGATGGCGGGCCGAGCGGCAGCCGCGACTTCAGCTGATGCGGCTGCCAATTGCAACATTTTCGGAACGCGGCGGCCGTCCCTTCAAAAAGCGAAAAACAACCCCATGCACAGTAGCCGGCACCAACCGAATCAATGACTTACGTATTTTCCGAAAGCTGGCTTGATCCGTCGGGCAAAACAGGGCTAGTCTGGCATGATCCGGAGAGAGGCCGACCGGTGATCGACCGATCAGCGATCGGCATCGGATGATGCGCCGCAAGGACAATAGCGCCGTTCTAAGGCCTCGTTAGGCCATTGCTGCTAGACTTCGGCATCCATCGATGAGAATGCGCGCAAGCCTGGTATCGTCGTTGCGTGTCGCCGTTGCGGCCTATGCCATGTCCGCGCTCACGGCTCACGCCAGCCCGCTCTGCATCAAGGAGCGCACGCCCTTCGCCTTGTCGCAGGATACGGTGAAATGGACGATGTCGATCATCCCTGGCGCCGACTGCATTCAGGGACTGCGTTGGTCATACATGCAGATCTTCAACGTCTCCGTCGTCAGCGGACCATCACGGGGACAATTGGCCGTGGTCGGATCCGGGTTCCGCTATTCGGCAGAAGGCCAATCGCCGGGCGCGGACAAGTTCACGCTGCTGATCTCGGGCAAGAACAGACACGATGTGGGAACGTCGACCCTGGAGGTCGAAGTCAACCCGCAATAGCTACCCGCGGAACAGACCCTAATAACGACGGCTCGACCCGCTGCCCCGGGTCGTGGGGCCGCGATAGGGCCGGGCCCGTCCGTAGGTCGTCACCGGCGGTTCGATCCGGCTCGGAATATTCCGAGTCGCGTTGGGGGGCGCCGGCTGCGACGGGTTGACGATGATCACGTTGCGGTTGGGCGACGAAGGATCATTGACGCCCTGGGCCCAGGCGCCGGCAGGCGCGACAAGGGCGAGTATGATCAAGACCAATCGTTTCATGCGATATCTCCCGAGCAAGAACGTCAGGGAGGCGAACACCGTTCCGTCACGGCGACATCACGGTTCGTTGCGTGACCTCACCGAGGCACGGGTGACCTCAGCGAGGCACCGCGATCAGCTTGCCATCCCGCCAGACACCCTGGGCCGCCTGTCCGGTAGAACCGCTACCCACGTTCCGGATAGCCGTAGGCCGCGAGGCGGCCTGGGTGGTCTGCTTCTTCTTGTCGGTCGTCGTCACGATGCTGGAGCTGGTCGTGTTGGCCTGGTCCCTGGTCCCTTGTGCAGACGCAGACTGAACCAGAAAGGTCAAAAACATGATTGCCGTCAATATGCCGCGCATGGTCACACACCGGAAGAAGGAGCCGGTCGAAATGTCACAGGTTTCCGCCCAAAAGCAAGCGCTACGAAACGACCGCGCAGAACCTTTGTGGGCCGGAGCATCAGCGCGCTTCATCGCGACCGACGCGATCCGAGGTGAAAAGCCTAGCGAAACAGCACTATCCGGGCTAGTTGATCGGTCTTGATGACCGAGACCGGCGACACCGCAGCCAACGCCTCGCAGGCGCAAGAGATCAAGGCCGGACTCGTCCGCCTGTTATCGGAGCGGATTCGCGAAGTCTCGGGCGACCCCAGGCAGATGCGGGATGTCGTCTACGAGCTGGCTCGCGTCAAGCTTCTGGAACAATTCACCCACGCCGATGCGCGGGAAGCGCGAGAGCTTCAGCAAGTCCTCGAACGCGCCATTCGGGAGGTCGAACGCGCCTTTGAGCGAAGCGAGAAGTCTGTACCCCCCAGGGATGCCTCGGTCCCCGTAGCGAATTCTCCACCGGTGAACGTCCCCGTCCCCCCGCCCATTCCGACGCTCGCTGCCTCGGCGTCATCACCCATTCCGATGGCTGCCGAGACGCCGCGGCGTCCTGCCGCACCGCCGGGATCGCCGGACCAACCCAAACGGAGCGGCGCTTTCAAGTCTCTCATTCGATTGACCGCGATCCTCCTGCTCGTTGCGGGCGCCGGCACCGCGGTCGTGTATTGGCCGCGGCTGAAGGCACAACTGACGGCATCGTCGCAGGTGGCGCAGCCTGAACGTACAGCCAAGAGCCCGGAGCCTCAGCCGACCGCAATTCCGACTCCCTCGGCCAGCGAGACCGCTGAACGAATCCCGGAGAGCACAAAGGAGCAGGGGCCGGCGGCGCACCCCTCGATGCCTTTGCCGACGACGTTCGGCGTCTACGCCTTGAGCGAGGGCCAGCTCCATGAGCTGAAGCCGGTGCCCGGAAAAATTCCGGACCGGCGGGTCGCGATCTCGGCCGCCATCAACACGCCGAGTGCGACCACATTGATGAACGGCGACGTCAAATTCATCGTGTTCAGGCCCGACGGGGGTGTCGACGCCAGCGGGACCGAAGTTCGGGTGATCGCGAAAGTCTCCCGGTCGATGGGCGTCGATGCCACCGGCAAAGCGGCCATGGTCAGCGTCGGCGATTCCTGGGTCATCCGCAGCATGTCCTACCCCTACAAGGTAGGTCCGATCGACGACCAGTCGAGAATGCTATTGCTGCAACCGGAGCAAGACGGCTTCACGCTCGCTCCCGGTCGCTACGTCGTGCTGGTCAAGGGCTTGGGCTACGACTTCACCGTCGCTGGGACGATCACCGATCCCAATCAATGCGTCGAACGCATCAATGCGGCGAACGGCGCGTTCTACTCGCCCTGCCCGCCGCCCCGGCGCTAACACAGCCTTTGTCTTCTATTTGGCCGGCTTTGTGTCCTTGGGCGCGGCGGCCGGCATGTCGTCGACCTTGCCGTTGTTGGCCACGCATTTTTGGAAGTATTCGCGCTGATCCTTGCCCGTTCCCTTGGCGCTCCCGGCCGCTGGGTTGCCGATCTGCCTGGGCGGGAAGGCCTTGGCCACTGCGGCATCGCATGCCCGCGCCACTTCGGCAGTGATGGCCGAGGCCGTCGCCGGCACGGCCAATGTCAAAGCACCTGCCAATCCAACCAACGTCCGCAAATTTTTGACTGGCACCTCTTACGCTCCTTCAATCCATCAATGATTTTCGTAATCATATCAAAAAGGATCGAAGCACCAAACGGCAAACCGGTGAAGTGTCGTGCGATCTGCCGGACGTGCCGGTAGGACTACCGCGGCGCCTCCTGACGGCGACTATGTTCACGCCTCGTCCTTCGAGACGGCGCTTGCGCGCCTCCTCAGGATGAGGCCATTTGGCGTCGGTGCTCGTTGACATTGCTGCTGCCGCGCATTCCCTCCTCATCCTGAGGAGCACGCTGAAAGCGGGCGTCGAAGGATGGCCGCAGACGCGTGACTAGCTGTTCAGCTGCGGCGGCTTGAAATCGGGAAAGCGCGTGAGCATTGCCGTCTTGACGAACTTCAAGTGGGCAATGCTGCTCGCCAATTCCTTGAGCCGGCGCTGGCCGTTCGAGATGTCGGCCGCGAAGAGATCCTGATGATAATTATCGAGCGCCTCCCGCTCGAGATACTCATCGGTGCCGTTTCCGAAGGTGACGGAGGCACGCGCAAGCGCATCGTCGACCCGCCGGTTGAGTCCGGCCTGCTCCCTCTCCGCCTCCTGCAAGGCCGTTTCGAGCGCGGCCAGAACGGCACCGATCCGCACGCGGTCGGTCTCCGCATCACGCTCGGCCGAGCGGGCCTTGAAGGTTTTGTCCTCGCGGCGGGAGCCGAGAAGATTGTGTGCGCGCGCTCTCAGGAACAGCTGAAACATCCGGGCCATCCCACATACGAGATCCAGACGGGTACCATCGGTCAGACGTAGTTAACAAATCCTGAATCCGGCGCCCGTCCGGTCTGGCTTTGTGCAATCCATGCCCGCCAAGCTCCCTCGTGCTTGGAATAGAGCTCGTGCCAGCGGATCTCGCCGTCGACAGCGGCGCCCTTTCGCGCGCGGACCTCGGATGTGAATTGCCCTGTCTCGTTCGATGCGAGATCCAGCGCCTCGAACTCCGCCGTCTCCTTCGGAGACAGGCCGATCAGCACACGATGCCCTTGGGTGTCGACGAAATACCTGCGCGGCGCGTTGTGCCTTTGATCAGTCATTCGCAGGTCCCTCGTTCATGATCCAAGGCCCCGACCGATCCTTGAGCCGCCGCTCAAAGCTACGAACAAACGCGATCAAAATGAGGACGCAAGTCGCGCCCAGCAACGCAATCAAATACGCCATTCACGCCCACCTATGCGAGCCGCGAAAAATATGGAGGCGGCTAAACTATTGCCATGGATTGTTACGTTCTAGATTGCCTTTCCGAAGCTCTCAAGCGCCGCACCGCGTTAACCTAACTGCGCATGGTTATCCGACCCGGCCACACGGCAGGACCAGCGTGCGCCCCCATCGCGGCCATGGCTGTGCCACTACGATGGATGCTCGCTCTGCTTGGCCCCCATCGCTGCCGGCGTGTAGGGCGCATAGAGACGATACCGCGCCGATCGCCTGCGCGAGCGCCACGCCCGTACGCCATAGCCGCAGCAAAAACCAGCTGCAAAGATCGAAATCAAAACCAGAATTGCAAGCATTTGGAATGTTCCCAATGATCGGAACGCTCCTCCCGGCCCATTTCAACGTGATGTTCTGACGACTTCAAGATCATCGGCGCTGATAGTTTTGTCAGAGGAAGATGAAGTTTGTGCAACGTGATGCTTGAAGTTTGGTCATTGCAAACCACGAGCCCGGAGGATGATGAAATCTCTCATCGTTCGAGGGCGATATCCAGCGGGCGATGTTAACCCGTGTTCACGGCGGCAGCAGCCTCGAACGAAGCGGCTGGATGCGCTGTCGTCGGGCACAGCTGCGATCTGCACGATAGGTCTTGCGAAACGTTTTCGAACGTATCGAGCGGCCTCTCGGACGAGACCGCTGAAGAAGCATCCGTGCTTCTACGGAGCGCCATTGACCAACTTCATCGCGGTAAGGTTGAGAGGTTAGCTTAACCCGCGTTGTTTGTTGCGAACTTTCGGCGATTGCTTATCCATCTCTCACCGGGCTCCCCCAAGCTCGGCCCCACCCAAGCAAAGCCGTCGAGCGAACATGGGTCCGCTTGGCGGCTTTGTCGTTGTGTCGACGAGAGGATCATTTCGGTTATGGCGCGCAGGCCCTGGTCGTTCAAGGAAGATCGCCGGCTCATGGAGCTGGCCAAGTCTTCAGCCTCGCTGGAGCAGGCAGCTAAAGCTCTCGGGCGCTCGCCTGATGCGATCAAGCGCATGGCGTTGCGGCTTGGTCTTTCGTTGAAGTCGAAGACCGCGAAGAAGAGCTGATTGCGGCAGCGCTCGCCTCGCGCTCACAGTTCGTCGCTGC
Organism: Bradyrhizobium sp. USDA3516; assembly: GCF_057651995.1. Taxonomy (NCBI): domain Bacteria; kingdom Pseudomonadati; phylum Pseudomonadota; class Alphaproteobacteria; order Hyphomicrobiales; family Nitrobacteraceae; genus Bradyrhizobium; species Bradyrhizobium sp. USDA3516. The sequence continues at coordinate 150,543 of NZ_JBYGYN010000005.1, read as the reverse complement.
CGTGAAGATGCGGCGATATCGCCGATCAGAACCACAAGCCGTCATAGGCCCAAGGCGGCAGAACCGGCTCCGCAGATTCCAGCCCCGGGCTCCCACAACCAGTCTTCGCGCGAGCGCTCTTCTGCGAAGGGCGCGACCAGTCACCGATGGTGGCGGCCGGTCCCGCCGAGACCTAATTGTTGTGCGTCCTCTTCTGGGACCCCATGCCGGGGCTGGTTCCGTAGCTCGGCGTCCCCGTTCCCTTGAAGGCTCCGCCCATCGTGTCAGATCCGGAATTCGTGCCCGTGCCGCTACGCGTCGCGGACGTGGGCTGCGTGCCCGATGGCTGGTCCTTGGTCCCCTGCGCCGAGGCCACAGAGCTCCCGATTGTCAACGCCACGACGAAACTTAACGTCCTGATCATATTGCTCAACTTTCCATGCTTGGTTCTCGCCCTGAGTCGCCAGACGATTGGCGGGGGCAGGCCTTCGGCTGGTCTTTACCTTAAACCCTATCTTAGCCCCCGCCGGCTAGGATCAATCTCAACGCCTTGCTCGAATTTCCGCCCCGCCTGTTTTCGCCTGAACCGGATGCGATTGCTGCGACCAGACCTCCCGTTTGTGGCACTCGTGCTTGCGAGCACGATGGCATTCGCCTTGGCGGGCCATTTGGCCGCCGAGGCCGTCATTCGCCAGCACCAGGCGCACCAGCTCGAGGAGCTCACCGAGGTGGTTCTGCGCCGCTCGGAGCTTGCGGTCGATTTCGCTGCGGGCAGCCTGGACGAGCTTGCGCGGCGCAACTTCGCCAGCTGCGACCCGGCTGCACTGCAAGCCATCCGCCTGCACGTCTACCAACGCTCGGCGATCAAGGACGTCCGCCTGGTCAAGCCGGACGGCTCGGTGATCTGCTCGGCCTATTCCGAGACGCTCGAATTCGACAAGGGATGGGCGGATCGGCGCGACATGCTGCCTTCGCGCGACAAGACGCTTTCCCTGTTCCGCGTCGAGCAGTTCGGCGGCGATGCCCTGGGCGTGCTCAGGGACGTCAATGGCAACTCCGCCCTGGTCGCCATTGTCGGTGTCAATGCCAGCCTGTTCGACATCATGCCCGCCGAGCTGCGCGCGCACAGCCAGGTGATCCTCGCCTTGAGCAATGGCGAGAAGCTCGGTGAATTCCAGACCGAGGCCGGCAAGTCTCTGCCGGCGCCGATCAGCTTCGAGCGGACGTCCGCTCGGCTCCCGCTTCATGCCAGGATCCAGCTCGATCGCGCGGTGCTGTCGAGCTGGAACAACGAGGCCTATTGGCCAACGCTCGCAGTGGCGCTCGGACTTGGCGCGATCTTCGGCGTCCTGCTGGCACGCAACCGCCGCATGGAAGGGCCTGTCGCCGATCTCGACCGGGCGCTGACGGCCGGCGAGTTCAAGCCATATTACCAACCGATCTTCGACCTCCGGACGGGCCGGATCAATGGCTGCGAGATTCTGGCGCGCTGGCTGCGCCGCGACGGCTCGGTGGTCCCGCCGATGAACTTCATTCCGCTCGCCGAATCCAGTGGGCGCATCCAGGCGATGACCTGGCAGATCCTGGGATCGGCGCTCACCGAGCTCAGGCCATTGCTCAGGGCGGACAAGAATTTCAAGCTGTCGCTGAACGTCGTCCCCAAGCACCTTCTGAGCGCCGGCTTCGTCGAAGCATTGCGGCGCACGGTTCTGACGGCGCGCGTCTCCGCGCGCCAGATCGTGGTCGAGATCACCGAGCGCGATGAATTGGATGATCTCGCGCGCGCCGCTTCGGTCGTCGCCGAGCTGCGGGCCCGCGGCTTCCGCGTCGCCATCGACGATGTCGGCGTCGGCCATAGCGGTCTGTCGCGGCTGAAGGGCCTCGGCGCCGACACGATCAAGATCGACAAGTTCTTCGTGGACACGATCACGGTGGACGCATCGACGACCACGATCGTGGAGATGCTGGTGGCGCTCGCCAAGGACCTCAATATGAGCGTGGTCGCCGAAGGCATCGAGACCGAGGAGCAGCTCCGCGCATTGCTCGCCTCCGGCGTCGAGGAGGGCCAGGGCTATCTGGTTGCGCCGCCGCTGCCCGCCGCAAAATTCAATGCGCTCATCGAGTCGCGCCGGGTTGTGCCGTCGGACGCGGCGACATCCAGCGCGACGGCCTTGGTGGCCTGACTGGCCGGCTCCCAGAGGCTTTAACGATATTCTCTAACGATGTTTTCGGCTTTCCGACCGGAGTGTCGAGCAAGCTTGTATGTTGGCACCATGCGCAGGAGCCACCTCATAGCAGCCGCGAGCATCTGTCTGGCGCTGATCGTCTACGCCACGCTGGCGAAGCTGTCGGGCCGGCCCGCGCTCATGGGTCACCACGAGGCCTATTGGGTCGTCGTGATCGAGCGCTTCAGCGCCTATGGCCTGCTCGGCTTCCTTTTGTCCTTCCTGCTGCCGGGACGGTTCGGCCTTGCTTGCTCGCTCGTCATCGCGGTCGCCATGGGGCTGGAGCTGATGCAAGCGTTGATACCCGATCGCGATCCAGGCTTTCTCGACGTGCTGCAGAAGGCGGCGGGCGGCACCGTGGGCGTCATGCTCGCCCAGATGATCCTGGCGTTCCTGCCCAGACCACCTGCCTGAACGGCGAGCATGGCCTCGGCGGAACGACCGGCCGACCCGGTCCTTACTTCATCATCTGACCGCGCAACTCACCGCCTGGGTTCGCGGCCGTGTGAATGTTCGCGTACCATTTTCCGCCCAACAGATCCGCCGCCTGCGCCTCGGTGAGGGTGGCACTGCCTTCGATCGGGCTTTGCGCCGTCTTGAACGGCAGGGCGATGCCGGCATTCTTCCCGGCCTCGCCGGGGCCGTGAAAATGCGCGCCTATCGCCGGTCCCGTCAGCCCGGTGAAGGTGACGACGTAGGTCAGGACCTTCGTTTCGGTGTCGTAGCTCGCCTCCGCCTTGCCCGACCCGGTCGAGCTGTTCGGCGGCACTTCATTGCTTCCCTTGAGCTCCGCTTGCAGCTTCACGACCTCCGCACCTGCCGTTCCGCTCGTCGCGCCGACGCCTCCGACCAGCGCTAGCGCCCCCAGCAGTGCCACGGACCGTCGACACAGCGCTTTGCTCATGCACTTCCTCCTGCGGATTTCGTTGGTTCCGGCGATGAAAACACCGAGGACTGCCCGGCATTCCACTGCAGAGCTTATGCTGATTCGGGACGACGATCGCGGGAATTAGCCCTTCGCAAACGCATCACGCGCCGGCTCAAGCCGCCCCGCGCCTCGTGTGAGGCTCGGAGGGAACCAGGAGCTCGGCCATCTTCCGGTGGGTGTCATGCAGCGCTTCGATGGCGCAGTCGAGATCGAAATCCGCCTCCCGGACGGACGCGAAGAACCTGGCTGTCAGCGCCAGATCGAGCTTGACGCGCGTGGCCCCGTCGCGACTCCTGCGACGATCGAGCGACAAATGGATGGCACGGTCCCTCGCCTCCATAGCATCGCAGCCGCAAAGCGCGCCGAGCTCGTCGTATGTCATCCAGATTTGAGGCATGTTCTTCCACCACGCTTGATCTATCGCAGACTAGATAGCTCTCGCTTCTGAAGGCGGAGTTGCTCCAGCGCGAATTCGAGCCAACAACGTCAACGCAATGCTAAGCGCGGCGCAGATGGGAGCCGGGTGGACCGGCGCAGCTTGTTGCCGATCCACTGTCACTTGGGCGCGCCCGTCGTGAACGGATGCCGCGGCCGTGAACGGCTGTCGGGCCTCTTGGGCAGCTTGTTGGCCTTGAGCTTCACGACCGCGCCTTGGGGGTCGGGAGCCGGCGCCTCTTCCTGGCTGTAGATCAGCGTCGCTTCGAATCTCACGTCGGGCGCTTGGCGGGCTGTTCCCGAACAGGTCGCCATCGCCCCGCTATAAACGCCGGAGAGCTCGACCTCGACCTCGTCGAGCCCGAACACGGTCGGCGGCCCGTCGGCATGTCGCCGCGTGGTCAGGACGGCCGTGAAATGCCGGTCGTTGTCGAACTGATAGCAGCCGCCATAGTTGAAAAAGCTGTCGCTGCCCGAGATCCGTCCCTCGGCCAGATGTACGACACCGGTGCCTTGCGCGTGCGCGGTTCTGAACCACGCCGCGTATTTGCCCTCTTTCATGGAAACATCCACCCGTAATCTGCACGTATTTGCAACGAAGCTTGAGGCGCGACAATGACCGAGACGGGGAGCATTCCGCCACGGTTAACGCCCTGCAAAATCAATCCGTCAAATTCGGCGGCGCACTCGGCGGCGCGCAGCGACGTCAAAACAATTCGATGCCGTCGTCAGCCGCTTCCACGGCTTCGACGCGGCGGGTGGTGGCGACGGAGCTCAGCCCGAGCGTCTGCAGGAACTGGCGGTGGACATCCCGCTCCCGCTCCATCGTGTAGCGCGCAAACAGCTCGTCGAGCATCGCCTCGTCCTGCGCTTGCGGCCGCGGCTTCTGGGCGCCCGCGCTCGCGGTCTCCAGCCGCGCGGCGAACGCGGGCAGCGCCGCGGAGCCGTCGCCGAGCGTGCTCATCAGGCCTTGCGCCGAATTCATCAGCCGCTCGAACTCCGCGCCTTCATCGACGAGCCGGCTCATCAGCTTGCCGAGCCGTTCATTGCCGGCCTCGACCTCGCGCAGCGCCTGGAGAATCTGCGGCTCGAGCTTGGCGAGCTGGGTGGGATCGCCCTGGACGCGGAGCTGCTTCAATTCCGTCGCCGAGCGTTCGATGTCGTCGAGCACGGGCCTCAAGCGTCCCGCCCCCAGCGAGACCTGGTCGGCGGTGGCCTTGAGCTCGTTGGCGATGACGACGAAGGCGCTGCCGCGGCTGCCGAGATGGCTCGCCTTGAGGCCCGCATTCATGCCGATGAGCGTGATGTCGACCGTCGCCTCGGCGAGGCCGGCGATCGCCTGGCGGAACTTCGTCAGAGTATCCTCGACGATCGCGAGCGCCTCGTCCACGGAGCGGCCGGCGCCTTCGCAGGTCGCAATGAGGGCCGAGGCGTGCGCCAGCGTCTGCTTGATGCGCGCCAGGAACGAGGACGAGCCGCCGTCCTCGCCGCCGAACAGCGTGCGGCCGTGACCGACGACACTGCCCGCGTCGTGCAGGATGGCGGTCAGCGCGCGAACGATTTGGCCGATGTCGCCACCGAATTCGCGCTGGGCATCCCTGAGCTGGGCCGCCTGCAATTGACAGATCGTGCGCGCGCCGTCCTCGCTCGCGACAGGTTCGGGAACGAGGCTCGGCGCGGATCCCGAAGCGAGGCGGAGGCCGCAAGAGACATGCTCGAGGCGCTGGCGCGTGCTGTCGCCGGCCTGCAAGGAGATGATCGCGCTGCCGACCGCCTCGGCGATCTTCCTGGTGCTGGCGCTCGCGAGATCGGCGAGATGGCTGCTGTTGCTGCGCTGATCGCGCAAGCCGGAATAGGCGGAGCCGAGCTCGGCGCTCTCCGCCGCCAGTTGATTGCGGTAGCGGTTCTCGAACTCCTTCTGCCGGCCGAATGCGGTGGCGACCGCCTCGGACAGGCGCTGCTGATCGCGCGCACTGCCCTCGATCGCACCCTGCACAGCCTTGCCGAGATCATAGGCCTCCTGCGTGAAGGCGAGGAAGCCCTCGCGATCGCCATCGAGCGAGGCCGCCTCGATCCGCGCGCTGCGGGCGATGATGGTGATCATCTGGATGTGCTTGAACAGCGGCTTGAGCAGAGTGGACGCTTCCGCCGTGCTCCTGCCGATCGTCTCGAGCAGCGCGGTCTCGGCCGGCAGCGCCTGCGCCAGCTCGCTGAGCCGCGCGGCGATCTCCTGCAGCGCCGTTGCAGCGCCCTCGATCTCTGCACCGGAGAGCTCGGCGGAAAGCGCCGCGAGACCCTGGTTCAGCTCCTTGAAGATGAGATGGCCGCATCCGAGCTCGTGGCCGACGCGCGCGAACACGTCCTCGATGCGCGAGGAGACGTCCTCGATCCCTTCGATTGCCTCGGTGAGCGTATTGGCTGGAATGAGCGACATTGCCGTCAGCCTGCCACCGCGGGATGCCCGGCCTGGTACCAGAGCATGATCTCGCGCGGGATCTGATGCAGCGAAACGACCTTCTCGACGCCGCCATGGGCGATGGCTTCCTTCGGCATGCCGAACACCACCGAGCTGTCTTCATCCTGCGCGCGCGTCGCGGCGCCGAGCTTCTTCATCTCCAGCATGCCGCGCGCGCCGTCATCGCCCATGCCGGTCATGATCACGCCGAGCGCGTTGGCGCCGGCATGCTGGGCGGCGGAGCGGAACAGCACGTCGACCGAGGGGCGATGCCGCGACACCGGTGGCCCGTCCTTGATCGCGATCTGGTAGCGCAGGCCGATGCGCTGGAGCAGCATGTGGCGCGCGCCGGGCGCGATATAGGCCCAGCCCGGCAGCACCGGCTCGCCGTCCTCGGCCTCCTTGACCCTGATCTGGCAGATGCCGTCGAGCCGCTTGGCAAAGGCTGTGGTAAAGCCCGCCGGCATATGCTGGACGATGAGAAGCGGCGGACAATGCGGCGGCAGCATCTCCAGGACGTCGTTGAGCGCTTCGGTGCCGCCGGTCGAGGCGCCGATGCACACGATGCGTTCCGTGGTCGGCCGCACCTTGCCCGGCACCGGCGGCGGGATGATCGCATCGGCGGTTAGCTTCTTCTCGATCGCGCGGCGTTCCGCCCGCGGACGCACCCGGGCGCGCGCGGCCGACTTCACGGCCTCGCGCAGCCGCGTCGAGCATTCGAGCAGCGCCTGCCGCGTGTCGATCTTCGGCTTCGGCACGATGTCGACCGCGCCGGCCTCGAACGCCTCGAACATCACGTTCGAACCCTCATCCGTCAGCGAGGAGCAGATGATCACCGGGATCGGACGCTGCGCCATGATCTTGCGCAGAAAGGTCATACCGTCCATCCGCGGCATTTCGAGATCGAGAATGATGACGTCGGGCAGCTCCTTCTCGAGCCGCTTGGCTGCCACGAACGGATCGGACGCCGTCGCCATCACCTCGATATCAGGATCTTCACTCAGGATCGTCAGCAGGATTTGGCGCACCGACGCCGAATCGTCCACGATCAGAACGCGAACTTTCTCCCTCGGCATCGTGGTTGCGCTCCGCCTAGACCTGGAAGATGGTTGGCTGAACCTGCTTCAGCCCGGGCACGGCACTGTGAATCATCGATTCCGAATGCCCGACCAGCAGATAGCCGCCCGGACGCAAATGGCTGCACAATTGCTCAACCACCTTGCGCTGGGTCTCGCGCTCGAAATAGATCAGGACGTTGCGGCAGAAGATGATGTCGACGTCGCGGTCGACCGGATAGGACTTGTCCATGAGGTTCATCCTCATGAAGTGCGTCATGCGCCGCAGCTCGGGCACGATCCGCACTTCGCCGCGCGACTTGTCGCGAGAGGACGAGAAATAGCGCTTCACGAACGGCTCCGGCACCGGCGCGAGCACGTCGCGGGTGTAGATCGCGGTACTGGCGAGGCGCAGCACCGCGGTCGAGATGTCGGTGCCGAGGACGCGGTACTGGAAACGCGCGCCGTTCCGCCTCATGTCGTCCAGCACCATCGCGGTGGTGTAGGCCTCCATGCCGGTGGAGCTCGCCGAGCTCCAGATCTTCAGGTTGGCGTCCTTCCGTCCGTGCGATCTGAGCAAAGCGGGGACCGCGACGTCCCGCATGAAGGTGAAGTGCTGCGGCTCGCGGAAGAAGTCGGTCTTGTTGGTCGTCACCACGTCGATGAGATGGGTGAGCTCGCCGTCGAAATGATCCGGCTCGAACAGGTTCTCGACATATTCATTGAGGTCGGAGAAGTTCAGCGCGCGCACGCGCTTGTGCAGCCGCCCCTCCAACATCAGCCGCTTGCCCTGCGGCAGCTTGATGCCGACCTGGCTCTCGATCAACTCGGCGATGGTCCGGAAGTGGCGGTCCGACAGATGCACGGCCGTATCCTGCACGGCGGGCATCATGGATGACGGCCCTGGTTCGTGACGGCCGCCTGCACTGAATGTCGGGCCATCCGGGCCATCTTGAATCCTACGCGTCTACTGGAAGGCTGGAGCGGACCGGCGCGCTCCTTTTGGCGGCGCGCCGGTCCAATCGGGATACATCAGCGCTGGAAATCGGCGTCCCGGTCGTCCTCGCCGTCGTTCATGTCGAAGGCGAAGCCGCCGCCACCGGCAACCTTCAACGCGCGGGCCGGCTTTGCTTGCGGCTTCCTGGCCGGACGTTCGACCGCCGCCATGGTGGCCGCCTTGGCGCGCAGCTGGCTCACCGCACGGTCGATCGGCGCGGCCGCCTGGCTCTTGGCGCCCTGCTCGATGCGGAAATAGGCGATGGTCGACTGCAGCTGCTCGGCCTGCGAGGCGAGCTCCTCCGAGGTCGAGGACACCTGCTCGGATGCGCTGGCGTTCTGCTGGCCGACCTTGTCGAGCTGCTGGATCGCCTGGTTGATCTGCGACGAACCGACGTCCTGCTCGCGGCAGGCCGCAGTGATCTCCTCGACGAGCTCGGCCGTCTTCTTGATATCGGGCACGAGCTTGGACAGCATCGCGCCCGCTTCCTGCGCCACCTTGACGGTGTCGGCCGACAGCGTGCCGATCTCCGCGGCGGCGGCCTGGCTGCGCTCGGCGAGCTTGCGCACTTCGGAGGCGACTACCGCAAAGCCCTTGCCATGCTCGCCGGCGCGGGCGGCCTCGACCGCCGCATTGAGCGCCAGCAGGTCGGTCTGGCGCGCTATCTCCTGCACGATCGTGATCTTCTCGGCGATGGTCTGCATCGCGTTGACCGCGCGTCCGACGGCGGCACCGCTGGCCTCCGCGTCCCTGGCGGACTGCGCGGCAATCTTCTCGGTCTGGTTGGCGTTATCGGCGTTCTGCTTCACGTTCGAGGCCATCTCCTCCATCGAGGAAGACGCTTCTTCCGCAGACGAGGCCTGCTCGGTCGCGCCCTGCGACAGCTGCTCGGCACTGGCCGAGAGTTCCTGGCTGCCGGCGGAGACGTTCTGGGCGGCGGTGAGCGCGTCCGAGACGATCTGGCGCAGCTTCTCGACCATGCGTTCGAGCGCGAGGCCCAGCGTGTCCTTGTCCGACAGCGGCTTGGCTTCGACTGTCAGATTTCCTTGCGCGATCTCGTTCGCCACCGCCGCAGTCTGGCTGAGGTTCACCGTCATCGTATTCAGCGACTTGATCAGGTCGCCGATCTCGTCGTTGCTGGAGGAGTCGATCTTCCGGCTGAGGTCGCCAATCGCCACGGCGTCGGCGAGTCCGACCGCGCTGGACAAGGCTCGGCTGATTCCGATTGCGATCCACGTAGCGGCTACGACTGCAATCAGCAGTGAGGCGATGACGATCGTGAGCAGAATGGTCTGGGCGCGGGCTCCATCGTCCCTCGCCTGATCCGTCCGATCGGACACCTGCTTCTTGACAATCGCGATGTACTCATCGCCTACCGCGATGGCTTCACCACCGGCCTTCCGAACTTCGGTGGACGAGTGTGTCGCGGCTCGAGCCCGATCCACCTTCGCGAGCCGAATCGATTCGTCCTGTGCGGCCGTCATCCTGAGATAGGCTGCCGAGAGCTTGTCGATCATCTTCTTGCCGGCATCGGACGCGAGCCCGTAGAGTTCGTCGCGCTTCTTGACGAACACGCCGCGCAGGTTGGCAATGTCTCCAGCGATGCGATCGGTTTCCGCCTCTGTCGGGGCCAGGATTGCGTTCTTCTCCGCGCGTATCTGCATCAGGATTTCCTTCTGCAGATCAGCCGCCCTTTCGATCCGGCCGGCCGAGACGGCCAGCGCTTCGCTGGCCCCGATCAAATCGCTCAGCTTGATGTAAGCGACGGCACCAGCGATCATCGAGAGCAGAATGACGACGCCGAAAGCGGTGGCGAGTTTGGCCTTGACAGTAAATCTCATGGTCGATCTCATCGGTTCAAACTGGTTTTTCTTGCTCGGCAACGCTTTTACGCTTGTCAATTCACGCGGCGCGGGAGGTGTCGGCGCCACGACCTTCCGGGATCTCGTCGTTCGCCATCAGTTTGGCGAGGTCGAAGATGACGACGAACTTCTCGCCCTTGCGGCCGATGCCGGCGGCATAGTCGGATTGCCATCGGCCGCCGACCTCGGGGATCGGCTCGATCGCCTGCTCGTCGATGTCGGTGACCTCGAACACGCAATCGGCGACGAAGCCGACGCCGACCAGACGATCCTTCATCGGCACGTCGAGGATGATGATGCGGGTGGCTTCGGTGGCCGCTACGCTCGGCAGGCCGAGCTTGGTGCGGAGGTCCACGATCGGATAGCCGCTGCCGCGCACGTCGATCATGCCGAGCAGGAAGCTCGGGGCGTGCGGAAGCCGCGAGATCGGCCGCATGTCGAGGATCTCACGGACATTGCGGATGCTGATGCCGAACGTCTCGCCGGCGAGCCCGAGCGTCAGATATTGTGATGTTGCCGCCATGATGCAGTCCAGGGATCCCGTGGTTGGCGAATGAATGCGGTCCGGCCCAAGAGCCGGACCGCCTGATCAACGTTGGAACTCGGCGTCGCGCTCGTCCTCGCCGTCTTGCATGTCGAACGCGAAACCGCCGGCAGCGACCTTCGTCGCGCGGGCCGGCTTGCGAATTGGGGCCGGCTTCTTGGTGCCCCGTTCCGCGGCCGCCATGTGCGCGGCCTTGGACCGGAGCTGGCTGACGGCGCGGTCGATCGGCATGGCCGCAGCGCTCTCGTTGCGGTCGGCATGATCGATGCGGAAGAACGAGATGGTCGACTGAAGTTGCTCGGCCTGCGAGGCGAGTTCCTCAGAGGTCGAGGACACCTGTTCGGAGGCGCTGGCATTCTGCTGGCCGACCTTGTCGAGTTGCTGGATGGCTTGGTTGATCTGCGAGGAGCCGACATCCTGCTCGCGGCAAGCTGCGGTGATCTCCTGCACCAGCTCGGCGGTCTTCTTGATATCGGGTACGAGCTTCGAGAGCATCTCGCCAGCTTCTTGGGCAACCTTCACGGTCTCACTCGAGAGCGTGCCGATCTCGGCTGCCGCGGCCTGGCTGCGCTCGGCGAGCTTGCGGACTTCGGAAGCAACCACCGCGAAGCCCTTGCCATGCTCGCCGGCGCGCGCGGCCTCGACGGCAGCGTTGAGCGCGAGGAGGTCGGTCTGTCGCGCGATCTCCTGGACGATGGTGATCTTCTCCGCGATGGTCTGCATGGCCTGAACCGCACGACCAACGGCCGCGCCGCTGGCTTCCGCATCCCTAGCCGATTGACCGGCAATCTTCTCGGTCTGGTTGGCGTTGTCGGCGTTCTGCTTCACGTTCGAGGCCATCTCTTCCATCGACGAGGAAGCTTCCTCGGCAGACGAGGCCTGTTCGGTGGCGCCCTGAGAGAGCTGCTCGGCGCTGGCCGAAAGCTCCTGGCTGCCAGCCGAGACGTTCTGGGCCGCCGTGAGCGCCTCGATCACGATCTGGCGAAGCTTGCCCACCATCGTGTTCAAGGCCTTCACCAGGTCGCCAATCTCGTCGTTGCTGGACACATTGATCGTTTGGTTGAGATCGCCGCTGGCTACGGCACCGGCGAGACTCACAGCACGGCCGACGGCACGGGAAATACTGAGTGCGATCCAGAACGCCGAACCGGCGCCGATGATGAAGGAGGCCACGATCACCGCGATCAGGAGCATCTTGGCCCGGCCGGCGTCCTTCTCGGATTCGGCGGACAGTTCGGCCATCAATTTTTTGACATAGGTGATGTAATCGCTGGACGTTGCAATCGCATTCGCCGCGTTCGCCGCGCCTTCCGAAGCGGCCAGTACGCCAGCACGGATATTGCCGCCGTCCTTGACGATGTCGGCCACCCGCGAAACGATGCTGGACAGCCGCTCGCCCTGCTGCGGAACTGTGCCGAGCGACACACCGACAACACTCGCGGCAGACGCGGCCTGTTTGAGCGCGGCTTTGAACTCTTCCGATTGACGTCCAATCGTCTTCATCTCCGCATTCAGGTCCTCCATGCTGGAGGCCGACAGGGAGAACGCAATATCGCGTTGCAAGCGAGCCGCTTCCAGCCTTGTCGTCTCAATCGCGATGATTGCATTGGCACGCTCGTTGGACGCCGGCTGGAGTTTCAGGTCAGCGAGAAACTTCTCGACCGCGGCGGTCCAATCCTTGATGATCGGTCGGCCCTCCGAGATCCACAAAGCGGCGCCTCTGTTGTTCGAGTTGAGCGTGGCGAGTCTCATGATCTCGTCCTCGCCCGCATTCATCTTGTCGTAGGCTGCGCTGAACTTCTCGATCAGGCGCTTGCCAGTCTCGTTTGCCGCGGCATGAATTTCGTCACGCAACCGCGCCGCGTCCTTGCGGAATTTCTTGATTTCATCTGAGACCTTCTGCATGTCCGCGTCGGTGCTCGCGATGATGATGTCTCGCTCCGCGCGCATCTGATAAAGGATGTTGTTCTGCAGCTCACCGGCCTTGTCGATCCGGCCCGCGCGAGCCACGAGATCTCCTGACGTGTCGACCGCTTCCGACAGTTTTTGATATGCGAACATGCCCGTGATCGCCGACAAGACGATGATCGCGCCGAATGCGGAAGCCAACTTTGCCTTGATCGTAAATCTCATATCTTGCCCCCAGGCCCAAGACTTGAAGCGACAGCTTTCAATTCAAAATGCGTTCCATGTTCGGAACGATGACAAACTCTTCACGCCACTTCGCAATGAAACGGATGAACTCGGGCTTCCAATGCATGCCGACGCGCGGTGTCTGCTGCACAGCGGCCTGCGAGATCTCGGTGACTTCATAGACCTTGTCGGCGGTGACACCGACCAGAACCGGCTCGCCGTCGAGCTCGATTTCGATCACCACGATGCGCGTATCGGCGGAATCGTCGAGCTGCGGCATGCCGAAGCGGATACGCAAGTCGGCGAGCGGAATGACGTTGCCACGCACATTGATCACGCTGGGCACGAAAGCTCGCGCACCCGCCACCTTGGTCACGGGGACGGGGTCGATGATCTCGCGCACAAGGCCGGCGTCGAGCGCGAATTTCTCCTCACCAAGGCCGATCATAACGACCTGCATCGCGTCCGCCTGCTGTTCGGCTGCCTGTCCTTTGGTCATCACGCGGCCTCGCTGATATGCTGCTTTTCGACCTTCGACTGCGCCAGCGTGACGAGCTGCGCCACGTCGAGGATCAGCGCTGCCGTGCCGTCACCCAGGATGGTGGCGCCGGAGAAGATGGTAACGTCCGAATGCAGCTTGGAGAGCGACTTGATCACGGTCTGGTGGTTGCCGATGATCTGGTCGGCGACCAGGCCGACGTGGGTCTCGCCGGTCGAGATAATGATCGTCTTCTGGTGCCGGTCCGGCGCGCCGGATACCGTCATGAGCTCACGCAGCCGGAGGAAGGGAACGAGGTTGCCGCGCACGTTGAGGAAGTTGCGGCCGCGGGAGCGTTCGTCCTCGGCGGTCAGCTCGATGCATTCCTCCACCGCCGAGAGCGGAATGATGTAGCGGCCCTCGCCGACCCGGATCAAAAGACCTTCGATGATCGCGAGCGTGAGCGGCAGGCGCAGCGTCACAATGGTGCCCTGGCCCGGCTGGGTCGACAGGTCGATCGAGCCGCGCATGTTCTCGATGGTGCGCTTGACCACGTCCATGCCGACGCCGCGACCGGACAACGCCGAGATCGTCTGCGCCGTCGAGAAGCCCGGGTGGAACAGGAATTGATGGATCTCGTGATCGGAGAGCACGGCGCCCGCTGCGATCAGCCCCTGCTCTTCGGCCTTGGCGCGGATGCGGGCGGTGTTGAGGCCACCGCCATTGTCCTTCACGGTGACGAGCACCTGCGCGCCGGAGTGAACGGCCGCAAGCTCGATCCGTCCCTGCTCGCTCTTACCGTTGGCGGCGCGGGTCGCGGTGTCCTCGATGCCGTGATCGATGGCGTTGCGGATCAGGTGCACCAGGGGATCAGCCAGGCACTCGATCATGGTCTTGTCGAGCTCGGTATCCTCGCCTGTCGTGACGAACTCGACCGGCTTGGACAGGTCGCGCGAGAGATCGTGGATCAGGCGGCGGAAGCGCCCGAACAGCGAGCCGATCGGCACCATGCGTGCACCCATCGTGGTATCGCGCAGGGAGGAGGCAAGACGCTCGATCTCCTCGGCAATCATCTTGATCGAGAGATCGGAGCCGGAGGCGGCAAGCTGGGTCAGTCGCGCCTGGGCGATGACGAGCTCGCCGACGCGATCCATCAGCTCGTCGAGGCGCTCGGCCTGGACGCGGACCGTGGCAATGCCACGATCGTCGCGCTTGGCTTCGGCCTTCGGATCAGCCTTGGGTTCGAGTTTCGCTTCGGGCTTTGCAACCGGTTTCGGCTCCGCCTTTGCGAAGGGCGGTGCGGCAACGGGCGCGGTAACAGTCTCAACCACCAATGCCGGGATCTCGACGGCCGGGGCCGGCTCCTCGTCGAGCAGCCGGAACAACGGCGCCGGCGCAGGCGCTTCGACATGCTCAAGCGGCGAGAGCGTCAACTTCATCTCGTCCGAGACGAACATGAAGACGTCGTCGATCGCAGCCTTGTCGCAAGCGGCGTGCAGCTTGACGTCCCACTTTAAGTAGCAGTCTTCCGGATCCATCTCGTCGAGGAACGGGATGCCGTCGGTGACGGGCACGACGAAGCAGGGACCGAGCTTGCAGAGATCTTCGAGAAGATCGAGCGGGTTCGAACCGTTTCGCAGAATGTGGGATTCGAATTCCAGATAGAGATGCCAGCCGGCCTGCTTGCTCTCGACAGGCGCGAGCGGCGGCGCTTCAACGATCTCTGCGGCCGCAGCGACAGGTTGATCGGACGAGACGAAGCGCTTGAGGTCGTCGAGAATGGCTTCGCCGATGATGTCGTCGGTCGACTGCGGATCCTCGATCAATGCGCGGATGTAGTCCTTGGCTGCGAGGGCGACCGAGATCAGCTCCTGCGTCGGCTTGATCTCGCCCTTGCGGACGCGGTCGAAGGCGGTCTCGAATTCGTGGGTGAAGGAGGCGACCTTGTCGAAGCCGAACATGGCGCCCGAGCCCTTGATCGTGTGCAGGGCGCGGAAGGCGGAATCGACCAGCTCGCGGTCGTCGGGACGCTGGCCGAGATCGAGCAAGGCGCCTTCGAGAACCTCGAAGAGCTCGCTGGCTTCCTGACGAAAGACCTCGGTCGGATCCATTCCGCTCATGCGCGCACCAGCTTGCTGACGACGGCGAGCAATTGCTCCGGCTTGAAGGGCTTGGTGATCCAACCGGTGGCGCCGGCGCTCTTGGCCTCCTGCTTCACCGTCTCGTTGGATTCGGTGGTCAGGAACACGATCGGCATGCCGACTGCACTCGGCAGCTTGCGCAGCGCCTTGATCAGCTCGAGCCCGTTCATGACGGGCATGTTGAGGTCGGTGATGACGAGATCGAGCTTGCCGGCCTGTGCTTTGGCAAGCCCTTGCGCGCCGTCGCCGGCCTCGATCACGTTGTGACCGGCGGGCTCGAGCACGACCTTGATCATTTGCCGAATGCTGGGAGAGTCATCGACGGTCAGAATCGTGGCCATTAGACGCCATCTTTCTTTTGCGGGAAATGTTGATCGATCATGGCCTCGCTGGCGAAGCCGGCGCGGCGAAGGGTGTTACGCAGAGACTGGGAAAAGGACGTCAGGACCACCGGGCGGCCTTGCGCATCGCCGGTCTTGGCAGCTGACAGCAGCAGCTGGATCGAGGTCACGTCGGCTTTGTCGACGCTGGAGCAGTCGATCTCGAGCCGATCCTGCCGGACGAACGCTTCGCGGATCAAGTCGTAGACGCTGCGGATCGCAGCGATACTACAATCAGCGGGAAGCCGCAGGGACCACTTTGGCCCAGTCGCATCAGACGACATTCATCCCCCAATTTCCCTGGATTCGCTGCACGTATCGCCCGAATCCCCCACGATGACTATTTGCGTCCGAGCGTATGCAAATTCCTAACGAGGCGAACCGTACAACTACGGGTCACATTCCGTGGAACTTCGCGTATGCATGCGAGCGTGCATGTGGGCGCTCAAATCTCGTTGGCTGCATCGCCGAGACAGTGTGCCGCGGCCGTATGTTTGCTCCACGTTAAATCACGGGGGCTATTCGTTGAGGTAACACCTCGCCATCCAAACCAGCCCGGCCAACCGATGCTGACCCAAGCGCTCCTGGTTGACGACAGCCGTTCCGTCCTCAACTTCCTGAAACGTCACATCGAGGCTGACGGCCTGGTCGAGGCCACCACCTTCCTCGATCCCGTGGAAGCGCTGGCTTGCGCTGGGACGCACGCTTTCGATCTGGTGCTGGTCGACTACGAGATGCCGCATATGGACGGCATCAGCTTCATCCGCACCTTCCGCAGGCTTCCCGGCCGCACCGACATCCCGATCGCGATGATCACCTCGCGCCAGACCGATGATGTGAAGATGGAAGCGCTGCAGGCCGGTGCAACCGATTTCCTGCCAAAGCAGCCGCAGAGCGTCGAGATGACGGTGCGCCTGCGGAATCTGGTTCAGCTTGGTGCAGCCGTACGCAAGCTGAACGACCGCGCCGCGCATCTGGCCAGCGAAGTCGCGGTTGCGACACGAAAGCTCGGCGAGCCTAGGAAGAGATCATCCTGCGGCTCGCGCTCGCGGTCGAATACCGCGACAACGACACCGGCGAGCACACACTGCGGGTCGCCCGCTACAGCCGCATTATCGCCGAGCAGCTCGGCCTGCCGGCCCGGCTCTGCCGTGACATCTATCTTGCCGCCCCCCTGCACGACGTCGGCAAGGTCGCCATTCCCGACAACATCCTGCTCAAGCCGGGCAAGCTCACCGACGAGGAGATGGCGGTGATCCGCACGCATGCGACGATCGGCGAGCGCATCCTGGCCGATTCCAGCTGCGAGCTGATCCGGCTCGGCGCGCAAATCGCCGCGGGCCATCACGAGCGCTGGGACGGCGCGGGCTATCCGAGCGGCCTGAAGGCAGACGACATCCCGATGGCCGCGCGCGTGGTCGCGGTCGCCGACGTGTTCGACGCCCTGACGACGCGGCGGCCATACAAGGAGCCTATGCCGCTGGAGCTGGCGCGGGGCTACCTGGTCGAGAACGCGGGTCGGCAATTCGACCCGGGCTGCGTCGAGGCTTTCCTGGCGCGCTGGGACGAGGTGGTCGAGATCGCCGGCGCTCAGCGGACATTGGCTTTGCCGGGCGCCGCGGCCCCTCTCGCTCCCGATATGGAGAGTGCGGCGGCGAGCTCGTGAGAGGGACCATTCGCCCGAGGCCGTCCCGACCGCCTGCCCCGATCGATCCGCCAACATCTTGCCGCGGCTTCATTTTCTCCGGTCGCGGATTTGAACCTATTGTTGCTAAAGTGGCACCAAGAACTGAGAGTGATTCTGGTCACACTTGCCCCGGCGCCCTGCTGCTAGGCATCGAACCAGGACGGGCACCAGAGCATCGTCGAATTGGATGAGAATTCCTATGAAAAGCCTGATCGGCGCCTGTGTCGGCGCATTCTGCCTTGCGGCCCCCGCTGTGGCGGAGACTCCTGCCGCAATCGTCGAGGACGTCCAGGGTAAGGTCGACGGCATCGCGTTCATGGACTACGTGGCGCCGGGCAAGATCATCAAGCTCGGGCCAAAGGCGAGCATCACGCTCAGCTACCTGAAATCCTGTCAGCGCGAGACCATCAGCGAAGGTGTCGTTCTGGTCGGCACCGAGCAGAGCACCGTGCAGCTGGGCGAGGTCAAGCGGGAAAAGGTGCCCTGCGATACCAATGCGGCAAAACTGTCCGAGCGCGAAGCGAACCAGAGCGCCGCAACGACCTTCCGCACCGTGCGCTCGGACGCCAAGGGCGGGCCCGCCAAGCTGCCGACGCTTTACGGCGTCTCGCCACTGGTGCAGGCCAAAGCCGGTAGCACGCTTGTGATCGAGCGCACCGACGGCAAGGAGCCCACGATCAGCGTGCCGCTGAAGGGCGATGCCATGGTCGGCGGCAAGTTCTATGATTTCGCCAAGGCCGGGAAGGCACTGACTCCGGGCGGCAGCTACCTCGCCATTGTCGGCGCCAAGCGATACACCTTCCAGATCGACGCCAGCGCCACCTCCTCGCCGACCCCGATCATCGGCCGCCTGCTGCGGCTCGAATAGTCGGACTCGAATAAGCGGAATTGGCGACGGGGCGATGCGGCGGATCGGGGGACGGGACATCGTTGCGGCAATCCTGATCGCGCTCCTTGCGGGCGCGATCTTCACGTCCCCGCCGCTGCAGACGCTGCAAGGCCTTTCGCTGGACATCCTCACCGCGCTGCGCGGGAAGATCATCGCCGAGCGCCGCGATCCCGCGACGTCGCCGGTCGTCGTCGTGGCCATCGACGGCGCAACCTACGAGACCCCACCCTTCAAGGGATCGCCGACGCAGACCTGGACGCGCGAGATTGGCCGGGTGCTCAGCAGTATCAGCGACGGCGGCGCCAAGGTGATCGGCTTCGACGTCATCTTCAAGAACTCGATCGAGCAATCCGAGATTCCCTTTGGTGACGCGCCGCTCGGCGCCCGCATGCGCGGATTTGACCGGGACTATCTGATCGCGCTGCGGCAGATCTCCGACAACGGCAAGCTGGTGCTCGGCGAGATCCTGAGCAACGACCATCCGGAAGTGCCCTACCGTGCACAGCAGCTGGCGGTGCGAAACAACGTCCGCGCGCTCAATGTCCACACCGACACCGACGATGTCATCCGGCGGATGCCGCTCAGCTTCTCCATCGACGGCAAGCCGGTGCCCACAATGGCGGTCGAGCTCGCCGCCCGCGCGCTTGGCGCGAAGGTCGAGATTGCGCCATCCGGTGCGGCGGAGCTATCCGGCTACGCCATCCCGAGCACTGTACCGAACACGTTGACGCTCAACTTCCGCGGCCTCAGCCGCGACGTTCCGACCTTCTCCTTTGCCGATCTGCGCGCCTGCGTCGAAAAAGGCGACCGCGATTTCTTCCGGCGCGCCTTCGAGGGCAAGGTCGTTCTGCTCGGGACCGTCCTCAACTTCGAGGATCGCAAGCTCACCTCGATGCGCCTGTCCGGCGGCTATGACGGGACGCCGTCGGCGCGATGTGCCCTGCCCGCGCCTGCCGGCACCGCGCAAAAGGCCCGCAGCGACGTCGCCGGTGTGTTCGTGCATGCCGCTGCGGTCCGGAACCTGATCGAGCGCGATGCCGTGACCGAGCTCGGCTTTCCCGCGCGCACCCTTCTCACGATCGCGTTCGCGGCCATCATCGCCTGCGCAGCCTGCATGCTCGCGCCGAGTGGCGCGCTGATCGCCTGGCTCGGGCTCACAATCGTCTACATGGTCGTTGCCGTCGGCGCATTCGTCCATGCCCTGGCGCTGCCGCTGACCGAGCCGGCACTCGCCGGGCTTGCCGCGCTCGCGATCATGATCGGCTATCGCTTCGTGCTGGCCGACCGCGACGAGCGCTTCCTGCGCAAGAGCTTTGCCTATTACCTCGCGCCCGAGGTGATCGACACCATGGTCGCCTCCGGCAAAATGCCGGCGCTCGGCGGCGAGATGCGCAACGTCACCATGTTCTTCTCCGACCTCAGTGGTTTCTCCTCGATCGCCGAGACGATGACGCCGGTCGAGCTGGTGACGCTGATGAACGAATATCTGTCCGCCATGACCGACATCATCGAAAGCCATGGCGGTTACGTCGACAAATATATCGGCGATTCCATCGTTGCCATGTTCGGCGCCCCGGCCGACGATCCCGCCCACGCGCGCAATGCGGTGCGTGCCGCGCTGAAGTGCCACGAGACGCTGGCTGAGCTCAATGCAGGCCATCCCGCCTTCGCCGGTCACGGCCTGTCGCACCGTATCGGGCTCAACAGCGGCGAAGCCGTGGTCGGCAATATCGGCTCGCGCCGCCGCTTCAACTACACCGTGATGAGCGACACCGTGAACGTGGCCTCGCGGCTCGAGGGCGCCAATAAGTATTACGGCACCGCCATCATGGTCTCCGAAACCACGATGGCGCAGACCGGCGATGCCTTCGCCTGGCGCGAGCTCGATGCGATCAGGGTGCAGGGCCGCGGCGAGGCGATCAGGGTGTTCGAGCCGCTGGCGGAAAGGGGCGCGGAAAGCGCCGAGCAGGGGAAGGTCGCCGCAGCCTATGCGGAAGGGCTGGCGTGCTGGCGAGCACGGGAGTTTGCCAAGGCGGCCGATGCGTTCGGGCGGATGGCGGAAGCCGATCCGGCGTCAGCTCGGTTCGCCAAGCGCGCGAAAGTGCTGACCGAGACTCCGACTCCGCCGGACTGGACACCGGTCAATACGCTGGAGGGGAAGTAGCGGGCCACTTACCCTCCCCTGGAGGGGGAGGGTCGGCTCACATTGAGCGCAGCGAAATGTGAGACGGGGTGGGGGGTGACAGTCTCTCCACCGAGGCAGTGCCCGTGTGGAGAGATCACCCCACCCCGCTCGCGCTGCGCGCGATCGACCCTCCCCCTCCAGGGGAGGGTGAAGAGACGCCGCGCTAAAACGGCAGCCCGGTGTAATTCTCCGCGAGCAGACGCTGCGCCGTCTCGGACGAGAGCAGGTAGTCGAGCTCCGTCTGCTGCAGGCGGTCCTCATATTCGATCCGGTCGGGGAAGCGGTGCAGCATCATCGTCATCCACCAGGAGAAGCGTTGCGCCTTCCAGATCCGCGCGAGCGCCTTGGCGGAATAGCCCTTGAGACCGGCATCGTCGCCGCTCTGATAATGCGCGAGCAGCGCGTGATAGAGATAGTAGATGTCGGATGCGGCGCTGTTCAGCCCGCGCGCGCCGGTCGGCGGCACGATGTGCGCGGCATCGCCGGCGAGGAACAGGCGGCCATAGCTCATCGGCTCGGCGACGAAGCTGCGCAAGGGCGCGATGCTCTTTTCGATCGACGGACCGGTGATCAGGCGGCCGGCGACCTCGTCCGGCAGGCGGCGCTTCAGCTCTGCCCAGAACGCGTCGTCGCTCCAGTCCTCCACCTTGTCGGTCAAAGGCACCTGAATGTAGTAGCGGCTCAGCACCTGCGAGCGCAGCGAGCACAGCGCAAAGCCGCGCTCGTGCTTCACGTAGATCAGCTCGGGCGATACCGGTTTGGTGCGCGACAGCACGCCGAGCCAGCCGAACGGATAGACCTTCTCATATTCGCGCAGCACGTCTTTCGGGATCGACTTGCGGCTGACGCCATGGAAGCCGTCGGCACCGACGACGTAGTCGCAATCGACGCGAAGCGTCTGCCCATTCGAGCGATACGTCACATAGGGCCGATCCGACGTCAGATCGTGCGGCGTGACGTCCTCGGCATTGTGCACGACCTTGCCGCCGACCCGATCGCGTGCCTCATAGAGGTCGCGCGTCAGCTCGGTCTGGCCGTAGACCAGGACCGAATTGCCACCGGAATGCTTGTGCAGGTCGATGTGTGAGAGCACGCCGTCATGGGCGATCTCGAACCCGTTGTGGATCTCGCCCTCGCGGTCCATCCGCTCGCCGCATTGCGCCTCGCGCATCAGCTTCGCAAAGCCGTGCTCGAGCACGCCGGCGCGGATCCGGGCCAGCACGTGATCGCGGCTGTATTTCTCCAGCACGATGGTGTCGATGCCCTTGAGGTGCAGGAGCTGGGACAGCAACAGCCCGGACGGCCCGCCGCCGATGATACAGACCTGAACTTTCATTTTTGCGTCCTCCCGTCGGCATTTTTTTGCATACGTTAAGCCGCAAACCGATGGAGGGTTTCGCCTTTGTCTTGTACTATTCGAACATGAGAAGCGCGGCCCCCGCCCCGGCAATCCGGGTCTACAATCTGTTCGGCGAGTCCGGCGATCTGCCCGATGTCGTGCATTGCGAGACGATCGCCTCGCGTTCGGTGCTGCACGACTGGACGCTGGCCGTGCACCGCCATGCCCGGCTGCACCAGGTGCTGCTGATCGAGCGCGGCGGCGGCGAGGCGACGCTCGACGGGCGCGTGGTGCCCTTGAAGCCGATGCAGATCGTCAACGTGCCGGTCGGCCACGTCCACGGCTTCCGCTTCGTGCCCGATACGCAAGGATGGGTGTTGACCATCGCCGCGGAGATTCTCGACGAAGCGCTGCTCGCCGCCGAGGGCCTGCGCGGTGCGCTGTCGCGGTCGGCCGTGGTCCGCGGCACGCCGCAGATCCGCGCCACGATGAAGCAGATCTTCGCCGAGCACGCCGCGCGCGACTTCGGCCGTGCGCATGTGCTCCGCTCCTTGTCGTCGGCCATGATCGGGCTGGTGGCACGCGCGCTCACGGGCGAGAACGGCGGCAACGGTACCGCGGAAAGCGGGTTGTTCCGCCGCTTCGAGGCGCTGCTGGAGCAGCATCATCTGGAGCGCTGGAGCGTCGCCGACTATGCCGAGGCGCTGTCGGTGACGCCGACGCATCTCAACCGGATCACGCGGGCGGCGACTGGCGACACCGCCTCGCATCTGATCCTCAACCGCCTGATCCGGGAGGCGCGGCGCAATCTCGTCTACACCAACCTGCCGGTCTCGACGATCGCCTACGCCCTCGGCTTCGACGACCCCGCCTATTTCAGCCGGGTCTACACCGCCGCCACGGGCGTCTCACCGCGCGCCTTTCGCGCCCGGCTCCATGACGGCGAAGGCTGACGCGCGACGGAACCGCGATGTCTCCCGTTGCCACTTACCTTCGTATATGGCGTCCAATCCTTTGGATAGAAACCCTTTACCTCCGTACAATTGAGCAGGGGATGCGCACGCTCTAGCGTGACTGCATTCGGCGCCCTGGCGCTGGTGGCATGGAACCTCCCTAACCTCGGCGCAAGGCGGCCAACCGTGTCCGGTCGTCTGCGCCGCCTTTTCAGCGAGGCCATCGGCGCGCTCAAGTATTTCCAGCCCATACGTCGGGCCATTTCGGCTGGATGTCGGCTGTCGCATCGAACTGGGGATTTCTGCACAATGTCTTCGTTCGGGAAGATCGCGCTCTTTATCGACGGCTCCAATTTCCATGCCACCGCCAAGGCGCTCGGCTTCGAGATCGACTACAGGCGCCTGCTCAACGAATTCCAGAGCCGAGGTACGCTGCTCCGGGCCTTCTACTATACGACCATCATAGAGGATCAGGAATATTCGTCGATCCGCCCGCTGATCGATTGGCTCGACTACAACGGCTACACCGTCGTCACCAAGCTCGCCAAGGAGTTCATCGACGCCACCACCGGCCGCCGCAAGGTCAAGGGCGCCATGGATGTGGACCTTGCCGTGAGTGCAATGGAGCTGGCCCAGCACGTCGATCAGATCGTGCTGGTCTCGGGCAATGGGGATTTCCGTCCGCTGGTGGAGGCCCTGCAACGCCGCGGCGTCCGCGTGACGGTCGTCTCCACACTCTCCACTCAGCCGCCCATGGTCGCCGACGACCTGCGCCGGCAGGCGGACGTATTCATCGATCTGGTGGAGTTGAAACCAAAGGTAGGACGCGATCCACCCGATCGGCCGGGATCGCGCGAGGTACGGCCGCAATTCCTCGCGCGCGGAACGATCAAGCGCGACGACCGGGTAGAATGATCGGAGGACGGCCGCCCGGCACCTCACACGTCGAAGAACACCGTCTCCTCCGGCCCCTGCAGATTGATCGTGAAGGAATACACTATCTTGCCGGCACGCGCGCTGCGGGTTGCGATCAACGTCTTGCGGCGCACCGGCTGTTCGATCAGGTTGAGCACGGGATCGGCGGCGTTGGCCGCTTCCTCGTCCGAGAAGTAGAGCCGCGTGTTGAGGCCGATGTTGATGCCGCGCGCGACGATCCAGACGTTGACGTGCGGCGCGCATTTGCGCCCCGTCCTGTCGGTGATCGCGCCCGGCTTGATGGTCTCGAAGGTGACGAGGCCGCTGTCGAAGTCGGAGCCGGCGCGGCCCCAGCCGCGAAACTCGTCCTCCAGCGCGCCGGCGGAGCGATCGGCGGGGTGGTTGTAGCGGCCGGCCGCATTGGCCTGCCAGATCTCCAGCAGCACGTCACGCAGCGGCGTGCCGGTGCCGTCGAGCACCTTGCCCTCCAGCGTAATGCGCTCGCCTTCGGTGTTCGGCGTCACCAGCACGTTGGAGAAGTTCTTCTCGAAGATGTCGAAGCCGGCCATGGCCGGGATCAGGCCGATGTGGACGTAAGGCCCGGCGGTCTGCGAAGCGGTTTCCTTGAGGTAGTTGAGCGGCTGCGGCATGGGCTTAGTTCCCCGCGGTGCGATTTTCGAAATAGGTGGAGCGCTGGCCGCGCAGAACGATGTCGAAGCGGTAGGCGAGCGAGTCGAACGGCGTCGAGGCGTTGAGGTCGAGCGGCGCCACGAGGCGGTCGAGCGCATCCTTGTCCGGGATCGTCGTCAGGATCGGGCAGACCGGGATCAAGGGATCGCCCTCGAAATACATCTGCGTGATCAGCCGCTGCGCAAAGCCCGAGCCGAATACCGAGAAATGGATATGGGCGGGGCGCCAGCTGTTGACGTAGTTGCGCCAGGGATAGGGGCCCGGCTTCACGGTGCGGAAGTAATAGTAGCCGGTGTCGTCGGTGAGCGCGCGGCCGCAGCCGCCGAAATTGGGATCGATCGGCGCCAGATAGGTGTCCTTCTTGTGCCGGTAGCGGCCGCCGGCATTGGCCTGCCAGAACTCGACCAGCGTGTTCGGAACGCCCCGGCCGGTCTCGTCCAGCACGCGGCCATGGACGATGATGCGCTCGCCAACGGGATCGCCGTCCTTGGCGTAATTGCGGATCAAATCGTTGTCGAGCGGGCCGAGATCGTTGTGGCCGAACACCGGCCCCGTGATCTCCGAGATCGAGTTCTCCAGGGACAGCAGCGACTGGCGCGGCGAGCGCAGCACCGAGGACTTGTAACCGGGCGCATGCGCCGGCGGATGGATCGCGCGGTCGCGCTGGAAGAAGCCGCCGTCGCCGAGCGGCGGTGTCAAGGGCTCGGGACGGTTGAGGCGGGGATCCCGCAAGGCTGGCGCCTGGGCATTCATCGGCGTTGTCTCTCCCTTCGAGCCCGGTATCGGGCCGGCTTATCGGGAGATCATGGGCCGGACTATTCCACAGATAAATAGATCGATTATAATATATTGCATGAAGGAAATCGATCATTTGGCCCTCGACGGTCACGCCCTCGAGCTGTTCCTCGCCGTGCTGGAGGAGGGTTCGGTCACGGCGGCGGCGACGCGGCTCGGCCTGACACAATCGGCCGTCAGCCACGGGTTGAACAAGCTGCGGCGGATTGCCGGCGATCCGCTGTTCGCCAAGTCCGGCCGCGGCATCGTCGCGACGGCCCACGCGCAGGCCCTGGCCGGCAAGGCACGCGCGCTGATCGACGAGATGCGCAGCTTCGCCGGCGGCGTCAGCTTCGAGCCGCCCCGCGCGCAGCTGTCGTTGACGATCGCGGCCAACGACTTCCAGCGCGACCTGCTGCTGCCGCGATTCTTCGATCATGTCGCCGCACAAGTGAAGAGCCTGAATCTGCGCGTGATCCCCTCGCAATCCCCCTCGCCCGCGATGCTGCGCGAGAACCGCTGCGACCTCCTGATTTCGCCGCTGCCGCCCTCCGGCGTCGACATCGTGCAGAAGCGGCTGCTGCGGGATCACTACGTCTGCTACTACGATGCAAAGGCACGTGCTGCGCCGGCCAGCCGCAGCGCTTACCTCGCGGCGCGTCACGTCACCGTGGTCTATACCGACAATGAGCGGCTCGACTTCGACCGCCGGCTGGCAGCGAACGGGCTGCACCGCGACATCGCGATCTCCGTGCCGAGCTTCTCCGGCGTACCGTCGTTCCTGCGCGGCTCGCAGATGCTGGCGAGCATGCCTAGCCTGCTCGCATCCGGCGTGATGCGCGGCTTTGCCCAAACGCCGATCCCGCTGGCGTCCCGCACGAAGACCCTGGCCGAGCTGCCGATGTTCATGGTCTGGCACCAGCGCTACCAGAAGGACCCGGCCCACCGCTGGGTCAGGGGCCAGCTCGAGGCCGTCGCGGCGACGGCCGCCAAGTTCTGACCGGCCGTTCTCATGTCATGATATCAGGTGCCGCGCTCCGCAAGACGGCCCTTCCCAAATCCACTGGTTGCGCAGGGGGAGCCGCGCTAAAATCCCCCCATGACAGTGACCGACATTGCGAGCCGGACCTACAATCACAGCTGGCGGCTGGATCCCATCATCCGCAGCCTGCTCGATACCGACTTCTACAAACTATTGATGTTGCAGATGATTCGGGAAGATTACCCGAGTCAGAAGGTGACCTTCTCGGTCATCAACCGCTCGCGCCATGTGCGGCTCGCCGAGATCATCGACGAGGGCGAGCTGCGCGCCCAGCTCGACCATGCCCGCACCATCCGCTTCAGCAAGAAAGAGCTGATCTGGCTGGCCGGCAACACCTTCTACGGCAAGACCCATATGTTCTCGGCGGATTTCATCCGCTGGCTGGCGGAATTCCGCCTGCCCGAATACGAGCTGCGCAAGGTCGAGGGCCAGTACGAGCTGCATTTCCACGGCCCCTGGACCCACACCACGATGTGGGAGATTCCGGCGCTTGCGATTCTCAACGAGCTGCGTTCACGTGCGGCCATGAAGGGCCGCGGCCGCTTCGAGCTCGACGTGCTCTACGCCCGCGCCAAGGCCAAGCTGTGGACCAAGGTCGAACGGCTGCGCCAGCTCGAGAACCTGCGGCTCTCCGACTTCGGCACGCGCCGCCGCCACGGCTTCCTCTGGCAGCGCTGGTGCGTCGAGGCGGTGAAGGAAGGCCTGGGCCCCTCCTTCATCGGCACGTCAAACGTGCTGCTCGCGATGGATAACGATCTCGAAGCCATCGGTACCAATGCGCACGAGCTGCCGATGGTGGCGGCCGCGCTCGCCAGGGACGACGAGGAATTGCGCTGGGCGCCCTACCGCATTCTCGACCAGTGGCGCCAGACTTATGGCGGCAATCTGCTGATCGCGCTGCCCGACGCCTTCGGCACCAAGGCGTTCCTGCGCGATGCACCGGAATGGGTCGCCGATTGGACCGGCTTCCGCCCCGACAGCGCGCCGCCGATCCAGGCCGGCGAGGAGATCATCGCCTGGTGGCAGAAGCAGGGCCGCAACCCCAAGGACAAGCTGCTCGTCTTCTCCGACGCGATGGACGTCGGCTCGATCGAGGACACCTATCGCCACTTCACCGGGCGCGTGCGGCTCTCCTTCGGCTGGGGCACCAATCTCACCAACGATTTCGTCGGCTGCACGCCGGATGGCTCGATCAGCCTCGACCCGATCTCTCTGGTCTGCAAGGTCTCGTCGGTCGACGGCCATCCGGCCGTCAAGCTCTCCGACAATCCGGAGAAAGCGACCGGACTGCCCTCGGAGATCGAGCGTTACCTGCGCGTGTTCGGCGACGCCGGTCGCGTGCGCAAGCCGGTGCTGGTGTAGGCCACACGTCCACGGAGAGCGTGTAGCGCCCCTCCGCCGCTACGTCGTCATTGCCAGGAGCTCTTGCGACGAAGCAATCCAGATTGATGCCGCGGAGGCAGGCTGGACTGCTTCGCAACGCTCGCAATGACAAGCCATTGGTTCGCGATATCGCATCAGCTCCGATTTCGCGGCATTTGAAACGATCTGCGCGCATCCGCGTCACATTACCTTCACCGTCCGTCACAATCCCCAGCACTTTTCAGCTCGAGTTAAGCAACCACCGCGTCTACTTTGCGTTGCAGGCGCAACGCCCCATAGGGCGCGTCGATCGATTTGGGGACTAATGTGTTTCGCAGAACAGCGGCGGCGGCGGAGGGCGGCAACCTCCTTCACGTCATCAAGCTCGTCTCGCCTTTCGTGATGGTCGTCGTGCTGCAGGCGGCGATCGCGGGATTCAGTCTCGAGGTGATGTCGTCGGTCCGCGCCTATGTCGCCGGCGAAGCACTCTGGTCGCGCTCGCAGAAGAACGCGGTCTATTTCCTCAATCTCTATCTGCATTCGGGCGACCCGAGCCAGTTCGCGCAGTACCAAGCCTCGCTCGCCGTTCCCATCGGGGACGAGTTCGCACGCTGGGCGCTGGAGCGCGATCCGGTCGACGTCGAGACCGCCCGCATCGGATTCCTGCAGGGCGGCAACCATCCGGACGACGTGCCGGGGCTGATCTGGCTGTACCGCTACTTCAACCGCGTCAGCTTCCTCCAGGAAGCGATCCAGGAGTGGAGAGCCACCGATCCGATGTTGCTCGAGCTCAGCGTCTTCGGCGAGCTGATCCGGTCGGAGCTGGCGAACGGCCCCATTCAAGACGATCGCGCGCAATTCCTGTCGGCTCGGCTCTCCGAACTCAACACCCAGTTCACGGTGCATGCCAAGCGTTTCTCCACCGTCCTCGGCGAAGGGTCCCGGGCCATCAAGCTGGCGCTGACGGGCATCAACATCCTCACCGCCGCGGCGCTGATCCTGCTCCTGATATGGCATACGCGACGGCTGGTGCTGCAACGGCAGGCGTTCGAAAACGCCTTGCATGCCGAGAAGGAGCGCCTGGCCTGGCAGGCTTCGCACGACTGGTTGACCGGGCTCTCCAACCGGCGCGCCTTCGAGGCGCGCCTGCAAACCGAGCTGGACAATGCCGCAGCGGATACGCTCGCCCTCATCCTGCTCGACCTCGACCAGTTCAAGAGCGTCAACGACAGCTGCGGCCACCTCGCCGGCGACCGCCTGCTCTGCCAGGTCGCGCGCCTGCTGCAGCAGGACCGGCACGCGCATGATCTGGTGGCCCGGCTCGGCGGCGACGAATTCGGCCTGATCCTTCCGCGATGCTCGCCTTTCGATGCCGTCGACATCGCCGAGCGTTTGCGCCGGTCGCTGGAGCTGTTTAATTTCGCCTGGGACGACCGTTGCTTTGCCGTGACCGCCAGCATCGGCGTCGCCTGCATCGGCGAGCGCAACACCACGCTCGAGGATGCGATGCGTCGCGCGGACGCCGCCTGCTACCGCGCCAAGGAGAAGGGACGCAACCGCGTTCAGGTCGAGAGCGGGCGGCCGGACGTCGTCGTCGTTGCGCCACGCCCGCGCGAAGCGGTCGCGGTGCGAGGCTGAGGCGGAACGGCCCCAACTACGTTTCAGGATGATGTCGACGCCGCGTCAGCCTGCTGCGATCCATTGCGCATGTCGTTGGGCGTCATGCCGAACCGACGCCGAAATGTGCGATGGAAGTGGGACACATCGTTGAAGCCCGAGAGACCCGCGATATCGCTGACCTTGCGCGATCGGTGGGAGGAATCGCGGAGCAACCTCGCGGCGCGGATCAACCGCTGTTCCAGCAGGAATTCGGAGAACGTCGTGCCTGTCCGCTCGAACAGAATCTGCACGTAGCGCGTGCTGGCGCGATTACGCTGAGCAACCTCTGACAGGTTGAGGTCACCGTTGCCGAGCCGCGCCAGGACGTCGGCCTTGATCGCCTCGAGGCGCGCCGCGGCCAACCCGCGATCACTGGCAAGCGCGGTCTCGTCACGGCCGGTGCCGAGCGAAAGCACCACGAGGTCGATCAGGTGCTGAGCCGAGGCCATCCTTGCCATGGGGTCGAGACTATCGGCATTCTCGATCGCCAAGTCGTAGTACCCCTGCATCAGTGCCTTGATGCCGGCCTTCGGCCTGAGCGGCCGGGCAATCAGATCCTCGGCCCGCGGGCAGAGTTCGAGCAGAGACCTGCGATCGACGAACAACGACCTGAAGCGCCCCTCTGCGAGCTGCGACACATGCGCACCGACATGGGCCGCATCAGCCAGACCGATGTCCGTTGCGGCAAGATCGAGCGTCCTTTCGGCGACCGCAATTCGCATCGGCGCATCTGCAGGCAGCACCAGGGCGAGCGCATGCTCCGGGTCGACCTTGGTGGCGACGAACCGCATCGGCGTCGCCGTTGCACCCGTCATCCTCACATGCGGGAGAGACAACGCGGTGACGTTACAGCGCACAGCCCCCGGCGCGAGCGGAACGGCGTCTCGGGTCATCACGCGGCGGCAAAACTCCTCGCGCCAGCGGCCATAAGCGGCGCCGACCGGCTCACCGACATAGTCGAAACGCCGCACGGCCGCGCTTGAACCGGTCTGCACTACAATCCCCTCTTTGTTCTGCGCGAGTTTCGGCCAGGTGGCTCTTGCATGCAATCGCGATCTCGACGGGAGTTCGCCTCAGGCCATACGCGATTGCGCCCCGGGTCACGCCCCGGCCCTGGGCGGCCTACCCGGCAGGATACCAAGGCCGGCGAGATGAACGTCGAGAAATTGGTCGATCTGCTGGCGCAGCATCTGCGACGGCACGGCCACCATGCGCTCCTCGAGGCCGAGCGAGATGATGCCGTGCACGGCGGAAAACAGCGTGCGCGACAGCAGCGCGATCTTCACGTCGTCCGCATCCGGCAATAGCCGCACCAAAGGCGGATGCATCAGCGCGAACGCATCCATCACCATCTGGAGGATGTCGTCGGGATAGGGGCGATCGTCCTCCATCCGATGCTCGAACAGGGAGCGCAGCAGATTGGCGTGCGCGGCGAAGAAGTCGAGATAGGTCCCGGCGAGCCCATAAAGCTGGCGAACCGGATCCTCGGCGGGAACACCCCGGAGCCGGGCCGTGAGCGCCTGAACCGTCTCCCGGTTCACCGTCAGAATGACCCCGTCGAAGTCGCCGAACTCGTTATAGACGCTGCCGACCGAGCACCCTGCAGCCTCGGCAACATCCCGAACTTTCAACGATCTCAGCCCCTTAGCGGAGATGATGCCCCGGGCGATCTCGACGATCTGGAGCCGGCGCCGAATTTTTTTTTGGTCGCGCAGCGATTCTTCTTGAACATTGTTCATTTTCGAGCTACTCATGTGAACATTGTTCAATTTAGCCTGGAGACCTGGAAAATGCAAACCCTTGCTGTCGATATCGCCGCCACCTTCGTCGATGACGCCGCCGCCCTCGCGACCGGGCTCGGCCGGGCCCTGCTGCGGTTCGCCATGGCGCCGGTCAATCGCATCGCCAATGCCTGCGACGTCGCGGGCGTGCTCGCCGAGCGCCGGGCGACCTTCCGGCTGTGGCGGACCAATCGAGCCCGGGCGCGTCAGGAGCGGCGCCGGTTCAGCCTGCTCGGCCGCTTCTCGCCGTTTCGCCACCTCGCCCATCTCACCTGAGGCGCGCACGCAGGTCGGCTCGAATGCAAGCGCCGCCTGCAAGGATGGACTTAACCATGTCCGGACGGGCGTGGCCGATCCGGCGGATTTCGACGATGCGGGTCAGCTTTTCCTTCATCGCCCGGCGCCATATCCGGGCGAGCGAGGCCGCTCCGCCCGGCCCTCGACCGGATATTTGCGAACCTAACCATGCCGATTGGAGACCAACAGGATCGGAGGAACCGAGGGGACAGAGCAGGCCAGCAACTTGGTTGCCGCGCAATCGTTCGCCCTATGCTTCCGGTCGTGACGTTTCACAGACAACCTAACAACCTCAGTCTGCCTTGCCAAAACAGGACCAGTCATGATCAGGGAATTGATGTCGTCACGCCGCTTCGCGCCGCTGTTCTGGGCGCAATTCTTCTCGGCGCTCAATGACAACGTGCTCAAGAACGCGCTCGTCATCATCCTGCTCTACAGCGCCGCGACGAGCCATGGCGATGCGCTGGTGACGGTGGCAGGCGCCGTCTTCATCTTCCCCTACTTCATCCTGTCCGGGCTCGGCGGCCAGCTCGCCGACAAATACGTCAAATCCCTCGTCGCAAGGCGGCTCAAATTCGTCGAGATCTTCGCAGCCTGCTTCGCCGCTGCCGGCTTCTTCCTGCATTCGGTGCCGCTGCTGTTCGCGGCGCTCGCGCTGTTCGGCACCATCGCCGCGCTGTTCGGCCCGGTGAAATACGCGATGCTACCGGACCAGCTCGAGCTCGGCGAGCTCGCGACCGGCAACGCGCTGGTCGAAGGCGCAACCTTCATGGCGATCCTGCTCGGCACCGTCGCCGGCGGCCAGTTCGTGGCCGGCTCCGCGCATATGGGCTGGGTCGCATCGGCCGTGGTCGCGCTGGCGGTGTTGTCCTGGGCGTTCGCAACCCGCATTCCACAGACGACGCCCTCCGCGCCTGACCTGCCCGTCGATGCCAATCCCTGGACCTCGACGGTGAGCCTGCTCAGGACGCTTCGTGCCGACCATCGCCT
The DNA here is from genome assembly GCF_057651995.1 of Bradyrhizobium sp. USDA3516. Classification (NCBI taxonomy): domain Bacteria; kingdom Pseudomonadati; phylum Pseudomonadota; class Alphaproteobacteria; order Hyphomicrobiales; family Nitrobacteraceae; genus Bradyrhizobium; species Bradyrhizobium sp. USDA3516. The sequence continues at coordinate 118,368 of NZ_JBYGYN010000005.1, read as the reverse complement.
CTGGGACGGCACCGTGATCGTCTCCTGGTTCTGGCTGGTCGGCGCCATCGTGCTGTCGCTGCTGCCTGCCCTGGTCAAGGACGTGGTCGGCGGCACCGAGGGCGTGGTGACGCTGTGCCTTGCCATCTTCGCGATCGGCATCGCGATCGGCTCGCTGTTTGCCGCCAGCCTCAGCCACGTTCGCCCGAACCTCGCGCTGGTCCCGATCGGCGCCATCATCATGGGATTTGCGGGCCTCGATCTCGCCTTTGCGATCGGCGTGGCCGCCAAGGGGCAGGACATCACCGCGCTCGGCTTCGCGACCTCGTTCGCCGGCCTGCGCATGCTGGCCGACTTCGTCGCCTTCGCCTTCGGCGGCGGCCTGTTCGTCGTGCCGTCCTTTGCCGCGGTCCAGGCCTGGTCGCAACCTTCCGAGCGCGCCCGCATCATCGCCGCGGGCAACGTGCTGCAGGCCGCCTTCATGGTGGTCGGCTCGCTGTTCGTCGCGCTGTTGCAGGCGGCGGGCCTCCATATCGGCTGGATCTTCTTCGGCCTCGGGCTCGCCAGCTTCGGCGCGGTGTGGTTCGTGCTGACCAAATGGGGCAAGGAAGGCGTGCGCGATGCCGGCGGGCTGCTGTTCCGCGCGCTGTTCCGCACCGAGATCCGCGGGCTCGAGAATCTGCCGCCTCCGGGAACGCGCATGCTGATCGCGCCGAACCATGTCAGCCTGATCGACGGTCCGCTGTTGCACGCCGTGTTGCCGATCGACGCGAGCTTTGCGGTCGACACCGGCATCGCCAAGGCCTGGTGGGCCAAGCCGTTCCTGCGCGCCGTCAAGCACTACACCATGGACCCGACCAAGCCGCTGGCCGCGCGCGACCTGATCAAGCTCGTCGCCGCGGGCGAGCCCGTCGTGATCTTCCCGGAAGGACGGATCACCGTCTCGGGCTCGCTGATGAAGGTGTATGACGGCACCGCGATGATCGCGGACAAGGCCGACGCCGTGGTCGTGCCGGTCCGGATCGAAGGCGCACAGCGCTCCTATCTCAGCTATCTCAACTCCAGCCAGATCAAGCGGTCCTGGTTTCCGCGCGTGACGGTCACGATCCTGCCGCCGGTCAAGCTTCCGGTCGACCAAACGCTCAAGGGCAAGGCACGGCGCAACGCCGCCGGCGCCGCGCTGCAGGACGTCATGATCGACGCCCTCGTCAAGAACGCCATGCTCGATCACACGCTGTTCGAAGCGCTCGGACACGCCTATCGCGACCGCGACACCGGCAAGGTCATCATCGAGGACGCGCTCGGCACCAAGCTGACCTATCGCAAGCTGATCCTCGGCGCGCAGGTGCTGAGCCGGAAGCTGGAGAGCGGCACCGCGATCGGCGAGAATGTCGGCGTGCTGCTGCCGAATTCCGCGGGCGTCGCCGTCGTCTTCATGGCGCTGCAGAACAGCGGCCGGGTGCCGGCGATGCTCAACTTCTCGGCGGGGCCAGTCAACGTGCTCGCCGCCATGAAGGCCGCGCAGGTCAAGACCGTACTGACCTCGAAGGCCTTCATCGAGAAAGGCAAGCTCGACAAGCTGATGACCGCGATCTCGGCCGAGGCGCGCGTGGTCTATCTCGAGGACGTCCGCACATCGATCGGCATCGCCGACAAGATCAAGGGCCTGCTCGCCGGCACCACGCCGCGCGTGCCGCGCCAGGCCAACGATCCTGCCGTCGTGCTGTTCACCTCGGGTTCGGAAGGCACGCCGAAGGGCGTTGTGCTGTCCCATCGCAACATCCTCGCCAACGCGGCGCAGGCGCTGGCGCGGGTCGATGCCAATGCCAACGACAAGGTGTTCAACGTGCTGCCGGTGTTCCACTCGTTTGGTCTCACGGGCGGGATGATGATGCCGATGCTCGCGGGCATTCCGATCTACATGTATCCCTCCCCGCTGCACTACCGGATCGTGCCCGAGCTGATCTACCAGACCGGCGCCACGATCCTGTTCGGCACCGACACGTTCCTGACCGGCTATGCCCGCTCGGCGCACGCTTACGACTTCCGCACCCTGCGCCTCGTCATCGCCGGCGCCGAGGCGGTCAAGGACCGCACGCGGCAGGTGTTCATGGAGCGCTACGGCATCCGCATCCTGGAAGGCTACGGCGTCACCGAGACGGCGCCGGTGCTGGCGATGAACACGCCCATGGCCAACCGTCCCGGCACCGTCGGACGTTTGTCACCGCTGATGGAAAGCCGCCTCGATCCGGTCCCCGGCATCGAGGAAGGCGGACGCCTTTCGGTGCGCGGCCCGAACGTGATGCTCGGCTATCTCAGGGCCGAAAATCCCGGCGTGCTCGAAAAGCTCCCCGACGGTTGGCACGACACCGGCGACATCGTTTCGATCGACCCGGCCGGCTTCATCACCATCAAGGGCCGCGCCAAGCGCTTTGCCAAGATCGCGGGCGAAATGGTCTCGCTGTCGGCGGTCGAAGCCATCGCGGCGACGTTGTGGCCGCAGGCCGGCTCGGTCGCGGTCTCGATCCCCGACCAGCGCAAGGGCGAGCGCATCGTGCTGCTGACGACGGAGAAGAATGCCGAGCGCAGCGCGATGCAGGCCCAGGCCAAGGCGATCGGCGCCTCCGAGCTGACGGTGCCCGCGGCGATCATGGTGGTCGACAAGGTGCCGCTGCTCGGCACCGGCAAGACCGACTATGTCACGGCCACGACGATGGCCCGCGAGCAGGCATCCCCGCCGGAGCGCGAGGTGGCGTGAGAGGTTCCACGACGGACGGCGCGGGTCACGCTGCCGTCCGTCGCTCCTGCGCGTAACGCACCAGCGCGGCGAAGCGATAGATGCCGTGCACGAATTTGCCGTAGGGCATGGTGATGAACAACGCGAACACCGCGCCGAGATGCAGCGCCAGCAGCGGTCCCATCGCGCCGGTCTCGCGCAGCACCAGCAGCAGCATTCCGGTGAGGCCGGTCAGGAACAGCATGGCGATGAAACCGACATCCATGCCGTAGCTGAACTCGTCGAGCAGCGCGGGGTCGCGCCGCATCTTGGCGGCGAACAGGCCGATCGGCCCGACGATCAGGCCGATGCCGCCGAGCGTGCCGAGCACCACGGGCAGGTCCCACCACGGATAGGGCGCCTCGCGGCCGAGCAGATAGTGATAGAGCGTCGCAACCGACGTCGCTGCAAAGCACAGCAGGAAGCCGTAGAAGGTCAGGTGATGATAGAGCTTGCGCCGGTCGGTGGGCTTGTCATCCTCGTTGTAGCAGCCGACGCCGCCGCCACGGAGATAGCGCAGCTCGCCGGCGTCGCGGATCGCCTGAAAGATCGAGCCGCCGTCGGCACGGTTGCCGATCGGTGCGCCGATGTCGCGCCAGAAGGCGCGCACGCTCATGACGAGGGCGAGGATCGCGTAAAGGAATACGGCGCCGAACAGCGCGACCATCGCGTTGTGCGGCATCAGCTTGTAGAAGGCGCCGGGCCCGGTGTGCACGCCGAACAGCACGCTGCGGTCGTTCAGGGCGACAAAGCCGAGAATGAAGGCCGCCATGCTGAGCGCGGCGGTGATGCTGATGACGAGGCCGTTGCGTGCGAAGACGCCGGATAGCCCACGCGGCCAGGCATAGGCCGCATAGGACTCCGCGCGCGCAACCGCCAGCGTCTTGGGGACGTTGACGTTGAACTCGTGCGGCGGCGAGAACTGGCAGTCGACATAGCAGGCGCCGCAGGAATGGCAGAGATTGGCGAGATAGTTGAGATCGCCGTCGGAGAAGGCGCGGCGCATCTCCATGGCGGGAAATACCGCGCACAGACCCTCGCAATAGCGGCAGGAATTGCAGACCGTCATCAGACGGTCGGCTTCGTCCAAAATCCTAGTTCCGTGCATGTTTCGCCGCTTCCCGTCCTGCGATTCGCCCGAACACGCTGCCGATCGTCATGCCCATGCCGGCCGCATAGCCCTTGCCGAGCACATTGCCGGCCATGATCTCGCCGGCCGCGAACATGTTGGCGGACGGCTTGCCGTCCTTCATCAGCATTCGCGCCTCCTTGTTCACGCGCGTGCCGAGATAGGTGAAGGTGATGCCGGGCCGCACCGGATAGGCGAGAAAAGGCGGCGTCTCGATCCGGCGCGCCCAATGCGTCTTGGGCGGCGTGATGCCCTCCGTCACGCAATCATCCAGAATGGTATGGTCGAAGGTCCCGGGCCGCACCGCGGCGTTGAACTCGGTGATGGTTTTTTCCAGCGCCGCGGGATCGAGATCGAGCTTGCCGGCGAGCTCGGCGACCGTCTGGCCAGCGATCGGCGGAAACAGCGTCGGCATGAAGCTGGTCACGACCGTGGAATCGAAGACGATGTAGGCGATCTGGTCGGGCTGCGCCGCAACCAGCCGGCCCCAGATCGCGTAGCGCTTCGGCCAGATGTCCTCGCCCTCGTCGTAGAAGCGCTGGGCATGCTTGTTGACGACGATGCCGAACACCACGGAGTCGTGCCGCGTGATGATGCCGCCGTCGAATTTCGGCGCGCGGGCATCGATCGCGACCGCATGACATTGAGTGGGATCGCCGACCTCCTGCACGCCCTTGTCGAGCAGCATCTTCAGGATCGAGCCGCGATTATAGGGCGTGCCGCGGATCAGGAAGTTGTCGGCGGCCTCGCCCCAATATTGCTTCAGCCATTCGATGTTGGCCTCGAACCCGCCCGCTGCAGCGACCAGTGACGTCGCGCGGATCTCGGTCTCGCCCCTGATCGGCCGCTCGAGGCGCGCGGCCAGGAACATGCCGTCCTCGATCACGAGATCGGTGACCTCGGCGTCGTATTCGACGGCGACGCCGAGCCGTTCCGCGGTCAGATACAGCGCGTTCAGCATCGCCCGGCCGCCACCGAGGAAGAAGGAATTGGTGCGACCGAGGCTGAGCGTGCCGCCGAGCGAAGGCTGCCAGCGCACGCCCTGCTTCACGATCCAGTTCAGGATGTCCTTGGATTCGCGAATCATGTGGCGCGCCAGCACCTCGTCGGTTTGCCCGCCGGTGACGCGCAGCAGGTCCTCCCAGAACTCCTCCTCGGTGTAGGGGCCGGTCAGGATCTCGGTCGCCGCATCATGGGCACAGCGCATGTTGCGGGTGTGGCGGGTGTTGCCGCCGCGATAGAATTTTGGTGCGGCCTCGAGCACCAGCACCGAGGCGCCGCCGCGCCGCGCGCTGATCGCCGCGCACAGGGCCGCATTGCCGCCGCCGATCACCAGCACGTCGTATTTGCTGCTCATCCCGTCCGCCCGATGCGGCCAAATTGGAGACATTCTTCCCGCAGGCGGCCTCGAACGCCCTGACCCGCCATTGCGCACTTTTGTATACAAAGATATACAATAATGATGCAAGCGGCATCTCTGCATAGGCAGGGTACGCATCGAGGGACAATGGCCAGGCGTCCGGCAAGCTCAAGTGGAACGATCGCGCGCGGCGGCGGCGTTGCGCTCGGCGAGGCCGTGTTCCGCTCGCTGTGCGAAGCGCTCCAGGCCGGCAGCTACCGCGCCGGCGACCGGCTGCGCGAGGAAGAGGTCGCCCAGCGGCTGAAGGTCAGTCGCACGCCGGTGCGGGAAGCGCTGGGCCGGCTCGCCGCGCGCGGCTTCGTCGCGCCTGCCGGCGGCCGCGGGCTGATCGTCCGCAATCTCGACATCTCCGAGGTGCTCGAGCTCTACGCCATGCGCGAGATCATGGAAGGCGCCGCCGCGCGTCTCGCCGCCGAACACGCTTCACCGCCGGAGATCGACGCGCTCCGCGATATCGAGCAGGCCTTTGTCGAGGCGACTGATGCCGCCGAAATGGCAAGGCTCAATCGCGCCTTCCACGAGACCATCTGCCGCGCGGCGCGCAACCGCTATCTCGACAACGCCTCGCGGGAATTGCAGGACTGGATCGCCCTGCTCGGCCCAACCACATTCACGGTCTCAGGCCGTCCCAAGACGAGCCATGGCGAGCACCGGGCGATCATTGCAGCCATCGCCGCGCGCGATGGCGACAAGGCCGAGCAGCTGGCGCGCGCGCATATCCGCGAGGCGCTGCGCTGCCGGCTGAAATTGTTGCAGAAGCAATAGGCCGATCGCCGACGCGATCACGCCTCGAACACTCGTATCAGCAGCCAATATCCGCCCAGAAGACCGATCCCGCCGGACATGGCGTACACCAGCCGCGTCGCCCGCGCTGGCTCCTCCCGGCCGACCGCGGTCAGCCTGTCCAACAAGCCGAGCGCCGGCAACATCAGCGCGACGATCGCGATCTGCCCGATCTCGACGCCAACATTGAAGGCAGCCAGCGCCGGCACGATCGCATCGGGCGGCAAGCCGATCTCGCGAAGCACGCCGGCGAAGCCGAAGCCGTGGATCAAGCCAAACAGAAAGGCCACACGCCAGCGCCGGTCGACATCGCGCGAAAAGAAGTTCTCGACGGCGACGAACACGATCGAAGCCGCAATCGCGGGCTCCACGATGCGGCTCGGGATGACCAGGACGTTCAACGCCGCCAGGGACAAGGTCAACGAATGAGCGACGGTGAAGGCGGTGACGATCTTGACGACCGGAACGAGCTTGCGCGCCCACAAGACGATTGCAACCAGAAATGCGATGTGATCGTAGCCGAGGAAGATGTGCTCGATGCCTGTCACGAGATAGCGCTGCGCGGTCGAGACCAGCGACGGCGGCGCCGTGGAGAGCGTGACCGTCGTCGTGGCCGAGTCGAGCAAGGCCTGCGTCTCGGACCTGCCCTGCGCGATCAGCACCACCTGCCGCGCGGTCCTGTCTTTCTCCGTCAGCACGGTGGAGCGATAGATGATATCGCCGGCAGCGTCGGCACAGACAAAGCTGTTGCGATAGACGATGCCGTCACCGTCCGCCAGGATCGCTGCATTTCCGGCGGAGCATGCCCTGGCACCTCCTGTAACAGCCAGATGCTTGACCATATAGGCGAGGATCGCGGGCGTGGCCGCTTCGACGGCGGCGGGATCGACCGCGTCCCGTCTCGCATCATAAAGCTTCGTGCCGATCAGGCGATCGACATCACTGCCCTTCAATCCGAGCTCGGTGCTCACCGTGCGATCGGGGCTCAGCGCGACCCGTGCCGTGACCAGGTTGACCTCATGTGCCCCTGCCGGAAGAGCAATGCCGAGCAGCACCGAGAGACCGGCCAGAAGCAGCCGCCTCATGATCCCACTCCATCGCGCTCACGCCAGCACATCCGCCACGACCGCCTTCAGAACATCCCGCACATCGGTGGGCTTCAGCCGGACCTGCAGGCCGCGCTGGCCGCCGTTGAGATAGACGAGATCATGCGCGATCGCGCTCTGCTCGATCACGGTGCCGACCTGCTTGCGCTGCCCGAACGGGCTGATGCCGCCGACCTTGTAGCCGGTGACGCGCTCGGCCTCGGGCGGCTTCATCATCTGCGCCGACTTGCCGCTCGCCGCCGCCGCCAGCTTCTTCATCGAGACCTCCTGGTCGGACGGCACGACCACGCAGACCGGCCTGCCGTCGACAAGCGCCATCAGCGTCTTCAGGACGCGCGCCGGATTCTCGCCGAGCGCGGCCGCCGCCTGGAGCCCGATGCTCTCGGCGTCGGGATCATAGTCGTAGGTGTGCACGGTGAAGGCAACACCGGCGGCCGTGAGTGCGCGGGTGGCGGGGGTGACTTTGGACATGGACGGTATTTACCACCGTCATTGCGAGGAGCGAAGCGACGAAGCAACGACTGTGTGGGACAACCTGGCACCACACAATAACTGTCATCGCCCGGCCTTGACCGGGCGATCCAGTATTCCGCGACGTCTGCGATTGAACCGAAAGGCCGCGGTGTACTGGATTCCCCGCCTTCGCGGGGAATGACACTCGTTTTGTGGCAAGCCTCGTGTGCGATGACGAGGCGCCCTACTCCGCGGCGTCCCGCATCTCGGCGCGCTCGGCCCGCGCTGCGCAGAACTTGAACTCCGGGATCTTGCCGAACGGGTCCAGCGCCGGGTTGGTGAGCAGGTTCGCAGCCGCCTCGGCGTAGCAGAACGGCATGAACACCATGTTCTCCGGCACGTCGCGGTCGGAGCGGACCTTGACCTCGACGGCGCCGCGGCGGGTCTCCAGGCGAATGAAATCGCCGGGCACCAGCCTCTTCTTGCGCATGTCCTTTGGCGACATGAACGCGACCGCCTCCGGCTCGATCTGGTCGAGCACCTGGGCGCGGCGCGTCATCGAGCCGGTGTGCCAGTGCTCCAGCACGCGGCCGGTCGAGAGCACCATCGGATATTCATCGTCGGGAATCTCGTCCGGCGGGATGACCTTGGCCGGCACGATCTTGCCGCGGCCGCTCGCGGTCGGGAAGCCCGTGGTGAAGATGATCTCGTTGCCGGGCTTGTTCGGATCGTCGACCGGATAGGTCACCGCGCCTTCGCGCACCAGCCGCTCCCAGGTGATATTCTTCAGCGACGGCATCAGCTCTGCCATCTCGGTGAAGACGTCGCCGGGACCGGCATAATTCCACGGCAGGCCCATGCGCTTGCCGATCTCCTGGATGATCCAGAGGTCCTGGCGCGCATCGCCGGGCGGCTTGATCACCTGGCGTGCCAGCTGCACGCGGCGGTCGGTGTTGGTGAAGGAGCCGTCCTTCTCGGCGAAGGCGGAGGCCGGCAGGATCACGTCGGCATGGAACGCGGTCTCGGTGACGAAGAGATCCTGCACCACGAGATGATCGAGCATCGCGAGCGCATGGCGCGCGTGCTGGAGATCAGGGTCGGACATCGCCGGGTTCTCGCCTTCGATATACATGCCCTTGATCTCGCCGGCGTGGATCGCGTTCATGATCTCGACCACGGTCAGGCCGCGGACGGGATCGAGATCCTGCTGCCAGAGCTTTTCGAAGCTGCCGCGCAGATCGTCGCGGCCGACCGGCTGGTAGTCCGGCAGGAACATCGGGATCAGGCCGGCATCGGAAGCGCCCTGCACGTTGTTCTGGCCGCGTAGCGGATGCAGGCCGGTGCCGGGCCGGCCGACCTGGCCGGTGATCAGCGCGAGCGCAATCAGGCAGCGTGCATTGTCGGTGCCATGGACGTGCTGGCTGATGCCCATACCCCAGAAGATGATCGACGATTTCGCGCGCGCATAGGTGCGCGCCACCTCGCGCAAGGTCTGGGCCGGGACGCCGCAGATCGGCTCCATCTTCTCCGGCGTGAATTCCTTGATCTTCTCCTTCAGCTCGTCGAAGCCTTCGGTGTAGCCGGCGATGTACTGGTCGTCGGTCAGGCCCTCGGTGATGATCGTGTTGATCATCGCGTTCAGCATGGCGACGTCGGAGCCCGGCTTGAACTGCAGATGCTTGGTCGCGTGACGCGACAGCGTCTGCCGGCGCGGATCCATCACGAACAGCTTCGCGCCGTTCTGCTTGACCGCGTTCTTGATGAAGGTCGCGGCGACCGGATGGTTCACGGTCGGGTTGGCACCGATCACGATGATGACCTCGGCGTCCATCGCGGCCGAGAACGGTGCCGAAACCGCGCCCGAGCTGAGGCCCTCGAACAGCGCCGCCACCGACGAGGCGTGACACAGACGGGTGCAGTGATCGACGTTGTTGGAGCCGAAGCCGGTGCGCACGAGCTTCTGGAACAGATAGGCCTCTTCGTTCGAGCCCTTGGCCGAGCCGAAGCCGGCCAGCGCCTTCACGCCCTTCTCGTCGCGGATCTTGACGAGACCCTTGGCGGCGATGTCGAGCGCCTCCTCCCAGCTCGCCTCGCGGAAATGCGTGAACGGATTGGCCGGGTCGACCTGATCGTTGGCGTCCTTCTTCGCGTTCGGCAGCCGCACCAGCGGCTTCGTCAGGCGGTGCGGATGGTGGATGTAGTCGAAGCCGAAGCGGCCCTTCACACAAAGACGATTATGGTTGGCGGGGCCGTCGCGACCTTCCGCATAGATCACCTTCTCGTCCTTGACTTCGTAAGTGACCTGGCAGCCGACGCCGCAGAACGGGCAGAGCGAATCGACCTTCTTGTCGGCATAGGTGACGCGCGTCTGGTTTTCGTCGAGCATCACGGCCGGCATCAACGCGCCGGTCGGACAGGCCTGCACGCATTCGCCGCAGGCGACGCAGGTGGACTCGCCCATGGGATCGTCGAAGTCGAACACGATCTTGGCGCCGGCATTGCGGTAGGCCATGCCGATGACGTCGTTGACCTGGACCTCGCGGCAGGCGCGCACGCACAGGCCGCACTGGATGCAGGCGTCGAGATTGACGCGCATCGCCGGATGGCTGGCATCGGTGGCCCAGCGCTCGGCGGCGGGAAAGCGGCTCTCGGTGACGCCAGTGATCTCGGCCCAGTGCCAGAACTTCGAATCCGGATCGTGGCTGGTCTCGCGCGCCGGCTGGTCGGCGACGAGCAGCTCCATTACCATCTTCTGCGCAGCTGTCGCGCGGGCGCTCTCGGTCTTCACCTTCATGCCGACCGACGGCGTGCGCTTGCAGGATGCGGCGAGCACGCGCTCGCCCTCGATCTCGACCATGCAGGCGCGGCAATTGCCGTCGGGGCGATAGTCCGGCGCCGGCGAGTAACAGAGATGCGGAATGTCGCGGCCCTGGCGCTTTGCGACCTGCCAGATCGTCTCGCCGGGCTTGGCCTCGACCTGCTTGCCGTCGAGCTCGAACGTAATCTTGGTCATTCGGCCGCTTCCTTGAACTCGTCAGGGAAATATTTGATCACGGAAGACAGCGGATTCGATGCCGCCTGTCCGAGCCCGCAGATCGAGGCATCGCGCATCGCCTGGCTCAATTCTTCCAGCAAGGCACGGTTCCAGACCGGCCTTTGCATCAGCAGCGCCGCCTTCTGGGTACCGACGCGGCACGGCGTGCACTGGCCGCAACTCTCGTCCTCGAAGAACTTCATGAGGTTCAGTGCGGCTGCCCGCACGCTGTCCTTGTGCGACAGGATCACGATCGCAGCCGAGCCGATGAAGCAGCCGTATTTCTCCAGCGTGCCGAAATCGAGCGGAATGTCGTCCATCGATGCCGGCAGAATGCCGCCGGACGCGCCGCCCGGCAGGTACGCGTAGAACTGATGGCCGTCAGCCATGCCGCCGCAATATTCCTCGATCAGCTCGCGCACCGTGATGCCCGCGGGCGCGAGCTTCATGCCGGGATTCTTGACGCGTCCCGAGACCGAGAAGCTGCGCAGGCCGTGACGCTCGTGGCGGCCATGATCCTTCCACCAATCGGCACCCTTCTCGACGATGTCGCGCACCCACCACAGCGTCTCGATATTGTTGATCAGCGTCGGCAGGCCGAACAGGCCAACCTGGAACGGGTAAGGCGGCTTGTGCCGGGGCAGGCCGCGCTTGCCCTCGATGCTCTCCAGCAGCGAGGATTCCTCGCCGCAGATGTAAGCGCCGGCGCCACGCCGCAGATGCAGCGTCGGGCCGCCCGGCGGCAGCTTTGCGATCTCGCGCTGGAGAATCTCGCGCGAGGCCGGATATTCGTCGCGCAGATAGATGTAGACGTCGCTCGCCTGCACCACATGCGCGCCGATCAGCATGCCCTCGATGAAGCGATGCGGATCGGTTTCGAGGTAATAGCGGTCCTTGAACGTGCCGGGCTCGCCCTCGTCGCCATTGATCGCCATCAGCCGCGGTCCGGGCTCGCCGAGCACGGCGCGCCATTTGCGCCCGGTGGGGAAGCCGGCGCCGCCAAGGCCGCGCAGCGAAGCGTCGTCGAGCGCCTTCAGGAGGTCGTCCTTCGACAATTCGCCGGAGCGCAGGCGACCCAGCAGCTTGTAGCCGCCACCGGTGAGGTAGGCATCGTACTCGGTATATTTGGGCAGATGCGCGTGCGTGTCGCCGGCCTTGGCCGCCGCCATGACGTTGGCGATTGTCGCGTGGTCGACGAAATTGTGCCCGACCTCGGCCGCCGGCGCTGTATCGCAGCGGCCGACGCAGGGCGCGCGCACGACCCGGATGCCGGGACCTGACGCGCTCTGCAGATCCTGGAGCAGCTTCTCGCCGCCAAGCATCGCGCAGGTGAGCGAATCGCAGACGCGGATCGTCAGCGGGGGAATGTCGGGCTCGCCTTCCTTCACCACGTCGAAATGCGCGTAGAAGGTCGCGGTCTCGAACACCTCGGCGAAGGCGAGCTTCATCTCGTCGGCGAGCGCGGCCAGATGCGCCGCCGAGATCTGGTGATACTTGTCCTGGATCAGGTGCAGATATTCGATCAACAGATCGCGCCGCCGCGGCCTGTCGCCAAGCAACAGCTCGATCTCGTGCGCGGCCGTGGGATCGACCTGCCGCCCCTTGGGGGTCGCCTTGGCGCGTCGGCGTCCCTCACCGGGATGCTCGAAGGAGCGGACCTTGTGCACGTCCTCGTGGCTCATCAATTCGTCTCGATCTCGTCCTTATCAGGACTCCACTTCTATCCTCTGGCATGCCAGATGCCAAGAAAATTATCATGCTCGCGGAAGTGGTTACGCCGCACGGCTCTACGGAGCCAGCCAGGCCCTGCGTTCTTGAGCAAGGCCGAGCCAAGCCCGAATTGACCGGAAGATCAATAAAGGCGTCTCATGCTGCGATTGCGAAATCCTATCGACGTCGCCTGGGGCGCGGAGGGATCGCAAAGGCCGCTGCGGTGAACATTGCCATTCTTACGGAGCGTCGCTCTTTTCGACCAGGAACACGATGCGCGCCTCGTTGCGCTCGGTGATCTCGACCTTGTCGCCGGTCTCGCGGATCAGATTGGGAATATCGATCACAGAGAGCGGATCGGTGCAGTGAACTTCGAGCTGGTCCCCTGCCTTGAGCGGCTTGAGCGCCTTGCGCGTCTTGAGGGCCGGCAGCGGGCATTTCAACCCGGTGAGATCGAGTGTCGTCCTGGTCATGGCCGCACCATGGCGAGGCGCCGTGGCTGCGTCAACGTCAGGAGGCATCAGATCAGGCTGGCATAGGGCAGGAAGCCCACGTCCTGCCCCGGCTCGACATTCGTGACGTCCTCGCCAAGTTCGACGAGGCCCTCGGTCTCGACCAGCGAGGACAAGAGCCCGGCCCCCTCGCGCGGGAACTTGATCGCCTCGAGCCCGCCGTCCTGCGCGCGCCGCAGCGAGACGCGCACATATTCACGCCGGCCGGCCTTCTTCTTGTAGGTGAACGCCGCGCGCAGCGGGATCGGCAAGAGCGGCTCCGGCAAGGCGCCCGACAGCGCCAACACCGTCGGTCGCACCACGTGGACGAATGTCACGAAGCTCGCGACGGGATTGCCGGGCAGTCCGATCAGCGGCGTGCCATCGATGATACCCATCGCCACGGGACGACCGGGCTTGATCGCCATCCGCCACAGCACGAGCGAGCCGATGCTCTCCACCGCCGCCTTGACGTGATCCTCCTCGCCGGTCGAGACGCCGCCGGTGGTGAGGATCAGGTCATGGTCGCCTGCAACCTGCTTCAGGCCGCGCGCAAGCGACGCTCGCTCGTCGCGCAGAATGCCGAGATCGCTGACCTCGCAGCCGAGCCGCCGCAGCATCGCCATCAGCATGAAGCGGTTGGAATCGAACAATTGCGAAGCGGCGCGCGGAGCGCCCGGCGATGCCAGCTCGTCGCCGGTCGAGAACACCGCGACACGGATGCGCCTGACGACGTCGAGCCCAGTCAGGCCGAACGCGGCGGCAAGCGCGACATGCTGCGGCCGCAAGCGCTGGCCGGCGCGAAGCGCGACCTGACCTTGCGCAATGTCCTCGCCTGCGGGCCGGACATTGGCCCCACGCTTCAGACCTGGCGGCAGCACGATCCTGCCTGAAGCATCAACGCGGACGTCCTCCTGCATGAAGACGGTCTCCGCATCCGGCGGCATCGGCGCGCCGGTGAAGATGCGCGCGGTATGGCCGGGCTTGATCGGCGCTTGCGCAAGGCCGCCGGCCTGAATGCGGCCGTCGAGCGGGAAGGCCTGCTCTGCGCTTGCCGGAAGGTCGGCATTGCGCACGGCGTAACCGTCGACGGCGGAGTTGGTGAACGGCGGCAGCGGCAAAGGCGCGGCCACATCGCGCGCGAGCACGCGCCCGTCGGCATCGGCCAGCGCCACCGTCTCGAGATCGACGATCGCGTTGACGCGCGTCGTGATGAGGCCGACGGCTTCGTCGACCGACATCATCGGGCCGCCAAAGGCAAAGCAATCGTCCGACAGTTGCGCCATGTGTGCCTCGTCAGCGTATCGCGGCGCTTCTTGCCAAAGCTTCCTCGACCGGCATCGCCGCCCGTAGCATCAATGCCGCGACAGAGGCGATATCGTCGAGATGGACAGTCGGCAGCCTCGTGTCAATCGCGACGTCTGTCGCGATCCCGACAATCCCGGGATCGTCCGGAAACAGCAGCGGCTTGCCGTTGGCGGCACGATGCACCTCGATCTTGCGATGCGGCTCGCGCTTGAAGCCCTCGACGACGACGAGATCGACCGCGGAGAGCTTGTCGAGCAGCTCCGGCAGCCGCGGCTCCGCCGCCCCGCGCAGCTCGTGCATCAGCGCCCAACGTTTGGATGAAGCGACCAGAACCTCGGCCGCGCCGGCCTCGCGATGGCGCCAGGAATCCTTGCCGGGCACGTCGACGTCGAACTGGTGATGCGCATGCTTGATCACGGAGACGCGCAGGCCCTGCGCGTTGAAATGCGGGATCAGCCGAGTCAACAGCGTTGTCTTGCCCGCGCCGCTCCAGCCTGCCAGGCCGATGACTTTCATTCCAGCTCTCTTTTCCAGCAACCAGCGGTCGCCGATGGAACCACCATCCCCTCCCCGTCATTGCGAGCGCAGCGAAGCAATCCAGACTGCCGCTGCGGAAAGATTCTGGATTGCTTCGCCCCGCTCGCAATGACAAGCCGAGGCATTTCGCTCTCTCCCCGCCATGCTTATATCGGCTTGACCCGAATGTCATGCTAACCTCGCCGCCATGATGAAGATCGACAAAGTCCCGGTGCCCCTGATCGTCCCCAATCCGGACGACCCGCGCCTGACTCAGAGCGTGACCGGCACCGACCAGACCGGCGCCAGGGTCGAGATCAAGGTGCCGATGGAGCGGCCGCTGACGCTCTATTTGAACGCCCAGGAGATCGTCACCATGATGACGATCGGCGACTATCCGGAATATCTGGCGCTCGGCTATCTGCTGAACCAGAACATGCTGAAATATAACGACGTGGTCACGGAGGTCGAGTACGACGACGACCTCCAGGTGGTCGTCGTGCGCACCTCACACCACACCAATTTCGAGGCCAAGCTGAAAAAGCGCACGCAGACCTCCGGCTGCGCGCAGGGCACCGCCTTCGGCGACCTGCTAGAGGCGGTCGAGAGCGTCGCGCTGCCGAAGGCGGAGCTGCGCACCTCCTGGCTCTACCAGATGACGCAGACCATCAACACCATGCCCTCGCTTTATCTGGAGGCCGGCGCGATCCACGGCTGTGTGCTGTGCAAGGAGGGCACCCCGCTCTGCTACACCGAGGACGTCGGCCGCCACAACGCCGTCGACAAGATCGCGGGCTGGATGTACCGCCACGGCGTCGATGCGTCCGACAAGATCCTCTACACCACGGGGCGCCTCACCTCGGAGATGGTGATCAAGACGGTGCGGATGGGCATTCCGATCCTGGTGTCGCGCTCCGGCTTCACCGCCTGGGGTGTCGATCTCGCACGGCAGGTCGGCCTGACGCTGGTCGGGCGCACCCGCGGAAAGCGCTTCATCTCGCTCGCAGGCGAAGAGCGTATCGTCTACGACCAGAACCTCGCTTATGTCGAAGAGGAATCGGCCAAGCACAAGCGCAAGGGTGAAGGCGGTGACGACTGACATCTCCGCGGCGCGTGTTCCGCCGACTCTCGGCGTGCTGCTCGCCGGTGGGCTCGCGCGGCGCATGGGCGGCGGCGACAAGCCGATGCGCACCATCGGCGGCCGCACCATTCTGGAACGCGTAATCGCGCGCCTGTCGCCCCAGTGCCGCGGGCTGATTCTCAATGCCAACGGCGATCCCGCCCGCTTTGCCGCGTTCGGCTTGCAGGTCGTCGCCGACGACGTGCCCGGCTTCCCCGGTCCCCTCGCCGGCATCCTCGCGGCGCTCGACTGGACCGCGGCGAACCGACCGGAGATTGAATGGGTGCTCAGCGCCGCCGGCGACTGCCCGTTCCTGCCGCGCGACCTCGTCGCGCAGCTGCATGAGGCGCGCGCGCGTGAGAATGCGCAGCTTGCGGTCGCAGCCTCAGGCGAGCAGTCGCATCCGGTGATCGGCCTGTGGCGCGTCGCCTTGCGCGAGGAGCTGCGCCACGCGCTCGTGGACGAAGACCTCCGCAAGATCGACCGCTGGACCGCGCGCTATCCGCTCGCAACGGTGACCTGGCCGACCGAGCCGCTCGATCCGTTCTTCAATGCCAACACGGTCGAGGACATTGCCGAGGCCGAGCGGCTGGCGGCGCTGGATGAGGCATCCTAGCGACTCTATGATTTCGGAAACTCGTTGAGGAGCTGCGTCCAGATGATCGCGAAGGCTATCAGGCCGCAAATGCCGACGGCAGTGGTGAAGCGCGGCAAGCGGCCGATCGCAACCAGCACCCAGGCCGGCAGGAAGAACGCCCCGAAGACCATGCCCAGCGGAAACACCGCGAGCCATTGAAAGCCGCTGCCGTCTCCGGGCGGGACATTCGCGATGTAATGGAAGGTGTAGAGCCAGAACAGCGTGCCGGCTGCCGCGACGAGTGCAGCAAGCTTGCGGAAATTGAGGGGCGTCGAGGCGGTCATGACCTGGCTCATGTTCCTTGGTCGCTGCGGCGCCCCTCCAAGTTCATGACGTCTTGAACCGGACCGGGAACGGGAGCGACCACAGGTCTGGACATTCCCCGGACGAAGCCATGGCCGCCCCCCTCTTGAACACCATCTTCGAATTCGTCGACTTCGTCTTCGACCTCTCCGAGACGATCGATCGCACGAGGCAGCTGAGCAAGCCTGACATCGTCGAGGTGCCGCCGGATCCAAAGCCGCTGCCGCCCGTCGCGCGGCGCGCGCTTGCCGAGGCCGAGGATCGTGAGCGCAAGCGAGAGCAGGCCGCTCAGGCCGCCAGCGGTACCGATCAGGCATCATAGCCGTACGCCTGGCTCGAACGCCGCGTCGTGGCCCCTCGTCTATGCGGGCCGAAAGCCCGCTCGCGCGAGCGACGCGCGTACCTCGTTCGAGCCGAGTGCGTCGAGAAAAGCCTGCACTGCCGGCCGTTGCTTTCGCGCACTCACCAGCGCGAAGTCATAGTGCTCTTCGGCGAGCGGAATGAAATCGAGGCCGGCCGCATGGGCGACCGGCGCGATGGTCATGCCCCAGTCCGCGCGGTACTGCGCGACGGCGGCGGCGACCGCGTTGTGCGAACGGGGCTGGTTCCAATAGCCTTCCGGACGCACGCCGCCGAGCAGGCGATCGATCAGGATGCGCGTGCCGGCGCCCTGGTTGCGGTTGACCATGATGCAGGCGGGGTCGGCGAGCGCTGCGGCAACGGCGTCCTTTGCGCTCAGGCCCTCGAAACGTTCGTCGCCCTTGCGGAAGACAATGCCCTGCATCCGCCGCCAGCCGGCGACGAGTTCGAGTCCTTCGACGAGATAGGGCGTGTTGTAGGTTTCGCTCTTGTCGTCGAACAGATGGATCGGCGCGAGATCGCATTCGCCACGCTTGGCTGCTGCAAGCCCGCCGAGGCTGCCGACCGCGATCGAGCGCACAGCGAGACCGGCATGCGCGAGCTGTGCGGTGACGAGATCGAGGCCGGTGCAATGGCTGCCGACGATGACGAGATCGGGTACGCGCACATGCGGCGTGAACAGCGTGACCTCTGTTTCGGTGCCGGCCGGCATCTGGTCGGCAAGTGCGTCGATGCGCAGAAAGCCGTCCGCCTGAGCAAAGGACGTGATCGCACCAGACCCCTTGCCGGAGGGATAGGCGATGAGGCCCTCCCTGCCCTCGACCAGCGAAACCATGACGAATTCGGTGCGGCCGAGCTCGGAGGCGATGCGCACCGGCACGGTCGCGTTCACCTTGGCATCGGAGCGCGGCGGCAGTCCGGCCATCCGGCGCAGCACCGGCACGATCATGTCGTGGAAGGTGAACATCGCCGAGGTCGGAAAGCCCGGCAGGATCACGACGGGCTTGCCGTCGCACACCGCAAGACACAACGGCTTGCCGGGCTTGAGCGCAACGCCATGGGCGATGATGCCGGGCGCGCCGAGCCGGCCGATGATGCGATGAGACAGATCGCCCGCGCCTTTCGACGTGCCGCCCGACAGCACCAGCATGTCGGCATCCGCAAGCGTGTTGCGCATGGCGGCTTCGAGCCTGGCTTCGTCGTCCGGAACGGCGCCGAGGAAGACGGCCTCGCCACCATTTTCGTCGATCGCGGCGGCGACGATGGCGCCGTTGGTATCGTAGATCTCGGCGGGCCCGAGCACCTCGCCGGGCTGAACCAGCTCATCGCCGGTGGAGATCACGGCAACCCGCGGCCTGCGCACGACACTGACCTCGGCGATGCCGCAAGCCGCCAGCATGCCGATCTCGCGCGAGCCGATGATGGTGCCGGCGCGCAGCAGCGCCTCGCCGCGCGCGATGTCGGAGCCGGCATACGAGACGAATTGCCCTGGCGAGACGGCGCGACGGACATCGATGGCATCCGGGCCGGCCGGCTGGGTGTGCTCGACCATGACCACGGCATCGGCGCCGCGCGGCAACGGACCGCCGGTGGCGATCGCCGTTGCGGTTCCGGCCGCCACCTGCAGCGTCGGCGCGGTCCCGCAATGAACGGTCTCGCCATTCAGCTTAAGGCGCATGGGCGCGCCCTCGCCGGCCGCCGCAAGGTCGGCGGAGCGCACGGCAAAGCCGTCGACATTGGAGCGGTCGAACGGCGGCACGTCGACCGGCGCCGTGATATCTCCGGCGAGGGCAGCGCCCAGCGCGGCTGCGAGCTTGCGCGTTTCGGTGCGAAGCGCGCGCGGGAACAAGGCCGCCTCGAAGCGCGCCAAGGCCTCCTCGCGCGAGAGGATCTTGAGGAACTGCTCCTGCTCGTGTGGGCTGCGGTCAGGTGATTTCGGGATCATCGTCATGCCAGAACCCTTATCACGCCCGCATCAGATACGCATCGATCGACGTACCTGCCGCAAATCCCTCGTCGCTGGCGGAAATGAGCAGCCATGCGTCCGCACGGGCGATGGCCCGAAGCGGCCATTCGCCGACGGCAAGCGGCATCCAGGCACGATGTTCCTCAGCCAGCAAAGCGACCTCCGAGATGCCGACGCTGGAGGCGATTTTTCGCGCGAGCGGCAGCGACACTTTTCGACGCGGCTGACGTGCCGACAAACGCTCCGCGAGCGGCAGCGCGAGTGCAAGCCAAGCTGCAAGCGCTTGATCGGGCGAGCCGGGCAAGACGATGACGGGAACCCGTCCCACTCGTCCGAGCGCCGCGGTGCGTCCCGGCTGGAGCGCAAGGCCGTGCGCCAGCACCTCGCCGCGCCGGGCCAGAGCGGTGATGGCGGCGTCCTGGCGGCCGACGCCGCTACCGCCGATGATCAGCAGAACATCGCAGGAGGACGCATCGAGCGCATCGGCAATCGACGCTTCATCGCGTGCATGCGCCCGATGCGTTTCCACATCCAATCCCGCTGTGCGCGCGATCGCGGCAATCGTCTGCGCCGTGACCGTTCCGCCCGGCACATTGACGATGCGCAGCCGCGGCCGCCTTACGGCGATTTTTTCCACGCCCGCCACACGCGCCAGCAACAGGTCCGCCGCGGCGATGGGATGGCCTGCGGCCCCCACGGCCATGCGCGCGGCAATGTCGCTGCCTGCACGCCTGACGCCCTGCCCCGGCGCGCCCTCTGCGAGCACCTGGGCAAGCGGCCCCGACGTCTCCACGGCGTCGGCATCGAGCACGCAGTCGCATCCCGCCGGCATCGCTTCACCTGCCTCGACCCACGCAGGAGCCATTGCCAGCGGCACAGGCGAGTAAGCGGACGCCCCGACGAGATCGTTGGCGGATAGCGCCCAACCGTCCGCGGCCGCAACGTCGCGCGAAGGATAGGCGGCCAGCAGCGGCGCGCCCGCCGCGATGCAGCCGATTGCGTCCGCCAGCGGCACCTCGACCGGCGCGACGGGATCAACGTCCCGCAGCAGCGCGGCGAGCGCGGTGTCGAGCGGCGTGAGCGAGGGCGGCAGGCGCTGGGTCATGCGCCATGAGGACCATGCATCGCACGGTTTGGCAACCGCCGGCGGTGCCGGCCTCAGCCGCCCGACCTGTCCGAATTGGGGAAGAACAATTGCTGCCCGTCGACCCTGTAGCCGGCAATCGCCGTCTGTCCCTCCGGCGAGGTCAGCCAATCGACGAAGGCCTGCGCGAGGTCCTTCTTCACGTTCGGGAACTTCGCAGGGTTCACCAGCATCACGCCATATTGGTTGAGCAGCCGCCGGTCGCCTTCGACGACGATGTCGAGATCGCCGCGATCCCTGAACGCGATCCAGCTGCCGCGATCCGCCAGCAAATAGGCATTGGCGGCGCGCGCGGCCTCGAGCGATGCGGCCATGCCGGGCCCGGCCTCGCGATACCAGGCGCCCTTGGCGCCGCCAATGTCGATGCCGGCGACGATCCAAAGCGCGAGCTCGGCGGCGTGAATGCCCGACCGATCGCCACGCGTCACGAACGGCGCGCCCTTGGCTTCGATCGCCTTCAGCGCCGTCGCAATGTCCCTGCCCTTCACGCCCGCGGGATCGCTCTTGGGCCCGATCAGCACATAGTCGTTGTACATCACGTCGTAGCGCTTCACGCCGAAGCCGTCAGCGACGAACTTCTCCTCCTGAGGCCGCGCGTGCATCAGCACGAGGTCGACCTCACCCCGCCGCGCCCCTTCGAGCACTTCGTCGGCGCGCCGCGCGATCACGGTGACGTCGATGCCGGTCTTGTCGCGGAAGATCGGCAGAAGATAGTCGAGCAGCCCGGACTCCTGCGTCGCCGTCGTCGAAGCGAGGACGATGCTGCGGTCCTCCGCGGCCGAGGCCGCAACGCCCGCGGCAAGGCCGCAGAGAAGCGCAAGTGCAACGGACAAGCGGCCCATGATCGGGTTCCCTCAGGTTATGACGGGATCATGATGATGATCGATTGCGCCGCACTCGTGACGCGTTTTTGCGCTGCCGGCCGGGAAATTTCGGCAACTTCGTCGAGGCGCACCGCGCGACCGATCTCTTTAGGATCGTTCACCAAAGCAGAAATCGCACATGCGGATGTGTTGCAAAGCAGCGAGATGATCGGGCATGGTCGCCGCGACAAAAATCTGAAATGCAGAATTCCACCTGCGTCGGACGTCAAAAAGAAGCAAGAATTTGCATAGGAATGCAGGATGGAATTCCTGACCACCAGCGAAGCCGCCGACTACCTTCGGCTCGGCGAACGCAAGCTTTACGAACTCGTCACCACCGGTGCGATCCCCTGCAGCAAGGTGACGGGGAAATGGCTGTTCCCACGGCACGAGCTCGACCTCTGGGTCCTGTCGGGCCTTGCGCGTCCGGCCGGCATGTTGATCGCCGAGCCACCGCCGGTCGTCGGCGGCAGCCACGACGAACTGCTCGATTGGAGCCTGCGCGAGTCCGGCTCCGGGCTTGGATCGATGAGCGAGGGCAGCGCGCGCGGGCTCGAGCGCTTGCAGCGCAACGAGGTGATGGCCGCGGCGGTGCACTTCCACGCCCTCGACGCCGCCGACAATCTCGCCAGCGATGCCAGTGTGGAAGCGCTGCGGACAACGCCGGACCTGCATGATGCGGTGCTGATCGCGTTCGTGCGCCGCGAGGAAGGTCTCCTGCTGCCACACGGCAATCCCAAGCAAATGCACAGCCTGACCGACGTGCTCGCAGCCGGGGCCCGGATGGCGATGCGGCAACAGGGCACGGGTGCGCAGATGCTGCTCGACGTGCTGCTCAAGCGCGCGGGCGCCTCGATGCGGGACTTGCGCCGGATCGAGACGCCGGCGCTGACCGGCCCGGATCTTGCCGAGCTGGTTCGCGCCGGCCAGGCCGATTGCGGCATCGCGACGCGCGCGGCGGCGCGCTCGGCCGGTCTCGATTTCGTGCCGCTGGTCTGGGAGAATTTCGACCTTGCGATGCGGCAGCGCAGCTATTTCCGCCCCGCCATGCAGGCCTTGCTCCGCTTCCTGAACGAGCGGCGGCTGCGCCAGCGCGCGGAAGAGCTGACCGGCTACGATCCTTCCCCCGCAGGACTGATCCGCTTCGCAGCCTGACATTGACGCCTGCCCCCCAATAGTTGCAAAAGAAACCAATTCGGCCGGGCCATACCCGGGACGAGCAACACCGGCCAACGCGCCGGATCAGGGGAGGACGAGCGTGAACCCAATCAGATTTGGCGTGCCGGTCGCGGCCGCCTTGCTGGCGGCCCTGCTGTCCGGCACGGCGTCGGCGCAGCTTTCCGACGACGTCGTCAAGATCGGCGTGCTGACCGACATGAACGGCCCGGCCTCGGCGCCGACCGGCCAGGGCTCGGTGACCGCGGCGCAGATGGCGATCGACGATTTCGGCGGCACCGTGCTCGGCAAGCCGATCAGCGTCGTGATCGGCGACCACCAGCTCAAGGCCGACATCGGCGCTTCGCTGGCGCGGCGCTGGTTCGACGTCGAGCAGGTCGACCTAATCGTCGACGTGCCGGTCTCGGCGGTCGGGCTCGCGGTGCAGACCATCGCCAACGAGAAGAAGCGGCTGTTCATCACCCATTCCACCGGCACCGCCGATTTCCATGGCAAGTTCTGCTCGCCTTACGCCATCCAATGGGTGTTCGACACCCGCGCGCTCGCGGTCGGCACCGCCGATGCAGTGGTCAAGCGCGGCGGCGACAGCTGGTTCTTCATCACCGACGATTACGCCTTCGGCCATTCGCTGGAGCGCGATGCGTCCGCCGTCGTCACCGCCAATGGCGGCAAGGTGCTGGGCTCGGTGCGGCCGCCGCTGGCGACGCCCGATCTCTCCTCCTTCGTGCTGCAGGCGCAAGCCTCCAAGGCCAAGATCATCGGCATTGCCGCCGGTCCCCCCAACAACATGAACGAGATCAAGACCGGCGCCGAATTCGGCGTGTTCAAGGGCGGCCAGCAGATGGCGGCGCTGCTGGCGCTGATCACCGATATCCACGGCCTCGGCCTGCAGGCGGCGCAAGGCCTCTTGCTGACCACCTCGTTCTACTGGGACATGGACGACAAGACGCGCGAATGGTCCAAGCGCTATTTCGCCAAGATGAACCGGATGCCGACGATGTGGCAGGCCGGCGTCTATTCCAGCGTGACGCACTATCTCAACGCCATCAAGGAGACCGGCAGCGACGATCCGCTGAAGGTGGCGGCCAAGATGCGCGAGAAGCCGATCGAGGATTTCTTCGCCCGCAACGGCAAGCTTCGCGAGGACAATCTGATGGTGCACGACCTCTGGCTGGTGCAGGTGAAGACGCCGGAGGAGAGCAAATATCCGTGGGACTATTACAAGATCCTCACGACGATTTCCGGCGACAAGGCGTTCGGGCCGCCGGACCCGGCGTGCCCGCTGGTGAAGAAGTGACGATCGCTTAAGCGATCGTCATTCCGGGATGGTCCGAAGGACCAGACCTCAGGTGCGCAATTGCGCACCGGGGAATCTCGAGATTCCGGGTTGGGTGCTGCGCACCGCCCCGGAATGACGGCCGCTTGCGCGGCCGTCACTTCACCACCCCGGTCTCGCGGAAGTATCTCATCACGCCCGGATGGATCAGCTCCGGCCTCGGCGCGGCCGCGACAGTGTTCGCTGCGGTTGTCTCGCAGGCCTGCGCGAGCTTCTTGCAGAACGTCGGCTCGACGCCGTGCAGCGTCTTGGCGAGGCGATAGGCGACGTCGTCAGGCAGATCCTCGCGCGTCAGCACAAAACTCCAGGAGCCGAGCGAGGCGATCGGCTCGGTCTGCTTCGGGTAGGAGCCGGCCGGCACGGTCAGCGGCTTCAGGAACGCATGCTTGGCGCGGATGCGGGCGATCTCGTCCGCACCTGGCGCGATGAAGCGCGCGCCCGATGCGCTCGATGCGACCGCGGCAAAGCCGGGCCAGCCGATGCCGGCGCCCCAGAGCGCGGCGACGCGGCCGTCCTCGACCATCGCGGGGCCGTCGCCGGCGCGGTCGAGATAGACGGCCCTGAAGTCCTCGTCCTGCTTGAGGCCGAGACCATCGAGCACGTAGCGCGCCAGGATCGGCAGGCCGGAGCCTTTCGCCCCGAAAGCAACGGGCTGACCGACGAGGTCGCGGATCGTCTTAAAGGGGCTGTCGGCGCGCACCACGAACAGGCCGGGGCTGGAATAAATCGCCGTGAGGATCTTGAGCCGTACCGGCGCACGGCCGATGCCGGCGAAGGCTTCATAGGCCGGCTCGCCCGCGACCAGCGCGAGGTCGAGCTCGCCCTTCTCCAGAAGCGGAATGTTCTCGTTGCTGCCCTTGGTGTTGCGCGGGGCGATGGTGAGACGCGGATCGGCCGCGTTCATCACCTCGGCAAAGGCGTTGCCATAGAGCGGGAAGCCGCCGCCGGGCGTCGCCGTTCCCAAGCTGATCGTGGTGGTCGGAATGGCCGTGCCTCCGGTCTGGGCGGCAACGGGGCTGGCGAGCAGCGCCGCACCGAGAAGGATCATCGCGAATCTCATGGTCGTCCCTGACGAGCCAGCGTCAACACCGACTTGCGGCGATGTAGGCAGCCGCCCGATTTTGTGGAAGCATGCCCCCAACGACAATAGAACAATGGGAGACGTCATGTCGCGAATTCTGCGTAAGGGTGTTTTCGGGCTCGCAGTTCTTTTGGGTCTTTTCAGCGCCACGCCGCGCGCCTCCGCCGCCTATCCGGACCGTCCCGTGCACTGGCTGATCGGCTTTTCCCCCGGCGGCCCCGTCGACATCGTGGCGCGAATCATGGCGCAGTGGCTGTCGGACAAGCTCGGCCAGCAATTCATCGTCGAGAACCGCACCGGCTCCGGCGGCAACATCGCCGCCGCCGCTGCGATCAACGCCCCGCCCGACGGCTACACGCTGCTGTTCGTCGCGCCCAACAACGCGATCTCGACCTCGCTCTACAAGAAGCTGCCGTTCGACTTTTTGCGTGACACCGTTCCGGTCGCCAGCATCATGCAGCTCACCAACATGCTGGTCGTCTCCAACGCGTTTCCGCCGAAGTCGGTTCAGGAGTTCATCGATTATTGCAAGGCCAATCCCGGCAAGATCACCTATGCGTCTTCCGGCAACGGCACCTCGGTGCACATGTCGGCCGAGCTGTTCAAGGCGACGACGAAGTGCGACATGGTGCACGTGCCGTATCGCGGCTCGGCCGTCGCCTTCCCCGACATCATCTCCAACAAGGTGCAGCTGATCTTCGACAATCTGCCCTCGGCGATGGAGCAGGTGAAGGGCGGCAACGTCCGCGCGCTCGGGGTGACCTCGCCGCAGCGCTGGCCGAGCGTGCCCGACGTGCCCGCGATCGCCGAGACCGTGCCGGGCTTCGAATCGGTCGGCTTCTACGGCATCTCCGCGCCGAAGGGCACGCCGGGCGAAGTGATCGAGATCCTCAACAAGGCCGTCGGCGAAGCGCTGAAGGATCCGAAGCTGGTGGCAAAGCTCACCGAAGTCGGCGGCCTGCCCAAGCCGATGACGCCCGCCGAGTTCGGCAAGCTGGTCGCGAACGAAACCGAGAAATGGCGCAAGGTGGTCGAGTTCGCCGGGGTCTCGGTGGACTAGGCGGCGGCCCGCCTCCGAGCTCGTCCGCACCATGTTTGAGGGGGCCGAAAGGCCCTCTCAGACAAAATTGCAAAAACAACCCCATGCACAGTAGACGATGCCAATGATTTCAAAGGGTTAGCACTCAGCTCGGAAAAGCCCGCGAAAACGCCGTTTGCTCCGTCGGGCAAAACAGGGTTATACAGGCATCATCGGCAAATTTCGGGTATTCGAAAACGACCCATGATGCCGTCACGACGTTCCCCTCCACCAGCCAGCATTGCACCCCCGCTTCAGGCCCTGTAAACGAACCGCGCACCGTTGCCGGCCGCGCCTCGCGGCCGCCTCGCGGCGGGGCCTGTAGCTCAATGGTTAGAGCCGGCCGCTCATAACGGTCTGGTTGCAGGTTCGAGTCCTGCCGGGCCCACCACGCTTCGCCCTGCGGGCTACGCGTGGCGCAGCCACACGGAGAGCGAAGGGCGAAGCATGGTGTCCGGCGTGGCTGGAGCGCAGCGGAAGCAAAGACGGACTGGCGCGGCGAGTTTCGGCTCGGCAGGATAGCGCCATGAACTCCCGGCGAAGCGAACGAAGGCTGTCATGCCGGAGCCCGCAGGCTAAGGCGACTATAAACCGCAGAAGCCACGACATGCGACGTACGGTTCTGACCTAGATATTTGGCAGATCCACGAACAAATCGACAGCAGTCCGCGCTTCCATCTGCTGTTGCGCAAACTTCATTGGGACCGGGTGTCTGAACACCAAATGACCTTCGATCCTCGGGGAAACATCGAGCTTCAGGTAGCTCGCGACGGCGTCCATATGCGCGGATATGATCTCTACACGCCTCAAATGCTTTAGAAGGTCATCGGGCTTCCCGTCCGCCCGCAACTTGCCTCTGAAGTCCGCCAGTTGTTCGGCAATCTCGCCTTCGATCTTCCGGTGCTGAACATCCTTGCATTCCATAATCAGCACACGGCCACTTTGCTTGCGCCATGCGAGGACGTCGACGTCCCCGTAGTTCTGGTCGAAACCTTTCCGGAGTAGTTTTGTAACGGCTACTTCCGTCTCCGCTTGCCAGCCGAGCTCGCGCATGCGCCGAGCGACTTCCTGACCAAACTCATGGCCAATGCGATCGCGCGAACGTCCCGCCCAAACCCGCATCTTTGGCTTCAATTGCCAACGTGGAAAATCCCCGCGATGATAGTTCCCCACCATATATGCAAATCCATCTCTGGCAATTCCGGGTGCGACGATGATTTCCGGGTCGTCCGCGTCATCTACCTCAATCAGAGGTTTACGCAGGATTGTCAGACGACGGCGAAATCGCCACGGAAACCGGTCACGCTCGTCATACCCTTCGGGTACATCGCGCCACGAAGGGCGGCTCTTGAAGGCCAGAAATTCGATCAATTCCTTGGCGACGCCAGAATCGATGCCATCTGCGATCGCCAGAGCCATGAGTTCGCTCTTCTTGATCGAATAAATGGCCCTGCCTTGCTCAATTCCAATGTCGTCGAGCACATCGAAAAATCTGCGCGCGGCATCAGTAGGGGCTCCGCATTCCTCTTCAAGAGCCGACCAGAACTCCTGCGAGAAGGCCTCTTGATTTGTCGGAATGGGAACGGGTAGCTTCAGATTTTTCGCGTACCCTTCGACGGCATGCTCAATCCGCAAATCGCTGCCTGCGCGGGCATATGGGGCCAACACGTCGTCTTGAAAACTTACATTGGCGTGGATGTCTCCTAGGGGCGTGATCCGTATGCGAGGCTCCATCGCTTCCCAATGGATAGCCGCCGACCAGCCACCCAAACCAGATATATTCAAGAGCTTTGCCATCAGCCGGGACATCTCTAGACGCCCCGGTTTGCGCCCCCCGTTCATCGGACACTCGCAGACAGCAAACTCCACCATCAAGCGCGATGCTTGAAAGACCGCGTTCAACTCGAATTCATGTTCTGCCATAGTTTGCAGCGTCGCCTCTTTATCCAAATGGAGCGCGAGGACTGCCGACGCGGTTCGATGCCAGTTATCGCGGTCGCTGATCGCCGCCTCATGATTGTTCAGCGCAAAAAGGATGACCGACCGCCGGTCGAGCCCTTAGATCAGCACAAACCTCGTCTTCGAGGTTCCGAACTATCGCGTTCAGGTATGCCGTACAATTTTCCCGCCCCTGAATATCTCCCCCTTCTTCCTTGGAACGCTTGCGCCATCCAAGACCAAGCTTGAGCCAAGCCGCATCGTCCGGGTCAACTTTGACTGGCTTGGTCCAGACTGAGTCTCGTACAAAGTCACGAAAATGCCGGGCCATGAAGGCATGCGATTGGCGTGCACTCGCGTTTTGAACAATTTGATCGACCGCATTCCGAATCCGCTCTTCGTCGAGATCGGCACCCGACAGCTGCGTGAAACCCTCAACGGACCGCTGAACCAGGGCCCGTTCCGCGACATTTTCCGGATGGTAGATCGCGCTCTCGAATTCTGGTGAAGCAACAACCTGAAGGGTTCGGCCATCTTCTAGAATGGAGAATGAAAGCGCATCAAGAACCGTTTCATAAGGCAAGAATTCTCGCCCACCATTTCCTTCGTGATCGCCGATCTGGCCTGTAAAGTCGACACGCCAAAGTAACGCCCCTTTGGGCAAGTCAGGCAGCATGGCTTCGAGGACGGGCGCAATGCGCCGAATCCACGTTTTCAGCATCATGGCCCGTTGGTACGCCCAGTGCCCCGTCGTGTCAGCGATTGTTGTAAAATGCACCCACCATGACCGGGTGTCTGTCTCAAAGACGCCACGCGGCCAGCGTTCGCCGTCGTATTTTTCCTCTGCCATAAAAAATGGAGCGCGCTCGTCTTCGGCAAAAAGGGCTTGGCCGTCCTTTCGCACATTGATCCATTTGCCCTCGACATCTTGAGCGACGTGGGGATTCCAGTCGACAAGCGCTTCATGGCGCACCGTCCGGAGAGCATTTTGTTGGATCATGA
Organism: Bradyrhizobium sp. USDA3516; assembly: GCF_057651995.1. Lineage (NCBI taxonomy): Bacteria > Pseudomonadati > Pseudomonadota > Alphaproteobacteria > Hyphomicrobiales > Nitrobacteraceae > Bradyrhizobium > Bradyrhizobium sp. USDA3516. The sequence continues at coordinate 89,659 of NZ_JBYGYN010000005.1, read as the reverse complement.
CGAACGCATTTCCGCCATTCACGCCAAAGTCGACCGGCAAATCGCCGTGCGGCACAAGATGACCACCGAGGGAGCGCGCCCATCCGACGATGTTCAGTAAGCCGTTGATGTTTTGAAGACCAACACCGAGTTGCTCTAACCGCTCGCGCGAGTCAATCAGCCGCCATAAGGAGAGGACTTTGAACCCTTTAAGCCAACTCAGAGTTACAAGATCTGGCGCACTGATGAATTCCACCCGCCAATTATCGCGATGCTTCATTGGGGCGTGGAATCGGAGCGCCCGTCCGACGCCACAGCCAACGAGCAAAGTTAGACACTCGCGAAACTCCGTTTGCCTTGCGGCCTCATTGTAGGCTTCATCGATCCAGAGTTCGATCTGATCCTCAAGCATTGACGTATTGCCGGGCGGGTATGTCCCCATCAGACCTCGACCCGCGAAATCTTCCAGCGTATCAGCAAAGAACACGAAGTTGATGAACATCCCGCGATCCGCAGCGGTCATTGCGCCCGCAATCAGACCGCCATCGGTTCTTTGAAATTCAATAGGCGCCCCTGACTCCATGCCAAGCAGGGGAGTCTCGGAGAACAGTTGCGCATACTCGTAAGCAAGTGTCGCCGCGAACACATCGAGCAACCGCAGAGCGCTCATCTTCTCGACGACAAAACGGCGGATTGCCACGCTCACCGCTGTTGGAAGCAGCAGGAAAAATTCTCCATTGCGATGCGCAACGGGAAAACGTTCCAGCGTCGAGTGGCCAACCCATTCATTTCTCAGCGCGGAGCGGGTGCCTGGATCAAAACCGAACTCCGCCAGATGCGATAGGGTGATGTTTATCCCAGCAAGATCGCGCTCATTGAACCGCACGAACCGGCGGATGCTGCCTAACGAATTGATGATCTTGCTTGGAAGCGCGTTGTTTTGCGGGACCTCATTGCCCAGCTGGTAACCACTCAGCTTCGCGCGTCCGCATACGGCGTCCGACAACTGCAGCAAGGCATAAACCGGCTCGCGAATGTCGTCGTAAGGCGATCCAGGTGGAATACGCTCCAAGACGTTGATTACCTGCTGGAGATAAAAGCCAGCGGATTCCCACGTGCCCTCCAAGACCCTGAAGTTTCCACGGGGCGAGCGTATCAGGGCAACGAACACAGCCTCAGACGGATCTTCCTGCGAGCCCGTACGCCCCTCTCCAAAATCGGCGAACAGACCCGCGATAATCTTCTCATTCGGCTTGCGACGGCCCTGGGCTAGCGCCAGCGAGACATGCACCAACGCTTCCAACCGAATGCAGTTTGACTGAAGCTCCGGCACCGTAAGCAGCCCGGCGAAACTAGCCGCAAGTCGGAGCGGGTCGATATCACGGATTGCGCTTAGGCTGTTTCGATATTCCTCGATGAGCCGCCCAATCGTTACCGGACCTGTCCGCTCGAACAAGTCGCGCAGAACGCCAGCAATGTCAGGCAATTCATCTGTCAACTGGAACGCCTTGATGCGAGGAAACCCAAGAAGCCTTGCACCGATTACAAGCCATACCTTGTGAAGCTCCAAAGGCGACTCACTTATTTTCATGAGTATAGCAGAGCACAATCTTGGAGCGTGCCTCCACCAGCGGCCTTCGTGAACCAAGCCAAGAAGAGCGAACTTGCCCTGCGACGTCCTTCGGGTCGAGCAGGCGCCCGATCTGGCTGCGCGAGGTCTTCATGCGCTGGGCCAGATTGTTGCGGGAGATGTTCTTCTCCTTCATCGTCTACTCGGTCTGCCAGGTGAGGACTTCCTTGACGGCGATGGCCTCGAACTCGACCCGCTTGCCTTCTCGCCGAGGAAGTCATCGAGCGTAGTGAGCTTGGCAGTGGAGCGAACGGCCTTCTTCTTCCTCGTCACGGTCTTCTTGCCGGCCATGTCGGCCTCCTTCATGTCTCGAACTCACGGCCTCAGCGACGCGCAAGCGCCTAGTCGTCCGGCGGGGTCTTCTTCGTCTTCTTGATCCCGTAAGAACCAGGGAAAGACAGCCTGCGAGCCGGACTCTACGGCGCAAGGGTGCAGCTGCCCATAGCGATCGACCGCTAGCTAGGTGCCGACCTCAACCCCGCTTCAGCCGGCGTTCGCCCTCGCTCGTTCGCGCGCTTCGCGACGGCGCTCTCGACGCTCGCGCCGGCGCTTGGCCCGGTCGGCTGGCTGCGGCAGCGAAGGAAGCGGAGCAATCTCCGATACCGGCTGGGGCGTCTCCTCGACCAGGGCTGCCGTGCTGGCCTCACTTGGTGCCGGGCGGGCTTCCATGAACGCCAAGATGTCTCTTCCCTTGGACGTCAGTCTCCAGCCGCCGCTGATGCGCTCGACCAGTCCTTGCGAAAAGATGTCGAGGTCCGGCACCCGGCTGGCGAGACGCCTCGTCCGGTCGGCCCAATCGCGGCCACTGGTCGCCAGGATGGCCATGTCGCGCTTGAGGTCTTCCATGACGGCAAAGCCGTCCGGATAGCTCACCAGGATCTTCAAAACCGTCACCTGGAAATTCAACGCCCCCGCCCCCGCTCTGGTATCAATCAGCGCCAGAAGATCCCTTCCGTACTTTGCTTCGGTGCGTTCGCGATTCAAAAATGTTAATCCCGACGAAGAAGCGCGCGCGGGCAGGGCTATCGTATTTGAGAGCTTTTCTTGCGGCCATCCTTCGAGACGCCCGCCTGAGGCGGGCTCCTCAGGATGAGGACGGAGTTGGCTGCAGCTTTGAAGGGCACTGAAGCTGATGAGCCTCATCCTGAGGAGGCGCGTCAGCGCCGTCTCGAAGGACGAGGCGTGCGCGCAGACCGCCGCCACAAGCCATATGCGATAGCCCTGGGTGCGCAGGTGAGCGGGGCTGCCGCCCGGGTCGGGCGAACCTAAAGCTTCCGATACGTCACATGCCCCGTCGCGAACGGGATGCCCGCGCGCCCTGCACTCCCGCGCACGATGCAGGCGCGGTCGTCGATCGCATAGAACCAGTCGTCGAAGTTCAGCTTGAACGACTTGCCATCGCCTTGGGGCGTGTCGCGCGTGAAGGTCCAATGGAAGGCGCAACCGGCCTGCTCGCCGGTGGCTTCGCCTTCCAGGCGATTTTCATGGCCGGTGTATTGGCCGTCGCCCAGCTTGTGGATGGTCCAGCGCAGCGTGTCGCTGTGGCCGTCGTCGAAGGTCCAGGTTTCGGTCAGGACGACGGTGTCGGTGTCCGCGTCCAATTCGCCATGAGCCGTGATCGACGCGCGCTTCAGAAGCCCGCCGACGAGGCTTTCCACCACCGCCCATCCTTCCAGGCGGCCGACGAAGAACTGCTCAGGGAGAAACACCGGCGTGGTGCCGGCGAACGCATCGATGGCCATGGCGAAATCCTCCGAAACCGTGACCACTCAAGTCGCCTCTCGGCACCAGGTTCCTCAGCAGGAAACCTGCCTGGGATAACGGTGACAGTGCACACGATTAACTCCGGCTTTCGCGACTTCGAAGCCCGGAATTACGTGCACTCCACCGCGATGCCGCGTCGTCGCCTCCACCGTGCCCGGCGATGAACATGGCGACGGCCGATCGGCAATAGGATTCGATTTCCTTGTCGTCCTCTGCTTTGGCTTGATCGAAGCGCGCGATCATCACGAGATCGGATCCTTTGAAAAGCGCGGCAAACAAGCGGGCGGACTGGAGAGGATCGGGCACGTTCAGAAGCGCCTTCGCGTGCAACTGACGCAACAGGGCCTCGATCTGGGCGATGACGTGGGCGGGGCCGGCTTCGAAATGGAGCTTGCTCAACGCGTTCTGGCTCGTCTTGTCGGCCATGACCATGGCTTCGACACTGCGGACGTCCGGTCTGAGCAGCGTGCGAAGCAGTAATGATCCCACCGCCATGAGCTGATCCTCGACCGGAGCGTCGTCGCCTTCAAGGGCCTGTGGTGCAAACAACTGCTGGCAGCCGGCCGCGATGGCTGCGCCGAACAGCGCCTCCTTGTTCTCGAAGTGCCTGTAGATGCTGAGCTTGGATATCTTCGCCCGCTGCGCGACCTTGTCCAAGGTCGTCGCTTGAAAACCCAATTCCACAAAGAGTTCGCGCGCGGTGTCGACGATCGTTTGGCCAAGTGCCTCGTTGGCCGGCCGGCCGCGCCGGCGCTGGCTATTTTCGGTCACCACAATTCCAGTCCTTGACAGTATCCTAATTCTTGAATTACGATACCATACAGTTTCCTAAATATGCAAGTCATTGGATGGGTTCAACCTGTCCTCCAACGGAGCTTATCCCCATGGATGACGTCATCATCATCGGCGGCAGCTTTGCCGGTCTCGCCGGCGCCCTGCAGCTCGGCCGCGCCCGCCGCAAGGTCACCGTTCTCGACACCGGCCTGCCGCGCAACCGCTTCGCCGGCCATTCGCATGGCCTGCTCGGCCACGATCACAAGCCGCCGCTGGACATCCTGGCCGAGGCGCGGCAGCAGTTGGCGCGCTATCCCACGGTCAGGCTGGTCAGTGCCCGAGCCGACGGCGTCTCCGGCGCCCTCGACGATTTCAACGTCGTCACGTCCGATGGTGAAAGCCTTCGGGCGCGTCGTGTGATCCTGAGCTATGGCGTAGCCGACCAGATGCCTGATGTTCCGGGCTTTGCCGAAGGTTGGGGCACGTCGATCGTGCCCTGCCCCTATTGCGACGGCTTTGAAGTCGCCGGCCGGCATTGGGGCCTCGTCTGGTCCGGCCCGCAGTCGCACAATCAAGCCAGGCTGTTTCTCGACTGGACCGACAAGTTGACGCTCTTCGCCGATGGTCACGACATTGCGCCCGATATGCGGGCCAATCTCGCGCACCGCAACATAACTGTCGTCGACGGCCGGATCACCGAGATCGCCCATCACAAGGGCCGTATCGCCACCGTCAATCTCGATGGCGGCCGCAATGTCGCAGTCGACATCCTCTTCGCCCATCCGCGCAACAAGCCGTCCGCAAGGCTGCATGAAACGCTGGGCCTCGCCACGGTGGATACGCCCTCCGGCATCGCCCTCAAGGTCGACGAGCGCCGCCAAACCAGCATGCCCGGCATCTACGCCGCCGGCGACCTCACAACGCCCTTCCTGCCCTCGGTCACCCAGGCATCATCGCAGGGCGCGATGGCGGGCATCTTCGCCCAGCAGTCGATGGTGGTTTGAGCGCAAGCAGCATCGATCACGCCAGTTTCGATTTCACAACCGACGGGAGCGCCGCCATGGCCGCCATAAAACCATTCAAACCTCTGGACGAGAAATTTCCGTTTGACCGCCAACTCGGTATCGCGGCCGCGCCTCTCGTGCTCATCAACCTCTTCACGGTCGTCGATCCCGCCGACGAAGCGGGCTTCCTGGACGCTTTCAAGGCGGCTGCCGAGATCATAACGAAGCAACCGGGCTTCATTTCCATGCAACTGCACCGAGCGATCGGCGATAGCCCGACTTACCTGAACTATGTGGTATGGGAATCCACCGAAGCGGTCCGCGCCGCCTTCACTGATCCCGAGTTCCTCGCGAAACTTCCGGCATATCCGTCATCGGTCGTAGCCAGCCCGCACCTGTTTCAAAAGGTCGCCGTCCCCGGCTTTTGCACGGCCTGACTCGGGAAATATGGCTCGGGCGCGACGGCGGTATCTCCGCCCAGCACGCGATGCTGGTTTGAGAGAGCGCAGATTGGAGAATGAGCATGGCCGACGAACCCGACAGCGCGGGCGTGCGCTTCCCTCCACCCTTCATCTATCTGGGAGCACTGCTGTTGGGGCTGGCGGCGGAGCGGTTCGTCCCCCTCCGCTCCTTCGGCATCGACTGGCGGTTGCTGGCCGCGACGGGCGCGCTGCTGTTCGTTGCCGGCGCGGCGATGATGCTTGCGGCGGCGGGGCTGTTCCGGCGGCTCGGCACCAACGTTCCGCCGTCGCAGCCGACGACCCTCATCGCAACGACCGGTCCCTATCGGTTGACCCGCAATCCCATGTATCTCGGCATGGCGCTTGTCTATGCCGGCCTTGCGATCGGCTTCGACGGGCCGATCGCCTTCGCCTTGCTCCCGTTGGTGCTGATCGCGATCCAGACGCAGGTGATCGCCCGCGAGGAGCGCTATCTCGAAGCGAAGTTTGGCGACGACTACCGCCGCTACAAGGCCGAGGTTCGCCGATGGCTCTGACTATTGCGCCGCTGCCATCTGCGTGGCCGCCCGTCAGCCAGCTCCCCAACAGATCGCGTCGTTACCCGGAGCAGCTTTCAGTATCTGGAAAGTATCCATCAGTGCAGAGCCGTCGGCTGTCCAACAACAGGGTGCATCAATGGTCTACAGTCTAATTGTCGAAAAAGAGATCCGCAGGAGCTTCGATCATGTCAACAACCAGCGTTGGGATGATGCTGCAAAGGGCCTGACACCAAACGCGTATCACTGGGTTGCCGGAGACCATGCGTTGGGGGGTGAGCGACATGGAAAGCAATCGGTGAAGCAGTGGTTCGAGCGCATGGGCCGTGTTTTCCCGAAGCTTCACATAGATATTGAACAGGTCGAGGTGACGGGTTGGCCATGGAATACCACGGTGTTCGTCAAGTGGAGGGCCAACGCGCGGCTACTCGATGGCCAAAGCTCGTATGTGAACAGGGGCGTCCATGTCTTCAAGTTGCGATGGGGCAAGGTTCATTCGATTGAGGAATACTTCGACTCGCAGGCTGCAGAACGAAGCCTCGCTATCCAGGCTCGCGCCGGTTTGGACGAAGCTGCGGCTGGACCAATCGTGAGCTAACGCCGATCATTCGTGTGATGCCGCCATCCGAACAAGGATATGTCATGGCCGAGCATAATGCCGATCGCGTCGCCGACTGGAATGGCCAAAGCGGGGAGCGCTGGGTCGCGCACCAGGCCCGGCTCGACGCCATAGCGGCGGTGTTCGGCCAGGCCGCGATCGAAGCCGCCGCGCCCGCGGCTCGGCCGCGGTTCGTGCCGCGTTCGCGGGCTGTCCCGCGAACGGTCGGTGATGATCGACAGCGCGACGTGGATCGTCACGGCGCGCAATCCGGCAGGCTGAACGTGACCTTGCTCGGCCAGAGCCGTTACACCGGTCGCATGCAAGGGTCACGACATTCTCAGTGGCCCTGCTTGACCAGCGGGCATTCACTGTCGGCCAGGGGCGCATAAACATCGCCGCTCGAGACTTTTTCGAGCACGTTGTAGTATTCCCACTTCGACTTGACCTCGGACGGCTTCTTCACCTGGACGAGGTAGAAGTCGTGCACGAGCTTTCCGTCTTCGCGCAGCCTGGCCCCGCGTGCGTAGAAGTCGTCAACCGGGGTCGAACGCATGTTCTCGAGCACTGGATCCGTTGCATCGGTGCCGACCTTGGCAACGGCTTTCAGATAATGGCTCACGCCGGAGTACACTGCCGCCTGCGGCGCCGTGGGCATGGCGCCCCGTAGCTTGTAGAAGCGTTCGCCAAAGGCCCGTGTCTCCTCGTTCAAGGCCCAGTACCAGGCCGTGAGCGTCGTCAGGCCCTTGGCGGTTTCCGGGCCCATGGCATGAACGTCGGAGATGAACATCAATTCGGCCACGGGCTTCTGGCTGCCCGCATTCATGCCGAACTCGTTCCACTGCTTCATCAGGGTCACCAATTGCTCGCCGGCATTGGCGAAGGCGATGACCTTGGCTCCAGACGCCTTTGCCTGCAGGATGAAGGAGCTATAATCGGCATTGCCGATCGGGTGATACACGGCGCCGACCGATTTGCCGCCCGTTTGCGCGAGCACCCGCTGCGACTCCGATACCATGTTCTTGCCGAACGCATAATCGGCCGCGATGAAGAACCAGGTGTCGTAGCCTTGCGAGACCAGGGTGCGGATCGGTCCCGATACCAGATTGTAGGAATCGTGAAGCCAGGCCAGCCCGTTGCGAGCGCATTGCTTGCCCGCAAGTTCAGTGGTCGCCACCGCCGAATAGACCGCGATCTTGTTCTTGTCGCGTGCCAGCGACTGGATCGCCAGTCCGACCGCGGAGTTCGAGACGTCGGCAACCATGTCGACGCCGTCGACGTCGAACCATTTCCGGACAATGCCGACGCCGATATCCGGCTTGTTCTGGTGGTCCGCGGCCAAGATCTCGACCTTGATCGACGGCACCATCTTCTGGAAATCCTCCGCCGCCATCCTGGCGGCAGTGACCGAGCCCGGTCCCGACAAGTCCGACAGCGGTCCGGTTTGGTCGTTGATGACGCCGATCCGGACGACGCCGCCGGAGAGTTCGCCCGCGCTCGCAGGGAAACACGATGCGATGAAGGCCCCAGCAATGAGAAGTGTAGCGACGCGGCAGTTCATGCGAGCACCTTTCCAATGACGACGTTGAGGCCTTCCTCTCCCATTGACGAGCGAGCTTAAGCAGCCGCTCTTGATTTGAGTTTTGCAGCCGCCTTTTGCACTGCCGCAGCGCGCTTGCGAAGCCACGGCTCGGCGTCCGCGCGCATGCGCGCAATCAGTTCGGGTGGCGCATTCTGCACGGTGATGTCGAACGGCGGCTGCGGCTGATACTCGAGCATCAGCTGGAGCTTCTTCGCGACATCTTCGCCGCAGAGCTCGGCAGCGACTTGGAAACCGAAATCGATCCCCGCCGTGACGCCGCCGCCGGAAATGCGATTGCGGTCGACCACGACGCGTTCATCGACCGCAATCGCGCCGAAGGCGGCAAGCTGATCGCTCATCAACCAATGGCAGGCCGACTTGTAGCCGTCGACGAGCCCCGCGGCGCCGAGGATCAGGCAGCCGGCGCAGACCGAGGTGATGTAGCGCGCCGATCCACCCCTGTCGCGAACGAAGGCGATCACCTCGTCATCGTCCATGATGTCGACCTGCCCGGGGCCGCCGCCGATGCAGAACACGTCGAGATCCGGGCAGTCGGCGAATGTCGTCGTCGGCAACAGCGGCAGGCCGACGTCGCTGACGACCGGCTCCATCCGCTTCCACAGCAGATGCACCCGGGCGTTCGGCAGACGGGCGAAGACTTCGAAAGGCCCGGTGACATCGAGTTGGGTCATCCCGGGATAGTACAAAATTCCGATCTCGATCCGTTTGCCGGACATGCATCGCTCCTCTCTTCGAACGAACGCATGTTGACAGCGCGGCCGGTTTGCCGAAATGTCATTATACACGCAATTCCTGCCAAGGCTGGCCATGGCTCATTCTGCCGCTCGCCGCGTCGTCTTCGTCCTGTTCGAGGATTGCCTGTTGCTCGATTTCGCCGGGCCGCTGCAGGCCTTCGAGCTTGCCTGCGAAACATTCGCGGCCGAACGGGCCCCCTATGTCTGGCAGATCTGCTCGATGAAGGGTGGCCCGGTCAAAACCTCGTCCGGCCTGGAGGTGATGACAACTCCGCTGTCGGACTGCGCCCGCAAAAAGATCGACACTCTCGTCGTGGGTGGCGGGCCCGGCGTCCACCGCGCGGCGGCCGAGGCCGCATTGCTCGACTGGTTTCGTTCAGCGGCGCCGAATGTCCGGCGTGTCTGCTCCGTTTGCACCGGAACGTTCGTCCTGGCCGCGGCCGGCCTGCTCGATGGACGAAGCGCGGTCACTCATTGGAGCTCCTGCGATCTGTTGCGTGCCCGATACCCCGACGTTTCGGTCCTGGTTGACCCCGTGTTCGTTCACGACCGCGGCATCTGGACGTCCGCCGGCGTGACGGCAGGCATCGATCTCGCACTCACGCTGCTGGAGGATGATTTAGGACACAGCGAAGCCATGCGCGTCGCGCGGCGCATGGTCGTATTTCTCAAGCGGCCCGGCGGGCAGGCCCAGTTCAGCGTGCCGCTGTCGCTGCAATCATCCGAAGACAGGGCGATCGAAAATATCGCGACTTGGATGCAGGACAATCTCCGCCGCGATCTGCGGGTCGAGAGCCTCGCCGAAAGGGCGGGCATGAGCCCGCGCACCTTCGCGCGCGTTTTCCGGCAGAAGACCGGCCGCACTCCCGGCAAGGCGGTGGAAGAGCTGCGCGTCGAGGCCGCCCGCCGGGCGTTGGAAGAATCCACATCGAGCATCAAGGAAATCGCCGCCCGCGCCGGGTTTCAAAGCGAGGAGCATCTGCGGCGTGCCTTTCGCCGCCGCCTCAATGTGCTGCCGCAGGATTATCGCGTCCGTTTCTCGCTGGGGCATCCGCAATAGGGGCGTCGGTGCCGGCGTGTGGCTCAGGGAGAAACGCCAGCGTTCGATGGGGCGCCAACACCTTGCATTCTCCACAGGTTGCCGGAACACGTGGACAAGCCCAGTCCTGCCGTTTGGGAATCCCTGCTCCGTGCTAACCGCCCGGAACGAGCAGGGGCGGCGCGGATTCGTCCCGGCAAGGAGCGATCTCGATGCTGATGACGAGGGAAAGACGGCCCGCGATCCGTACGCTACGCGGATGGGCGATCAATATGCTGCAGGAGGCCGGCGCGATCTGCGAATGCGAGGAGCATGGCTGGGCCAGGGATCGTGCCGACCCGCACGCGCGGAAACGCGCGGTCGAGCTTGCGCGCCAGGATCCGCCGGACGGCGTCTCCGCCGATCAAGCCGTCGCGGAGATCAACGATGTCCTCGATTCGGTCGGTGATACGTGTCCGGAGTGTCCTGACGAGGGCCTTTGAGGCCTGTGGCAAGGACCTTCGCGTGCTTCATGCCGATTTCCGCCGCGCCCCTGCGGCCGGCTTCTTCGCGGACGTCTCCTTGGCTGCGGCCTTCTTGCCGGCGATCGGCATCAGCATTTCCTTCTGGCCGGCCGCCGCCTTCCTCGGCTTCTTCGCCGGCTTGTCTGCCTTCACAGGCACGGCCTGCTTCCCGGCCTCCTTGCCGACACTGCGCCGCAGCGCCTCCATGAGATCGACGACGTTCTCGCCCTTCGGCCGCTCCTTCGGCCGGATCACTTTCCCGGCGCGCTTTTCGTTGATCAGCTCGATCAGCGCGGTCTCGTAATGGTCCTCGAACTTTTCGGGCGCGAAGCGTCCGGCCTTCTGGTTGACGATATGCCGGGCGAGATCGAGCATGTCCTTGGTAACCTTCACGTCCTGGATGTCGTCGAAATATTCGGCCTCGCTGCGCACCTCATAAGGGTAGCGCAGGAGCGTGCCGACCAGGCCCTTGTCCATCGGCTCCAGCGCGACGATGTGCTCGCGGTTGGTCAGCACCACCCGCCCGATCGCGACCTTGTTCATCTCGCGGATGGTCTCGCGGATGACCGCGAAGGCGTCGTGGCCGACCTTGCCGTCGGGGCGGATGTAATAGGGACGGATCAGGTAGCGCGCGTCGATGTCCGATTTGTCGACGAACTCGTCGATCTCGATGGCGCGCGTTGACTCCAGCGCGATCTCCTCGAGCTCTTCCTTGGAGACCTCGATGTACTGGCCCTTCTCGAGCTCATAGGCCTTGACGATGTCCTCGTTCGGCACCTCGTCGCCGGTTTCCGCGTCGACTTTCAGGTACTTGATGCGGTGGCCGGTCTGCCGGTTGAGTTGGTTGAACGAGATCTTCTCGCTCTCGGACGTGGCCGGATAGAGCGCCACGGGACAGGTGACGAGGGACAGTCTCAGGAAGCCTTTCCAATTGGCGCGGGGGGCCATTTACGCAGAACTCCGGTTCGAGGCGACACGGATTCAAGACGAACGGCCGGCCCGGGTTCCGACATCGGGAGCGAGATTCAGGATACCGCCCGCCCGCCGGCTTCGCCGCTCTCCCCGCCGCAAGCGCCTCCCGCGGCCCCATCCAGGGTTTCAGCCGCGTCAGCTTGAGGACGTATTGGCGCTGATGTCGCGGATCAACGCCGGTGGCGCTGGGCAAAGCCAGGCGTTGTCTCATAAATCCTGTTGGGCCCAAACACGGGAGCCGCGCCGCCAGGGCGCTGCAGGCCCATTCTGCCTGCCGGCGTCAGTTCGCAGCCGTTCAACACATCCCGGTCGGGATATTGCGCCTGAAACGAATTTGGATCTTGAATCGCCCACAACGGGCACTGGGCGCTTGCAGAGCTTATCGCGCCAATCGACATGAGCGCTGCAACAACAAAGGTCTTGAATCCAGTCATGGTCTTGCTCCGAACGGCTGTTGTTCTTGTGCGGAGCATTCGCGCTGACTCGAACCGGCTGCTCTGTTGAAGCGCGTTTCCTTCGAGTTTCTTGGTTGAAACTTAGGTGGATACGCGCTCGGGAAAAACCACGCGGTGAACCATCACGACTGCGCGAATGGACACCCGGTATGGCGAACCCCAGCTGCCGGTCGCGGCATGTGATGCCGAGGACGTTACCAGTCGTGCAGGCGTGACCGATTGCGTGGGCGTGGACCGAGGCTCATCTAACTGCTCATCGTAGGTCCATCGGAGAAAGTACCATGCGATCAGGTCTCGTCTTGAGCCTTCTGATTTTCCTCTGTGCACCCATCAGCGCCGCGATGGCAGGCCAGGTCCATCGGCATCATGCGACAGCACATTCTCGTGTCTTGACGACCGGCAGCGCTGCGGCCTGGGCCTATTCACCGGCACGGCGGGACCGCCATCAACCGGCCCCGCACTATGATGATCAACCAGAACCGGGTCACAATCCCTACGCGGGATGGGGTGGTTAACACCCCCCTCGCCGCCGCGTCGCCGCCGACTGGCGCCACGGGAGTCAAAGGCGATTGAGTCTCCAATCCGTGCGCATCCCTCAGGACGCCGCCCGCCTCACCGGCTTGTCCGCCGCCTCCAGCCGCCGCGGCCGCCCCAAGAGATAGCCCTGCATCTCGTCGCAGCCTTCCTGGACGAGGAGCGACATCTGGGTCTCGGTCTCGATGCCTTCGGCGAGGACGGGGACGCCAAGGCCGTGGGCGAGGCCGATCACGGCGCGGACGATGGCGAGGGAACGGTCGCTCTGGCCGAGGGCGGCGACGAAGGAGCGGTCCACCTTGATCCGGTCGAGCGGAAACGCTTCGAGATAGGACAGCGACGAATAGCCCGTTCCGAAATCGTCGAGCGCGATCAGGATGCCGAGCGCCTTGAGCGATTGCATGGTCCGCTTGGCGCCCGGCACGTCCTCGATCAGGACGCCTTCGGTGATTTCGAGCTCGAGTCGCGCGGCCGGCAGCCCGCTGTCCTGCAGCGCCCGGCGCACCTGCACATCGATATTTTCCCGGCGGAACTGGGCCGCGGAGACGTTGACCGCAACCCGCAGCGGCCGATCCCATGACGCCGCCTCCCGGCACGCCTCCATCAGCACCCAATCGTCGATCTGCGCAATCGCGCCGCTCTGCTCCGCGATCGGGATGAACTCTCCCGGAGGAATGACACCACGCACCGGATGCCGCCAGCGCACCAGCGCCTCGTAAGCCATCAGCGTGCCGTCGCGATGATGCTGCGGCTGGTACTCCAGATAGAGCTCGCCTCGCTCCACCGCGACGCGCAGATCGTGCTCCAGCGCACGGCGGTCGCGCAGCTGCTGATCCATCGCGCTGGTGAACAGGCGGATCGCGCCCCTGCCCTCGTGCTTGGCGCGATAGAGCGCGGCATCGGCGTTCGCCAGCAGCGACGCGGCGTCGTCCGCATCGCGCGGATAGAGGGCGACGCCGACACAGAGATCGATCTTGAGCGCATGGCCGTCGACCTCGATCGGGCGCTCGAATTGCGCCCGCATGCGCGTCGCGAGCAGCTCGGCGGTGGCCGGCAACGGCAGCTCATCGATGATGCCGATGAACTCGTCGCCGCCGACGCGCGCCACATAAGCTCCCTGCGCGGCTTCCTGCAGGCGGCGCGAGGCTTCGCGCAGCACGGCATCGCCGACCGCATGACCGAAGCGGTCGTTGATCGCCTTGAAGTGGTCGAGATCGATGCAGAGCACCGCGAAGGCGCCGTCCGTGATCTCCGCGCGTTCGATGGCGTCGCCGAGATGCTCACCCAAAGCGGCCCTGTTGGGCAGCTCGGTGAGCGCGTCGTGGCCGGCGAGATAGCTCACCCTTTGTTGCGCCCGATTGCGCTCGGTGACGTCGAAGGCGACGCAGACATGGGCCGGGCGGCCCTCATAGACCAGCGGCCGGGATTCGATCACGACCTGGATCGCCTCACCGTCGGCGGTCCTGTGCAGTTCGTAATCCCGCTCGGCGTCCAGTCCCTCGCAATATTCGAGCTGATGCTCGAACATCGCGAGCAGGTCCTGGCGGGAATATCCGTAGTGCCGGCACATCGCGCCATTGACGGCGATGAGGTGCCGCCGCTTGGCGTCGACCACCCACATCGGAAGCGGGTTCTCCTCGAACAGCAGGCGGAACGAGGCTTCGCGGCGCTTGAGGTCGGTAATGTCGATGCGGACGCCGATGCTGCCGCCGTCGCTGGTGCGCCGTTCCTCGACGCGGATCCAGCGGTCGCCCGCCAGATGCTGCTCGTGCGAATGATGCGGCAGCGCGTGATGGGCGAGTCGCTCGGCGAGCCACTCCTCCTCGCGCCCCGCAGCGTCCGGGTATTGCCCCGCGGCAAGGCCGGTTCGAAGGATGGTTTCGAACGCCGTGCCGACCGCAAGGGCTTGCCGGCTGGCCCTGTAGAATTCCGCATATTGACGATTCCACAGGACCAGGCGGTCGTCCTTGTCGAAGACGGCAAGTCCTTCGGGGACGACGTCGAGGGCCTCGGTCAGATGGGTATGAGCGGCGCGGGCGGCGGCTTCGGCCCGCTCGGCCGCAGTCTTGGCTTCCGCGAGCGCCACCTCGGTCCGATGGCGCTCGGTGATGTCCTCGTGGGTGGCAACCCATCCCTTGCCCTCCATCGGACGATGCCGGATCCGCACGATCCGGCCGTTGGTCAATTCCACGGTGGTATCCGAATCCGCGGCGATCACCGGAGCGCTGTTGCGCCAGGCCAGATAATCCTGCTTCGACATCTTCGGCGCGCTGCCGGCCGCATAGCGTAGTTCGACGATCTCGTTCAGCTTCATGCCGGGCCGGACCAGCTTCGGATCCAGATCGTAGATCTCGAGATATTGCCTGTTGCAGACGATCAGGCGCTGATCGTCGTCGAAGAAGCAAAGGCCGTGGGACATGTTGTTGAGCGCCCTGTCGAAGCGCTCCGCAAAGGCCGTCGCGGTCTGCTCCGCGGCCCGCGCACGGTCACCCTCCTCGGACAATCGTCCGTGGGTCTCGACCAGCTTCACGAAGGAACGGAAATTGGTGTTGATCATCCGGGCGAGCAGAGCGAGCAACACCAGGAGATTGATGCCGACCGAGACCAGCATCCCCTCGCCCGAGAGCAGGAGGAGCGTTCCGATCGGCACGCCGGCGATCAGCATCGCCAGCAGGGACGACGGCGGAAAGCTGCCGAGGCAGTAGGCTGTCCCGACGCAGCCCATGAAGAGGAGCAAGGCGACAGACGCGCGCAGGCCGGGATCGACGGCCATGAACAGCCCCAGGATCCAGATCACGAAGCCGCAACTGAGCACCACCGTGGCGATGCGGACTCTTGCAAGCTCCCGGTACGCCTCCTCGGCGGTGAAATCGGCCTTCTTCAACCGTAACCACTGCGCCAGCCGAAGCAGGCACGCCGCCATGAGAGCGGCCGGCAAGGCAAACCGCAGCCACGTCGATACCGTGTCGGGGAGCACCAGCCCGATACTGACACTGTTGACCAGAAGCATGGCGTAGAGAACGGGCACCTGCTTGCGCAGAACCCGGAACTGCTCGACCAGCAGCGATCGGCCGAGCGGATCGCTCGTGTCGCCCACGGAGAAGGAATCGCGAAGCCGCGCGAAAAAGCCCATCGGATTTGTCCCAGCCGCCGTGAAGGCTAGGGCTGGAGTGGCGAAGGACCCGTAAAGGCGCTTGGTGTCTTTACACTTAACGGAATGTCGGGCTTAAAGAGGCCGATCGCCTCGGTTCCAGGAATGGACCCCGCCCGCGGGGATGGGCAAAGCGCGCTCACGCCTCCACCCGCCACAGCCTCCACCGCTCCGGCACGCCCTTCAGCCGGTGCACGCCATGATCCCGCAGTGCGATCGCCGCCTGCACCGTCATCAGCTCCTTCACCGCGCTCGACACCAGCACCTCGCCGGCGCGCGCTTTCGCGGCAATGCGGGTGCCGATATGGAAGGCGAGGCCGACCATCTCGCCACCGTTGATGGTGTATTCGCCGGCGTGGAGGCCCACGCGGATTTCGAGGCCGAGCGTGCGCACGGCCTTCTGAATCGAGGTAGCGCAGGCGATGCCGGCGGCAGGCTTCTTGAAGGTTGCCAGCACGCCGTCGCCAGTGGTGACGACCTCCCTGCCGCCGCACGTCTTCAGCTCCTTGCGCACCGCCGCGTAATAATGGCCCATGACCTTGGTCCAGCGCGCATCGCCGAGCTTGGCCGCCTTCGCGGTGGAGCCGACGATGTCGACGATCAGGATGGTGGCGAGCGCCTGCTTGAGCTCGGCCCCGCGTGCGGCCGACGGCCGCCGGTTCGCGATCGTGCCGGTCAGCGGCTCATAGCGATGGCTGCGGCGCCGCGCGATCGCGGCTTTGGTGTAGTCCTGCGCGCGCTGCGCGCTGCCGCAACGAATGGTCTTCTCCTGCGGCAGGCGCGACCAATAGACCTTGCGCGCGGCTCCGGTGCCATGCACCTCCACAGCGCCCCATTTCAGGAAGACCGCCGAGCCGACCCGCCTGACGCACCACGCCTTCGAGGTGTATCCGGAAACGTTGGATTGATGGACACCGATACGGAGGAATTTGGGCATGAAGGCGCGGCCAGAGACCGTTTGGGCGGAGCTTCGGCAAAGCTAGTCGCACAATCCGGCCTTGGCAACCGGACCTCCGGCCTGCTGACTCCGGCAGGACAAGCTCATCCGGGAGCGATGTCCAGATCGATGTGCTATTCTCTTATGGGGCGGCAGAAGAAAACCCGGAGAGAACCCATGGCAACGAGCGTCAAGCAAATGCTGGAAGCTGCGAACGCAGCGGTCCCGAAGATCACCTCGGAGCAGGCGGCCGAGATGATCAACAAGGGCAACACGCTGGTCGTGGACGTTCGCGACGCGCCGGAAGTCGCCGCCAGCGGCAAGATCGCCGGCGCCGTCAACGTCTCGCGCGGGATGCTGGAGTTTCGCGCCGACCCGGAGTCGCCCTATCACGACAAAGCGTTCGACAAGAGCAAGACCGTCATCCTCTATTGCGCATCCGGCGGCAGGTCGGCACTGGCCGGCAAGCTCTTGAAGGATATGGGTTACGAGAACGTCTACAACGTCGGCGGCTTCAAGGACTGGACGGGCGCAGTGGAGAAGTAGCAGGGACAGCGCCCCGGTTCCGCCAACTGCGCTGCCAGGCCCGATTGGCACTTCCGACGACTGGAAGCAACGATCGGCCGCGTTGCGCGTTCTGTCTGCGGACAAACTCGATGAGACGCGCCATGAGCAGGGACAATGAACTAAAGCCCGACGATTTCCCGATCCAGGCCGACAAGGACAAGCTGCGGACGCACAAGGGTGAGACGGTTGCAGAGGCGGAATCGGAGCAAATTGCGGACGAGATCGCTGACCGTCTGAACGAGCAGGCTCACCGGGAAGAGCAAGATCGCTGGTCGGCGTAATTCGGCGGTTCGGCACTGCCCGGAGGAATTGGAACGACCAGGCGTTCCCGCGCATTGGCCCTTCGCCGGGTCTCACCATTCGGCAATGGCGGCCCCGGCTCAAGCCCCGCCCCCGGACCGCCGGGCGGGGGCCGCCTGAGACCGAGCACAGGAGCGGACATGAAATCACTCGTCATCGCAGGGCTCATCGCAGCTCTCGCCTCGTCCCCTTCCGCCTTCGCGCAAAGCGGCGCGGGGCCGTCGAGGACGGGCTCGGGGATCAATTCGACCGGCACGGGCGGCACGACCGGCGCGGGCGCCTCCAGCCTCAATACGTCGTCGGACGCCAACAGCGGCGGCGCCAATGCACCGGCGAAGTCGTCAACGATGAGGCCGGGCGACAACGACCCGGCCAGGCAGACTCAAGGCGGCCAGCAGGCCCTGCCGAACGCCAGCGGAACTAACCGGAAATAGCGCGAGCCGGATAGGCATACAGCTCGATCGGAGCGTTGAAGCCGCGCACCTCGTGCCGGCCGACATGCTCCAGCGCGAACTCCTTCTCGACGAGCTCGGCGAAATCCCGTGACAGCAGCACGTTCCTGCCGAGCGTCTTGGTCAGCGTTTCGAGGCGGGAGGCCATGTTGACGGCCGGACCGATCACGGTGAAGTCGAGCCGCCGGGCCGACCCGATATTGCCGTACATGACGTCGCCGACGTGGACGCCGATGCCATAGTTCAGCGGCGCGCGGCCGGTGGCGCTGTTTCGATCGTTGAGCGCGGCCATCGCCTCTCTGGCCTCGGCCACCGCGTGCAGAAGATTGGCGCAGGCATTCGGCTCATGAAGCGGAAAGATCGCGAGCAGCCCGTCGCCGATGAATTTCAGGATCTCGCCGCCGTGCCGCGCGATCGGCTCCGACATCGCGTCGAAATAGTCGTTGAGCAGGTCGATGACGTCGTCGCGCGGCCAATTGTCGGAGATTTTGGTGAAATCCCTGAGGTCGCAGATCATGATCGCGGCGCGCACCGTCGTGCCGGTGCCCCGCCTGGTGGCGCCGGCCAGGATCAGCTCGCCGGCATGCGAGCCGACATAGGTCTCCAGCAGCGTGCGCGCCAGGCGGTTCTTGATGCGGATCTCGCTGACCAGCGCCAGCACCGGCAACAGCTTCTTCAGGCCGGCGATGTGGCCGTCCTCGAAACCGCCGGGACGATCGGTGGCGAAGGTCACGACGTGGCGCCTGCCGAGCGTGTGGAGCAGCGGCCAGGCCACATAGTCGGTCATGCCCAGCGACCGCATGTCGTCATAGAGGGCGTGCTTGCGACCGAGCGAGGCATCCTGCTCGAGCTTTTCGCGGACCTCGTCGGCACCGTCATGGATCTCATTGGCGGAGCTGCCGATATATTCGGACCGCTCGCGAACGTCGTAGTCGGCGAGCGTGATCTCCGCCTCGCGCTTGCCGTCGGACCACATCATGCGGGCGCCCAGCCATTGCGGGTGATGGATGATCACGTGAAGCGTCGACCGCTTGAGCGGGATGCCCGCCTGCTGCAGGCGGATGCACATCTGCGCAAAGATGTCGTCAATGAAGCGCTCGTCGCGCGTGCCGTTGGTCAGCCAGTCGATGACGCCGTCGGCCTGCGTGGGGGCGTATGTGTCTGTCGCATTCATATCCTGCCCGTCGAGCTACGGTCTTTAGCGAAGCAGATATCGTGTGCCGGCCGGGCGGCGTCAACCTGGCCAGTTGCATGGATTGTGCGCATCGGTCCGAGGGTCTAGACCAGTCGGATCGAGCCCAGCACTGCCAGACCCGCGACGAGCGCAAGCTGCGACGGCTCCGCCAGCTCGAGCTTCAGCGTGCCGCTGCGGGGAATCGCAAATTCCTCATGGTCGATGCGGATGCGGCATTCGCCGCGCGGGGCGTAGACCAGATGCGTGCCGGCGGCAAGGTGCCGGTGATCGCCGGGCTGCTTCAGCGCGAGGAGATCGATCTCGGCCGCACCGCGCCGCGCCATGAGGTTCACGACCTCGACGGGACCGGCCTCGAGCGCGGTCACGATCTCGAGCTCGCCGGTGAAACGCACCGTCGTAAAAGGTTCACGTTCGTCGAATTCCTGCGTCGGCGACTTCAGCACCAGCCCGCGCCCCTCGACCACCATCTGCAAGCGGTCGATGCCGGGCATATGGGAGAAGGGACCGGGCGCAAGAATCGGCGTCGACGCGAAGCGCCAGAGCAGGCTGTCCCAATCCTTCCGCGGCGCATCGGCTCGATGAGCATCCGCGATGTCGGTGAAGATGCCGCCGCCGTTCTTCCACGGCGAGCGGGTGTAGTTTTCAGGATTGAGCAGCGTGGCCTTCATGGAGATCCCTAACGCGATGAGGGTGTGAAGCATCGGCGCGCCCGTCCAGGAACGGCTCGGCCTCCTTGCGCACCGTGTCCAGATGCGTGAACAGCGAGACGTGACCGCCATCGGGGAGCGCCAGCAGCTTCGCCTGGGGAATTGCCCGGCAGACGTTCTCGGCATGGGAGAACGCCACCACATTGTCGGCGCGGCCGTGGACGACGAGAGCAGGCGCCGAGACCGTTCCTGCGGGCAACTGCTCGAGCGCGGCAAATTGAGCGATGTCGTTGACGGTCCCAGGGATCCTGACGGCTAGATGCTCGAACACGCTCGCCTGCAAGGTGCGCAACAAGAGACCCGCCTCGGGATGGCGCAAGGTTCGCTCGCGCATCGCGTCATCGGGAATCGCACGGCGGGCACCGGATTCCGAATTGCGTTCAGCTCGCCACTTCAGGATCCCTGGCAATCCGGGAAGACGCGCAAGGTGGCGCATCATGCGCAGCCGCGCGGCGATCTCCGGCGGCGTTTGCAGTCGACCCGTGCAGGCCGACACCAGCACCAGTGAGCGGCAGCGCGAGGGATGCCGCGCGGCGAACTGCAGCGCCGAGGGTCCGCCGGCCGAAACCGCGACGACCGCCGCGCTGGAAATCCCGAGCGCGTCGAGCAGCTCGCGATAGAGATCAGCCTGCTCGTCGGGCGAGGCGCCGAGCTCCAGGCGCGAGCCGAGATAGCCCGGGCGAGACACGGCCACCACCCGCTTGTCGCGAAGCGTCGAAGTGAGCGCTCGCGCGAGCAGCCACGATTGGTCGTGGCCGCCCATGCCGCCATGAATGGCGAGGATCGCAGGCCCCTCGCCTGCGACCGCGCATTGGATGATCCCGCGGGAGGTCTGCACCGAGACCGGAGCAGGCCCGGCGAGCGGCAATGCCTCCGGATTTGCGGTCATGTCGCGCCTTCCACGCCTTCGGGTGCGCCGGCCTTGAGATGACGCAGAAGCTTCGCGGGACGCTGACGCCTGGGTGAACTGCAGACCCGGGCGGTCCCTTACTATAGGCCCTCGGCGAGCTCAAGGGCTCGGACGGCGGAATGCGCGCGCATGACGCCCGCGGAATCCGCGCGGCTATTTCGACGCCAATGCCGCCACAGGCCGCCAGCTGACGTCGGGCGCAGCTGCAGCGAGCCGACGACAGCGGTCACGCATCAGCTCGGCGGGACGATCGTCGCCGCGCTGCTTCAGCACGGACTCGAAATCGGCCAGCGCGTCGGCAAAGCGGCGGGCGCGATAGGCGGCGAGGCCGCGCTCGTAGTCGGCGATCCAGCCGATGCCGCCAACCGCCATCTCGTTCACCATTCCGATCAGCTCGTGAACGGACAGCCCCTCCTCGCGTCCGTAGACCGCGATGCTGTCCACCTCGCGCGTGACGACAGTGCCGCGCGCCAGACGTTCGGTCGCCGCGCCGATCAGGATCTGCGTGCCGTAGGATTTGTTGGCGCCTTCGAGCCGGCTCGCGACATTCACGGCATCGCCGATCACGGTGTAGTTCAGCCGCAGCTCCGAGCCGATATTGCCGACCAGCATGCGGCCGGAATTGATGCCGATGCGGATCTGGAGCGGCTGACCGAGATCGTCGGCGAGGCCCGACTCGTCGATCGCCCGGCGACAGCCGAGCGCGGCGCGGCAGCATCGCGCGGCGTGATCGCCTTGCGGCTGCGGTGCGCCCCAGAACGCCATCACGGCATCGCCGATGAACTTGTCGATGGTGCCGCCATTGGCGACGATGATCTCCGAGGTGAGGTCGAGATAGCGCGACAGCAGCGGCACGACGCGATCGCCGAGCCGCTCCGACAGTCCGGTGAAGCCGGCGATGTCGATGAACATCACGCTGAGCTCCTGGACGCTGCCGCCGGGCTTCGCCTCGACGCCCTGGCGCAGCAGGCCGCGGACGAGATCGGCCGGGATGAACTTGCGGAATGCGGACAGGCCGGATGCCATCTCGGCGATGGCACCCGACAGGCTCGCGATCTCCTTGAGCCGCGACGGATGGCGGCGGACCTGCTCCAGCGCGAAGGCTTCGACATGGCGCAGCTCGCCGACGACGCGCGACAGCGGCGCGGCGATGACGGACCGCGCCAGCATCGCCGAGGCCAGCGCCGCGAGCACGGCGCCGACGGCGAGACCGAGGATCAGGCGCTGCAATGTCGTCTCGACCGGCCCGAGAAATTCGGCCTCGGGGATCACGGTCGCGAGCGACCAGCCGGGAAACGGCAGCGGCGTCAGCGCGACCTCATAGGCCGCACCGCCCGAGGTGAGCCGGCTTCGCCAGGCCTCCTTGCGGCCGGCTTCCCCCGCCTGGTCGAGCGCTGCGCGCGCCAGCGGCAGCAGCGTGGTATCGCCGCGCGCGGGATGGAGCTCGTCGGCGTCCTTGTCCGGCGCGGCGATGAGTTCACCACTATCATTGACGATGAAGGCTGTGCCCGTGCGTCCAACCTCCAGCTGCGACAGGAAGCGCGCAAGCCTGGTATATTCGATGATGACGGCAAGCACGCCTTGCCGCTCCTGGTAGACGTCGATCGGCCCGGCGAAGGCGATCGACGGGTGCTCGCCGGTCGCATGGTTCATGACCCTGAACCATTGCGGCTCGTCCGCGGCGAGGCCGGCCTTGAACCAGGCCTGATCGGCGACGCGGAAATCGGTCGGCTCGAAGCGGCGGTTGGCAAATTCGATGTCGCCGGGCACCACGTCATATTCGTCGACCCTGCGCTCGCCCGGATGATCCGTCAGCGAGATCTCCATCATCTCCAGGCGCCGGTCGCCGAGCTTGTGCGCGGCGAAGAAGGAGCCGTCGGGCCAGCCGAACGCGACCCAGGAAATCGTCGCCTGCGATTGCAATTGCGAGAGAAAGACGAACTCACGCTTGTCGGCCTCGCGGGTGTCGAGCACGTTCTGGAGGAACAGCGTGCGGATCGCGGTGTGCGCGGCCCGCGCCTCGTCGACGATGGCCGAGACCTCCTTGCGCACCGCCGCCACGATCTGCTCGTTGATGGTCGAGGCGAGCTGCCGGCTGGCGGCCTCCGCCGTGCGCCACCACAGCAAACTGGAGAGCGCCGCAGTCAGCAGGATCGCCGCCAGAACGAGCGCGGACACGGCAAGGCGGATGCTCACCGTCATCCTTGCGATCGCGCGAAGCTGGCGTCCGGGATCGACGTTCATGGTTTTATCCGCCTTTGGCTGGGTGCGACTCCTGTCATCGCTCTACGCAGATGTCCTACCGTCCGTTACCTCTGCCAAGTTTGACAGGACGCATCCAATGCTCTCGCTCTAACGTCTCGATAGCGCCAAGGCATTGGATTGGCCGCCCGCTTGCGCGCTACTCCTCACCCAAGCGCACCGCCCGTGCGCCCGTCCAATCGGTCTCACGGTTTCGTGAGCAGTCCGCCGTAACGCGGGCGGCGCGCGGAGCGAAGGAGACCATGCGCGCATCCCCGCCCAGGCGATGCCACCTCGAACAGGAGAACCTCGATGTCTGCCAAACATGCCGTCACCTCCCTCGTCCTCGCCGGTGCGGTGTCGACCGCGCTCGCGACCCTTGCCTCCGCCGCCCCTCTGAGCAAGGCCGAAGCCGATGCCGCCATCGCCGCCAAGAAAGAGAAGTGCTTCGGCGTCGCACTGAAAGGCCAGAACGATTGCGCGGCGGGACCGGGCACCACCTGCCAGGGCACCTCGACCGTGGACTACCAGGGTAATGCCTGGAAATTCGTCGCGGGCGGCACCTGCACCAGCATCGAGCTGCCGGGCGGCAAGAAGGGTTCGCTGAAGCCGGTGTAACCGCCGGCGCAACGGCAAGCGCAAACGGAGCAGCACGATGAGCACAAGCAAGCCGGCCCCGCCAGCAGCGCTGCCGCTCCGCTTCGCAACGCCGATCGGCGGCGTTGCCGGGACGAGCTTCAAGCCCGAGCACCTCCCGGCAATCCTCGAGGCAAAGAATCGACGCGGCTTCTTCGAGGTCCACGCCGAGAACTACATGGGCGCCGGAGGGCCGCCGCATCGCGCGCTGGAGGCGATCCGCCGCGATCATCCGCTTTCGCTGCACGGCGTCTGCATGTCGATCGGCGGGCCCCGGCCGCTCGACAAGGCGCACCTGGCGCGCTTCCGCGGCCTGGTCGCGCGCTATCAGCCGGCACTGGTCTCCGAGCATCTCGCGTGGTCGACGCACGAGACCAGCTTTTTCAACGATCTGTTGCCGCTGCCCTATACCGCGGCGACGCTGGCTTGCGTCTGCGATCACATCGACCAGGTGCAGGAGGCGATCAGGCGGCCGCTGCTGTTGGAAAACCCGTCGACCTATCTCGCCTTCCGCGAATCCTCCATGCGCGAGACCGACTTCATCCGCGCCGTTGCAGAGCGCACCGGCTGCGGCCTGCTGCTCGACATCAACAACGTGTTCGTCTCCGCGACCAACCATGGATATTCGGCGCTCGACTACCTCGCTGATTTCCCGCTGTCGCGCGTTGCGGAAATTCATCTCGCCGGTCACGCCGAGCAGGCCGACGACGAAGGTGAGCTGCTGTTGATCGACAGCCACGATGGCCCGGTGGCCGACGCCGTCTGGAAGCTCTACGAGATCGTCATCCAACGCCGCGGGCCGGTGCCGACGCTGATCGAATGGGACAGCAAGATTCCGGACTGGCCGGTGTTGCAAGCGGAAGCCGCCGCCGCCCAGGCGATCCTCGACCGCCATCAGTCCGTCATGCCGGCAGGAGAGCGTCATGCCGCCTGAACCCGGTCTGTGCTTTGCCGCATCGTTCGCGCCGGCGCTGCTGGATCCGACGCGCAGCACGCCTGAACTCGTGACCGGCCCGAAAGGGAAGGCCGCTGGCCGGCGCTACGACGTCTACCGCAACAACGTCACCGTCAGCCTGATCGACGCGCTCGCCGCGATCTATCCGGCGGTGCAGCGCATCACCGGCACCGACTTCTTCCGCGCGATGGCGCGCTTGCATGTGCGTAGCAATCCTCCGACATCGCCGCTGCTGTTCGAGTACGGCCGCGATTTCCCGGAGTTCATCGCAGCTTACGAGCATGCGCAAGATATGCCCTGGCTCGCCGACGTCGCCCGTCTCGAGCGGGCCTGGCTCGACGCCTATCACGCCGCCGACGCTATCCCGCTGTCGCCGGCCCGGCTCGCGGCGGTGACACCCGACCGCCTGGCTGGTGTGGTGCTCGTTCCGCACCCCGCCGCGCGATGCCTGCGTTCGGACTACGCCGCCGTGACGATCTTTGCGGCCAACCGCGACGACGCGTCGGTCATGCGGATCGATGCCTCGACGCCGGAAGATGCCCTGATCACGCGAGGCGAATTCGACGTCGCCGTGTGCCGCCTTCCGCCCGGCGGCGCGGTCTTCGCGCACCACCTCATGTCGGGCCGGCCGCTCGGCGAAGCCGCGGCGGCAGCGCTGGAGGCGACAAGCGAATTCGACATTGCCGCGAACATCGCCGGGCTGATCGAAGCCGGCGCCTTCACCTCGCTCTGTTGCGGAGACCCATCATGATCACGGACCAGCCCATGACGCCCGCCAGCGGCCTGCCCTCGCCCGGCGCACTCATCGACAAAGCCAATCATCTGGTGCAGGCGCTCGCAATGCCATCGCTGGTCCAGCTGGTGCTGCGCCTCGCGTTGGCCGTGCCGTTCTGGCGCTCGGGCGTGCTCAAATGGGACGGTTTCCTCAAGCTCAGCGACACGGCCGTGACGCTGTTCAGCGAGGAATTCATGCTGCATCTGCCCGGCGGGCCCTATCACTTCCCGGTCCCGACGGTGATGGCCTTTCTCTCGGGCTGCGGCGAGATCATGTTTCCGATCCTGCTGGTGCTGGGACTGGGCACACGGTTCGCCGCGCTCGGACTGCTGCTGATGACCGTGATCGTCGAGCTCACGGTGCCCGACGGCTGGCCGGTCCACCTGACCTGGGCGGCGATGGCCCTCGGCATCATGGCTTACGGCCCCGGCAACATCTCGCTCGATCATCTGCTCTGCCGCGCCCGATCGTCCCGATGACGGAATGAAGCTCACATCCCGCTCAGGCCGCTATCGACCGCGAGGGTCTGTGCGGTGACGTAGACGCTTTCGTCCGAGAGGAAGAACAGCACGGCATAGGCGATCTCCCAGGCCGTCGCCTGGCGGCCAAAGGGAATGTGGCCCTTGCCGCGGTTGGGGCGCCCGGCGCCGGCTTCGCGGCCGTTGGGGGTATCGACGAGGCCGGGATAGACGAGGTTGGAGCGGATGCCGCGGCGGGCTCCGAGATGGGCGATGTTGCGCATGAGGCCGCCGAGCGCGGCCTTGGATGAATCGTACACCGCCATCTGCGAGCCCGCCTTCAGCGCGGCGATGGAAGAGATGAAGACGATGGCGCCGCCATCGTCGAACCTCGGCATCGCGGCGCGGCAGCACAGCATGGGGCCGCGGACATTGACGTCGTAGATCTTGTTCCACTCCTCGGGGCTGACGGCATCGAGCCCGACCTTGCCGAAGGTGCCGACGTTCAGCACCATGCCGTCGAGCCCGCCCATGGCGTGGTGCGCCTCGTCGATCATGCGGACGATTTCGGCTTCCGAGGTGACGTCGGCCGCGATGGCGAAACCTTCACCGCCTTCGTCCGTGATGCGCTTCACCGTCTGTTCGGCGGAGCTGCGATTGAGATCGGCGACCGCGACCTTGGCGCCCTCGCGGGCGCACAGGATGCTCATGGCACGGCCGTTGCCGATTGGATCGGTCGCTGCGTCGAACACCCGCTGGCCGCCGCCCACGATCAGGATGCGGCGTCCCTTCAGCCGCCTCCTGCCCGGCGCTTCGCCGGATGATTCCGCGCTGGGCGGACGGACATAGCGCTTCGGCTTGCTCTCGCTGTCCGCCATCTCAGCCGCCCGGCTTCTTGGCGCCGTCATAGACCTTCATGCCGGCGGCGGGATCGAGATCGGTTTCGGTCGCTTCGGTCAGGCGCGCCATCATCATGTAGAAGCCGAGCGCGACGATGGCTTCGACGATCTCCTGGTCGCTGAAGTGTTTTCGCACGGCCGCGAAGGTCGCCTCCGCAACGCGGACGTTCTCGACCACCTCGCGGCCGAACTTCAGCAGCGCGCGCTCGGCCTCGCCCAGGCCGGCGGCATCGTAGTCGCTGCGCTCGACGGCATCGATCTGGTCCTGCGTGCAGCCGACGCCGAGCGCGATCGGCACGTGCTGGCGCCATTCATAGGCGCCGCCTTCGAGCTGGGCGGACTGCAGGATCAGAAGCTCGCGGTTGACCGCGCTGAGCTTCTGCTTGTGCAGGATGGAATTGCCGAGCCGCATCGCCGGGATCATGTTGGCCTCGGCGTGGGCCAGCATGCGGAAGATGTTGAGCTTGACCGGCATGCGGTCGAACGAGGCGCGGATGTCGCCGCTCGTCGTCTCCGGATCAATCAGGGGCAGCCTTGCCACGCGTCTCTCCCTTAGCTTTTCGTTTCTTGTTGTCGGCATCGTTGCCCGCCGCGATCAGCGACAGGAAGAAGGCAAGGTAGCGGTCGATCGCCTCGATCACCTTCGGCCGCGGCGACGGCACCGCGCCCATCACGTAATGCTCGAGGCGGATGTAGATCAGACCGGCGGCGAACAGCCGCGCGGTCTCGCGCGGATCGGTGGTCGAGATCAGGCCGGCGAGCGCAAAGCCGCGGAAATAATCCGTCATCAGGCTCTGCTCGCGCGCGTAAAAGTGGTCGGCGAATTTGGCCCGGATGCCGGGCACGCGATTGCGCTCGGCGGTGATGACCTTCTGGAACTGGTGCTCGCGCGGATCGGACCATTGCTCGACGAGGTCGAGCGCGAACTGCCGGCAGAACTCCGCCGGCTGCCGCGCCAGCTGCTTGTAGCGCGGCTCCTCCAGCCGGCTCGCCGAGCTGGCCGGACCGTGCTCGCTGACGATCGCCTCGAGGATCGCCGCCTTGCCGGGGAAATGGTTGTAGAGGCTGCTCTCGCGGATGCCCACCCGGCGCGCGAGCTCGCGCATCGAGGCGCCGCCATAGCCGCTCTGCGCGAACAAATTGAGCGCTTCAGTGAGGATGCGCTCGCGCGTCGTGGGCGCAGCCGCTTGCGCCGTGCTTGTGGGGTGGACAGCCATGATGGCTTGACTAACGAACGATCGTTCGCTAGTCAACCGTACGAACGATCGTTTCGTTTCAACTCCGCTCGATAAGCGGAGAGCAATTGGGGGAAGAACGCCATGGCAAGCCACGCTCGCCTTTTGCCCGCGCAAACCATCGCGGCGCTTCGCATCGTCGCATCATTGCTGCTGATCTTGTCTGCGGCGGCGCCCGCCCGCGCCGAGGATGCTGCCGCCTACCCCACCCGCAAGATCAGGATGCTGCTGCCTTATGCGGCCGGCGGCGGTGGCGACGTGGTCGGCCGGCTGCTTGCGGAGAGGATGGGCAAGACGCTCGGGCAGAGCATCTATATCGAGAACCACACCGGCGCCGCCGGTACGATCGGCACGCAGATGGTCGCGACATCCGCCAATGACGGCTACACCATCACCGTCGGCGGCATGACCACGCATGTGCTGGCGCCCGCGATCTATCCGAAACTGCCCTACGATCCGATCAAGGATTTCACGACGATCGGGCGCGTCGGCGTCTCCGCCATCATGCTGGTGGCGACCAAGGACTTTGCCGCGAACGATATCAAGGGCCTGGTCGCGCTGGCCAAGAAGGGCGAGCCGATCCAGTACGGCAGCTGGGGCGTCGGCTCGACCGGGCAGTTCTGCGCGGAAATCCTGATGCAGCAGACCGGCATCAGGATGGACCACGTGCCGTTCAACGGCATCGCGAAGCTGGCCGGCGATTTGCTCGGCCGCCACATTTCGCTGGCGACGCTCGATGTCGCCACCGCAACGCCGTTGGTGAAGGAGGGCTCGATCAAGGCGCTGGCCGCCTGCGGCGAGCGGTCGCCGAGCCTGCCTGATATCGCCAGCTACAAGGAGCAGGGCGTGCCGTTCGACCGCAGCCTGTCCTGGGCGATGTATGCGCCCGCCGGCGTGGCGCCGCCGATCGCCACGAGGCTGTCGGCGGCCCTGAAGGAGGCCCTTGGCGACGACGTCGTGAAGCAGAAGCTGCTGGCGCTCGGCATCACGCCGCAATTCGTGCCCGGCGAGGAGCAGCGCGACATCAACGCGCGCGACATCACGGCCTGGAAGCAGGTTGCCAAGGACGCCGGCATCGAGGTCAAGTGAGCGACGTGACAGGGAGAGCGCGGACATGAGCCGCATCTTCGGCGCGGTGCGCCAAAATGGATATGTGGTGCGGGACATCCACGCCGCGATGAAGCACTGGATCGAGGTGATGGGCGTCGGACCCTGGTACTACATGGACCGGGTCAAGACCGACTGGTTCCGGCATCGCGGCCGGGACTCCGCCGTCGAGATGAGCATTGCGCTGGCGAATTCCGGCGATCTCCAGATCGAGCTGATTCAGCAGCGCAACGACGCGCCCTCGCTCTACAAGGAATTTCTCGATGCCGGGCACGAAGGCCTCCAGCACATGTCGTATTGGAGCCACGACTATCAGGCGCTCTACGACAAGGCGATCGGGCTCGGCTATCGGATCGGCCATGAGGGCCAGATCGGCGGCGAGAGGGGACGCTTTGCCTATTTCGACACGCAGGCGCATCCGGGCACGGTGATCGAGATCTCCGACATCAGCGGCACCAAGGGCCCGTTCTTCGAAAAGGTCCGCCAGGCCGCGATGAGCTGGGACGGCACGCGGCCGATCCGCGAGGTCGGCGGCGGAAGATCGTAAGGCTCGCTGACCGGTTTTGCCGATGTTCGCTGAGAGCGCACAACGCCGTGCTGAACCGGTCTACTTCACATCCTTGCCGGTGCATCCGTGGTAAGGTTGGGCCTCACGTCCGAACCTTCAGCGAGGCAGGCATGTCCGACACTGACAAGGTTTTCGCCGGCTCCATTCCGAGAATCTATGACGAGTATCTCGTCCCGATGATCTTCGCCGTCTATGCGGAGGACATCGCAAAGCGCGTCGCCGCACGCTTTCCTTCCACGCTGCTCGAGATCGCCGCAGGTACCGGTGCCGTGACGCGTGCCGTAGCGGCGGCGCTGCCGCGCGGCGTTCGATACGTTGCAACGGATCTCAACGAGCCGATGCTCGCGGTCGCAGCACAGCGCCAGGCGAATGACGATCGCATCACCTGGCGCCAAGCGGACGGAATGGCCCTGCCCTTCGGCGATTCCGAGTTCGACGTGGTCTGCTGCCAGTTCGGCGCGATGTTCTTTCCGGACCGCATAAAGGCCTATGGAGAGGTCAAGCGAGTCCTGAGGCCGGACGGCACGTTCGTGTTCAACGTTTGGGATCGCATCGAAGACAATGTGCTGACGCATGAAGCCACGGCCGCGCTCGAAAGGCTGTTTTCCGTTGATCCGCCGCGTTTCATGATCCGGACGCCGCACGGCTATCACGACAAGGCCGTCATCAGCGGCGATCTCGAACAGGCGGGCTTCCGCGACATATCGATCGAAACCCGATCCGAAATCAGCCGTGCGCCTTCAGCTGAATATGTCGCCATTGCGATCTGCCAGGGCACGCCGCTGCGCAGCGAGATCGAGGCACGGGATGCCGGCAAGCTTCAGGCTGCGACCGATATGGTTGCGGAGGCAATCCGGGCCCGCCATGGATCCGGTCCGGTGGAGGGCAAAATCCAGGCGATCGTGATCGAGGCCCGCCTGTAGCTGCGGCCCGGTGGCCGAGGCAGCGCCCCCTACCAGAACCCGCGCTGGATCGGCTGCGCCGGCTGGTAGTACTGGTACTGGCTGCGCCGGCGCGGGTTCGCCGGCTGGACGTAGGGATCGCGGTAGAAGAAGCCGAAGCCGTTGTCCCAGCCGTCGTCGCTGGCGACCATGGCGGGCGCGGTCGGCTTGCGCGTGATGAAGCCGCCTTGCGGCTCGTTGCTCAGCACCGCGACGAACTCGGTCCGGTAATTGGTCTCGCTGCTCAGCGGCTCGTCCGAGATGACGATCGAGGAGCGCGGCAACGCGGTCGGCCCGATGCGGTCCCACACGTCCTGCGGGATGGTGATGCGGTCGAGTGCGTTGCGCGCCTCATCGCCGTTCTCGATCGTGACGACGCTCCAGCGCAGGCCCGTACCGGTCTTCGCCATCGCCGTGAAGATATGCGTGCCGATCGGCTGCTCGGGATTGCGGATCGTGACCGGGACCTCGATACTGGTGTCGAACACCTCGCCGCCGCCATCGGGCGCCGGCTTGTGCGTGTTCCGCCGCACATAGAGCTTCTGCGTCGCGCGGCTGATGTAGACCGAGACCGGCTCGCCCGCGAGCTTGGCGTCGGTCGCGGCCTTGACGGCCTCCGTCTTTCTGGCCGCAGCGGCCTTTGCGGCCTCCTTGGTCGCGGCCACCGCATCGCGCTTCGGCTGCGCGGCGGCCCTGGCGGCCTCGAGCTGCGTCGCCGCGTCGGCAGCCTTGGTTGCTGCCTTCTGCTTCAGCTCCTCGGCCTTGGCGCGGGCCTGATCCGTCTTGGCATTTGCGAGCATTTTGTCGGCGAAGGCGAGTTCGGCATCGGCGCGGGCCTTCTGCTGTTCCAGCTTGCGCAACGCGGCCGGCAGCGCGGCGGCTTCCTTCGCGGCGGCGGACGCAGCCTTCTTGGCCTCGTCGGCCGCCCTTGTGGCCTCCTCCGCCTCGGCGGAGAGCTTGTCGGCCCGGCCGGGTACGGCCGCGATGGCCTCCGGCTTCGGCACGAACAGCGAGGGATGAGAGATATCGGTCGGGACCGTGTCGTGCGGCGAGACGATCACGCGCATGCCGATATAGGTCTTGTCGAACACATTCTCAGCAAAGCCGAACGGCATCCGCACGCAGCCGTGCGAGGCGGCATAGCCGGGCAGCGGTCCGCCATGCAGGGCGATGCCGTTCCAGGTGATGCGTTGCATATGCGGCATCCAGGCATCGTCATACAGGCTCGAGCGATGCTCCCGGTTCTTCTCGAGGATGGCAAAGACGCCAGCCGGCGTCTCGCGTCCCGTGGTGCCGGTCGATACCGGCGCGCGCACGATCCAGCCGTCGGCATCGTAGAAAGTGACCTGCTGGCTCTTGATCGACACGATCGCCATGATCGGATCGCCGGCCTGGCGCGGCGCGACTGCCTCGGCCACCTGGCGCTGCTGCTTGGCCGCGGTCACGGGGACCGCGCCCAAGAATGTGGCAACCGTCGCGAGCGCAATGATCGCGGCCGGCCGGCGACGCCGCATCGCCTCGGTGAATCGCGCCGTCGCCAGTTGAATTTTCATGCCATCCTCGGTCGAGCTACCAGCCTGCTGTTGTCGCTCACGTGCAGATTGGAATCATTGCCTTAAGAAATCGCAGCCGCCTTACGTTCCCTCTGTGGCGGGATTCGGTACGTTCCGGCGACAAATCTCTCATATACGACGCCTCGTTCAGGCGGAAGGCGGCCGTCAGCCGAGGCTGGCCTGAAGCTGGTCTCGGCCACTGCGGCAGAATGTCCGATCAGCCGCCGGGGCGCCCACGGAGGCGCGGCTAGACGCCGAGCGCCTTGCGGTTCAGCGTCCGCACCACACGCAGCGATAAGGTTCGCACGTTCGCAACATTCAGCAGCCACGCCGCGGCGGCATAGGCAAGGCCGCCGGCGAGGCTGACGATGACGAGCGAGGCAAGGCCGGTGCCGCCCGCTTGCGCGCGGGCAATCAGGATCGCGGCGGCCATGGCGGCCGCGGAGATGGCCACGCCGGCGAGGCGATTGAGCTCGAACGGGACCGGATGGGCCCGATGCATCAGGACGACTGCGACGAGGAAGCCGATCGCCTCGGTTGCCAAGGTCGCCAGCGCCGCGCCGTAAAGGCCGTAGCCGCCGATCAGCGCGAACATCAGGATCACGCTGATCACCAGGGTGAGGAAGGATTGCGCCGCCAGCATGAACGGCCGCTCGGCGAGCTGGAAGCTGATCTGCACGTAGAACTGATTGGCGATGCCGAAAAGCCGCGCGAGCACCAGCGTCGGCAGCAGCGCCGAGACGCCGGCGCGGAAGTCGATGCCGACGAGCGTGCCGGCCACCTGGTCCGCCGCAAGCGCAAGCCAGACCGCAACGGGCGCCACGACGGCGAGCAGCAGCTCCAGGCTTTCGGTCAGCCGCTCCCGCGTCGTTTCGCCGTTGTTCTCGGACAACGACCGGAACACCAGCGGCACGGTCGCCGAGGCAACGCTCGCGGCGATCATGACCATGAACTGGCGCGGCAGATCGGCGACGACGCCGAAGATACCGGCTGCGTCCTTGCCGAGCATCCAGGCGACGATCAGCCGGTCGCTGGCCGAGTAGATCGCAACCGAGAGCCCAGCCAGCGTCAACGGCAATCCATAGCGCGCCAATTGCACCAGCTGACTGCGCTCAAAGCGCGCGATCCTGGTGCGGTCACCGACGAGATTGAAGAGGATGCCGGTCAGCGAGCCCAGGCCGAACGCCGCGAGCAGACCCATGCCGCCCCAGCAGAGCCAGATACCAAGCAGGCCAAAGCCAACGCTCGACACGCTGCGCACGATCGCGATGGCCGCGAAGCGATACGGCCGCAGCTTGGCGCGCTCGAACTCCTGGCCGACATCGACCGCATTGACCATGATCGCAACGAAGATGCTGGCAACCAGCAGCTCGACGCTGACATCATCCCGGAACAGCACGACCAGCGGGGCCGTAGCGCAGAGAACGGCGACCGTGAGCGCGAAGGCGACCATTGCCGTGCCGCGAAAGTCCACCTCCGCCGACATCGCTTGATAGCGCGACACCGAGAGCTTGATCCAGGCGAAGAAGACCGCGCCCAGAATGCCGGCAAAGCTGAGGCCGACGACATAGACGCCATACTCCGCCGGTGTCAGCAGCCTTGTGTAGAGCGTGACCGCGAAGAAGCCCACCGCCGCAGGCAGGATGTAGGCCATGAGATAGATCGAGAAATGGCGGTTCAGCATGCGAGCACGGGACCGGTGGCAGCCTTGTGGCGTTCTTCCCGACTTTGGCGACCGCTCATCAGTCGGCGATGGCGTGGAAAAACGGACTGCGGCGCAGCATCCCCCAAAGATAGTCACATAAGTCTGCAGATCGGACCGCGAATGACGGGGCAAGGCCGGTTTCACGCGTTAGCGTTAAATTTGCCCTACACCGACGCAGCGGTCCGGCAAGGGGTTAACCCAACGACAAGGGTTAACCCAACGAGAGGAAAGCCCGGCGTCGCACGACACCGCTTGGTACGATGATGCGTTGGTTCCGAAAGGACTCCCGCGCCGTGACCAGGCTCGACAGACGCGAATTTCTCCTCGGCAGTGCCGCGACGCTTGCGGCAGGCGCCTGCGCGTCCGCAGCGCCAGCGTCACGACTGGCTCAGCGCCGTCCCGGCTTTGGAGCCGCGACCAACCTCTGGAACCTGCAAGCCGATCCGCGCTTCGGCGAAGCCATCGGCACCTACTGCACCCAGGTGGTGCCGGAGGTCGAGCTGAAATGGCCGATGCTGCGGCCGGACGCGCACACCTTCACCTTCGAACGCGCCGACGCGATCCTGGACTTTGCCCGGCGGAACGACCTCGCGATGCGCGGGCATGCGCTCGCCTGGTATCACGACATTCCGGAGTGGACCAAGCAGATCACGGACGCGAAGGGCGTCGAGCGTGCGTTCGTCGATCACATCGCGACCGTCGTGTCCTATTACAAGGACAAGCTGACGTCGTGGGACGTCGTCAACGAGCCGATTCCGGACAATCCCAAAGGAGTTACCGACAGGCGGGATTCGTTCTGGTCGCAGAATCTCGGCAAGAGCTGGATTCCGCTGGCCTTCCGAACCGCGGCCGCGGCCGATCCATTCGTGAAGCTCGCGATCAACGAATACGATATCGAGTCCGCCAAAGACTCGTTCATCGCCAAGCGCGCCGCGTTCCGCAATCTCATCATGGACCTGCTCGACCAGGGCGTGCCGCTCCACGCCGTGGGGCTGCAATCGCACCTGCATGCCGAGCTCGATATCGACACGCACGGGCTCGCCGAATTCGTCACCGAGCTCCGTTCCTGGGGACTGGATGTGATCGTCACCGAGCTCGACGTCGACGATCAGAAGTTGACGGCCGATCCGGCCCAGCGCGACGCAATCGTCGCCAAGCGCGTCGATGATCTCCTGACCGCGATCTCGATCAGCGGTCCGGTACGCTCGATCCTGACCTGGGGTATCTCGGATCGCCATAGCTGGATCAACAGCACCTTCGCCCGCAAGGACAAGCAGCCCAACCGCCCCTTGCCGCTCGACAGCGACTTCAAGCCAAAGCCCTTCATGGACGTCATTACCAAGTTCACGAAGGACGCTTGACGAGAGCAAGCGCCGGAAGGCGTTAGCAATCCGACGGCAGTCCCTGCTCCAGGGCGCGAAAGCGGAGCGGCGCCAGGGCCGAGGCGCGCTGCCACCAATCTGCGACGCGGTCGTCGAGGGCGGTCACGCCGCGGCCATGGCCGGGGAAGATCCGGATCTGCTGGATCGCCTCTGCCTCGAAACCCCTGGCCCTCCGCCTGATCTTGAGGGCGGCGCCTTCGCGGTCGCGCTGG
Organism: Bradyrhizobium sp. USDA3516; assembly: GCF_057651995.1. NCBI lineage: Bacteria > Pseudomonadati > Pseudomonadota > Alphaproteobacteria > Hyphomicrobiales > Nitrobacteraceae > Bradyrhizobium > Bradyrhizobium sp. USDA3516. Next base: position 54,187 of record NZ_JBYGYN010000005.1, on the reverse strand, counting down.
GTCAGCGGCACCAGAAGACGGCCGCGCGGACGGAGCGACCGCAGCCAGAGCGGGTGCGGATGCGGGAAGCCGGCATGCACGATGATCACGTCGGCGGGCCCACCCACGTCCTTGCACCCATCGCCGTGGACGACCGTGACGTTGCCATAGCCGCGCAAATAGCTCGCCGCCCGGGCCGCGAGCCGCTGGTCGCATTCGATCGCATGGACGCGGCCCTTTTCGCCGACCATCATCGACAGCACCGCCGAGAAATAGCCGAGGCCGCAGCCGATCTGCACGATACGGTCCGACCGCTTGACGTCGAGTATGTCGATCAAATGCGCCCACAGGCTCGGCAGGCCGGTGTCGAGCTTGCGCCGGGCGTCGATCGCAACCAGCACGTTGTCGTAGAGATGAACGGGATCGGCGTCCGGCGTCAGCCGGTAGCTGCGCGCCGTCTCGTCCTTGATGCGCCATGGTCCCCTTGGCAGAAAGTCCTCGCGCGGAACGGCGGCGAGCGCATGGAGGAGACGCTTCGAGGCAATCCGCTCGCGCCTGGCGATCAACTCCACGTAGCGCGCACGCGCGGCGGCAAGATCGCTCATGTCACAGACCGGCCTGCTCGCGCACCGCCGCGTCGCTACCGAGCTCATCGACGAGCTGCATCGCCTGCTTCAGGTCCGGCGTGTAAAAGCCCTCGCTGAATTTGGCGACGATCGGCATCAGCAGGAGTCTCGCATGCTCGCGCTTGCCGGCTTGATGCGACAGGCGCGCGAGGCCGAGGGCGGTGCGAAGCTCCCAGGACAGCGCACCCTGCTTGCGTGCGGTCTCCAGCGAAAGGACGAACAGGTCCTCTGCCTCCTGGACCGACGCCGGGTCGCCACCCGCCAGCGTGATCTCGCCTTGCAGGCGGTAGACCTCGGCGAGATAGAAGTGATCGCCGGTCCGCCTTGCGGTCGCAAGCGCACCATCCAGCGCGCGCAAGGCGGCGTCGCGCATCCCGACCTTGGCGTAGGTTTCCGCGAGCAGACAGCGGAACCAGCAGCCGGCGAGCCAGGAATCCATCGCCTCGTACTCGTCGAGGCCGAAGCGCATCTGTCCGAGGCCTTCGTCGGCCTCGCCGAGCTGAGCCAGCGCCCAGCCGCGCAGGATCGCCGCCTGCTGCTTCCAGTGCAGGAAATTGTGCTCGGTGGCGATGATCATGGCGCGGTTGGCGTGGTCGCGCGTGCCTTCGACGTCGCGCAAATGCTGGCGGAGATAGGCTCCGAACACCAGAGCGAAGGCGAGCGTGAAAGGGTGGCGGATCTTCTCGGCGTTCGCGATCGCCTGCTCGCTGTGCTGGCGCGCCGCGTCGGGCCGGCCGAGGAACCACAGGAGGTAGCCGAGATAGGACAGCGAGACGACACCGGGATCGATGCCGTGCCGTTCCATCAAATCGGAGTGCAGATCGGGGCTGAACAGGTTGATGCAGCGGTGCAAATGATGCTGCGAGGCCGCGAAGCGGCCGCGATAGAGCATGGTCATCGCGATGGCGCGGTGCGCCTCGATCAGATAGCCGGTCTGCTGCGCCGGCTGCGTCCGCTCGTTCAGCCGCGCGCGCTTGGCGAATTTCAACAGCTCGACGCTGAGATCGTGCGCGCGGGTGAGATCGGCGCGGATGAAATGGCACACCCAGAGCCCGCGCGTCGCAGCGAAGACCTTTTCGTCGTCATCGAGCTGACGTCCGAGCTCCAGCGCGCGGACGTAGTTCTCCTCGACCTCCTGCACCGCATAGCCCTTGGCGGCGATCAGCGCGTTGCCGAGCGCAATGCGCAGCTTGAGCTCCATCTCGTCGGCGCCCTGCATGCGCGCATTGGCCTGCACGACGTTAAGGCCGCGGCGCAGGTGGCCGATCGCCTCCAGATTGGCGCCGGTCTTGGCCGCCTGCTTGCCGGCCTTGAGCCAGAAGCTGGCGGCGCCCTCGCTCTGGCCGGATTCGGTCAAATGATGGGCGAGCAGCTCCGGTTCGCGCTCGGTCTTCTCCGGATACATCTCGGCGAGCACCTGGGCGATCCGCGCATGCAGCTTGCGCCGCTCGCTGTGCAACAAGCTCGCATGCGCGGCGTTCTGGATCATCACGTGCTTGAAGGAGTACAGGGCATCCGGCGGATGGCCGCGGCGCATGATCAGCCCGGCCTCCTCCAGGTGACTGAGCGCCGCCTCGATCTGCTCGGCCGGCGTATTGGCGACGGCGTGCAGCGTCTCGTAGGAGAACTCGCGGCCGATCGTGGCGCCGATCTGCGCGATGCGCTTGAAGGGTCCCATCCGGTCGAGCCGCGCCATCAGCGAGTCGGTCAGGGTCGCCGGGATTGCGAGCTGCCGCCACGGTCCCGACAGCACATAGCGCCCGTGCCGCTCGGTGAGCAGATTGGATTCCAGAACCGTCTTGGTCAGCTCTTCCAGGAACAGCGGCACGCCATCGGTCTTGACGATGATCTCCTCGACGACCTCCTTGGGCAGCTCGCGGCCCGCGACGCGCTCGACCAGCGTCGTGCGCAGCTGCCGGCTCAGGCGATTCAGGACCAGGGTGGTGATATGCGAACGCGCATTCCAGCTCGGCTGGAATTCCGAGCGCGCGGTGATGATCGCCAGGATCGACCGATTCTGCACCCGATCCACCAGGAGGTCGATCACCTCGCGCGAGGTCGGGTCGATCCAGTGCAAGTCCTCGAACGCGATCACCAGCGGCATCTCGCGCGCAAGGCCGAGGAAATGGTTGACCAGCGCCACGACGGTCGCATCCTTCTGCTGCTGCGGCGACAGCTCGAGCGGCGGATAGCGGTCGCCGGTCGGGATCGACAGCAGCGCGGCAAACAGCGGGGTCACCTGCTCGATGTCGCCATCAGCGGCGGCGATCGCGTTCTCCAGGCTCGACAGCGCCAGCGCGGACGAATCCTCGCGATCGAGGCCGAGGGAGAATTTGAGCTGCGCGACAAACGGATGGAACGCGGTGGAGGTGTAATAGGGCGAGCACTGCAGCGAGACCTGTCCATGGCGGTCGTCCGATATCCGCTCGAAGATCTCCTGGATGATGCGCGACTTGCCGATGCCGGGCTCGCCGAACTTGACCACGACCTGGCCGTCGCCGTCCTTGGCCTGCTGCCAGCGCCCCATCAACAGCGCGATCTCCTCCTCGCGGTTGACGAGCGGCGTCAGCCGCGTGCCCATGGCGGCGGCGAAGCGGGTCTCCACCCGCGAGGCGCGCACCACGTGCCAAGCCTGGGCCTTCTCGGAGATTCCCTTCAAGTCGTGGACGCCGAGATTGCGGTAGTCGAAATTCCCCTTCAGCAGCGCCTGCGTCGAGGCCGAGATCACCACGCCGTTGGGCGGCGCCAGGCCTTGCAGGCGCGCAGCGAGGTTGACGGTTTCCCCGACCGCGGAATCGCGTTCCTCGGTGCCCTGCCCGACCAGATCGCCGACCACGACGAGCCCGGTCGCGATCCCGATGCGGACGGCGGGTGAATGGCCGAGCGCACCGCGCGGCTCGACCGCGCGTGCCGTCGACAGCACCCGCACGATCTCGAGCCCGGCGCGCACCGCGCGCTCGGCATCGTCCTCATGTGCGGTCGGATAGCCGAAATAGACCAGGATACCGTCGCCGACGAAACGGGCCGCGAAGCCCTCGTATTGCTTGACCACCCGGACGCAGGTCTCGCGAAAATCCGCGATCATGTCGCGGACGTCCTCCGGATCGAATTGCGCGGACAGCGAGGTGGAATCCACCATGTCGCAGAACATGGTGGTGAGCTGGCGCCGTTCGGCTCCGACCTCGGCCCGGACTTGCGGACGCGGCGCCGCGGCCGGCGCCTCCGTGGTTTCCGCTTGAAACAGCGCAGCCATCGCCCGCTGCAGCCGCTTGCGATCGCCGAGCGGCAATCCGAGCTCGACCAGATCGGCTTCGGTGAGATCCCCGATGACGTCGAGATCGAGGCGGTGCTGCGCGAAAAGATCGGTGTAGTGCCCGAGGCCGATACTTTCGAGCCAGTGCTTCAGCCCGCCTTCTGAATTCGTGCCCGGCTCGTTCTCCAGCATCGTGATTCTGCCCGCCCCTCACTCCGTCGAAGGGCTCGAGGGCCCCTCAACCACAGATTTTGGGGCCCAAACTTCACCTCGGACTGGACGCATTCCCCAACTTCTTGGAAGAATAACTTAATCAGACCAAAAGGGAATGGCGTTGTCGGACATTGCATCCGGAGCAGACGAAGCTTCCGTCGGCACCACGGCCGAAACCAAGATATTCGCGCATATCAGCGGCCTTCTCGAATTCCATGCCCGCAGGACGCCGGCGGCACCCGCACTCCTCGCTCCCGGCCGGCCGGCGCTCAGCTATGGCGCGCTGGCCGAGTCGATCCGGCAACTGGTCCGTACCTTGCGTGAACTCGGCATCGGCCCCACAGACCGCATCGCGGTGGCGCTGCCGCGCGGCGCCGATACTGCGCTGGCGCTGATCGCAGTCGCATCAGGCTGCGCCTGCGTCCCCGTCAACCCCGATCTGACGGCGGACGAGCTGCAACGCTATTTCAGCGAACTGAAGCTGACCGCGCTCGTGACCCGGGCCGACATGAACTCGGCGAGCCGCGACGCCGCCAGAGGGCTCGACATCGCATTGATCGATTTCGTGGCCGGGCCCGCCCACGATCTCGGCGGCTGCGCGTTCATCGCTCCGGCGATCGGGCCGGCCAATACCGGCGGCGCTTCGGGCGGCGACGACGATGCGTTCATCCTGCTGACGTCAGGCACGGCGGCGCGGCCGAAAATGGTGCCGCTGACCCACCGCAATGTCTGCCTGTCCGCTTACAATGCCGGCCATGTGCTGTCGCTCACGACGCACGATCGCCTGCTCAACGTCCTGCCGCTGTTTCATGCCCATGGCTTGATCTCCGGCCTGCTCACGGCGCTGGCCGCGGGCTCCAGCGTGATATGCACCGACGGTTTCGACGCAGCGTCGTTCTTCGGCTGGATGCGGGAGCTGCAACCGACCTGGTACACGGCGGTGCCGACCATTCATCGCGCATTGCTGACGGCGGCAGACGCGAACCCAGACCGTGCCCGACCGTCGTCGCTGCGTGTGATCCGGTCGGCTTCGGCCTCGCTCGCGCCGACGATTCTCGCCGGGCTGGAGACAACGTTCGGCGTTCCCGTGCTCGAGACCTACGGCATGACCGAGGCGGCCTCGCAGATCGCGGCCAATCCGTTCGAGCTGCGCAAGGTCGGGTCGGTCGGCCGCGCCGCCGGCCCGGAGATCGCGATCATGGACGAGACCGGCCGCACGCTCGCAAGCGGCGCGCACGGCGAGATCGTGCTGCGCGGGCCGAACATGAGCCGCGGCTATTACAATGACGAGGCGGCGACGCGGGCCGCATTCCGCAACGGCTGGTTCAGGACCGGCGACCTCGGCTATCTCGATGACGACGGCTATCTCTTCATCGTCGGCCGCATCAAGGACGTCATCAACCGCGGCGGGCAGAAGATCTCGCCCCTGGAGGTCGAAGACGTCCTGCTCAGCCATCCGGCGGTGCTGGAGGCCGGCGTGTTCGCGGTCCCGCACGAGAAGCTCGGCGAGAACGTCGCGGCGGTCGTGGTGCTGCGGCCGAATGCCGAGGCGACCTCGGACCAATTGCGCCAATTCGCGCGAAAGCGGCTTGCGGCCTACAAGGTGCCGAGCCTGATCCGCAGCGTGGCGGGGCTGCCGAAGGGCGCCAGCGGCAAGGTCAAGCGCAATGCCCTCGCCGAGCTGATTGCATCCGTCGAGACGGATCACGCGACCCGGCTGCCGCGCAATGCGATCGAGAGCCAGCTCGCCCAGATCTGGGCCGGCCTGTTGGAGCTGCCGCAGGTCGGCGCCGACCAGGACGTCTTCGCGCTCGGCGCGGATTCGCTCGCAGTGACACAGATGCGCTCGCGCCTGCGGGACCGCTTCAACGTCGACTTCTCGTTCGAGGACATTTTCGACTGCCCGACGGTCGCAGCACTCGCGGCCCGGATCGAGACCACCGCAAGCCGGCGCGAGACGGCGCTGCCGGCCTGGCGCCGGCTTACGGGCACGGACGCACCGCTATCGTTCCAGCAGCAGCGGATGTACGTGCTGTCGCGGCTGGACCCAACCCGGTACAATTACAATGTCGTCGAAGTCGCGGTCCTCAAGGGCCCGGTCGACGCCGCCGCGCTGTCTGCGAGCCTCGCTGCGATCTCAACGCGCCATGAGGCGCTGCGTTCGGTCTTCATCGAGCGCCAGGGCGAGCCGGTGCAGCTCGTGCTGTCGTTGCAGCCGCGGTTGGAGCGCATCAAGCTCAAGCCGTGCCCTGTCGGCAGGCGGCCTTCGGCAATCCGGCGCGAGGCGCTGAGGCTTGCGCAACATCAGTTCGACCTGGCCCACGCGCCGCCCCTGAAAGCCACACTGCTGTCATTCAACAGCAACAGCCATGCGCTGGTGGTCAACGTCCATCACCTCGCCACCGACGGCTGGTCGCAGCGGCTGTTATGGCAGGAACTCGCCGTCCATTATGCCGCGGCGCGCAGGCGGCATTCGGCTGCATTGCCGCCGCCCGCCTTCCAATATCGCGACTTCGCACTCTGGCAGCAAAGCTGGGCGCAGACGCCGGCGGCCAGAGAGCAGCTCGATTATTGGCGGAGCCAGCTCGACGGCGTCACCATGCTGCCGCTACGAACCGACAGGCCGAGGCCTGAGGTCTGGAGCGGGCACGGCGCGCGCCATTATCTGGAATTCTCAAAATCCGTGTCGGCCGAGCTGCGCGCGCTGAGCCAGAACCAGGGCGTCACGCCGTTCATGACGCTGCTTGCCGCCTTCCAATGCCTGCTGTTCCGCCACACCTCGCACGAGGACGTCGCCACGGGATCGCTGATCGCCAACCGCAACCAGATCGAGAGCGAACGCCTGATCGGGCTGTTCGCCAATACCCTCATCCTGCGCAACGATTTCAGCGGCGATCCGAGCTTTGGCGAGATGTTGCGGCGGGTGCGGCAGGTCACGTTGGACGCCTACCGCAACCAGGATCTTCCGATCGAGGAGGTGCTGCGCACGTTGCAGGTCGCGCGCCGCAGCGACGGCAATCCGCTGTTCCGGACCATGTTCATCCTCCAGAACGCCTCGATCGAGGCGGCGCGCTTTCCCGGCCTGTCGACGCGGCGGCTGGAAGTCGATCCCGGAGTGGCGCGGTTCGACATCACGCTCGAACTGGTCGAGGCCGATGGCCGCTTCACCGGCTTCTTCGAATACGCCACCGATCTGTTCGAGGCCGCGACGATCGAAGGCATGGCCGCCCAGCTCAAGACGCTGCTCAAGGCCGTCATCGCCGATCCGGAGCAGCGCATCTCGCGCCTGCCGCTTCTGACCGAGGCCGAACGCCGGCAAAAGCTGGCAAAAGGCCGGGGCATGCCGGCCAATTTCACCACACGCGGCAACTTGAGCGAACGCTTCGAGCGCCAGGCGAGGAAGACGCCGAACGCCGTCGCGGTCTCGGACGGTCGCACGTCGCTGACCTATCGCGAGCTGGCGCACCGCAGCCGGGCGGCCGCGCGCTGGCTGGCCCGCGAGGGCGTCGGTGCCGAAAGCGTGGTTGCCCTGCTCGCGGAGCGCGGGCCCGACCTGCTCGCCGCGATGATCGCGGTGCAGCGCGTCGGCGCGGCCTTCCTCAATCTCGATCCCGACCAGCCGACGGCACGGCTCTCGACGATCCTCGGATCGAGCTGTGCCCGCGTGCTGCTGACCGGGCGGGCTCAGTCCGCCATGGTCGAGGCCCTGCTCGAACCGCTGGTCGAGCGCATCCCGGTGGCCGAGCTCGACGACGCGGTCGCGACAAGGGTAGGCGCGCCGGCCCGCGCCGCACGGCGCGCCGCCTCGAGCCTTGCCTATCTCGTCTATACGTCGGGCTCCTCCGGCGCGCCGAAGGGCGTCATGATCGAGCAGCGTGGCCTGTCGAACCATCTCGCCTCGCTCATCTCCGAGCTCGGTCTCTCGCCCAAGGACGTGGTTGCGCAGACCGCGCCGCAGAGCTTCGTCATCTCGGTCTGGCAGTTCCTCGCCGGTCCCATGGTCGGCGCGCGCGTCCATGTCTGCGGCAACGCGATCGTGCAGGACCCGATGCTGCTGGCGCGCGAGATCGAGCGCGAGGACATCACGGTGCTCGAGATCGTGCCCTCGCTGCTGCGCGTCGTTCTCGAACGCATGAACGAGGCGCCGATCCGGCGCGCCTTCTCCAAATTGCGGCTGCTGATCTCGACCGGCGAGCCGTTGCCCGTCGAGCTCTGCCGCGCCTGGTTCGCGCGCTGCCCGAGGGTGCCGCTGATCAATGCCTATGGCGCCTCGGAATGCTCGGACGACGTCTCCCTGCATCGCCTGACCAAGGCCCCGGCGATCGCGACGGGCAACGTTCCGGTCGGGGCGCCGCTGCCGAACACGCAGCTCTACGTGCTCGACGCAAACCTCCAGCCGCAACCGATCGGCGTGACCGGCGAGCTCTGCATCGGCGGCGCCGGAATCGGCCGCGGCTACGTCAACGATCCCGCGCAGAGCCGGCAGCGCTTTCTGCCCGATCCGTTCTCGCGCCAGACCGGCAGCCGGCTCTACCGGACCGGCGATCTGGCCCGGTGGCGCCCCGACGGGACGATCGAATGCCTCGGCCGCGCCGACCATCAGGTCAAGGTCCGTGGCTATCGTATCGAGCTCAAGGAGATCGAGAGCGCGCTTGCCGGGCATTCAAGCGTGCGCGCCGCCATCGTCGAACCGCGCCGCGAGGCGAGCGGCGACGTCAGGCTGATCGCCCACGTCGTCGCCAAGCCCGGCAGCCGCAGCAGCGCCAGCGAGCTGCGCGACTTCCTGAAGAGCCGGCTGCCCGGCCACGCTATCCCCGCCGCCTTCCTGTTCCTGGATCAGGTGCCGCTCAACGCCCATGGCAAGATCGACCGCTCCGCACTGCTGGCGTCCGTCCCGCCGGAAACGTCCGGCCCGGATGCGATCGTCCCGGCACGGCGCTTCACCGAAAAGGTGCTCTCCGACATCTGGATCGACCTGCTGAAGGTCGAGCGCATCAGTGTCACCGGCAATTTCTTCGACCTCGGCGGCCATTCGCTGCTGGCCGGCCAGGTGATGGCACGCATCGCGCGGGCGCTCGGCGTCTCGCTGCCGATCAAGACCGTCTTCGAGGCGCCGACGATCGAGGGGCTGGCGCGGCGGGTGGACCAGGCCTTGGCCACGAAGCCGCACAAGCCCGCCGCAAGCCTGCCACGATCGGCCGCGGGCGAGCCGCCTGCGCCTTCCATCGGGCAGGACCAGATGCTGCAGATCGAGCGGAATCTGCCGGGGCTGCCGCAGTTCAATTTGCCCTTCGCCTTCCATCTGCAAGGCCCGCTCGATTCGGCCGCCCTGGCAAAGGCGATCGACGACGTGGTGCGCCGGCACGAATCGCTGCGCACCGCGTTCGCCTGGAACGGCGATGAGCCGGAAAGCCGCATCGCCGGGCCGCGCACGCTCGGCCGGATCATGACGGTCGAGACGATCGGCGACGGTCATCCCCACAACAACAAGCGGCGCAAGGCGCTCGAGCTCAGGAAGATCGATCTCCTGATCGAGCAGGAGGCCTATACCCCGATCGACCCCACGCGCGCGCCGCTGTTGCGCGCCCGGTTGTTGCGGCTCCATGACGACGATCACGTGCTGCTGCTGACGCTGCATCACGCCGTCGTCGACGGCTGGTCGATCGGCGTGCTGTTCGAGGAATTGTCGCGCCGCTATGCCGCGCTGGCCGGATATCCGTCCGCGCCATTGCTGAGCCCGCCGCCGGCCTTTTCGGATGTCGCACGCTGGCAGCGCTGGTGGTGCGACACCGACGCGGCGCGCCGCCAGGCTGACGACTGGACCCTGAATTTGCGCGGAGCGGGTCCCGTCTTCGACGGCGAATCGAGCCCGGGCGTCTCCACCGGCCATCATCCGGTCAGCCTCGAGCGCGAGCTGATCGTCCGGCTGACGGCGTTTGCCGGCCAGCATAATTGCACGCTGTTCATGGGCCTGCTCACCGGCCTGAAGGCCATGCTGCTGGCCCGAACAGGCCGCACCGATATCGCGGTCGCGACCGCGATGGCCAATCGTGCCCAGCCGGACACCGAACGGATCATCGGCCCGTTCGAGAACACGGTGATCGTCCGCACGACAATCACGCCGGACCTGTCCTTCGCGCAAGCCCTGCTGCGGGTGCGCCAGAGCGTGCTCGAGGCGCATGCACGGCAGGAGCTGCCGTTCAACATCCTGGCCGATCGATTGGAGCAGGAGGGGATCGATCCCGCCTCGCTGCTCCAGGTCTATTTCACGCTGCAGAATCCGCTGCGCCAGCCGCTCGATCTCCCGGATCTCGTGACGGAATCGATCGGCAACGTCGCACGCGAGGGCCAGCCGGTGCTGCCGATCGACCAGACCTGGCTGTCGCTGATGCTCAAGGAGCGCCCGGCCGGCATCACCGGCTCGTGCAATTACAAGCGCGATTTGCTCGAGGGCCGAGTGGTCGGCGAATGGATGGAGGATCTCGTCGCCCTGCTGACGGCGGCGATCGCCGGGCCCCACGCACCACTCGGCAGGTTGCTCGCGCGCAGGGCCGCTTGACGCCGCGACATCGCGCCAGAGTATGGGTTCACGCGCCAAAGCTGTGAATGATCAAGTTGCAGCTTGATTATTTGGCGTCGTCGCGCAAGATTATTCCCGGGTTCTGATTTGGGATGATCATTTTCAACCGGGGGAGTGTTATGGGTTTCATCAAATTTACGAAGAAGACCTCGCTCAGCGAGGAGGACCGCAAGGCGCTGCAAGAGCTGCTCAATTACGAGAAGCAGAAGCTTCAGGACAAGCTGAAGGATGTCGAAGCCAGCCTTAAGGCTCTGCGCGCGTCCAAGAAGAAGTCCAAGAAAAAGAAGTAAATTCGTCGGTCGGGGACGCCGTACGAGTCTTCACAGAGCGACCGCTTGCTTGTCGAGCTTCGGGTCTCGCACAAGCTTGCGCCTGTAAACCGGCCTGCAAATCGACAAGAATTCGCCCGGGTGGACCGCTAGGTACGGTCCTCTCGGCTGATTCTTGCGCAGTTGTTTCTTCCGTCGGGACCGAGGGATTTGGCCTCGCCCGACGCCATGGGCCCAATTGATGGCAGACGACAGAATCGAACTCTTTGTCGGACTGATCGAGAGCATTGACGTGCCGGGCGCGGTCGAGGCGTGCCGGCGCCTGCTCTCGGTCGACGAACGGGCCCGGGCCGATCGCTTCGTGTTCGAGCGGCATCGGCGGCAATACATCTTCGCACATGCGATGCTGCGCCTCGCGCTGTCGCAGGTCGCTTCCAACGTCGCGCCGACCGACTGGTCGTTTGGCGCGGGCCGCTATGGCCGGCCGTTCGTCGCAGCGCCGGCCACCTCGACCGCGCTGCATTTCAGCCTGTCGCATGCCGACGGCTGCGTCGCCTGTGTGGTGTCGCGGCATGAGGCCGTCGGGGTCGACGTCGAAACCGTGTCGCGGCGCGTCGCGCCGCTGTCCACCGCGCTTCGCTTCTTTGCGCCGGAGGAGGTCGAAGCCTTGCGCGGACTGCCGGAGCCCGCGGCGATCGAGCGCTTCTTCGACTATTGGACGCTCAAGGAGGCCTATCTGAAGGCCAGGGGCTTCGGGCTCAATCTGCCGCTCGACGCCTTCGCCATGCAGGTGTCACGCGAGGCCATCGAGATCAGCTTCAAGCCCGACATCGTCGACGATCCGGACGCCTGGCGCTTCTCGCTGAGCTCGCCATCGCCCGCGCATCGCCTCGCGATCGCCGACGGCTCCCGCGCGGACGGCGGCCTTCCCATCAGCCGCCATGCCTGGCCGCTCCGCGAAGCGGCGGAATGAGGCGCGCAAGCGCCGAGGCGAAGCGATCTCACCGCGCGTCTTCGAAGCCCGCCAGCACCGAGGTCAGGTTGGCGCCGAGGATGTCCGAGAGATAGCCGCCTTCCTGCACCAAGACGGTCGGCAGGCCCATCTTCGCGATGGCCTGGCCGATGCGGCGGAAGCCGGGTGTGGTGACGGCCAAGCCCTTGAGCGGATCGTGCTCGGAGGCATCGAGGCCGAGTGCGACGACGAGGGCGCCGGGCGCAAAGGATTCGATCGCCTTGCGCGCGAGGTCCAGCGCCTGGAGATAGCCGTCATCGCCGGTGCCGATCGGAAGCGGAATGTTGAGATTGGTGCCGAGGCCGAGTCCTTCGCCGCGCTCATGCGCATAGCCCCATACGTACGGATAATACGCAACGGGGTCGGCATGGATCGAGATCGTGTAGACGTCGGGCCGGGCATAAAAGATGCCTTGCGTGCCGTTGCCGTGATGGACGTCGACGTCGAGGATCACGACGCGCTCGTGCTTCTGCCGCAGATGCTCCGCCGCGATCGCGCTGTTGTTGAGGAAGCAGAAGCCGCCGGCCATGTCGCGATAGGCGTGATGGCCGGGCGGACGGCAGAGCGCGTAAGTCGCGTCCTCGCCGTCCATCACCATCTGCGCTGCGGTGACCGCAACGTCGGTGGCGACGCAGGCAGCAAGCCACGTGCCCGGGCCGATCGGCGCTGCGGTGTCGGCGGTGTGCCAGCCGAGCTTGCCGACGATGTGGGTCGGATAGGTCGCGGCATGGCGCACCGGGTGGATATTGCCGATCATCTCCGGACCGGAATCGCCGAGCGCGGTCCAGGCGTCCCAGGCCTCGCTGAGGAACGACAGATATTCCGGGCTGTGAACGCGCGCGCGAGGGCCGGGCCCGAACTTGGTCGGCTCGACCAGTTGATGCCTGCCGTCCTTCAATCCCCTCAGCAGGCGGTCGGCGCGCTCGGGCTGCTCGGTGGTGCGCTTGACGACACCGCGCACCAGGAAGAATTGCGGATCGTGGCTGCGGTGCAGCTCGGTATGGACGGCTTTCACTCAAACACTCCGGGATCGCGTGCTACTGGATGTGCCGCAGAGTCTTGATCGCCACGGCTGCCGGATGCAAGCAAGAAGAATGCCGCCCATCGTCGCGCTGCCCTGCACGATGAGCAGAGCGCTTGCGAAGCTCAGCAACGCCCGCGCTGGAGGCAGTGCTCCCGGCCCGGCTGGTCGGTGCGGAAGGACTCGATGAAGCCGCCCTGGCGCTGGGTGACGAAGACGGTCTTGCCGTCGCTGCCGCCGAAGGCAATGTTGGTCGGCTCCTTGGCCTTCAGCGGGATCTCGCGCTCGACCGCGCCGGTCGGCTTCATCAGCGCGATCGTGCCCTTGAGAATGCGCGCGACGTAGAGGCGGCCGGCAACGTCGGTGCGCAGGCCGTCGATGGTGTCGGGCTGAAACGCCTTGACGAGTTTTGCAGCCGTCAGCTCGTTGCCGCTTATCGCATAGGACCAGATCTGGCCGCTGCTGGATTCGCCGACATAGAGCGTCTTGCCGTCAGGGCTGAGATCGATTCCGTTGGTGGTGCCCATCGCGCGCGGCGCCGACATCACCTGCCCCCGCACCGTACCGTCCGCTCCCCTCGCGATGCGCCAGATGTGGCCTTCGCGCCCCTTCCAGTTCGGATCGCTCGCATAGATCGTGCCGTCGGGGGCGATGGTGATGTCGTTCGGCTGGCTCATCTCGTCGGAGTGAAACCACACCGCGGGCTCGGTTGCGCCCTTGGGGATCGCGAGGATGTTGTGCTTCTTGTAGTCGGCGATGAACATGGTGCCGCTGCGATCGAAACGGATCGCGTTGCCGACACTGCCCTCGGGGAGCGTCGTGAACAGCTCCGAGGCGGCGCCACCCGCGGGCAATTTGCCGATGGTGCCGGGCTTGCCGAGATTGACGACGAACAGATTGCCGTCGAGATCGGCGGCCGGCCCTTCGATGCCGAAGGTGTATTCGCTGGCGGGCGTCACCTGCGCGCTTTCGAACAGCTTTGTTTCGGCAGCGGCCGGCAGCGTTGCGACCAGCAGGATGCTACTGCACAGGCACCAGAAGTTCCTGCCGGATGTAATAGCCATCGCCGTCGGTGCACTCGCCGTTCAGATAGGGATCGGCTGGCCGGAAGAATCGGCTGAAGCCGGGTCTGTCTACAGCGCTCCTTTGTGTCACGACGACGACCTTTCCAGCCGGTATTTCGCCGCATTCCTTGTTGGCCTTGCTGAAAAACTTCCGCTGCGGCGGGCCCGGCTTGATTCGCATCCGCGTGCCCGGAACCATTTTGGCGACGAGCAGGTCCGCGGTATCGAGCAGGCGCGTGTAACCGGGTTCTAGCTTCGGCAGGTTCTCGCCGCCCGGCGGCATCAGCTTCTCGGCGCCAAGGCCGCGCAGGCGCGTGCGCAGCCTGCCGGCGTCGGGATCGCCAGGATAGATCCAGCCGTCCTGCGCCAGGATGAAGTGCAGCACCGCTCTGTCCTTCTCCGCATCCGATTGCCCCGCGCTCAGGCCGAAATCCGAATGGCAGCCGACGCAATGCTTCTCGACGAGGCCCTTGCGCAAGGCGGTGAGGCGCACGCTGTTCTGCGCGTCCCTTGCGACGAAAGCGGCGAGTTGGTCGATCATCGCCTGGCTGCGGGTATCGCAAGGGAGCGGCGGAGGTGGCTCGCCAGCCGCGCGATCGATCCGGATCACGGTCTTGTTCTTGTCCTCGACCAGCCAGATTGCGCCATCCTCGGCCACCGTCATGCCGACCGGCGCGCCTTGCGGCCGCGCGCCGTTGACGCGGTGCCAGCCTGCAATCAGCTCTTCGAACGGCGCGGCGGCGACCTCGCCGGCGTCGGTCCGGAAATCGCGGGTCGGCTCGGCCCCGCAACTGACGTGATAGCGCACCGGTGGCGGCGCGGGTTTTGGAAAGCCGTGATCGTCGACGTCATAGACCAGCAGCCGGCTGCCGGTCGGCCGATAGCCGTGCAGGCCGACCAAGAGCTTGCCTTCCAGCTCCGGGAATTTGGCGCCCTGGTAATACAGCATCGCGAGCGGCGCGCCGTGCGGCGGCAGCAGCGAGAGCGGCGCCTTGTAAAGCGCATTGGCCGAGCAGAAAGACTTGTACGCGCCCGATTGCAGCACGAGCCGGAATTCGGGGCTCGGCGTCGACAGATCGTAGCAATAGGGCCAGCCATAGTGCCTGCCCTGCTCGATCGCGTTGATCTCCTCGTTCGGCTTGAAGATATCAGGCAGGTCGCGGGCGTTCTCGCCTTGGAGGAAGGCGTAGCCGGTATCCGGAAACTTCGGATGCAGCGCCAGCGCCATCGAGTTGCGCAAGCCGCGCGCATAGACGCTGTGCGGCGGGTCGGGATCGCCGGGCTTCAATGCCGGGAAGACGCCGCTTGCGGGCGGCGTGAACAGCCAGATCGATGCCAGCGCGGACGCGCCCTCGGCCGCCGCGCAGGGTCTTGTGATCGGCGCAGGCGTGATGCAATCGTCGCTGTGCGAGCCGACATTGACGAACAGCCGGCCGCTCCGGTCGAACACGAACTGCTTGAGCGGATGCGCGCTCTCATCCAGCCTCCTGCCGTCCGGCAGCGTGATCCGGCGGCCGGGCATGTGGCGGATGATGGTCTCGACCGTGCTGCGTGGATTGTCCGCGAGCGGGTCGAACCGGAAGATCGTCTCGGCGGTCGAGGCATAGAGCTTTTTGTCCGGGCCGATGACGAGAGCGAACGGATATTCTATCCCCGTCAGCAGCTCCTTGACGCGTTGCCCCTGCGGGGCACGCGGATCGAGCAGCAGCAGCCGCCCGTCGGTGTGGCCCCAGCCACCCATGTCGGCGACCACGAACAAGTCGCGGCCGGGCACCTGGACGATCGAGCGCGGAAATTTGAGGCGGTCCTCTTCGCTGGCGACGAGGCCGGCGCAAAATCCCGCCTTCATGTCGATCTGGATCCTAGGAAAGGCGAGATCGCCGCTGCCGCAGGCTTCCGTGCCGATCGCATAGCCGCTCTTTCTCACCGGCTCGGAGAAGGCCGGGGCGAAGCCGAGCAGCGCGGCGGCCCAAACCGCTGCAAGAATGGCTGCCGCAGGCAAGCGCAGATGTCGCCGTTCGCGATCGAGTGTGAACTGGTTCACGGTGAAGCCCCGCCTTCCCGCGGGCGTTGTTCCATGCCGCCGCCGCGCCGTCCAGTCATCACCCGGCTGTGATTAAACCTGTAACGACCTTGGGCCCGACCAATATCCGTAAATTCCCTTACCGGGCTCGACCCGAATGTTTCGCGAATGCTTGGGGTGGTATCGGTTTGCCGTCCCGATCGCTTTCTACAGGAGGCGCCTATGGTCCAGGTCTATTTTCACTGCTCCAACACCGAGGGCACGCTGATCGACCGCTACGGCGCCGCAGTCGCCAATCTGACCGAGGCGCGCGACCGCGCCGCGCAGATCATGAACTCGATGATCCAGACCCCCGGTGCCGAAGACTGGCGCGATTGGGTGATCCATGTCAGCGGCTCCGACGGCGAGGATCTGTTCGACCTCCCCTTCACCGCCATGCTCGGCAAGCCGCATTGAGGTGATGCCGTGTTGCTCGCTTCCCTGACCCTGCTGCGCCAGCCCCTGAGCTTCGTCGCCACCCGATGGCAGACGCTGTTCCGCGTTGCGGCCGACCCCTACCGCCCCGAGCTGCACTACATGCGCGGGCCCGGCCCGAAATGGCGCGCCAAGTATCAGGCCAGCCGGCTGGATCGCTCGCACTGAGTGCTACGTCTTACAGCTGACCCTTTGTTTGTCGTCATGGCCGGGCTTGTCCCGGCCATCCACGTTTTGGGGGCGCGGATCCGAAGACGTGGATGCCCGGGCCTTCGCCTCGCCGAAGCGGCTTCCGCCGCGCAGGCGGGACAAGCCGGGCATGACGAGGGGAGAAAGGGCGCCCCACCTCACCTCCCTGTAAATCTCGCCTTGCGCTTCTCCGCGAAGGCATTGCGGCCTTCGATGGCGTCCGCGCTCTTGCGGATCGTGGCCTGGAGCTCGATCTCGCGACGGAACTGCGCCTCGTAGGTCGCGTGCTCGCTCTCTTCGACCAGCGCACGCGTGGCCACCAAAGCGCGCGTCGGCCCGTCGGCGAGGCGGTGGGCCAGACCTAAGGCCTCGTCCATCAGCCTGGCGTCATCGACGACCTGCCGCACCAGGCCGATCTCCTGGGCACGTTCCGCCGTCAGCGGCTCGTTGAGCAGCATCAGCTCGAGCGCGCGCTGCCGGCCGATCAGTCGCGGCAAGAGCCAGGTCGAGCCGAGATCCGGCACCAGCGCGATGCGGCTGAACACCTGGATGAAGGTCGCCGACCGCGCTGCGACGATGATGTCGCCGGCCATCGCCAGGCTAAAGCCGCCACCGGCGGCAACGCCATTGACGGCGACGACGACGGGCACCCGGCATTCGCGCAAGGCCTTGAAGGCGGGCCAGTAGAACCGCATCACGCCCTCCGCGATATCCTCGCCGAGCGCTTCGGATGCCTTCAAATTCTGCCCCGAACAAAATCCGCGACCGGCGCCGGTGAGGATCAGGGCTCTGATGCCTTCGTCCTGCGTCATCTCGGCGACAGCGGCGGCAAGCGCGCCGAGCAGGTCCGGCGTCATCGCGTTGAGGCTGGCGGGCTCGTCGAGTGTCAGGATCCCGACCGCGCCATCCCGCGCCTGTTTCACACCAGCCATGCCGCGCCTCCCTTTGGATGTTCTCGTTGGCGGCAATGTGCCATTGTCCGCGCGCTTCGCCAATTGCGGAGCCTCGCATTCAACGCGAGCGAAGCCACCGACGAGCATCAAGACGACACCATGCCGCACCAGTTCAGCCTCAACCAAGCCATCCGCAAGCCCGCCGTCACCTCCAAGGGCGGCATCGTCGCCTCGCAATCGCGGCGGGCCGCGGAAGTCGGGGCAGAGGTGCTGGCCGCGGGCGGGGATTGCGTCGATGCGATCGTCGCGACCACGTTTGCCCTCAACGTGCTGGAGCCCTGGAACAGCGGCATCGGCGGCGGCGGTGCGATGGTGCTCTACCGCGCCAAGGAAAATCGCTACGAGGTGATCGACTACGGCATGTCCGCGCCGCAAAGCCTGCGCACCGCCGATTATCCGCTCAGCGGCGAAGGCGCGTCGTCAGATCTGTTTCCCTGGCCGCGGGTGAAGGATGACCGCAACGTCCATGGCCCCGGCGCGATCGCCGTACCCGGCGTCGTCGCCGGAATGGAAGAGGCGCATCGCCGCTACGGCAAATTGCCGTGGAAGGATCTGGTCGCGCCGGCAGCTCGGCTCGCCGGCGAAGGCCTGCTGGTCGATTGGTGGACGACGGTGACGATCGCGGGCTCGGCCGCCGATCTCAGGCGCTACCCCGCGAGCGCGGCCGCCTATCTGAAGAACGGCCTGCCGCCGACCGCGCCGTGGGGCATCAAATTCGAGACGCGGCTGCCGCAGGACGCCCTGAAGGCGACGCTGGCACATCTTGCGGACGCCGGCCCCCGCGATTTCTATCAGGGCGAGCTCGCCAGGAGCATTGCTTCCGACATCAAGGCCGACGGCGGCTCGCTGTCGGTGGAGGATCTCGCCGCCTTCCGCGCCCATCCGCGCGAGCCGCTGGCGATCCCCTATCGCGAAGGCAAGGTGTTCGCGACGCCGGAGCTCACCGCGGGGCCGACGATGGCGCATGCGCTGCGGCTGCTGCAGCAGAGCTTGACGCCGGCAGACGCGCCGGATGCCGCCGCCTATATCGAATATGCGCTTGCCCTGCAGGCCGCCTTCCGCGAGCGTCTCAAGGACATGGGCGATGCCGACGGCAAGCGTTCGCTCGGTGCCGAATATCTGGCGCCCGCCTGCACCACGCATTTCTCGGTGGTCGATCGCCACGGCAACATCGCGGCGGTGACGCAGACGCTGCTGTCGTCGTTCGGCTCGCGCTACGTGACACCGCACACCGGCATCACCATGAACAACGGCATCATGTGGTTCGACCCGACGCCCGGCACCACCAACTCGCTCGCTCCGGGCAAGCGCTGCCTCTGCAACTATACGCCCGTCATCGCCGAGACCAAGGACGGCAAGCGCCTCGCGGTCGGCGCCTCCGGCGGCCGCCGCATCCTGCCTGCGGTGATGCAGCTCGTGTCCTTCGCGATGGATTACGGCATGGACCTCGACGCCGCCATCCACCAGCCGCGCATCGACGCCAGCGAAGGCGCGGTGGTGATCGGAGACGCCCGCCTGCCGGCTGAGGTACGCGAGGCGCTGGCCGCGCGCTTCGACTATGAAGAGAGCCGGCTGCAGGCGGTGCCGCAGAAGTTCGCCTTCCCGAGCGTCGTGATGCGCGAGGGCGAGCTCAATTCCGGCGCGGTCGAGATTTTCCAGCCCTGGGCCGATGCGGTGGCGGAAGGCTGAAGGCTAAATTCCGAGCCGGTCCCGCACCCGGCCCGCGATCACGGCGGTGGTCACGCCGACCGGCCAGAATGCGTGCATCGGGATCGGCTTGATGCCCGTGATGGGCATGTCGATCTCGGCCCTTGCGCCGCCGATCAGGCGGCGGGCGAGCTGCGCGCCCATCGCGGTCGAGAGCGCGACACCGCGGCCGTTGCAACCGAGCGAGATCAAGATGTTCTCCGTGGGCTCGTGCACATGGGGATAATGATCCCCGGTGATGGCGAGCCGGCTGTTCCAGCCGTGGGTCCAGGCGACGCCCTTGAGCTGCGGCCAGAGCCGCTCGGCATAACGCATGAGATAGGCGACGTCATGCGGTGACTTGATCCAGCGCATCGGGCCGCGGCCGCCCATCAACAGGCGATTCTGCTGATCGATGCGGTAGTAAACGGTGATGTGGCCGCTCTCGTAGAGGACGGGGCGCGTCGGCATGATCGAACGGGCGACTGCGTCGGACAGCGGTGCGGTGGCGGCGATCGAGGAAAACACCGGCACGACGGTGCGGCGGAGCGCCGGCCAGAGATCGTCGGTGAAGCCGTTGGTGGCGAGCAGGACCTTGTCGGCATGAACCACCGCGCGCGGCGTCTCGATGCGCCAGCGCGTGCCGTCGCGGCGCAGCGACAACGCCGGCGTCTCGCCATGAACCGTCGCGCCGGCCGAAATCGCGGCGCGCGCAAGACCGCGGGCGTAGCTCAGAGGATGCAGATCGCCGCCGCGCGGATCCAGCATCGCACCGACGTAGCGGTCGGTGCCCGTCATCTCGCGGAGCTGCTCGCGATCGAGATACGTCACCGGCATGCCGCGGCGGATGCACTGCTGCGCGGTTTTCTCGATCGCGGCGGCGCTGCTCCCATTGTAGGCAGCGCGGAGCGTGCCGTTCTGCCGCGCTTCGCACGGAATCTGGTAGCGGCGGATCAAATCATGCGTGAAGTTGGTCGTGCCGTAGGCGAACGCGATCATCCGGCGGCCGAGCTCGACGCCGAAGTCGGCTTCAATCTGATCAGGATCGTGCTTCAGGCCCGGATTGGTATGGCCGCCATTGTTGCCGGACGCGCCCCAGCCCGGCTCTTGCGCCTCCAGCACCAGCGCCTCGACGCCCTGTTCGGCCAGATGCAGCGCGGTGGAAAGGCCGGTGTAGCCGCCGCCGACGATCGCGACCGAGACGCTTCTGTCGACATCGAGCGGCGGCGTGGCAACCGGCGCCACGGCGGTGTCGGCATAGAGCGAGGGCGGCAGAGGCAGGCGCGTCATGGAAAGTCCGGTCAGAGCGGATGCAGCACGCGGCGCAGGAAATCCTGCGTCCGCGCGTGCTGCGGTTGATTGAGCACCGATTTTGCCGGCCCCTGCTCGACGATGACGCCGCCGTCGATGAACAGAACGCGATCGGCGACATCGCGGGCAAAGCCCATCTCGTGGGTGACGACGACCATGGTCATGCCGTCGTCGGCGAGCTTGCGCATCACGCCGAGCACGTCCCCGACCAGCTCGGGATCGAGCGCCGAGGTCGGCTCGTCGAACAGGATGGCCTTGGGCTGCAGTGGCGAGCGCCCGCGCGATGGCGACCCGCTGCTGCTGGCCGCCGGAGAGTTGCGGCGGATGCGCGTCAGCCTTTTCCGCAAGCCCGACCTGGGCGAGCAGCGCGCGGCCGCGCTCCAGCACCTGGGCGCGCGGCTCCTTCTTCACGAAGAGCGGACCCTCGATCACGTTCTCCAGCGCCGTCCGGTGCGGGAACAGATTGAAACGCTGGAACACCATCGAGACCTGGGTACGGATGTTCACGATCGACGGCGCGTCGCGATCGACCTTCAAGCCTTCGACGCTGATTTCGCCGAGGTCGTAGCTTTCGAGACCGTTGATGCAGCGCAGGATGGTCGACTTGCCGGAGCCGGAGGGGCCGATGATGCAGACCACCTCGCCCTTCTCGACCGAGGCCGTGATGCCCTTGAGCACCTCGACCTGGCCGAAGCTCTTGTGGACGTCGCTCAGCTCGATCATCGTTTGCCGGCCCGCTTTTCGAAGTGACGGACCAAGAGGATCAGCGGAATGCTCATGGTGAGATACATCAGCGCGACCAGCGTGAACACGCTGGTGTTCTTGAACGTCGAGGACGCGATCAGCTTGCCCTGCAGCGCGAGCTCGGCGACCGTGATGGTCGAGGCTTGCGAGGAATCCTTCAGCATCATGATCATGACGTTGCCGTAAGGCGGCAGCACGATGCGCACGGCCTGCGGCAGCACCACGCGTCGCATGGTGAGCCACCAGCCCATGCCGATCGACTGCGCCGCCTCGATCTGTCCCTTGTCGATCGCCTCGATGCCGGCGCGGAAGTTCTCGGCCTGATAGGCCGAATAGGCGATGCCGAGCCCAAGGATCGCGGCCTGCAACGCGCTGAGCGTGACGCCGAGATCGGGCATCACGAAGTAGAGGTAGAACAACAGCACGATGATCGGGATGCCGCGGATCACGTTGATCAGGCTGGCGCTGAGCATGGACAGCGCTCTTATGCCGGAGACCCGCATCATGGCCCAGACGAGGCCGAGCACCGTCGAGAGCAGCAGCGAGCCCACCGTGACGACGATCGTCAGTGCGACGCCGTTCAGCAAGATCGGGAAGAACTCGACGGCATCGCGCCAGAAGCCTTTCATCGGGCAGCCTTCATCGGTCAGACGCTGACGATCATCCCTGGGCCTTCAGACCCCATTTATCGAGGATCTTGTCGATGGTGCCGTTGGCCTTCAGCTTCGCCAGCGAGGCGTTGATCTTGCCGAGCAGCGCGCTCTCGCCCTTGCGCACACCGATGCCGACCGAACCGACCGTGACGGGCTTGTAACCGTCGACCAGGCGCACCTCGGGAAAGCCGCCCTGCTTCAGATTGTAGGCGAGGATCGGATAATCGGCGTAGCCGGCCTTGAGGCGGCCGGTGTTCACGTCGCGCAGGATGTCCGGAATGGTGTCGTAGGCCTTGACCTCGGCGAACAGGCCGGTCTTCTTCAGCGCGTCGACGAAGGCGGTGCCGACCTGGGCGCCGACGGTCTCGCCCTTCAAATCTTCCTGCGTGGCGTAAGCCTTGGTGTCGCTCTTCGGCACCACGAGGCCCTCGCCATAGCTGTAGATCGGATCGGAGAAGTCGACGACCTCCTTGCGCGGCGGCGTAATGAACATCGCGGCCGCGATGATGTCGATCTTGCTCGAGGTCAACGACGGGATCAGCGCCGAGAACTGCATCGGCTCGATCTGCACGTTGAAGCCGGCATCCTTGCCGACCTCGGTGATGAGATCGACCATGATGCGCTGGATGCTGTTCGTCTTGGTGTCGAGGAAAGTGAAGGGAATGCCCGTCGGGGTCGATCCGACCTTCAGCACCTGTTGCGCCGAAGCCGGCACGGCTGTGGCAATGGCGAGCGCCGCAACTGCGGCCCGAACAAAACGCTTCATCGCATCCCCCTCTTGGGCTTGGCCGACGGCGGCACGCGCGCATGTCGCGATCAGACGTTGCGGGCCGGCCCGTTTCGGCCTATTTTCACCAGTATGAAAATTTGGTCACACTTTCACGGACGATGCAAGCGGTTTTCATGCACATGAAGGAAGCGGTTTGACGTGAGCGGTGGCAAAAGAATGCGCAAACCGGCCGCCGCAAAGCCGGCCAAGATGAAGCCGGCCAAGGTGAAAGCCAAAGCGGCCGAGCCGGCGATGGACGTCGCAGTCGGCCGCCGCATCCGGGATCTCAGGCGGGTCAGGCAATTCTCGCTGGAGACGGTCGCCGCGCGCACGGAGCTGTCGATCGGCTTCCTCAGCCAGATCGAGCGCGGGCTGTCCTCGCCCTCGCTGCGCGTGCTGGCGACGCTCGCCGACGTGCTCGGCGTCGGCATCGCCGCGCTGTTCGGCGCGAGCCCGAGCGCCGACGGCGGATCGGATCAGGTGGTCACGCGCGGACTGCAGCGGCCGGAATTGAAGCTGTGGCGCACCGGCGTGTCCAAGCAATTGCTGAGCCCGGCCAGCAGCGACAACAAGCTCAATCTGTTCCTTGTGCATCTGGAGCCCGGCGGCTCCACGGGCGATGAGCTCTACACCCATGACGGCGAAGAGGCCGGGCTCGTGCTCGAAGGCGAGATGATGCTGACGGTGGACAGCAAGACGTGGTCGCTGAAAACCGGCGACAGCTTTCGCTTCGCGAGCCGACGGCCGCACCGTTTTTCCAACCCGGCGCAGGATGCGAAGGCCGTGGTGCTGTGGGTGAATTGCGTGACGGGGGCGGGGTAGCGCTGTTCGCAACGTCAACAGCCGTCATTGCGAGGAGCTCTTGCGACGAAGCAATCCAGACTGTCTCCGCGGAGAGATACTGGATTGCTTCGCTACGCTCGCAATGACGAGCCGATAGAACGTCACCCGAACCGGTGCTTGTACCGCTCCACCGACAACGCACTGACGTCGATCTCCGGCTTCTTGCCCGACAGCATGTCGGCGAGCACGCGGCCCGAGCCGCAGGACATGGTCCAGCCGAGCGTGCCGTGGCCGGTGTTGAGGTGGAGGTTGGCGTAGTGCGTCCGGCCGATCACCGGCGGGCCGTCCGGAGTCATCGGGCGCAGGCCGCTCCAGAACGTCGCCTTGGACAGATCGCCGCCGCGCGGGAACAGGTCGGTCAGCGAATGATCGAGCGTGGCGCGGCGCGCGTCGTAGAGCTTGTCCGAATAGCCGGAGATTTCGGCGGTGCCGCCGACGCGGATGCGATTGCCGAGGCGGGTGATCGCGACCTTGTAGCTCTCGTCCATCACGGTCGATTCCGGCGCGCCGGAGGCGTCCTTGATCGGCACCGTGATCGAATAACCCTTCACCGGATAGACCGGCAGCGAGATGCCGAGCGGCGCGACGAGCCGCGACGACCAGCTGCCGAGCGCGAGCACGTAAGCGTCCGCCTGCAACAGGCCGGCGCTGGTCGCGACACCGCTGACGCGCGCGCCGTCGGTGACGATGCGGTCGATCGAGGTGTTGAACAGGAAGCGCACGCCGAGCGCCCCGGCATGCTTGGCGAGAGCCTGCGTGAACATGTGGCAGTCGCCGGTCTCGTCCTGCGGCAGGCGAAGCCCGCCGACGAACTTCTCCTTCACACCGCCGAGCGCCGGCTCGGCGGCGATGCAGCCCTCGCGGCTCAGCACCTCGAAGGGAACGCCGTATTGCTTGAGCACGGCGATGTCTTCGGCCGTGCCGTCGAGCTGGGCCTGATAGCGAAACAGCTGCAGCGTGCCTTGCGACCGCTCATCATACTGGATGCCGATGTCGCGGCGCAGATCACGCAACGCATCGCGGCTGTATTCCGCGATCGGAATCATCCGACTCTTGTTGACCGCATAGCGCGCACTGGTGCAGTTGCGCAGCATCTTGAGCAGCCAGACCCACATGACCGGATCGAGCTTCGGCCGGATCACAAGCGGGCCGTGCTTCATCAACAGCCACTTGACCGCCTTCACCGGCACGCCGGGGCCGGCCCAGGGCGAGGAATAGCCGGGCGACACCTCGCCGGCATTGGCGAAAGAGGTCTCCAGTGCCGGCTCCGGCTGACGGTCGACGACCGTCACCTCATGGCCGGCACGGGCGAGGTAGTAGGCAGAGGTGACACCGATGACACCGCTGCCGAGGATCAGAACTTTCACGCTTCGTCAAACTCCCGCGGCGCTCGCCGCTGCAAGGACACAACTCGCTAGCGGCGAGAGCAATTATCAGGCCACCTTCTTGATGGCGTCGCCGAGGATCGAGATCATCTGGTCGATATGGCTCTTCTCGACGATGAGCGGGGGCGACATCGCAACGGAATCGCCGCCGGTGCGCAGATAGAGGCCGCTGTTGAAGCATTCGACCAGCATGTCGTAGCCGCGTGCGCCGACCACGCCGCCACGCGGCGCGAGCTCGACCGCGCCCATCAGGCCGCAATTGCGGATGTCGACGACGTTCGGCAGACCCTTGAGCGAATGCAGCGCATCGCGCCAGTATTCGGCGAGCGAGGCGCCGCGCGTGAGCAGGCCTTCATCCTTGTAGATGTCGAGCGTCGCGATGCCCGCGGCGCAGGCCACCGGATGCGCCGAATAGGTGTAGCCGTGGAACAGCTCGATCTGGTTCTCCGGGCCGGTCATCATGCCGTCATGCACCTTGCGGCTCGCGAACACGGCGCCGCAGGGCACGGTGCCGTTGGTGATGCCCTTGGCCGTCGTCATCAGATCAGGCGTGACGCCGAAGAAATTGGCGGCGAACGGCGTGCCGAGACGGCCGAAGCCGGTGATGACCTCGTCGAAGATCAGGAGAATGCCGTGCTTGTCGCAGATCTCGCGCAGGCGGTTGAGATAGCCCTTCGGCGGCGGCAGCACCGCGGTCGAGCCGGGAACCGGCTCGACGATGACGGCCGCGATGGTCTCGGCGCCGTGCAGGGCGACCAGACGCTCGAGATCGTCGGCGAGCTCGGCGC
Organism: Bradyrhizobium sp. USDA3516; assembly: GCF_057651995.1. NCBI lineage: Bacteria > Pseudomonadati > Pseudomonadota > Alphaproteobacteria > Hyphomicrobiales > Nitrobacteraceae > Bradyrhizobium > Bradyrhizobium sp. USDA3516. The sequence continues at coordinate 28,352 of NZ_JBYGYN010000005.1, read as the reverse complement.
CGTGCTCGGGCAGGTCCTTGGCGAAGGCGTTGCGGGCGAGATCATGGGTGTGGCGGATGTGGTCGACGCCCGGCAGCAGGGTGGTGAAGGCGCGGCGGTTGGCGACCATGCCGCCGACCGAGGTGCCGCCGAAGCCGACGCCGTGATAGCCGCGCTCGCGGCCGATCAGCCGGGTGCGGCTGGCCTGGCCGTTGGCGCGGTGATAGGCGAGCGCGATCTTCAGCGCGGTGTCGACCGACTCGGAGCCGGAATTGGTGAAGAAGACGCGGTCGAGGCCCTTGGGCGCGATTTCGGCGAGACGCTCGGCGAAGTCGAATGCCAGCGGATGGCCCATCTGGAACGACGGCGCGAAGTCCAGCGTCATCAGCTGGCGCTCGACCGCGGCGGCGATCTGCTTGCGGCCATGGCCGGCATTGACGCACCAGAGCCCGGCGGAGCCGTCGATCACCTTTCGGCCGTCGACGCTGGTGTAGTACATGCCCTCGGCCGAGGAGAACAGGCGCGGCGACTTCTTGAACTGCCGGTTGGCCGTGAACGGCATCCAGTACGAATCGGTCTTGATGGTGTTCGGAATCTGATGAAGGGTCACGGCCGCGCTCCTTTGCTGACGCAATAGCTGAGCCATGGCTTGCAAAGCGCAACAAGTCCTTTTCTGGTGACCTGCAAGCCATTGATTTGACTGGGGCTGCCGGTCCATATTTGCGCGATCCGCAACACCTGCAACACGGGATCAGGGCAAGGACCAGGACATGAGCGTCGACATCGGTGGACGGCTGCGATTCATCCGGGCGCGCCACAAGTTGTCGCAGCGGGAGCTCGCCAAGCGCGCCGGTGTCACCAATTCGACGATCTCGCTGATCGAATCCAATCAGATGAACCCGTCGGTCGGCGCGCTCAAGCGCATTCTCGACGGCATCCCGATGGGGCTCGCCGAGTTCTTCGCGCTGGAGCCGGAGTCGAGGCGCAAGATCTTCTACCGTGCCGAGGAGCTCACCGAGGTCGGCAAGAAGCCGATCTCGTACCGGCAGGTCGGCGACAATCTGTTCGGCCGCAGCCTGCAGATCCTGAAGGAGCGCTACGAGCCCGGCAGCGACACCGGGCGCGTTCATCTCGTCCATGACGGCGAGGAAGGCGGCATCGTGATCTCGGGTAAGCTCGAAGTCACCGTCGAGGACGAGCGCCGCATCCTCAATCCCGGCGATGCCTATTATTTCGAGAGCCGCCGCCCGCATCGCTTCCGCTGCGTGGGCGGCAAGCCGTGCGAGGTGATCTCGGCCTGCACGCCGCCGACGTTCTAACGGCGAGATCGGCGCACCCGGCGCGGCTCGTTCACCTCTCCCACTTGCGGGAGAGGTCGCGAGGGTGAAGCTCTTTCCTCTGGGGGATTGTCCCATTGCGGAGACACCCTCTCCCGCAAGCGGGAGAGAGAGCGCAATTCCCATCGTTGCAGCGCTTTGGCCTCATTTCAACGTGCTTCAACCCTGCGTCAGCAACTCCTCGATCCGGATCGGAAAGTTACGGACACGTACGCCGGTGGCGTGCCAGACCGCGTTGGCGACCGCGCCGGCGCTGCCAGTGATGCCGATCTCGCCGACGCCCTTGATGCCGAGCGCATTGACGTGTGGATCGTGCTCCTCGACCGTGATGACGTCGAGCGGCGGCACGTCGGCATTAACCGGGATATGGTACTCGCCGAGATTGGCATTCATGATCCGTCCGCTGCGGCGGTCGGTGATGGCCGCCTCGTGCAGCGCGAAGGACAGGCCCCAGATCATGCCGCCGAACAGCTGACTCTGCACCATGCGCGGATTGATGATGCGCCCGGCGGCGAAGGCGCCGACCATCCGGGCGAGGCGGACCTGGCCGAGCTCGGGATCGACTTTCACCTCGGCGAACACCGCACCGTGGGCATGCATCGCATATTGCTCCATCGCCGCAGGGTTCGCCGCGCCGGTGCCGCGGGCCTCGATCTCGGCGACGCCCGCGCGCGCGAGAATCTTGGCATAGCTCTCGCTGCGGCTCTCGTCGTCGCGGCGGATCAGCCTGCCGTCGCGCGCGATCACGCCGGCATTGCCGGCGCCGAACAGCGGCGAGCGCTCGTCGTTGGTGGCGAGATCGGCGAGCTTTCCGATCACGGCTGCACCGGCGCTGTGGATCGCAGCGCCTGCCGTTGCCGTGTGCGCCGAGCCGCCGGCGATGCCGGCGTCGGGCAGGTCCGATGTCCCCGACTTGAAGTCGAGGCGGTCGATGTCGAGGCCGACGGCATCGGCCGCGATCTGCGCCAGCGCGGTCCAGGCGCCCTGCCCCATGTCATGCGCGCCTATCTCCATCACGCCGGAGCCGTCGCGGCGGATCGCCGCGCGCGCTTCGGCCTGGAACATCAGCGCCGGGAAGGTCGCTGTCCCCATGCCCCAGCCGACCAGCAGACCGGCATCGTCGCGCATCTGCCGCGGCTGCAGCGGACGCTTGGCCCAGCCGAAGCGCGCCGCGCCCTGCTCGTAGCAGGCCCGCAGCGCCTTGGAGGAGAAAGGCCGCCCGGTCATCGGCTCGACCTCGGCGTAGTTCTTCAGACGGAAGGCGAGCGGATCCATGCCGCAGGCCCAGGCCATCTCGTCGATCGCGCTCTCGAGCGCGATCGAGCCGGTCGCCTCGCCCGGCGCGCGCATGAACAGCGGCGTGCCGGAGTTGACGCGCACGGCATCGTGCGAGGTGCGGATCGCGGGCGCCGCGTAGAGCGTGTGCGAGGCATCAGCGGCAGGCTCGTAGAAATCGTCGAACGTGCTCGACACGGTTCGCGCGTGATGATCGAGCGCGGTCAGGCGTCCCTCGCCGTCGGCGCCGAGGCGCAGGCGCTGGCGCGTCGGCGCGCGGTGGCCGACCGGGCCATACATCTGCTCGCGGCGCAGCACCAGCTTGACCGGCTTGCCGACCAGCTTCGCCGCCATCACGCCGAGGATCTGCGGCCCGGTCAGGAAGCCCTTCGAGCCGAAGCCGCCGCCGAGGAACGGGCTACGGATATGAATCTTCTCCGGCGCGAGGCCAAACAGCTCGGCGACGCGGCCGCGAGCCATCACCATGGCCTGGCTCGGGGTGTCGAGGAAGAGCTCGTCACCCTCCCAGCGCGCCACGATCGCGTGCGGCTCCATGGCGTTGTGATATTGCGGCGGCGTCTCGTAGGTTGCGTCGATCTGCTTGTCGGCCGCGGCGAGGCCCGCCTCGACATCGCCGCGGTGGCCTTCCGTGGGATTGCCGACACCGACGACCGGCGGCACGAAGCTTTCGCCGGCATCGAGTCCGACCAGCGCGGGCTGCACTTCAAAACGCGGGGCCAGCAGCGCCGCGCCTTCGGTCGCGGCCTCCAAGGTTTCGGCGATCACGACCGCAATCGCCTGACTGGCGTAGCGGATATCGTTGCTCTGTAGCACCTCCATCCGGAACACGAACGGATTGGTCTTGATGTCGGGGTCGATCGCGAGCGCTGGCTTGTGATCGGGCGTCATGACGTCGACGACGCCGGGATGGCGTTTTGCGGCAGCGACATCGAGCGAGACCACACGGCCGCGCGCAACGCTGGAGACGGCCATCACCGCAAACAGCATGCCGGGCGGATGATTGTCCGCGGCATAAGTCGCCTGTCCCGTCACCTTGAGAATGCCGTCACGGCGGGTCAGCGGCTGGCCGATATTCGAGCCGTGCCTGAGATGGGCGGGAGCGCTGGTCAAATTGAGCTCAGACATGGAGGGCTCCGGAGGTCGAGGCGAAGGGAGAGGCCGGCAACGCGGGGATACGCGCAGGCGTCCCGGCGGCGGCCAAGGTCAGCGCGCGCACGACGATGCGGCGCGCGAGTTCGATCTTGAAGGCGTTGTCGCCGGACGGCTTGGCGCCGTCGAGCCCAAGCCGGGCCGCCTCCTGGAACGCGGCCGTGGTCGGCGCGACGCCCTTGAGGACGTCTTCGGCGGCGCGGGCGCGCCAGGGCTTTGCGGCGACGCCGCCGAGCGCGAGCCGTGCTTCCTCGATCCTGCCATTCTCGATCCGCAGCGCAGAAGCGGCCGAGACGACGGCAAAGGCATAGGAGGTGCGTTCGCGGACCTTGAGGTACCGCGCATGCGCGGCAAAGCCGCGCGCAGCGGGCGGCAGGCGCACCGCGACGATGAGATCGCCGGGCTCGAGCACGGACTCGCGCTCGGGCGCATCGGCCGGCAGGCGGTGCAGCTCGTCGAGCGCGACTTCGCGCCGGCCGCCCCTGCCCTCGATCTCGACGATGGCATCGAGCGCGACCAGCGGCACGCAGAAGTCGGAAGGGTGCGTGGCGATGCAGCTCTCGCTCCAGCCGAGCACGGCATGGCTGCGGTTGTCGCCCTCGCGCGCGTCGCAACCGGAGCCCGGCGTCCGCTTGTTGCAGCGGCTGGCGGTGTCATAGAAATACGCGCAGCGCGTCCGTTGCAACAAATTGCCACCGACGGTGGCGGCATTGCGCAATTGAGCCGACGCTCCGGAAAGCAGCGCCTCGGCCACCGCCGGATAGGACCGCGCGAACTCCGCATCATGGGCGAGATCGGCATTGCGCACCAAGGCGCCGATGCGCAAGGACCCGTCCGCGAGAGTCTCGATTCCGCCGAGGCCATCGAGATGCGTGACGTCGATCAGCCGGTCCGGACGGCTGACGCCGCCCTTCATCAGGTCGAGCAGGTTGGTGCCGGCGGCCAGAAAGACCGCGCCTGGCTGGGCCGCCGCCGCAACGGCTTCAGCAACCGTCGCCGGCCTGACATAATCGAATTGTTTCATGCGGAGCGCCTCTGATTGGTCTCGTCCATCTGTCCTTGCGCTTCCAGCACGGCATCGACGATGCCGACGTAAGCGCCGCAGCGGCACAGATTGCCGCTCATGCATTCGCGGACGCGCTCGGGATCGTTGCCGGCCTGGCCTTCGCCGATCATGCCGATCGCGCTCATGATCTGGCCGGGCGTGCAGAAGCCGCACTGGAAGCCGTCATGGGCGATGAAGGCCGCCTGCACCGGATGCAGTTGGTCACCGCGCGCGAGGCCTTCGATGGTGAGGATGTCGGCCCCGTCGTGGCTGATGGCGAGCGCGAGACAGGAGTTGATGCGCTTGCCGTCGACGAGAATGGTGCAGGCGCCGCACTGGCCGCGGTCGCACCCCTTCTTGGTTCCGGTCAGATGGAGGCGCTCACGCAGGAGATCGAGCAGCGTGACGCGCGGATCGTCGAGGACGAAGTCGCGCCGCGCACCGTTCACGGTGAGGCTGATGGAGTGGTTCATACAAGGCTCCGATCAGATTTGGACATGAGTCATCGCGCAGCGCGCCACCGCCGTGGCCGCTGTCGATTGCGCGCCTTCCGATCACGATGCGGCCGGCGCTCGATCGAAGATACGGAGGCTGCCTCCGCTTAACAAGGGCGGTGCGAAAGAATCTGGAATTCGTCAAAAGCGCGTGCGCCACCAACGCGATGCAGCTAGCTAAGGGTCCGGCGAGGGTTCAATCTAACCAATTCGTGATCTACATTGCGCGGCATGGACGACCACACCGACCAGAGCCGCAAACCCCGCGCCGATGCCGTGCGCAACCGCGAGCGCGTGCTCGAAGCGGCGAAGCTCGTGTTCAATGCGGGCGGCTCGGAGGCGAGCCTGGAAGCGGTGGCGAAGCGCGCCGGCGTCGGCATCGGCACGCTGTATCGGCATTTTCCGACGCGCGAGGCCCTGTTCGAGGCGGTGTATCGGCGCGAGGTCGAGCAGCTCAGCGAGCTGGCCGAGCAACTGAAGAATGCCAAGGATCCGGTCGAGGCGCTGCGGCGCTGGCTACGCTCGGGGGTCGAGTTCGTTGCGACCAAGAAGGGGATGATGGCCGCGCTGGCGCTCGCAGTGCAGAGCGGGTCGGAGCTGCATGCCTTCTCCTTCGAGCGTCTGACCAAGGCGATCGGCTCGCTGCTGGACCGGGCGGTCGCAGCCGGCGAGATGCGCGCCGACATCAGCCCGGAGGACCTGCTGCGCGCCTTCTTCGGCATGTGCTACGTGCACGACCAGCCCGGCTGGCAGGCAACCGCGCTGCGCCTGCTCGACGTGTTCGTGGACGGCTTGCGCACGCCGCCGCCCAGCAAGGCCAGGGCGCGCACGTCGAAGACGACGAAGCCCGCGAAGCGGAAGCGGTAGGCGGTGTGGACTCATAGTCGAAGGAATCTCGACTCCTGAAGGCCGAGCGGAAAATCTGCTGATCGGCCTGAGCATTGCGGCTTGTGGCGCGCGGCGGACATCAGGACGCGGGGATTGGCACTTTCGGGAACTCCAAACTTGGTGCAGACTTCAGGCCATATTTCGAAGAATTGGATCGGGTGCTGCCAATGCCAATCTTCCTTGACCGACACGATCTCTCGGGGCTAACCGCTGCCGATATCGCCGAGGCGCATCGCAAAGATTTGGAAGTGCAAGATGGATACGGCGTTCGTTTTCTAACGTACTGGTTTGATGAATCGCGCGGTACGGGCTTCTGCCTCATTGACGCACCGGATATCCGAACGGCGATGAGGGTTCATGACGAAGCTCACGGCGACGTGGCGAAAGATGTCATCGAAGTGGACCTCTCGGCGGTCCAGGCCTTTCTGGGGAGGGTATCCGACCCGGCACCTAGCGGCGCGGCAGACGATGTCAAATTCGATTCGGCGCTGCGAGCTATCATGTTCACCGACATCGTCGGCTCTACCAGCATGACGGCGCGTCTTGGCGATGCCCGTTCAGTGGAGATGGTTCGGGCTCATGACGCGCTGGTGCGCCGGGCCTTGAAGGACGAGGGCGGGCATGTGGTGAAGCACACCGGCGATGGTATCATGGCATCCTTTGCCGACGCCGCTGCCTCTGTGCAATGCGCCCGCGCCATCCAGCGCGCATTTGAAGCCTTTAATCTAGCGAGCAAGGAGAAGCTTCAGGTGCGAATTGGCATCGATGTCGGTGAACCGATTGCTGACAGCAACGACCTTTTCGGTGCGACCGTTCAACTGGCCGCACGCTTGTGTCAGTTGGCCGAACCGGATGCTATTCTCGTGTCAAAGGCTGTACAGGATTGCATCCGGGATCGCGTGCAAGTGTCGAGTTTGGGTGCCCACCAGCTCAAAGGCTTTCAGCAGCCCATTGATGCATACGGAATCGAATGGCGTTAACTTTCGCGAATTCCAGCGACGTCTGCGCTTGGCCCATCGGCGACCTTCGACGATTTTTGTGCCGCTGCTGAGGGCGGAGCGGGCATCTGGAGCACCCAGGCCAAGCGTGTGATTCACGAGTCCACGCCGGCCGCAGCAGATGTGCTACGATCGCCGCCGGGATATCGACGCGGAGCCTGTCATGCGTATCGCAGCCTTGCTGGTCGCTCTCATTGTTGCCTGTCATCATTCAGCGTTCGCCGGCGATGTCGCGGCGGCCCAGAGCGTGATCCGCGCCCAGGAGCAGGCCTTCGTTCGCGACGATGCGGCGGCGGCCTATTCCTATGCGGCACCGGCGATCAAGGAGATCTTCCCCGCACCCGACATCTTCATGTCGATGGTGCGAAACGGCTACGCGCCGGTCTATCGTCACAAGAGTTTCGAGTTCGGCGAGAGTAAGAGCGATGGCACCTGGATCGCCCAGCGCGTCCATATCGTCGATGCCAATGGCGAGGCCTGGGTGGCACTCTACACGCTCGAGCAGCAGGGCGACGGCAGCTACAAGATCACCGGATGCTCGCTGCTCAAGGCAGGACAGGCGGTTTAAGTCGCGAAACCGGGCCCGGCCTTGACCGAGCCCGTCCGCGCGCGGATCAAGAGCAGTACGACGATGCCGACGTTCAGCGCATTCCAGGCGACGCCGTTGGTGAAGGCCGCGGCATACGAGCCGGTGGCGTCGAAGATGACGCCGGACACCCAGCCGCCGAAGGACATGCCGAACACGGACGCGAAGATCACGATGCCGACCCGGGTCGCAGCCTCGCTCGCCGGCATCGCCTCGCGCACGATGATGGCGTAGCTCGGCACGATGCCGCCCTGGAACAGGCCGAACATCGCGGAAATCAGATAGAGCGAGGTCAGGCTGTCGAAGAACAGATAGAACACCAGCGCAAAGCCCTGCGCCAGCGATCCCACCAGCAGCGTGTAGATGCCGCCGATCTTGTCGGCGAGGTAGCCCGAGCCGATCCGGCTGATGATGCCGCAGCCCATCATCAGGGACAGCATCTCGGCGCCGCGCGCCACGCCATAACCGAGATCGCCGCAATAGGCGACGATGTGCACCTGCGGCATCGCCATCGCCACGCAGCAGGAGATGCTGGCGATCGAGAGCAGCACCGTCAGCGTATTCGTCGACAGCCTGAGGTCGACCCGCGGCGGCGGCGCATTGGCATGATCGTGCACGGTGTCGCGGCCCATCTGCGCGCGCAGGATCAGCACCAGCACCGTCATCAGGCCGGCGCAGACGACGGCGATGCCGATATGGGTGTAGCGCCAGCCGATCTCCTGCGTGCCCCAGCTCACGATCGGCGGCCACATCGCGCCGGCGACGTAATTGCCGCTGGCGACGATGGTCACCGCAAGACCGCGATAGCGCTCGAACCAGTGCGAGGCTTCGGCCATCAGCGGCGCGAAGGTCGCCGACGTCCCGAGCCCGATGAAGAAATAAGCCGCCACGAACTGCCAGAGCTGGCCCGACAGGCCCGCGAGCACATTGGCAACGCCGAGAAAGGCGATGCTGATCGCCATCGCCGGCACGATGCCGAACCGGTCGGTGATCTTGCCCGCGATCACGCCGCCAAGCCCGAAGCCGAACATCATCATGGTGAAGGCCAGCGAAACCGCGCCGCGCGTGGCGCCGAATTCGGCCTGCACGATCGGAATCACCACAACGACGGCCCACATGCCGACGGCGCCGATCGAGCCGATCAAAAGCGCAATGACCAGCCGCATCCAGGCCTGACGCGAATCAGGGCTGAATGAATGAGGCGTCTGGCCGGGATGATTGGGCGCGTGCACGGCGGGAACATGGCCCGCGGGTTGCCACAGGGTCAAGCAGCACGCCGCGATATTGGGCATGCGCTGTGCACTGCGGTAAGAAGGCGCTTGGCGAATGCGCGTTTTGACACTAGTTTGCAATCAGCGTGTGCAACATTGCCGCGCGAGGAGCCCATTGGCGGGATGTTGCTGCGTTTGACACGATCGATGCGGATCAGGGTGGGGCGGATCGTCGCCCTCGCCTATCTGTTCTGCGTGCTCGCGCCGGCTGCAAGCCTTGCCTTCGGTAGTGCTGCGCCCTGCCTTGGCGACGAGGGTTTGGCCGACTCCGTTCCGGTGCATCACCATATGGCTGCGAGCCACGGCGATGTTCCGCATGGCGATGTTCCGCACCAGCATGCGGCGCCCCCTTCGCAGACCGCGGCGAAGGACGCGCCTCTTCCGAATCATCACGACGGCAAGGGAACAGTGGGCCCGTGCTGTGCGATGATGTGCGTCAGCGCACTGCCGGCCGATCTGCCCAGCGTCGCCACGCCGGTCCGGCCGATGTCGACCTGTGCGCCCGAGATCGTGCCCAGCCTGCACAGCGCCGCGCCGCCCCAGCACTACCGCCCTCCCATCGCCTGATCTGACACGACGGTTTCGGTTTCGAAGCGCGCTTTTGCGCGCGCGAACCTGTGGTCTTTCAGATCGGGATTTAGGACATGCTCGCGCTTTCCGGGGCGAAATCCGCCGCATCTGCGGTGGGTGATCGACACTCACGTTTCATTTGGCTGCTACTGGCTTTTTCCGCGCCGGCGCTGTCCGGCTGCATGCCGGCAACGACGCACATGGCCAGCGCGGATCCCGCCGATCCGGCGGCGAAGGTAGCCCCCGTCGGCTATCGCTCGACCATCGCGCCCTATACCAGCCTGCGGCCTGCGACGCCGGCTCCCTGGCGCGGCCGCAACGAGGCGGTGACGCCGCAGCCGAAGCAAGAGCGGTAGGAGCGCGCCATGTCACAGCATGTTGCGCGGAGCCTGCTCGTGCTCGCCGTGCTCGGACTGTCCGGCTGCGCCGCGTTCTCGCCCGACAGCGGCATGAGCGCGGTCTCGGATCTGACGAGCCGGACCATCAACAAGGACGTCGCCTTCGTGCACTCGGCTGACGGCGCCGCCGCGGTCGATTCCCGCGTCCGCCAGCTGCTCTCGCGCACGCTCAGCGTCGACGCCGCCGTGCAGATCGCGCTGCTCAACAACAAGGGACTGCAGGCCGCCTACAACGAGCTGGCGCTGGCGGAGACCGAGCTGGTCGAGCAGAGCCTGCCGGCCAATCCCGTGTTCGCGATCTCGCGCATCACAGGCAATGGCGCCAGCGAGATCGAGCGCCAGGTGGTCGGCGACATCCTCGCGCTCGCCACCCTGCCGTTCCGGTCCGAGATCGCTCGGGAACGCTTCCGCGGCGCGCAGCTGCGCGCCGCGCTGGCGACGCTGCGGCACGCCTCGGACGTGCGCCGCGCCTATGTCCGCGCGGTTGCCGCCAACGAGATGGTGGAACTGCTGACCGACGCGAAGGCGACGGCGGAATCGACCGCACAGCTCGCGCTCAAGCTCGGCGAGACCGGCTCGCTCAACAAGCTCGACCAGGCCCGCGAGCAGGTGTTCTATGCCGAGACCACCGCCGACCTCGCCGGCGCGCGACAGGCGGCGGCAAGCGCGCGCGAAAAGCTGGCGCGCCAGATGGGGCTGTGGGACGACCGTCTCGACTTCCGCCTGCCCAACCAGTTGCCGCCATTGCCGCGCCGGCCGCTGGCCCTCCCCACGATCGAGGCCGATGCGGTGGCGCATCGCCTCGACCTGCAGATCGCGCGGCTCGAGCTGGCCGCGCTGGCGAAGGCGCTTGATCTCACCGAGGCGACACGCTTCGTGACGCTGCTCGATATCGCCGGCATCTCCCGTCGCACCCAGGATCCGGAAGGGCCGCCGTTCCGCGAGCGCGGCTTCGACCTGACGTTCCAGATTCCGATCTTCGACGGCGGCGAGGTGCGCGTGCGCCAGGCCACCGAGACCTACAACCTCGCCTTCAACCGCCTGACCGAGCGGGCCGTGAATGTGCGCTCCGAGGCGCGCGACGCCTATCGCGTCTATCGCTCCACTTACGACATCGCCGGTCACTATCAGCGCGAGATCATCCCGTTGCGCAAGATCATCACCGAGGAGATGCAGCTGCGCTTCTCCAGCATGCAGGTCGACATCTTCGCGCTGCTCACCGAAGCGCGGCAGCGCCTCGCGGCGCTGCGCGGCGCGATCGACGCCAGGCAGAGATTCTTCCTCGCCCAGGCCGATCTGCAGACCGCCGTCAACGGTGGCGGCCTGCCCGCCGCCGCAGGCGACAATCCAACCACCGTTGCCGCGGCAGCGCCTGTCGCCGGCGGCCATTGAGATGGAGGCCAGCATGTTTTCCCGTCGAGGATTTTTAGGCAGCGCGGCCCTTGCCGGCGCCTCAGCCATCAGCGGCCGCGTTCAGGCCGCCTCGATTCCGGAAGCACCGACCATGGACAAGGTGGTGATGCAGCCGCCGCTGCACCCCACCAGCGGCCCGGATTATCGCCCCGTGGTCACGCTGAACGGCTGGTCGCTGCCGTTCCGCATGAACGGCGACTGGAAGGAATTCCATCTCGTCGCCGAGCCTGTCGTGCGCGAGTTCGCGGAAGGAATGAAGGTGAATTTGTGGGGCTACAACGGGCAATCGCCGGGCCCGACCATCGAAGCCGTCGAGGGCGACAAGGTGCGCATCTTCGTCACCAACAGACTGCCCGAGTACACCACGGTGCACTGGCACGGCATGATCGTCCCGAGCGGCATGGACGGCGTCGGCGGGCTGACCCAGCCGCACATCCAGCCGGGCAAGACCTTCGTCTACGAGTTCGAGATGAAGAAGAGCGGGACCTTCATGTACCACCCGCATTCCGACGAAATGGTGCAGATGGCGATGGGCATGATGGGCATGTTCGTCGTGCATCCGCGCGACCCGAGTTTCCGCGCCGTCGACCGCGACTTCGTGTTCGTGATGAGCACCTATCGCGTCGACCCCGGCACCTATCTGCCGCACGTCAACGAGATGACGGACTTCAACATGTGGACCTGGAACGCGCGGGTCTTTCCCGGCATCGATCCCTTGCCGGTCAGGCTCGGCGACAAGGTGCGCGTGCGCATCGGCAATCTCAGCATGACCAACCATCCGATTCATTTGCATGGCCACAGCTTTGCGGTGACCTGCACCGACGGCGGCTGGATTGCAGAGAGCGCGCAGATCCCGGAGACGACCACCGACGTTCCGGTCGGCGCCGTCAGGGTGTTCGACGTGCTCGCCGACAATCCCGGCGACTGGGCGTTCCATTGCCACAAGTCGCACCACACCATGAATTCGATGGGACACGACGTGCGCAACCTGATCGGCGTGTCGCGCAAGGACCTCGCCAAGGCCGTCGGCAAGCTGGCGCCGGACGGCATGGCCATGGGCTCGACCGGCATGGCGATGGGCAACATGGAGATGCCCGCGCCCGACAACACGCTGCCGATGATGACCGGCACCGGCCAGTTCGGGCCGATCGAGATGGGCGGCATGTTCACGGTGATGAAGATCCGCGAAGACCTCGCGCGCGACGATTACCGCGATCCCGGTCCGTACAAATTCCCGCCCGGCACCGTCGCCTACGAAGTCGCCCCACCCGCCAAAGAGCCGGCGCGGCAGAAATCCGGCGGCACGCCGATGAAGCACAAGATGTGAGCGTTTCGATGAACCACCAACCGGAGACCACGATGAAGACCACGAGCAAGCTTGCGCTGGCGCTGGCTGCACTTTCCGCCGCGCCGGCCTTTGCGCACGACAAGCACGGGCACGGAGACTATTCGGCCGGCGAGCCCGGCGATCCCAGGAAGCCCGCGCGCACCATCGAAATTCTGATGAACGAGATGGACTACACGCCCGCGAAATTCGAGGTGAAGCGCGGCGAGCAGATCCGCTTCGTGCTGCGCAATGTCGGCAAGGAGGACCACGAATTCCTGCTAGCCACGACCAAAGAGAATCTCGCGCATGCGGATCAGATGAAGAAGCATCCGTACATGGAGCACGACGAGCCCAATGCGGCGCGGCTTGCGCCCAAGAAGACGACCGAGATCCTCTGGAAGTTCAGCAAGCGCGGCACCTTCGAATATTCGTGCCTGATTCCCGATCATCGCGAATACGGCATGATCGGCCAGGTCACCGTGAAGTAATGCGAAAGGAGATCCACCACATGAACCGCATCATCCGTATCGCTTCGGCGCTGACGCTGAGCGTCGGCATTGCGACTGCAACCCTCGCCGCCGAAGGCGCCGCGATCAGCGGCGAGGTGAAGAAGATCGACGAAGGCGCCGGCAAGATCACGCTCAAGCACGGACCGGCGAAGAGGCTTGGCATGGAGGACCCCATGACCATGGTCTATCGGGTCAAGGATCCCGCCATGCTCAAGCAGGTGAAGGTCGGCGACAAGATCACCTTCGAGGCCGAGGAGGCGGCGTCGGGGTATACGGTGACGAAGATGGAGAAGGCGAAGTAGGACGGCCCTCCCCGACCATCGTTGCGGGCGACTCGCCCGACGCCTGGACGCCCCAATGCGCCTCAGTGCATTGCGAGCTCCGTCGAAGGTCCGGCCTAACCGTATGGGGTACCAAGCCTGCAGCCACGCATCGGGACTGCGGCGTCTTGCCTACAACCCTAAGTCTTTTCCACAACCTTAAATAATGGCACCATGACGCTCATTGGCGTCATGGAGCTCATTATGGAACAAGATCATATCGACAAGGCCATCGTTGAGAACTACCGGAAAACTGCGGACACGAATGGGCGTGCTGACCGCAGCTTTCCCGGTCATCGTGATCTTGGTCGGCCTGCTCTGGGGAATTCGCCTGCAGCCCTCGCTGAGTGATTACTATTTCGCCCAAACCCCTGCTCAAGGCGTGGCAGCCCTCTATCCCGTCCGGCTCTGGTTCTGCGGCCTGCTCTTCGCGGTCGGCGTGTTCCTGTACCGCTACAAGGGCTTCTCGAAGAATGAAGACCGCTGGCTCAGCCTGACTGGCGCATTTACCTTGGGCGTCGCGATTTTTCCGATGGGCATCCCCGACAAGACGAGTCCCTTCACATTGGCATCGTTCGGCTATCCAAACGTCACGCTGCACGGCATCAGCGCCGTTCTGGCGTTCGCGTGTATCGGCGTTATCATATTCTGGTACTCGGACCAGACGCTGTCGCAACTCAAGAACAATCAAACGGCACGTAAGCGGTTTAGGACGTTCTACTTCCTGATCGGCGCTTACATGCTCCTGGCGATGGGAGGCTCGGTCATTATGCATTTGCTGCATACGGATCGGGCGAATGATTCCTACATCCTGTACGTGGAATGGTCCGGCCTCTGGGCTTTTGCGGCCTATTGGTTCGTCAAGAACTGGGAGCTTCGCTTCGTAGCCGAGTCGATCAGGAAAGACGCGAGCAGCCCTTTGCCGATGGGCAATGCCGATGTGGTGCAGGCGCTCTAGGGGCGCGATCCCGAGCAGTTCGGCCCGGCCTTCCATCGGCCGCAGCCTGGCGGCCATCGCCCGGATTCGGCATCCGGGTGCCTAGCGCCCCCGGGTCTGACCTTCATCGGCCCCGCGTTAACCCTTTGCTAACCATACACCCGGCAAGAATTGCCGGGTGAAGTCGAGTGTCGTCAGCCGCGTAGAACGGGAGCTCCCGTGGACGCCAGTGCGGTGCCTCACTTTCGGAACGGCGGCCCGTCGGCCGCCGCGCAGACGTTTGGGGCGCGCGGACGGCAGGCGCGCGGGGAGGCAGCTACCATGGTCGACGTCACCGCGGGACAGGGCGTAGGCGGCGCGAAGCCCGGCATCCCCTCCCTCAACGACATCGTCACCGTCCTCAAGCGCGGCGACATCGCGCTGGCGCTCGGCATCCTCACCATCCTGGTGGTGCTGATCCTGCCGCTGCCCGCGATCGTGCTGGACCTGTTCCTGGCGATCTCGATCACGCTGTCGATCCTGATCCTGATGACCTCGCTGTTCATCCAGGCGCCGCTGGAATTCTCCGCCTTCCCGACCATCCTCCTGATCTCGACCATGCTGCGCCTGTCGCTCAACATGGCCTCGACCCGCCTGATCCTGTCGCACGGGCACGAGGGCACGGCCGCGGCCGGTCACGTCATCGAGGCGTTCGGCAACTTCGTGATGGGCGGTAATTTCGTCATCGGCATCATCGTCTTTGCCATCCTGATCATCGTCAACTTCGTCGTCATCACCAAGGGTTCGGGCCGCATCGCCGAAGTCGCCGCGCGCTTCCACCTCGACGCCATGCCCGGCAAGCAGATGGCGATCGACGCCGACCTCTCCGCCGGCCTGATCGACGAGAAGGTCGCCAAGGAGCGGCGCAAGGAGCTGGAGGACGAGAGCGGCTTCTTCGGCGCCATGGACGGTGCCTCCAAATTCGTCCGGGGCGACGCCATCGCCGGCCTCCTGATCGTCTTCATCAACGTCGTCGGCGGCATGATCATCGGCGTCGCGCAGCAGGGCATGTCCTTCGCCGACGCCGGCCGCACCTACACGCTGCTGACGGTGGGTGACGGCCTCGTCACCCAGGTGCCCGCGCTGATCGTCTCGACCGCGGCCGGCCTGCTCGTCTCCAAGGCCGGCGTCTCCGGCGCCGCCGACAAGGCGCTGATGAAGCAGTTCTCCGGTTATCCGCAGGCGCTGGCAATGTCCTCGGCGGTGATGCTGGTGCTGGCGGCTCTGCCGGGCATTCCGACCCTTCCCTTCCTCGCGCTCGGCGCCGGCGCCGGCGCGCTCGCCTGGAACGCCCGCAACCGCAACCGGGTGACGGCCAGGGCCGAAGCGGCCGCCCAAGCCGCGCCCGCTCCGGGAACGCCGGGTGCGCCGGGCGCTGCCGCGACCGAAGAGCCGATCTCGGCCGCGCTCAAGATCGACGACCTCAAGATCGAGCTCGGCTACGCCCTGCTGCCGCTGGTCAACGGCCCGGACGGCACCGACCGCCTCACCGAGCAGATCAAGGCGCTGCGCCGTTCGCTCGCGATCGAGATGGGATTCGTGATGCCGGCGGTGCGCATCCTCGACAACGTCCAGCTCGAGGCCAACACCTACATCATCAAAATCAAGGAGGTCGACGCCGGTACCGGCAAGATCTGGCCGAACCAGTTCATGGTCATGGATCCCGGCGGCAGCCAGGTGCAGGTGCCCGGCATCCACACCACCGAGCCGACCTTCGGCCTGCCCGCGACCTGGGTCGATGCCAGCCTCAAGGAAGAGGCCTCGCTCAAGGGCTACACCGTCGTCGACGCCGCGACCGTGCTGTCGACCCATCTCACCGAGCTGCTCAAGGCCAACATGTCGGACCTGTTGTCCTACGGCGAGGTGCAGAAGCTGCTCAAGGAGCTGCCGAAGGAGCAGAGCGAGCTGGTCAAGGACATCGTCCCGGGCCAGGTCACGGTGTCCGGCATCCAGCGCGTGCTGCAGCTCTTGCTCGCCGAACGCATCTCGATCCGCGACCTCTCCACCATCCTCGAAGGCATCGCGGATTCGCTCGCCTTCTCGCGCAACCCCGCGACCATGGTCGAGCACGTCCGCGCACGCTTGGCGCGGCAGATCTGCGCGCAGAACACCTCGTATGCCGGCTATCTGCCGCTGATCGCGCTGTCGGCGA
Source organism: Bradyrhizobium sp. USDA3516 (assembly GCF_057651995.1). NCBI lineage: Bacteria > Pseudomonadati > Pseudomonadota > Alphaproteobacteria > Hyphomicrobiales > Nitrobacteraceae > Bradyrhizobium > Bradyrhizobium sp. USDA3516. The sequence goes on along the minus strand of NZ_JBYGYN010000005.1, from coordinate 11,644 downwards.
AATGGGAGCAGGCTTTTGCCGAATCCATCATCGGCCAGGGCGAGGAGCGCAGCCTTGCCATGCAGCCGTCGAAACTCTCGGAATTCATGACCGCCGTGCGCGAGGCCTTCGAGCGCGCCGCCCGCGAGGGCGAGGCGCCGGTGCTGGTCACCTCCGCTTCCATTCGGCCCTTCGTGCGGTCCCTGGTGGAGCGGTTCCGCGCCCAGACCACCGTGCTGTCGCAGGCAGAAATCCACCCCAGGGCGAGGCTGAAAACGGTCGGAAGCATCTGATTTGCCTTAAGAAGCCGTGTGTTTTTCAGCCACAGGCAAATGGTTTTTGAGTTCCTGGCGCCTTGTCGACCAAAGCCAGGAAAGTCAGGCAACGAGCACATTACGACTTTGAAATGATTATATAAAAGAACGATCACGGGTCGCCCTTGATCGCGATCTATCACGTCCTATCACGCTCTTGTGATGGCCTCTTGGGAACGAATCCCCCCAATACTAGGTTGTTGGGCACCGGAAGCATGAACCTGCCTCAAACGGCCGGCGACTACTTCGGGTAGATGGCGGCAGGAGGCTTCCATGAACCACTCGATCTACAGCGCAGATCGCGCGACCCATTTGAAAATCGTGGTCGTCGCCCTCGTCGCAGGGATCGCGGTGGCTGGCCTCGGCATCACGGCACGCTCGGGTTCGGATGAAGGCCTGACCCAGACCGCCCGCGTCATCAAGGCCGGCAAGCCGGTCGTTGTCACCAGTTCGAACGCGAACCTCGTTCGCTAAGGAGATCTGACGAGTTTTCTGAATTCACGCGGCTCTTTACCAGCCCCCCAAAGTCGCCACGTGGATATGTAGACGACCCCAACCCCAAGTCGACTACAGAAAGCGCCCGCCCCCCACGGGCGCTTTCCCATGTCTGGGGTACGTCCTCCAAGCAGCCCAATGAAATTTCATCGCGCCCCATAAGTCGGCGGCGGCGCCTGCACGGTCGGCGCTGCAGCCGCGAACAGCTCGTCTCTGCTGCCAGTCAGCGGCGGATAGATGCGCTTGCGGTTGATGGTGTTCTTGGTCGCTTTCGCCGCCGCGCCGGTGGCACGAACCCGGCGTTCCCATCCTTCAGTGTAGAGCGCGCCCCAGGCACCGAGATCGAGCACGGTGACGTACCAGTCGATCCGCAGCGGCAGCATCGGCAGGCCGACGAGATCGGCGACCACGTTGTGGCCGGCGAAGCGGCCCATGGGCCGCGCGAACTGACAGGACATCACCGTCGGATGCAGCCCGTCGATCACGCTCGAGGCGACGTCGCCGGCCGCGAACACGCCGCCGACATCGGCGACGCGCATCAAGGGATCGACGAGCAGCCGCCCGAGGCGATCGCGCCCGCCTGGAAAGCTCGCCGCCACAGGGCTCGCCCGCATCCCTGCGCACCAGATCACCGTCTGCGCCGCAATGAACTCGCCCGAGCTCAGGCGGATGCCCGCGGCCTCGATCGCGGCGACACGCACGCCAAGCCGCGTCTCGACGTCGAGCGAAGCCAGGGCCGTCTCGATGACGGGACGCGCGTGCGTGCCGATGCTGGCACCGACGCTCGGATTGGGATCGACCAGAATGATGCGGCGGCTGCCGGTGATGCCAGCACGCACCAACCGGTCAGGCATCTCGGCTGCGACCTCGATGCCGGTGAAGCCGGCACCGACCACGACCACCGTTGAATGCCCCGGAGACGGCGCGCTGCGTCCGAGCGAAGCCAGATGATCTTCGAGCCGGAGCGCTGCGACATAGGTATCGACGTCGAAGGCGTGCACGGCAAGGCCGGGAATCTCGGGGCGCATCACCTCGCTGCCGAGCGCCAGCACCAGGCGGTCGTAGTGCAGCGTCTCCTCGCCGGCGCTGGTGACCAGCGAGATTTCGCGCCGGGCCGGATCGATGGCCTCGACCTCGCCGAGGCCGTGGCTGACGCCGATCGGATCGAGCAATTGCGGAAGTGGAAGCGCGACCTCGCCGAGATCGGCCTCGTAATTGCGCACGCGGATGTTGTGATAGGGATTGCGGTCGACGAGACGGATCTCGATGTCGCGCTCGCTCGCGCCGATCTCCTCGCGCTTGCGCGCAGCGCCGATCGCCGCCCACAACCCCGCAAACCCGGCGCCGAGCACGACGATACGCGCCATCTCCGCTTTCCAGAGAAAAACTGCGGTCTGCCCGCAGAGACAGACTAGCTCAACAGATGGCGCCGAACAAATGCGGCAACGCCCGCGCCGCTGCACAAAATCGCGATCTCGCACGGCGCGGCCGCTTCCATCCATCGTCATTCCGGGATGCGCGCGGAAGCACGCGGGCTCGGAATCCATGGGCGGCACGTCGTGCGGTGAAATGGATTCCGGGTTCGCGCTTGCGCGCGCCCCGGAATGACGAGTGGAGGGCGGGCGCGCCGTTCGCGAGGCGTCGGGCGAAACACCGCGTCAAGTCCCTCCCGCAAAAATATTTCACTTTTCCGAATTTCGGATTTGTGGCATACACGCCGCCATCCCGGCCCTGCCAGAGGGGCGCTTCGCGATCGTCACGGGATGCGGTGGACGCGGTAGCGCCGGCGCGATTGCGGAGGACAGGGCGGGCGACCGTGAGTCCTGGCGCAATGCGCATACGACACGGCGCGGTCACAGCGGTTTGGTCGATGGTCTGGGGTGCGCACACTAAGCCCCGGGCGCTGAGGCGAAATCGTCCGCGGACGGAGAAGTCGTGTGGTCCCGACGCCCGGGGTTCTGGCGTCAAGGCTTGCGGTGATGCGGCGGCCCGACCGGGTGCGCGCATCAGAGAAGCTGCAAGAGGACGGGGGCAATAGTGCAACGCTCCCCGAGGAGAGCACGAAGGACACCGTTAAAACCAGCCGCGCAGGGAAGGCCGGGCGTTCGGCGAGACCTGTGATCCACCCCGTGTGCGTTCTTCAAAGCGCACGGATCTGCGGGTGCCAGCCGGCGCCCGGCCTTCCCTGCGCCCTTTGGCTTCCATGGGTGCGAACGAAACAGCAAAGCTCGGGCGAGCGCGCCGCGAGAATGCGAAGGTGTGCCCTGCAAACCGGAGTGCAGCTTGATCTCGAGCTCGGTTACGCACTGGGTCCCGGCTCTGCGCCGCAACGCTCATGCGTTGCGGCTTGTCCGGGGGCACGAGCGGTGGGGCAACCGTCCTGAACCCGCTGGCGTCACCGCCTGCGCGCCGAACCCGCGATCTACCCCTCGCGCAGCTCCGACGGCGTCGCGCCAAAGCGCTTGCGGAAGGCGCGGTTGAAATAGGACAGATCGGAGAAGCCGGAGGAATGCGCGATGTCGCTGATCTTGCGCATCCTGGCGCGGGGATCGCCGAGCAGCTTGCGCGCATGGAGCAGGCGCTGCTCCAGCACGAATTCGGTGAAGGTCGTGCCGGCCTGCTCGAACAGGCGCTGGGCCTGGCGCGGGCTGAGGCCCGAGCGCGTCGCAACTTCCGCGAGGCAGAGATCGTTGCGGCCGAGCGCGGCCATCACGTCGGCACGCATGAGATCGAGGCGCGCCGCCGCCTGCCCGCGGCCGCGGGCGCGGCTTGCATGCTCGGCATCGGTGCCGAGCAGGAGACCGACGAGATCGACCATGTGCTGCGCGGTCAGGCGCTGGCCGACGGCATCGAGATGCGGCGCGTGATTGGCGGCGAGCGCGTGGTAGCGGAAGACGGTCTCGGCGACCGCGCCGTCGGAGAGCACCTGCGAGAGCTTGTCCTCGGCACGCGGACTGATGTCGAGCAGCGCACGGCGCGGCATGCGAATGGTCGTGAAGCGGTCGGCCTCGGTGTGGCCGACGGTCCCGGTCACGCTCATGTCGACCAGCATCATCTGGGCGGGCGCGAGCTCGACGGTGTGGCCGTTCTGCCCGACACGGACGAGCCCCGCATGGGCCGCGATCAGCACGAGATCGTCGCTGCCGTCGGCAAGGTGGCTCTGCGTGCGGGAATATTGCGCCGAGGCGCCTTCCGGAATGGCGAGCGTGATGTTGTCGACGACGCTGATCTGCAGCCGGCAATCGATGCGCTCGCCATGGCTCGGCCCGATATCGAGGCCGCAGGGACCGACGGCCCGCTCGCGCCAGTGCTCGAAGGCCGCACCGTGCGGCAGGCCGGCATATTGGTGAACGAAGATGCCCGGCGTTCTCGCTGCATCCATCTGATTTTCTCGCCCTTTCCGGCATCACCGCATTCAAATTCCGGGGATTTGACGCCGCGGACGGAGCAGAGGTTCAAATCGGGGGCGGATTCAGCGGTACTTGTCGGCCTGCGACAGCGGGATGGACCGTGACGACAAGGCTACGGAATTTACTTCTGCGCGGGCGCCGGCGGCACGGTCTCGATCAGCTTGCCGGAAAACACCGGGGCGGAGGTCGGCTGGCCGTTCGGCGAGCCGCCCGCCTGTTCGACGGTGACGGCGTAGGTGGCGCCGTTGACGACCTCGGCATCGTAGGAGGCGAGCAGCGGACGCGCGGTGAAATCGCCGGCGCCGATCACGCCGAGCGAGCGCGGCCGCGGCAGCTTGTCCGAGATCAGCCAGAGCTCGAAGCTTTTGCCGGGCTCCGGCGTCGCGCCGACCTTCCGCACCGTGAAATTCCGCGTCGCGCCGTCGATGGTCATGATGAAGGCGGGGCCGCCGCCCTGGCCCTGCAGCAGCGCGACATATTGCGCGGAGGCCGCGAGCGGCGCGGCCGGCGTCTTCACCTCAACCGTCTGGATGCGGGGCGGCGGACGCAAGGCGCCCGGCAGCGCATCGGGCTGGAAGATCTGCAGCGACAGCGTCACGAGCAGCGCGGCCGCGAGCGCACTGAGGACGGAAGCGACGGTACGCCAGCGCTTCACCCTGCTCTCGAGACGAATCACGTTGCTGTCGTCGGCGAGCGGCGCCTGCGGCGCATGGACGACGTTGGCATCCGGCGCATGGACCTGCGGGATGAATTGCGGCGCGATGTCCGGAACAGCATCAAAGTCGGGACGCGGCGCCTCGGGCGGCCCGGCTTCGGGCTGCGACAGCTCCACCTGCGGCGAGCTCTCGGGCGGAGCCTCCGCAGCTGCCAGCGAGAACGAGTCCGGCACAGGCGGCGGTGGAGCCTCGGCGCTCGCCGGCCGCTCTTGCACTGCGGCCGTGCGCGCGATCTCCGCCCTGATGTTCTCCCACACGATCGGACGCGGCTCGACCGAGCCGACCATCTGGTTGAGCACGCCAAGCCGATACGACCAGGCCTGCACGATTTCGGCGAAGGCCGGGTCCACCGCCATCATGGTCTCGACCTGCACGCGCTCATCGGCGCCGAGCGTACCGAGCGCGTATTCCGCGGCGAGCGCGATATGGTCCTCCGTATACGCCATCAATTGCAGTCCAGTACCACCCTCATCATCCAAGCGATCAAAGTCCGAGGCACTCCCGGATATCCAGCATGCTGCGCCGCAGCCACGTCTTCACCGTGTTGACCGGCGCGGCAAATTTCTCCGCCAATTGCTCGCGGCTCCAGCCGTTGTAATAGGCGAGCAGCACGAGCCTCTGACGGTCCGGCTCGAGCCGGCCGATGCATTCCAGGAGCCGCTTCAGCTCCTCGGTCATCTCGCGGCGCGCCAGCGGATCGGGACTTTCGGCCGCGACCTCCATCGCCTGAGGCTCTTCCTCGATGGAGGCTTCCGATTTTTTCCGCACGATATCGATCGCACGGTTGCGCGCGATCGAGGCCATCCACGTGATTGGCGAGGACAGGGCCGGATTGAACTGGCCGGCGCTGTTCCAGATCTTGACGTAAGCCTCCTGAATGACCTCCTCCGCGAGATCTTGCCTGCGCAAGATACGGAGCACGACGCCATAGAGTTTCGCGCGCGTGGCGGCGTAGAGGCGCTCGAACGCGGCCTGATCGCCCTTCGCCACCGCCTCGATCAACCCGACCAGCTCCGCTGGCGTCAGCATTCAGCCCCCCAACACGCGGCCTGCCGCTTCCCTTCACCTCTCCCCAACGGGGAGAGGTCGATTTGCGCAGCAAATCGGGTGAGGGGGCGCAGGGCTAACATGGGACCGTCACCCCTCACCCGGCGCTCCGCGCCGACCTCTTTCAAGGGAGAGGTGGGCACTGCCGTCGCTGGCACAGCATTCATCTCCACCACCATAGCGCGCGGCCAAGCCGACCACCAAGGGGCGCGGCGCCCCACTGTGGACAGCACATGCGAAAACCCGGACCTTGCGGGTCCGGGTTTCGGCAATTTCCTGGAGGGGCGGGCTAGCGGCTCAGGCGACGGCGCCGATGCGGGCACGCATCAGGCCGATGCTGTCGAGGTCGGCCTGCTCGCGGGCGTTCTCCTCGGCACGCTCGCGGGCCTGGTCGCGCTCGTCGAGCAGCTCGACCTTTTTCAGCTCCTCGAAGGCCTCGGCCAATGCGGCCTTGGCTTCCTCGAGCTGGCCCTTGAGCTCGTCGGCCGAACGGGTCAGGTTCTCGCGGCGCTGGATCGCGGCTTTGGCGTAGGTCGGATAGGCGAAGTGCGAGGGATCGTTGATCCCGGCGCGCTCCTGCTCGGTCTGGATCTCGCGTTCGAGATCGACCGACATGCGCTGGAAGTCGGCGATCATGGTCTCGATCTGGGTGACCCGGCGGCGCTTCTCGTCGACCTGAAACTTCTTCAGGCGGATGAGGGTATCTCGTGACTTCATCGACTCGTACTCCCCAGAAGTCCCCCCGCTGCACGTGGGACGATACCGGTCACCCCACGGGCCCGAAGGGGGCCCAGACCGGCTCTGCTACTCTGTGGGATCGGATGATGACCGGACAAAGTTAGCGTTCCGTTTCCAAATTGCCGAGGATTTGCGCCAATTGGCGATAGCCCTCCGCAAGTGATGCCTTTTCGTCCTTGCGCTGGCGCAGGAAGGCTTCCAGCGGCTCGTTCAAGCGGATCGCCTCGTCGACCTCGGGACTGGAGCCGGCGCGATAGGCGCCGAGACGGATCAATTCCTCCATGTCTGCATAGGTCGCCATCACCTGGCGTGCCCGCTGAATGACCGGCCAGAACTGCGGATCGGCCGATTTCGGCATCGTGCGCGAGACGGATTTGAGGATGTTGATCGCGGGGTAGCGGCCGCGCTCGGCGATCGAGCGCTGCATCACGATATGGCCGTCGAGAATGCCGCGCACGGCATCGGCGATCGGCTCGTTATGATCGTCGCCGTCGACCAGCACCGTGAAGATCGCGGTGATGGCGCCCTCGCCCAGTCCCGGCCCGGCGCGCTCCAGCAGCTTCGGCAACTCGGTAAAGACCGTCGGCGTATAGCCCTTGGCGGTCGGCGGCTCGCCGGCGGACAGGCCGATCTCGCGCTGCGCCATCGCAAAGCGCGTCACCGAGTCCATCAGGCAGAGCACATCCTTGTCCTCGTCGCGAAAATATTCGGCGACCGCGAGCGTCAGATAGGCCGCTTGGCGGCGCATCAGCGCCGGCTCGTCGGAGGTCGCGACCACCACGACCGAGCGCGCAAGGCCCTCCTCGCCGAGATCGTCCTGCAGGAATTCCTGCACCTCGCGGCCGCGTTCGCCGATCAGCCCGATGACACTGACATCGGCATCGACGTTGCGCGCCAACATCGACAGCAGCACCGACTTGCCGACGCCCGAGCCTGCGAAGATGCCCATGCGTTGACCGCGGCAGCAGGTGAGGAAGGTGTTCATGGCGCGCACGCCGAGATCGAGCGGGCTGCCGACGCGCTTGCGCGAATGGGCGGGCGGCGGCGTATTGCGGAACGGCATCGGCGAAGAGCCCTGCGGCAGCGGACCCTTGCCGTCGATCGGCTCGCCCAGCGCATTGACGACGCGGCCGAGCCAGGCCGCGGACGGCCGCACCTGATTGGCGGCATTGGCGATGACCGCCTTGCAGCCGCGGCGTACGCCCTCGAGGCCGGCGAACGGCATCACGACGGCATTGTTGCCGGAGAAGCCGATCACCTCGCAAGGAATGGTCCGGTTGGCGCCGGTCTCGATCACCAGCCGCGCGCCGACCGACATCGCGTGGATAGGGCCGGCCACCTCGACCATCAGACCGCGAACGCCGACCACGCGGCCATAGATGTTGATGCCGTCGATGTCGCCGATCTGTTCGGCAAGCGCCTTCATAGGAGCGCCTTCATAGGAGGGCCTTCATCAGCAGCGCGCCTTCATATGAGGCCCCCATGAGATGGTCGCCTTCGGTGATCCCGGGACATCACGGTGAAAACCTTAAGTTTCGCCATATTTCTGAACGGCGCTTAACTTCGTGTTTACCCGCATCATTAATCATTGCGTCACTGTCTTTGAGACTGAGCGTGACTCCCCTTCAGAAGAAGGCTGAGTCGCGGGAGTCGGTTAGGCCCGTCTCTTAAAGTGGAACTTGAACGGAATCGGGTAACGAAAGCTGCTTCTCCCGCAAGACCTTAGGGCGATTCGACAAAAATTGCACCCGGGGGACTTGCGTTCCAGAATCAGACTTTGTTAACCATCTGTTGTCAGGATCCGAATCAGTTGTTCAAAGGCGTTTTGTTGAGTGCCGCGAATGCGGCCGACCTGACGCCCAGGAGCGGCGACTATGGGGAACTGGCATGCGCGTTTTGCTGATTGAAGATGACAGCGCCGTCGCGCAGTCGATCGAGCTGATGCTGAAGTCGGAGAGCTTCAACGTCTACACGACCGATTTGGGGGAAGAAGGCGTCGATCTCGGTAAACTATACGATTACGACATTATTCTTCTCGATCTCAACCTGCCCGACATGTCCGGCTACGACGTGCTCAAGCAGCTCCGGGTCTCCAAGATCAAGACACCGATTCTGATCCTCTCCGGCCTCGCCGGCATCGAGGACAAGGTCAAGGGTCTCGGCGTCGGCGCCGACGACTACATGACCAAGCCCTTCCACAAGGACGAGCTAGTGGCGCGCATCCACGCCATCGTGCGCCGCTCCAAGGGCCATGCCCAGTCGGTCATCCAGACCGGCGACCTCGTCGTCAACCTCGACACCAAGACGGTGGAAGTCGGCGGCCAGCGCGTGCATCTGACCGGCAAGGAATACCAGATGCTGGAGCTCCTCTCCTTGCGCAAGGGCACGACCCTCACCAAGGAAATGTTCCTCAACCACCTCTACGGCGGCATGGACGAGCCCGAGCTGAAGATCATCGACGTCTTCATCTGCAAGCTCCGCAAGAAGCTCGCCAACGCCTCCGAAGGCCGCAACTTCATCGAGACCGTTTGGGGCCGCGGCTACGTGCTGCGCGAGCCGCACGAGGCCGACGAGCGCATCCCCGCCTGATCCAAGGTTTACGTCGCGAGCCCCGTCAGGCTCGCTCCTCCCAGCCTGGACCCCGCCGCAAATGGCGGGGTTTTCATTTTTGGGGGATGGTTCATCGGAAGCTTAACGTTGAACCACTAGCCTTCCCCTGCCGACGAATGGTCGCTGCACGATGGGGGAACGATGATCCTGCAATCACTCGCCGGCCTGCCCGCCTTCCTGGTCTATTTCTGCACCGGGCTGATCGCGATCGTGGCCTATCTGTTCGTCTACACCCGCATCACCGCACATAACGAGTTCCAGCTCATTCGCGACAACCAGCCGGCCGCGGCGATCGCGCTCGGGCTCAGCCTGCTCGGCTTCGTGGCGCCGCTGGTCAGCGCCATCGCGCACTCGGCCAACGTGCTGGACTGCTTGATCTGGGCGACGATCGCGCTCATCGTGCAGGTCATCGTGTTCTATCTCGTCAAGGTTCCGGTGCCGGATCTGTCGCGACGCATCGATGCCGGCGAGCTTGCCCCCGCGATCTGGCTCGGCCTGTCCTCGCTCGCCGCGGGCCTGCTCAACGCGGCAAGCATGATCTACTGACATGATAGCGAAGTGACATGGCCGACAAACCCGCCAAGAACGAGTTCGGCAAGCGCCGGCCGGTGGCCGAGCCGCCGCCGCGTCCGCCGGTGAAGCGCTCCGGCCATGTCGCGCTGCTGGTGATGGGCACGCTCGCAGTCGGCACCACCGCCTACACATTGATGCCGCGGCAGAATTGCGAACCCACGCCCGGCGCCGTGCCGGGACAGACGACCACGACCTGCACCAGCAGCAGCAGCAGTTCGTCGGGCGGCAGCAGCTCGCGCTGGTCGTCGCGATCGAGCTTCTTCAGCAGCGATTCCTCAAGCCATTCGTCGCCGTCGACGTCGTCCAATGTCAGCCACAGCAGCGTGAGCCGCGGCGGCTTCGGTTCGTTCGGCCACGGCTTCTCCGGCGGCGGTTGACCCATGCAGCGCATCACCTGTCTCGAGCGCGACGACTGGCGAGAGACCGCGGCACGATGCGGCTTCGTCTTCCACACCATCGACGGCGAGCGCTATTGGGACGAGCGCGCCTATTACGGCTTCACGCTGGACGAGATCGAGCGCGGCATCGAGGCGCCGACCGCCGAGATCGAGGCGATGTGCCTGGAGCTTGCCGGCCGTGTCATCGGCGACGAGCGGCATTTGCGACGCTTGAAGATTCCTGAAGCGTTCTGGGGCCTGATCGCGGAGAGCTGGAAGCGCGACGACCACAGCCTCTATGGCCGACTCGATCTCAAGTTCGACGGCAAAGATGCGGCGAAGCTGCTCGAATACAACGCGGATACGCCGACTTCGCTGTTCGAGGCTGCCGTCTTCCAATGGACCTGGCTCGAGCAGGCGATCGAGCGCCGCGTCATCCCGGCGCGCGCCGACCAGTTCAACTCCATCCATGAGCGGCTGATCGCGGCATGGAAGGAGATCGCCGGCGGCCGTCCCGTCCATCTCGCCGGGATCACCGGCAACGAAGAGGACGCCGGCACACTCGCTTATCTCGAAGACACCGCGCGCCAGGCCGGCCTCTCGACGACGCTGCTCGACATCGAGAAGGTCGGCTGGCGCGACGAGGCCGGCGGCTTCGTCGATCTCGACGACAACGACATCGCGCTCGCCTTCAAGCTCTATCCCTGGGAATGGATGTTCCAGGACGCCTTCGGCGCCAAGCTGAAGGATGCGCCGACGCGCTGGATCGAGCCGCCGTGGAAGGCGGTGTTGTCCAACAAGGGCATCCTGCCGCTGCTCTGGGAGATGTTTCCCAACCATCCCAATCTGCTGCCGGCCTTCTTCGAGGACGACCCGCGCGCCGCCGAGCTCGGCACGTCCTATGTGCGCAAGCCGCTGCTGTCGCGCGAAGGCGCCAATGTCACGCTGGTCTCCGGCGGCATGCCGCTCGACGAGCAGGCGGGTCCCTACGGCGCCGAAGGCTTCTTGCGCCAGGCGCTGGCACCGCTGCCGAACTTTTCGGGCTTTTATCCGGTGATCGGAAGCTGGCTGGTGAACCACGAGCCCTGCGGGCTGTCGATCCGCGAGGACGAGAGCCCGATCACGGGCAACCGTTCGCGGTTCTTGCCGCATGCGATTTTGTAAGATCTTCCTTCTCCCCTTGTGGGAGAAGGTGGCGCGAAGCGCCGGATGAGGGGTTCTCTCGGCTCGCAAGTCTGCTCGTGAGGATAGAGACCCCTCACCCGGCTTCGCTTTCGCGAAACCACCCTCTCCCACAAGGGGCCTGTTGCGTAATTCGCCATTTGTGATTCCCTAGGGCAAAGCCTTGGAGGGTAGCGATGGCAGTGAAGCAGACGGGGCAGCCG
>NZ_JBYGYN010000004.1:0-542312 GCF_057651995.1 Bradyrhizobium sp. USDA3516 | reverse complement strand
ACGCTGGCCAATGATCTTTGGTGTGCCGACTTCAAGGGCGAGTTCAAGCTCGGCAATGGCCAGTACTGTTACCCACTGACCGTCACCGACCATGCCTCTCGCTTCCTGCTGCTCTGTGAAGCCCTGGACTCAACGCGCGAAGACCCTGCCATTACCGCCTTCGAGCGGCTGTTCCGCGACCGCGGTCTGCCGCTAGCCATCCGCTCCGACAATGGCGTGCCCTTTGCCAGTCCCAATGCCTTGTTCAACCTCTCGAAGCTGTCGGTGTGGTGGCTCAGGCTCGGCATTGCGATCGAGCGGATCAAGCCCGGCCATCCGCAACAGAACGGCCGTCATGAGCGCATGCACCTCACGCTCAAAAAGGAAGCGACCCGGCCGCCAGGCTTCAACAGCCTGCAGCAGCAGGATCGCTTTGACCGCTTCCTGCACGAGTTCAATACCGAACGTCCCCACGAGGCGCTCGACATGAAGTGCCCTGCCGAGCTCTACACCGCGTCAGCGCGCCACTACGACGGCCTGCCCGAACTGTCCTATCCCTTCCACGATCGCGACGTCGTCATCACATCCTGCGGCCGCCTTTGCCTGCATCGCAAGAAAATCAACATCTCCATCGTGCTGGCCGGACAGAAGCTTGGCATCAAGGAAGTCGACGACGGCATTTGGCTCGTCAGCTTCATGCACTACGACCTGGGATACTTCGACCTGGAGCAAAAGACCTTGCAACCCCTCGACAACCCGTTCGGCACGAGGTTGTCACCCATGTCTCAGGTACGATCTGTTACCTAGGTGTCCGGGCTGGACAAACGACGATTGGCGCGCTCGGAAGGATTCGAACCTCCGACCCTCGGAATCGAAATCCGATGCTCTATCCAGCTGAGCTACGAGCGCTCCGACCCGGGCAGCGGGCCGCCAAATCCGCCGGCTGGCGCTGGCGGGGAGCCAGCACACCGACGGGGTTCGGATCGGTTCGAATTAGCAGAGAGGCCAGCCAATAAAAAGCCCTTCTGCCTCGATCGAGGCGGGCCGAAGGCGCCGTCACCAGGTCGTGTTGAAGAGGCCGAAATGCGGCTGCTGAGCGACCAGCATCATGGGGCGGCCCGGCTGCGGCGCCGGATAGGTCCTGGCGATCTTACGCTTGGGCTGAGCCTGGACCGGAGAAGCTTGGGCCTGGAACGTCTGGGGCTGGGCCACGTCGGACTTCCTGGCGGCCGCGGTCCCTGCCCTCGGCTCTGGCGTGAATTGGGCGAAGGTCTCGCGCACCCGCGTCTTGGCCGATATTTCGGCCAAGGCAGGCGACAGGCTCTCCTGTACCGGGGGCTGGGGAGCCGCAACTGCGGCGGTCTGAACCGCGGGTGCGGCAATCGTCGGCTGACTGGTGTCGAGGACCACGCGCTCAGGCAGATGGCGATCGGACCGGATCCGGATCAGCGGCTGGTCGTTGCCTGCAGTCGCGACTACGTGCGCTGCGGGCGGCGCCGGGAAAACGACATTCGCCGCGAACAGCAGTGTGAGCAAAGCTCCACCGACAAAGATGAAATACCTAAAGATGGGCATTGGCCGCGCTCCGCCCCCCGCATCCCCGCGTGGGCTCTGTTCGCCTCAACAGGCGATCTTCCAATTGGTTCCTGGCCCAGCCGTTCGGTTCAAATGGTGATGCATGGTTTTTGGCCAAGGACCGCAGAGGGTAACTTTTCAGCTACCGGGGACAGGCCGCCTTCAAGCGCGGCGCGCTGCAACCAGGGAACATTTTGCCTGATCGGCATTCACGTTGACGACGCCGATTGGGATACGCACGTAGGTCTTGCGGCTCTTCATGCTGACCGGCTCCGCCAGCACGCGGCTGCGGTCGGTCAGATGACTTCCGTCGCGCCGCGTGAACGCACAGACGATCTCGACATCTTTTACGGCATAGTCGTTGTCGTTTCGCAGCGTGAACGTCACCAGGGCTTTGGAGCCGAGGCCGCCGCGACGCCAGGTCTGTGATGAAATCCTGAGACGACCAAGTTCTGCCGTCGCCGGCGCCTGAGCTTCGGACACCGGCGAGGCCACTTTGGCGGAGTCGCCCGTGGGAGGCGCTTCAACAGCCGCTAGCTCCGCCCTCACAGGCTCAGCACTGTTGCCCTTGGAGAGAGGTAGCAACATCCAGATGCCGCAACCGACGATGATTGCCGCCAGCAGCCATAGAAGACTCCGGCCAAATGAGACGCTCGCAATCGTCACGGCCCGCGCCAGTCGTTCGCTGGTGCCGGCGACGCGCCCCAATCCGACTCGGTCGAGCCTCGCATTCATGGTTGCACACCGATCGCGGCCGCAGCACCATCGAAAATGGATTCAGTCACAGCTTACCTTAATTCCGGCGACGAACTAAGGTTCCCCAACGTCATGCGAGTCGGCAACGGCGGTGGTGACCACCGGCGAGACTGCCAGCATGGGCCGTAGCATCGAAAAGTCCCGTTGGGAGATTATGAAATGCCGTTCGCCGTCGCTTGGGATCACGTCCATCTGCGCAGCCCCGATCCGGAGGCCACCGCGGCCTGGCTGCGGGACATCCTTGGTGGCGAGATCGTGCATGCGCCAGGACGGATCGACGTGAACCTCGGCGGGGCCAGGATCTTCATCGCGCCGCTCGAGGGCGACAGCGTCAGCCCGCCACCTCCGCACCCGCATCAGGGCCTCGACCATTTCGGCCTGACGGTGAAGGACATCGACGCGGTCGCCGCCGAGATCAAGGCCAAGGGTGTCACGTTCACGCGCGAGCCGACGACCATTCGTCCCGGCGTACGCATCTGCTTCATCCGCGGGCCCGAAGGCATCTCGATCGAGTTGCTCGAGCGCGACAAGAAATACACCTGACGCGACGGGACGCCCGGCCGGCGACGACGTCACGCCCGAAGGCTAAGTCATGCTACCGGGCATAAAGCAGCGGATGGTGACACCCATGTAGCCGTAGATCGGCCAGACCATGGTGCGTCCCACCCGGTTCGGCTCCGAGATCACGGCCTCCGCGGGCACGTCGACCCAGACGAGCTCCTGCTGCTGGCCATCGAGCGCATGGCCATAGCGCGGGACGCGAACGCGATAATGCCCGTCCTTGCTGTCCCAGTCGGAGTCCGAGAGCGCCGAACCGTCGGCATCGGAGCAGCAAGGCCCCTTGCCGCTGCGCAGACTGTCGAACCAGGCCTTCAATTCGGGATTGGTGTTGGCGAACTGCCCGCGGTCGCGCGCCTGCCCCGAGGGAGCTGCGAGCACGATCAAAGCCAAGGCGTAGACCAGTCTCGTCAGGTTTCGCCGGCGTATCGCATTGCCAGTCCGCCGCTGCTCGCTTTTGCAATTCGTGGGACACGCACCGTACAAGCGCGGCTCATCGCCGCCGGAATCGATCCAGTTGGTCACGTTCGTCTTGCTCCAGCACCCCGCGGCCAGTGCAACAATGGTTATGCATTTCGCGGGCCAACTCTGATTCGCAACGTCGGCCTCGCTTCAGCATCAGAGCGTCATGACGGTGTCACGGACAAGCCGGGACAACTACGGCTGGCAGGCCGCGGCGACCGGCCGGCAAACTGCCGCGTTGCGCGCGGAGATGGGCTTTGGCATAAAGCCGTACCGGTTACGCCATTGGGCGATGGCGGCCGGCCCACGGGACGTTATGAAGAACGGCCTCTATTCAATTCACGTCACCCTGCTCGATGGTCGAGTCGGCAAGGGCAGCGGCGTGATTCTCTTCCGCGACGGCAAGATTCTCGGCGGCGATGCCTACCTGTATTACACCGGCAGCTACACGGTGAAGGACAACAACACCTTCAGAGGCGAGGTGCTGGTGCAACGGCACACCTCACCTCGGGGCGATGACAATCCGCTGTTCGGCGGCCCTGCCCCGGTCGGCATCGGCGTCACCGGCACGTTCACGGATACGCGCGGACAGATGACCGGCACTGCGCTGGTTGGCAAGGCCAGCCAGATCTTCGGCGCGACGCTGCACAAGCTTGCGGACGTCGACTAATTATTCCGCGGCCTGTTCGAGCGGCGCCACGCGCGGCAGGATCATCTGGATGCGCGTGCCGCCACCCGGTTCGGAATCGAGATCGAGCCGGCCACCGAGCCGATTGGTGACGATGCTGTAGACGATGTGCAGCCCGAGACCGGTGCCGCCCTGGTCGCGCCGCGTTGTGAAAAACGGATCGAAAGCGCGGCGGCGCACGTCGAGCGACATGCCGCAGCCATTGTCGGAGAAGATGATCTCGACGTTGTCCTTGCCGGACTCGCGCACCTGGATCTCGATCGTGCCGGGCCTTCCGTCCGGAAAGGCGTGCGCCACCGAGTTCAGAAACAGATTGGTCAGCACCTGGCCATACGGGCCGGGATAGCTGTTCATGGTCAGGTCCGGCTGACACTCGACGTTGAGCGTCAGATTGTGCTTACGCAGGCCCGGCCGCAGGCTCATCACCACCTGCTCGGTGAGGTCGCCGAGATCGAAAGTACGCTGATCCGAATAGTTGCGGTCGGCGGCGACCTGCTTGAACGACTGGATCAGCTCGGCGGCGCGGTTGAGATTGGAGACGAGCTGCGAGGACGCATCGCGGCTGGTGCTGAGGAAGTCGTTGAGCGTGGAGCGGCGCAGCTCGCCGCGCTCGACTTCGGCGGTGAACATCGCGGTCTTGCGCTCCAGTGCGGAGGCGACCGTGAGGCTGATGCCGACGGGATTATTGACCTCGTGGGCGACGCCGGCGACCAGGCGCCCGAGCGCGGCCAGCTTCTCCGCCTCGATCAGCGAGGCCTGGGTCTCGCGCAGATTGCGCAGCGCGGTTTCGGCGGCTTCCTTGGCCTTGCGCATCTCCTGCTCGCCGCGCTTGCGCTCGCCGATATCGAGCGCGACGGTCACGATCCGCTCGATCTCGCCCTCGGCGTCGAGCAGCGGCAACTTGTTGACCAGCCATTGCCGCATGTTGCCGGAGGCGTCCTGATACTCCTCCTCGTAGAAGCCGAGGCCTTTTCGAAGCTTGAGCACCCGCTTGTCGCTCTCGTCGGACTTGGATGCGCCGTAGCGCGACATCAGGTCGGCCGTGGTGCGGCCGAGCGCCTCGCCGGGCTCGATGCCGAAGATCCCGGCCATGTAGCGGTTCATCAGCACGTAGCGCAGGTTTCGGTCCTTGACGTTGATGACCGCGGGCACGGTGTCGATGACCTGCTGGAGCAGGCGCCGACCTTCGGCGATGGCCTCCTCCGCCCGCTTCTGGTCGGTGATGTCGCGCAGCGTGCCCTCGTAGCGGATAATGTTGCCCGCTTCGTCTCGCACGCCCGTGGCACTGTCGGAGAGCCAGAGGATGTCGCCGCTGCGCTGGCGCACCTGATACTCGAACTCGCGCACCATGCCGTCGCGCGCCATCAGCCGCTGGTATTCGGCGCGCGCCTCGGGATGGACGTAGATGGTGTGAGCGATGTCGCTGATGCTGTCGATCAGCTGCTGCGGGCTGTCATAGCCCATCATGCGCGCCAGCGCGGGATTGGCGTTGAGGAGATCACCGGCCGGCGTCGTCACGTAGATGCCGTCGATGGAGCCTTCGAACAGTTTTCGATAGCTCTCCTCGGCGAGGCGCTGCTCGGTGAGCGCGCGCACCGCCGCCTCGCGCGCGGTGTCGGCCTCCTCCAGCGCGCGGCGAAACACTTCGGCCGCCCGCGCAATATCGCCGATCTCGTTGCCGAGGTCGGCGGACGGAATTGAGGCGTCTTTCCGGCCGGCGGCGAGCGCGCGAATGGATCGCGCGATCTGGGCGAGCGGACGCACCGTCCTGCGCACCACGAACCATGCAGCGCCGATGCCGATGAGCACGCCGACCGTGCCGAGCACGATGCTCTGCCATCGCGCCTCGGTCAGCGTCCGGGCGAAGTCGCGCGACAGCACGTGGCCGCGTCGGGAGCTGACCTCGCGCAGCAATTCGGTGACGCGGCCGATCAGCCGGCCTTCCGTTCCCAGCACCTCGCGATCGATGTCGGCGATCTGCCGCTCGCGGACGGCGACGGCCATGATGGCCTCGGCATAGTCGTTCACCGCCGACTTCAGCTTCGTATCGCCGATATCGAGCCCCCGCATTCCCTGTGCGGCCTGCTCGGCCGCGGACGGGTTGCGCGCGAGCAGCCCGACCGCAATCCGGCTCTGAGCCTCGGCCAGGCGCGACGCCAGCTCGCGGTCCGCGGCGTCTGCGACCGCTGCGTCGAATTGGTCGCGCAGCGGCGGCAGTCCGGCGAGCAGCTGGGCGCGGCGGTCGATCAGGGTAGAGATCCGCTCCAGGCCGGCGCGATAGGTCGCGAGCCGTTCGCTGACCCCGTCGATCATGTCCTGCTGCTCGGGCGCGAGCTCGATGCGGGTCTTCTTCAGGATGTCGCTGAGCGTCGAGGCCGCCTCGCCGACCTGCTGGAACTGGATCCCGGCACCGGGATCCGTGACGAAGTCGCGCGCGGCAAGGCGCAGTTCGTTCATGCGGCGATCGATGTCCTCGGCGAGGTCGCCGACGCTCTGCAGCCGCTGCAGCTCGGCGAAGGTCGTATCGATGTGCCGGATCGCGATCACGCTCGCAGTCGAGGTGACGATGATCACCGCCAGCACCAACAGGAAGCTACCGAAGGTGAGCTGGCCGATGGAGAGCGAGAAGGTTCGCCTTTTCTCAGGGGACGGCGTCAATTCGGCGGACATTGGTGGTTTGAGGACCGGACTGCTAGAGGTCCAGTATACGACGTATTGCTGCCCGGGGGGAACATGCCTCGGGACGCGGAATATCGTTAATATCGGGCCCTGCCGCCCGCTTCAGCTTTACGACAGTTTGACGCTGGCTGGCCTGCGGGCCGGATTCGTCGACACTTCGTTGCGTGTCAAAGTGTACTAGCCGACGACCCCGACCTCGAACACCTCGCCGTCATAGCCGGCCTCGCGAGGGATGCGGAGCTGACGGCCGGTTTCGGTCTTGGTCATCACCGGCATCACCGTGACGATCGACAGGCCCCGGGCGTGCTCCAGCGCTGCGGCCACGCTTCCCTGCTTGGCAAGCCGAACCAAATTGCGCGTGGTCGGGAACGGCAGCTTGAAACGGCCGCTCTCCCCGCCCTCCAGCGCCTCGCGCGGCGACACCCAGATCGAATCGGTCGATTCTCGTCCGTCATGGGCGCCGAGCTGGTCGGGCGGTGCGGCGGCGAGGAAGAACCAGGTGTCGAACCGCTTCGGCATGCCCTCCGGCGTGATCCAGTGCGCGTAAGGCACGAGCGTGTCGAGCGCGAGCTGGAGACCGTTGTCGGCGAGAATGTCGAGGAAGCTGATCTTGTGCTCGTTGAGCGCGACGCGATGCGCATCGGCGATCTCGCCGGCGCGCTTGGCGTCGATTGGCGCGCCGGTGTCTTTCGAGCGTGCCAGCAGGATGCCGCTTTCCTCAAAGGTCTCGCGGATCGCGGCGATCCGAAACCCACGGTCCGCTTCGCTCAAGCCCTCGCCGCCCGAATAGAGGCCGGCACGGACAACGATCTCCTTGTCGCCGGCATCGACGCTGCCGCCGGGAAACACCAGCGCGCCCGAGTTGAACTCGATCTGATGATGGCGGACCATCATGAAGACTTCGATCTCGCCGCGGCTGCTGCCATCGGCGCTCGCGCCGTCGCGCAGCAGGAGGATCGTCGAGGCCGGGCGTGATGCTGATATCTCGGCCATGCAATTAGCCTGCGGCGCTGGATTGCGGGCCGAGATTGGCGCGCTTGTCGAAACGGGCGACCCGCGACAAGAGATAGTCGACCTCGGCCTTCGCCGTCGCCGTCATCGTCGCGCCTGGCTTGCGCTGCGCGCTGGAGGCAATGATGCCGCGCTTCTGCAGCACATATTTGCGCACGGTGAGGCCGACGCCGGGCTGCTGCTCGTAGCGGATCAGCGGCAGGTGCGCATCGAAGATGTCATGCGCCGCGTCGCGCTTGCCGGCCTTGGAGAGGTTCACGACGTCGATCAGCAGCTCCGGGAAGGCGTAGCCGGTCATGGCGCCATCGGCGCCGCGCTCCATCTCGAAGTCGAGGAAGGTGCCGCCATTGCCGCAGAGGATCGACAGCGGACGGAGCGAGCCGTCCTTCTGGAAACCGCGCAGCGTCGAGATCTTCTCCAGGCCCGGCCAGTCCTCGTGCTTGAGCATCACGCAGTTCGGATTGTCCATGACGATCTTGCGGATCACGGCGGGGGTGAACACGACCTGCAAGGTCAGCGGATAGTCCTGCAGCACCCAGGGCACGTCGGGGCCGATGGCTTCCGCCGCCTGCTTGAAATAGCCGATGATCTGGTCGTCGGTGCGAAGCGAGGGCGGCGGCGCGATCATGACGCCGGCCGCGCCCGCATCCATCGAGGCCCTCGCCAGCGAGCGCATGGTGGCAAAGCCCGGCGCGGAGACTCCGACGATCACCTGCATCTTCTTGGCACGCTTGACATAGCGAACCGCCACCTGCTCGGCCTCGGCGGCGTCGAGCTTGGGCGCCTCGCCGAGAATGCCCAGCACGGTGACGCCGTCGCAGCCGACCTCCTCGTAGAAATCGGTCAGGCGGTCGATCGAGCGCTCGTCGATCCGGCCGTCGTCATGGAACGGCGTCGGCGCGATTGCGAAAGTGCCCTTGGCGTCGGCGGTGAGTTTCATCTAGTTCCTCGTCTCTCTCTATTCGTCATTCCGGGGCGATGCGCAGCATCGAACCCGGAATCTCGAGGTTCCGGGTTCACGCTACGCGTGCCCCGGAACGACAGTTCAGCTAAAACCGCCGCGCACCCATCTTGATCTGCTCCTCGGAGAAGAAGATCTCCTTGGCGTGATCGACGATGTCCCGGGCGTTCCAGCCCGAGTGCGGCGGCTTCCAGCCTTCCATCTCCATCATCCGCATCTCGCGCACGCCGCGGGGCCCGGACACGCCCAGCACCTTGCCGGTCTGGTCGCCCGACAAGTCGCTGACCATGTATAGCACGGCCGGCGCGATGCCGTCCGGCCCCAGCGCGGCGCCGGGGTTCTCCTTATAGCGGGGCAGGTCTGCGGTCATGCGGGTCAGCGCACCCGGGGCCAGCGTCCAGATCCGGATGTTGTACTTGCGGCCCTCGATCGCGAGCACGTTGGACAGGCCCCAGATGCCGCCCTTCGCGGCGCCGTAATTGGTCTGGCCGAAATTGCCGATCAGCCCTGACGTCGAGGAGGTGTTGACGATGACGCCGCCGCCGTTTTCCCGCATCCAGCGAAACACCGGCATGGTGCAACAAAAGGTACCCTTCAGATGGACCTTGATGACCTTGTCCCAGTCGGCCTCGCTGGACTTGTGAAAGGTCTGGTCGCGCAAAATGCCGGCATTGTTGACGAGGATGTCGGCGCGGCCGAAGTGCTTGATGGCGTCGTCGAACACCGACTGGCCGCCTTCCATGGTGGAGATGTCGGCACCGTTGGCGACCGCCTTGCCGCCCTCGGCCTTGATCGCATCCACCACCTGCTGCGCCATGGACTTGTCGGCGCCGGAACCATCGCGGGGACCGCCGAGATCGTTGACGACGACCGAGGCCCCTTCCCGCGCGAACAGCTTTGCGTAGGCCTCGCCGAGCCCACCGCCCGCGCCGGTGATCAGCGCAACCTTGCCGTCAAGTAGTCCCATGGTGGCGTCTCCCTGGTTATTATTCTTTCTTGTCCCGGACGCGATGCAGCGTGCAACGCTGCGTCGCAGAGCCGGGACCCAGTTCTTTCTTCGCCTGGGTTCTCTCTGGGCCCCGGCTCTGCAGCGCATCACTACGTGCTGCGCTGCGTCCGGGGCACGAGACCACCTAACCCAGCACCGTCTTGCCGTTCTTGATCACCGTCACCCCGCGCGATTTCACCTTGGCTTCGAACGAGATCACGTTGCCGTCCTTCCAGAGGTCCATGGTCACGGTCTCGCCGGGATAGACCGGCGAGGAGAACCGCGCGACGTGCTGGCGGAAGGCGCTGGCGTCGTAGTCGGCGTAGGTCTGAAGCACGCCGCGGCAGGTGATGCCGTAGGTGCACATGCCGTGCAGGATCGGACGCGGGAAGCCGGCTTTCTTGGCGAACTCGGGATCGGAGTGCAGCGGGTTGCGATCGCCGCAGAGGCGATAGACCAGCGCCTGGTCGGGACGCGTGGTGATGTCGATGGTCTTGTCGGGCTCGCGCGATGGGATCTTGTGCGGATCGGGCTGCGTCAGGCTGGGCCCGCCGAAGCCGCCATCGCCGCGGGCAAAGCGCGAAGCGACCAGCGTTGCCAGCTTCTCGCCCTTCTCGTTCTTCAGCACGGTCTGGTGAACGATGACCACGCCCTTGTCCTTGCCCTTGTCGTAGACTTCGAGGACCGAGGAGTCGGCGGTGATGTTGGCGGCAACCGGCAGCGGCTGGTGGAAGGTGATGTCGCGCTCGCCGTCGACCACCATGACGCGGTTGAGATTCATCTCGCCGGGTCCCGAGCCCCAGGCCGCGACAGAGGCGAAGGTCGGCACCACCTTCAGCGGCCGCGGCGTGTACGTGCCCTCGTTGACGAAGGCGAGGTCGTTCTCGTCCATGGGGTCCGCGCCGAGCCCGATGCCGTAGGCGTAGAGCATGACTTCGCGATCGGTGTAGGCGTATTTCTGGCCGAGATTTTTCAGGCCTTTGAGCTCTTCATATCTGGCGGACATGTTGTCTGTCTTCCTCCCGGTCTCTCCGCGAGCAGCGGCGCCCGTTGATGTGCCCTCTCCCCTTGTGGGAGAGGGCCGCACCGCCCTTGCAACAAACTCACTCGGATGAGGGGTTGGCTCCGCAGTGACACTTCTCGTGTGGAGAGAGACCCCTCACCCGGCAGCCTTCGGCTGCCACCCTCTCCCACAAGGGGAGAGGGTCACATCTTGCTTCGCGTCAGGCCGGCGTGAAAAACGGCAGCGGAGCGCCGTCGGTCGGCTTGAACACCACCTTCACCTTCTGGCCGATCTTGAGCTTCTCGAGATCGCAGTCGACGAAATTGGTCTGCACCGACGGCCCCTCCTTCAGCGTGACGTAGCCGATGGCGTAAGGGCCGGTCGGCGATTTCCGCATCAGGCTCCAGGTGTAGATCGTGCCCTCGCCCGAAGCCTCTTCCCACACCGTCTTGTCGGAGTAGCAGAACGGGCAGATCGAGCGCGGGAAGTAATGCGCTTCGCCGCAGGCGGTGCAGCGCTTGATCATGAACTTGCCCTCTTTCGCCGCGTCCCAGAACGCAGCGGTCTCGGGGTTCGTGACCGGTGCCGGATACTTTTTCACTTCGCTCATCACACGCGCTCCAGAATGGCGGTCGAGGCGGCGTGGCGGACGCCGAGCAGACCGCCGGTGCCGTGGGCGATGGCGAGATCGCAGTTCTTGACCTGCACCTTCGGATGCGCCTCGCCGCGCAGCTGCCTGACGGCCTCGAGGATCTTGGTCATGCCGCCGCGGTTGACGGGATGGTTGCTGCAGAGGCCGCCGCCGTCGGTGTTGAACGGCAGCTTACCGACGCCCGAGATCAAATTGCCGTCGGCGACGAACTTGCCGCCCTCGCCCTTCTTGCAGAAGCCGAGATCTTCCAGCTGCATCAGCACCGTGATGGTGAAGCTGTCATAGATCGAGGCGTATTTGATGTCCTTCGGCGTGACGCCGGCTTCCTCGAACGCGCGCGGGCCGGACCAGACGCCGGCGGAGTACGTGAGATCGAGATCCTTGCCGCCGCGCGGACCCTTCATGGCCTCGCCATGGCCGATCAGACGCACCAGCGGCTTCTTCAGGCTCCTGGCAATCTCCGGCGATGTCACGATCAATGCGCCGCCGCCGTCGGAGACGACGCAGCAATCCATGCGATGCAGGGGATCGGAGATCATCGGCGAGTTCAGGACGTCCTCGACGGTGACGACGTCCTTGAGCATCGCATGCGGATTGTACTGCGCATGATGCGAGGCCGCGACCTTGATCCAGGCCAGCTGCTCGGAGGTGGTGCCATAGTCGTGCATGTGGCGCATGGCACACATGCCATAGGCATTGTGCGTGGTCGCCCCGTAAGCGGTTTCGAAATCGACCTCGGCGCCGGCTGCGCGCGGCGGCATCGCGCCGGTGCGCGGCTTGCCGGCGAGCGTCACGAGCGCGATCGAGCATTTGCCCGCGGCGATCGCCTCGGCGGCATGGCCGAGATGGATGATGTAGGAGCAGCCGCCGGTCTCGGTGGAATCGATGTGACGAAGCTTCCTGGTGTTCAGGCCGAGATAATCGACCATCGGCCAGGCGCCGCCGGGCGCATCGCCGGCGCAGAAATAGCCGTCGATATCGTCCTTGCTGATCCCGGCATCCTCGATCGCGCCCTTGGCGACCTCGGCGTGGAGCTGGGCGGTGGATTTGTCCGGCGCATGCCGGGTCGGGTGTTCGTAGATCCCGGCAATGTAGGCCTTGCGCTTGATGGTCAAAACTTCAGTCTCCGCTCGCGTCTCGTCGTGGTTCTTTTTTCTGAACCGCACCGGGCTGATTGGCAAGCGCGGAAATATTCCGCCGGGCGAGAGGGCTGCGGGTGGCGCAAGGGGAGCACATCCGAAATCCGCACCGGATAGCAAGCGAACCTGCCCGCCGCGTCGTCATTGCGAGGAGCCCTTGCGACGAAGCAATCCAGAGTGCCTCCGCGGAAGGGTTCTGGATTGCTTCGCTACGCTCGCAATGACGGAGTTTGTTGCCACTGATGGCGTTGTTTCGACTCAAGACTCGCTCGCAGACACACCCCCGCATCCTCGCGGCGCATGTCGCCCGAGCTTTGCTGTCGTCTTGCTCCCTCGGAAAACAGAGGGCGCAGGGAAGACCGGGTGCCGGCTGGGCACCCACGGTCCGCTGTGCGCGAATTGCGCGAAGAACAGATGCACAGCGGCATACAGGTGAAGCCCAACATCCGGCCTTCCCTGCGCAGTGGCTTTACGGCTTATGTCGCGCTCTCCTCGGGGAGCGATGCACTATTGCCCCCGTCGCCTTGCGAGTGACCCGCAAGACTTGACGCACAGACCCCGGGCGTCAGGACCACACGATTTTGCCGTACGCGAGACCGCGCCCGTCGTGCGCGCGAAAGACTCGCGCGACGCAGCCCGCGTCCACCGCCGCTCACCCCGCGTTTCGTGACGATCGCGATACGCCCCTCCTAGAGGGATGAGGTGACGGACCGATACGACAATTCCGAATTTCGGTAAAGCGGAATGTTTTTGCGCGCGCGGATTGACCCATGGCGTGGGTGTTTTGCCCGACGGGCGACGCTAGGGGTGGTGTCGTAGGGTGGGCAAAGCGAAGCGTGCCCACGTCTTTTGGCTCGACTTGGAGAGATGGTGGGCACGGCGCAAGTGCGCCTTTGCCCACCTCACAAGAGCATCCTACTCCGCTGCGATCTGCCGCGGCGCGGGCGGTGGGCTCGCCAGGTCCGCGGCGAGCTGGGCGTAGCGGGCCTTGGCGTCGTGCACCGCCTTCTCCTTCACCGGCCCGTAGCCGCGGATACGGTCGGGGAGCGAGAGCAGCTCGACGGCGGTGTCGATCGTGAGCGGCGACAACAGGCCGAGCACGGTGGCGACGTCCTTTTCGTAGCCGGCGATCAGGTCGCGCTCGAGCTTGCGGTCGGCGCTGCGGCCGAAGATGTCGAACGGCGTGCCGCGCAGGAACTTGAACTTGGCCAGCACGCGGAAGACCTTCAGCATCCACGGGCCGAAGGCGCGCTTCTTCGGGCGGCCCAGGGCATCAACGCCGCGCGCCAAAATCGGCGGTGCCAGATTGAAGTTGAACTTGAAGTCGCCCTCGAACTGGTCGCGGAGCTGCTGCTCGAAGGCGCCGTCGGTGTAGAGGCGCGCGACTTCGTACTCGTCCTTGTAGGCGAGGAGCTTGGCGTAGTTCACCGCGACCGCGCGCGGCAGTGCATCGCCATAGCCGCCCTTCGCCGCGGCATCGCGCACCTGGTCGACCAGCTTGCGATAGCGCCTGGCCAGACGAGCGTTCTGGTAGGCGGTCAGATGCCTGACGCGGTGCTCGATGACCTCGTCCAGCGTCATCGCGTCAAGCGTCTTCGGCGCGACCACTTCGTCCCCGCCCTTCAGCATGTCGGCGAGGCGCTTGGGGTCGGCGACCGCGAGACGGCCGAGGCGGAAGGCTTCCTTGTTCATCTTGATCGAGACGCCGTTGACCTCGATCGCCTGCTCGATCGCTTCCGCCGATAGCGGGAACAGACCCTTCTGATAGGCGTAACCCATCATCATCATGTTGGTGGCGATGGCATCGCCGAGCAGCTGCTCGGCCGGCTTTGTGAAATCGAAGAAGACGGAGTCCTTGTGCAGCGCCGTCTCCAGCACCGCGTTGAGCTTGCGGGTCTGGAAATTGAAGTCGCGGTTGAGGACGAAGTCGGCGGTCGGGATGACGTGGCTGTTGATGATGCCGCGGGTGCGGCTGGAGTCACAGAGCGAGATGGTGTCCTTGGCGACCGCAACCACCTCGTCGGCGGCAAGCACGAGATCGGCCGTGCCGGTGACGATGCGCGAGCAGGTCACTTCCGCCGGATGATCCGAGAGGCGAACGTGGCTGAGCACCGCGCCACCTTTCTGCGCAAGGCCGGACATGTCCAAAATCATCGAGGCCTTGCCCTCGATATGGGCGGCCATGCCGAGCAGCGCGCCGATGGTGAGAACGCCGGTGCCGCCGACGCCACCGACGGCGATATTATAGGGCCTGTCGAGCGTCGGGCGTGAGGCCGGCTCGGGCAGCGCGCCGATCTCGGCAAGCTCCGCCGGCGCCCGGTGGCGCGGCTTGCCGCCGTCGACGGTGACGAAGGACGGGCAGAACCCTTTCAGGCAGGAATAGTCCTTGTTGCAGGACGACTGGTTGATGGCGCGCTTGCGGCCGAACTCGGTCTCCAGCGGCTCGACCGAGATGCAGTTCGACTGCACCGAGCAATCGCCGCAGCCTTCGCAGACCGCCGGGTTGATCATGACGCGGCGCGCCGGATCCTCCATCAGGCCGCGCTTGCGGCGGCGGCGCTTCTCGGCGGCGCAGGTCTGCACGAACACGATCGCCGAAGTGCCCTTGTATTCGCGGCACATCTTCATGACGTTGTCGAGCTCGTCGCGGTGATACTTCTTCACCCCGGGCGCGATGGTATCGGCGGGATAAGCGTCAGGATTTTCCGAGACCAGATAGATCTCGCGGATGCCTTCGGCGTGGAGTTGGAACGTGATCTGCTGCGGCGAGAGATCGCCGTCATGACGCTGGCCGCCGGTCATGGCCACGGCGTCGTTGTAAAGGATCTTGTAGGTGATGTTGGACTTGGAGGCGACCGCCTGACGGATGGCAAGAAGACCCGAGTGGAAGTAGGTGCCGTCGCCGAGATTGGCGAAGATGTGGTTCTCGTTGGTGAAGGGTGCGATACCGACCCAAGGCACGCCCTCGCCGCCCATATGCGTGAACGTCTCGGTCGAGCGGTCCATCCACAGCGCCATGAAGTGGCAGCCGATGCCGGCAAGCGCGCGGCTGCCTTCGGGGACTTTCGTCGAAGTGTTGTGGGGGCAGCCGGAGCAGAAATACGGGGTTCGGGAGACAGGGGCGACCGCCTGCATCTGGGTCGCCTGGCGGCCGTTGAACCAGTCGGCCTTGGCGCGGAGCATCGAAGCGATCTCGGGGTTGAGATCAAGTCGAAGCAGCCGCTCGGTCAGCGAGGTCGCGAGCGAGGCCACGCTGAGCTCGGCGGCGAAGGTCAAAAAGCGCTTGTCGTGCTCATCCATCTTGCCGACGATGCGCGGGCGGACATCGTCGCGCCAGTTGAACAACACCTGCTTGACCTGGTTCTCGACGATCTCGCGCCGCTCCTCGACGATGAAGATCTCCTCCAGGCCGACGGCGAATTCGTGCACGCCTTCCGGCTCGAGCGGCCAGGGCATGCCGACCTTGTAGAGTCGAAGGCCGATTCTGGCGGCGACCTCCTCGGTGATGCCGAGCTCGCGCAGCGCCTGGCGCACGTCCTCGTAGCTCTTGCCCGAGGCCATGATGCCGAAGCGCGCATTCGGCGAATCCATGGTGACGCGGTTGACCTTGTTGGCGCGGGCAAAGGCGATGGCTGCAAAGCCCTTGTAGTCCTGCAGACGCCGGTCCTGCTCGAAGCGGTCGTCGGGCCAGCGCAGGTTGAGGCCGCCGGACGGCAGCTCGAAATCGGTGGGGATGATGAACGGCTTCATCTCGTCGGTGAGATCGATCTCGGCGGTGGTCTCCACCGTCTCCGTGATCACCTTCATGCCGACCCAGCAGCCGGAATAGCGCGACATCGCGATGCCGAGCAGGCCCATCTCGATCATCTCGTGGATGCTCGAGGGATAGAGATACGGCATCAGCGCCGACATGAAAGCATGATCGGACTGATGCGGGACGGTGGAGGATTTTGCGCCGTGGTCGTCGCCGGCAAGGCACAGCACGCCGCCGTTCTTGGCCGAGCCCGCGGCATTGCCGTGACGGAACACGTCGCCGCAGCGGTCGACGCCCGGACCCTTGCCATACCAGATGCCGACCACGCCGTCGTATTTGGCACCCGGCGAGAGATTGAGCTGCTGGGAGCCCCACACCGCGGTCGCGGCGAGGTCCTCGTTCACCCCCGGCTGGAACTTGATGTTGTACTGCTCGAGGTGCTTGCGGGCGGCGAAAAGCTGCTGGTCGTAACCGCCGAGCGGCGAGCCGCGATAACCGGAAATGAAGCCCGCGGTGTTGAGCCCGTTGGCGCGGTCGCGCCGAATCTGGGCCATCGGCAAGCGGACCAGAGCCTGGATGCCCGTGGTGAAGACGTGCCCGGTCTCTTGGGTGTACTTTTGATCGAGACTGATCGGACCCTGGTTGATGCCCATGCTGTCCTCGCTTCGCGCCCTGTTCAGGTCTTGCTGACTTTAAGTCGTTGCCTGCCCGTTGTTTTTAGCTAGGGCGCGCCGACCACCTCTGCCACTCTATGTCGGATATTTCATGCTCCGCATCACAATTCTGAACCAAAGGAGGGGGCGGGTGAAAATCGCAATTTCGTGGCCTGAAACACGTTGGCGATTTTCAGTTTGTGTCACCATACCCCCATCGTTGCGAAATGAACCGACGCTTCCCTTCACACGGGTAGGGTCGATGGGTTGCAGGAGAGGCTGTCGATGCGGGCGATTCTGACGGGGCTGGCGCTTGTGGGCCTGGCGTTGTGCAGTGCGGTTGCAAGTACGGTCACAAGCGCGGCCGGCGCCGCCGGACCATCGCCCGAGCTGATCGCCTATGGCAAGTCGCTGGTCGAGGCCGGCGATTGCGCGGGCTGTCACACTGCCGATCCGGCAAAACCGTTCGCGGGCGGCAAGCGCATCGACACGCCATTCGGGGCGATCTACGCGCCGAACCTGACGCCGGACCGCGACACTGGCATCGGCGGCTGGACGGACGCCGATTTCACCCGCGCCTTGCGCACCGGCATCGCGCCCGACGGCTCGAACTATTACCCGGCGTTCCCCTACCCCTACTTCACGAAGATGACGAAGGACGACACGCTGGCGATCCGCGCCTATCTCAGCACCCTGGCGCCCATTGCCAGCCGCAACAAGCCGCCGGAGCTGCGCTGGCCGTTCGGCTATCGCGGCCTGATGCGGATCTGGAACGCGATGTACTTCAAGCCCGGCCTGTTCGCGCCGGACCAGACCAAGAGCGCGGCCTGGAACAGAGGCGGCTACCTGGTCACCGGACTCGGCCATTGCGGCGCCTGTCATACCCCGAAGAATTATTTCGGCGCCGACCGGGACGCGCAGGCGCTGTCCGGCAACGCGGTCGGCGGCTGGTTCGCACCGCGGCTCGATGGCGCCGCGCGCACCGGGCTGAAATCGTGGAGCGAGGCTGATATCGCGGAGTACCTGCAAAGCGGGCGCAACGCCAAAAGCCACGCCGGCGGGCCGATGGCGGAGGTCGTCGTCAACTCGACCTCGAAGATGAGCGATGCCGACGTGCGCGCGATCGCGACCTATCTGAAGAGCCTGCCGCCGGCCCGGCGCGAGACCATCGTGACGCCGCCGGACGCAGCCGAGATGAAGGCCGGCCAGGCGGTCTACGCAAAGCTCTGCGTCGCCTGCCACGAGGCCGACGGCACAGGCAGCCCGCGCATCTACCCGCCGCTGCCGGGCAATGCGCTGCTGCAATCGCACAATCCGTCCTCGACCTTGCGCATCATCCTCGACGGCGCCCACACTGTGACGACGCCGCGCGCGCCGAACACCGGCGAGATGCCGGCCTACGCCCAACAGCTGTCCGACGCCGAGATCGCCGCGGTGACGAACTATATCCGCAATTCCTGGGGCAATGCGGGCCCGCTGGTGACTCCGTCACAGGTGGCGAAGGCGAGGAAGGAGCCGTAGCTCACCGCTGCCTCCTTGTCATTGCGAGGAGCGCAGCGACGAAGCAATCTAGACCCTTTCCGCGGGCGCATCTCTGGATTGCTTCGCTACGCTCGCAATGACGGGGATAGAGCGGGGCGAAATCACCGCTACCGCTCCTCGTCCCCCGTAAAGACAAATTTCGGCATCTCCCATTTGTAGCGCACCGCCAGCAGGCGGAAGCTGATGCCGAGGACAAATGTCAGAATGGTCCAGAGCTCCGCGTTGGGCTTGAGACCGAACGCGGTCGCATAGAACAACCCCGTCACCACCGAGACGCTGGCATAGAGCTCGGAGCGAAACAGCAGCGGCACGTCGTTGCAGAGCACGTCGCGCAGCACGCCGCCGGCGCAGCCCGTCACCATGCCCGAGACGATGACGATCGGCAGCGAAGCACCCATCTGCCAGGCCACGTCGCAGCCCGTCATGGTGAAGACGACGAGACCGATGGCATCCAGCACGATGAAGGCGACCTTCAGCCGGTGCACGAGACGCGCAAACAGGATGGTGAGGAAGGCGGCGCCGCCGGCGAGCGCGAGATAGATCGGGTTCTGCACCCAGGCCAGCGGATAATGTCCGAGAAAGAGGTCGCGCAACGTGCCGCCGCCCAGCGCGGTGATGCAGCCGAGGAAGCAGACACCCAGCCAATCCATGCTACGGCGTCCGGCAGCGAGCGCAGCCGTCATGCCCTGCGCGGCCACCGCGACGAGGGACAGGTAATGCAGCACGCTATCTGTAGGCGGCAGGCTCCACATCGCGTGTTCCCTCCTCCGTGGCATCACTCAGGCGTGGGTTCCCACAGGTTCCCGATTCCCCGCAGCGAGGCAACATGCGACGAAAGCATTAAGCAGGCGGAACAGAATCTCGCACCTGAGGGTTGTCCCGGGGTCACAACCGAGGAGATCAATCGATGGCAGACGACCGTTTTCCCAACGATCCGTACCGCCCGAACCTCGCCGACGATGAGTACTCTCGCGCGGCGCGCCGGGATGCGGACCTACAGGCCGATCCCGAGCTCGGGGAAGGCCCCGCCTCCAGCGGCAAGATCGCGCTGTTTGCGGTCGCAGTCGCCCTGGTGCTGGGCGCAGTGTTCTACGGCTTGAATAATTCCAGCACCACCAACGAGGCCAGCAACACCCCGGCCTCACAGACTGCGCAGACGCAGCCGACCAATCCAGCCGCACCTCCCGGCATGCGTGACGTGACGCCGCGCAGCAACACCGAGCCGGGCGTGACCACGGGCGCAGCGCCGAACAGGCCGGCCCCGGCGACGCCGGCTCCGTCCGAGGGCGCGAAGTAACATTTCGTAGTAAGGCGCGCGAGCGGCGGGATACAACATCCCGCCGCTTTTTCTTTTTTGCTAGCCGAACATCTTGTTGAGCTCGCCGCCGGGATAGCCGCCGCTGAGCTCGGTGAAGGTGCCCTTCTCCGCCATCTCCTTGGCCGCGCGCATGAAGCCGCCCCAGGCGGCGCGGGCGAGCGAGCCGCCGACGCTGATGCGGCGCACGCCGAGATCCTCGGCTTCCTGCAACGACAGGCCGGAACCGCCGATCAGAAGATTGAACGGCTTCGGTGCGACAGCCTTCACCACCGCGGCGATGTCCTCGCGGCTCTTCAGGCCCGGCGCGTAGAGGCAGTCGGCGCCGGCATCGGCATAGGCGGTGAGCCGGTCGATGACGAGCTTGAGATCGGTCACGCCCCACAGATACGCCTCGCACCGGCCGACCAGCAGCGTGCCGCTGTCGCCGATCGCCTTGCGCGAGGCCTTGATGCGCTCGACGGCCAGCGCACGGTCGTAGAGCGGCTTGTCCTTGTCGCCGGTGGAGTCCTCGATCGACAGGCCCGCGACGCCGGTGCGCACGCCGCGCTCGACATTATCGGCGACCTTGTCGGGCTCGACCGCGAAGCCGCCCTCGAAATCGGCGTTCACGGGGATGTCGACGGCCGAGCTCAATGCTGCCAGATGCTGACAGACGTCCTCGACGGTGACGTGATTGTCGGCCTTGCCGATGGCCCAGGCAAAGCCCGCGCTCGATGACGCGATCGCCTTGAAACCGAGATGCTGCAAGGCCTTCGCAGTGCCGACATCGACCGGATTGGGCAGGATGAAGCAGCCGCTTTCGTGCATCTTCCTGAACGTCGCGCGCTTGTCAGCGGTCGTCACGTGCATGTTTCTCTCCCTTGTTGGCCGCGCAGAGATAAGGCTGTGTTTTCGAGTCCGCTAGTGCGCATCGTGCACGGCGCGGCTGTCCTTCGGGGCCTGCTCGCGGTCGGCCATGCTGTAGTCCCGGATCACGCTGGCGATGCGTAAGTGATAATCGGCGAAGATCTGCGCCCTGCCCCTAGCCTGGGTGCGGCGGTGCTCCATCGTGTTGCGCCAGGCCTGGACGGCCGCTTCATCCCGCCAGAACGACACCGACAGGATCTTGCCCTTCTCGGTCAGGCTCTCGAAGCGCTCGACCGAGATGAAGCCGTCGATGGTCTGCAGTAGCGGCTTCAGATCGGCTGCGAGGTCGAAATAGTCCTGGCGGTGTTCCGGCTTGGGCCAGACTTCGAAGATCACGGCGATCATGGGCGTCTCCTGCTGTTGGCGGGCCTACAATACCACCTTGCGCAGGAAGGTGCGTTCTTCGGCGAGGATGAATTTCTCCGCCTCGGCAAAGTTGAAGTTTGCCATGCCGTCGAGATCGGCGCGCAGCCGTTTGCGATAGGTCTCATAGGCGGCCAGGCTCTCGAACGAGATCAGGGCGGACGCGATGTTGTTGGTGCCCTCATGCGGCATGAAGTAGCCGATCAACTCGCCGCCACATCTCGGGATGATGGTGAGCCAGCGCTTCGAATATTCCTCGAACTGCGCGCGCTTGAACGGATCGAGCTGGTAGCGGATGAAGACGGTGACGGACATGATGGGCTCCTTTGTTTTCGCCGTCATTGCGAGCGTAGCGAAGCAATCCAGGAGTCCCTCCGCGGACGCAGTCTGGATTGCTTCGCTACGCTCGCAATGACGACTTGGTGACACGCTACGCCCTTGCCCGACACCAACGCTTCGGCTACCATCGAAGCATGAAATCGGGACCCGACATCGCCATGGTCGCCTCGCTGGTGGGCGACCCCGCCCGCGCCAACATGCTCACGGCGCTGATGAACGGCCGTGCGCTCACCGCGAGCGAGCTGGCTCAGGAGGCCGGCATCACGCCGCAGACCGCGAGCTCGCATCTGTCGAAGCTCGAGGCTGGCGGGCTGATCGAGCCGGAGAAGCAGGGCCGCCACCGCTATTACCGCCTCACCGACGACGACGTTGCCGGCGTGCTCGAGGGACTCGCCGGCCTTGCCGCGCGGACCGGCCATATGCGCGTGCGCACCGGGCCGAAGGATCCGGCGCTGCGGCGCGCGCGGATCTGCTACGACCATCTCGCCGGCGACCTCGGGGTGCAGATGCTGGACTCCTTGCGCGAGCGGCATCTGGTCAGGCAGAGGAAGCAGGAGATCGAGTTGACGGCCGAGGGCGAGCGCTTTCTGGCCAAGCACTTGCAGATCTCGCCCGACATGCTCAGCCATCCGCGCCGCCCGGTGTGCAAGGCCTGCCTCGACTGGAGCGAGCGGCGGCACCACCTCGCCGGCACGTTGGGCGCGGCCATGATGCAGCGCTTCGCCGAGCTGAAATGGGCCGCGCGCGATCCCACGCCCGGCAGCCGCGTCGTGAATTTCACCCGTACCGGCGAGAAACAGTTCGCTGCGCTGTTCGGCGGTGGGAAGGACTGATCACACAGGCTGCGTGAAATCACACGTTTGCGTGTGAATGCGCACTCTCGTCATGGCCGGGCTTGACCCGGCCATCCACGTCTTTACTGCGGCTGGCACGTGGATGCCCGGGACAAGCCCGGGCATGACGGAGACTGTGATGAACCGCATCTTCCTGGCCGCGCTCGCCGCCGCCCTTCTCGTTTCCCCACTCGCATCGACCCACGCCGCCGAGACGGCATCGCGCGAGCCCTACGGCATCGCGCTCGAAGGCTTTGCCTACCCCTACCCCGTGCACTTGCTCCCCGTTGTCAACGACGGCGAGCAGCTCAACATGGCCTATATGGATGTCGCCGCGGCACGGCCGAACGGCCGCACCGTCGTGCTGCTGCACGGGCGCAATTTTCCGTCGAGCTATTGGGCGCCTGTGATCAAGATGCTGAGCGAGGCCGGCTTTCGCGTCGTGGTTCCGGACCAGGTCGGCTTCGGCAAGTCCTCCAAGCCGCAGGGCGAGCTGCATTTCGACAATCTGGCGCGCAACACCATTGCGCTGCTCGATCACCTCAAGATCGACAAGGCCGAGATCGTCGCGCATTCGCTCGGCGGCATGTTAGGGGTGCGCATCGCCCGCGCCTATCCCGACCGCCTCGCCCATCTCGTGCTGACCGCGCCGATCGGCCTCGAGGACTACCGCCTCTACGTGCCGCCGACGCCGACCGAGAAGATGATCGAGACCGAGGACAAGCTCACGGCGGAAGGCTACCGCAAGCAGCTCCAGACCAATTACGCGATCAAGCTGCCGGCCGAGGCGATCACGCCGTTCATCGAGGCCCGCTTCAACATCAAGGGCAGCCCGGACTATCCGCGCTGGCTGCGCGCCTTCGTCTCTTCCGGCCAGATGATCTATCGTGAGCCGGTAGCGCACGAGATCCCGCTGATCGCGACACCTATTCTGTTCATCATGGGCGCGGACGACCACAACGCGCCGGGCCGGCCGCTCGCGCCGGAGGCGCTGCGGGCCAAGATGGGGCAGAACGCAGAGCTTGCGAAGCAGCTCGCTGCGAAGATGCCGAACGCGCGGGCCGAGGTGATCCCCGACACCGGCCATCTCGTGTTCCTTGAGGCACCGGAGACGTACAAGGAACTGGTGCTGGGCTTTCTCGGCCGATAGCGACATTCGCGTGTCGTCCGAGACCAAATGCGGGGAACGTTCATGCCGCATTCAGGTCATGATTGGCAGGTTTGGATCGCGAGGTTTCGGCACGTCCCCGATTTAACGTGTCGAATCGACTCTCTTGATTCATTGTGCGCCCGCAAGCGCCATTCCCCGAAGCCTGCCCCCAAAGGACAAGAAGGAAGATCAAAAATGAAATACCTGTTAGCCGCCGTCATGCTCGCCAGCGCGGCCGTCGTCGGTTTCGGCGAGGCGGCCAGCGCCGCCGAGGGCTGTGGCCGAGGGTTTTATCGCGGCCCCTATGGTCAGTGCCGCCCGATGCGTGGCGCGGTGGTCGTGCGGCCCGCCCCCGTGGTGGTCGCCCCGCCCGTCGTCGTCGTGCCCCGTGCGCGCGTGTGCCCCTACGGCTTCCGCTGGTACGCCGGTCGCTGCCGCCCGTACTGAACTTCTCCATTCCGTTGCAGAATGGCCGCGCGGCGAAAGCCTGCGCGGCCATTTTTTTCCGCTGACGATTCACCGCGGTGGAACCGGAGCGCTTCCCAAATCGAAACGGGGACCGCCAGCGGCGATCCCCGTCGAGTCCGCGAATGGTCGCGAGCTTACCAATAATGGCGACGGTGCCAGCGCCGGCGATGCCGGCGCCAATGACGGCGGTGCCAGCCCCAGTGGCGGCCACGCCCGCGCCAGTGAACCTGCTCGGGAGCGAGCTGCGCAGCTTCCTCGCTGGTGGTGACCGCAGGATGAGCATCGGCATTGCCTTGCGGCGTGCGGGCGGGATCAGCGGGCGGCTGCGGTGACAGCGGCGCGGCCTGCGCGGTAGTCGCGGCGAAGGCCGCGGCGCCCGCCGTCAATCCCAAAGCAAGTTTCAAAAAGTTCCGGCGCTCCATCGTTTCTTCCTTCTTGGATCATCGTGCAGGTGATGCAGAAGGAATGTCGCCGCAACGCCATGAACCGAAGCTGAAGCCAGCGTTCAGATTCATGCGAGCCGAGATGAAGAATTCGTAACTTCGTCCGGGTTACAGGACCTCGCTACGTCGCGAACTCCTGCGCCAGCACCAGCGTCTCGCGCGTGCGCTTCACGTCGGGCCAGTCGCGGTTGAAATCGGCGACAAGCTTCTTTAGCGCGTCACCTTTCAGCATCGCGTTCAGCTTGGCCTCGTCATCGAACTGATACATCGCCTGGTGCAGCGAGGGATCGTCCAGGCTCCAGAATCGCCACGCCTTGCTCACGCCGAAAGCCTTCACCGCGTCGGGCAGATGTTCCGTCTCGTACCAACGGTTGAAAGCAGCGCGCCTTTCGGCGTCGGGAACGACGGCGCGAACGACGAAGAAGGCTGCTGGCATCGGATTTCCTCCTGTTGTTTGACGCGAGCCTAACCGGTTAAGCCGCCGGCGACAAAAAGAGTCGCCGCCGGTGTCGGAATGGGCGCCCTTCGTTCGTCCTTTGCAATGAACCGGGAGAACGGAGACAGCAAATGGCCGACCTCACCCTGACCACCTTCGACTGGGTTCCCGCAGCGCCGCGAGGCTTCGTACGCGACTTCCGCGTGCGCTGGGCCCTCGAAGAGGCCGCCTTGCCCTATCGCGTTGCCAGCGTACCGTTCGACGACCGCGGATCTGCGCACTTCGCCTACCAGCCGTTCGGCCAGGTGCCGTGGCTGACCGACGGCGAGCTCTCGATCTTCGAGACCGGCGCGATCCTGCTGCATCTCGGCGGCCTCAGCGAGAGGCTGATGCCAAAGGACCCGCGCGGCCGCACTGAAGCGACGAAATGGGCGTTCGCGGCGCTCAATTCGGTGGAGATGGCCAGCCTGCCCTGGGGCATGTCGAAATTCATGGGACATCCGACCGACACGGCGGCGTGGAAGTTCGTGGACGACTTCCTCAAGCTTCGGCTCAAGCATCTCGAGCCGGTGCTGGGCAGCCGCGAATGGCTGGCGGGCTCCTTCTCCGTCGCCGACATCCTGATGGCGGACGTGCTGCGCGTTGTCGATGGTTTCAACGGGCTGACGGACAGTCCTGCCTGCCGCGCCTACGTCGCGCGCGCGACCGGACGTCCGGCGTTTGCCAAAGCCCACGCCGACCAGCTGGCGCATTTCGCTGCGGCGGATAAGGCGCGCGGGGCGTGATGTGCCTCACATAATGGATCCTGCGGCTGGCATAGAGTCGCCGGCAGTGGAACGATTCAATTCGACAGGTGACCCATGGTCCGCATCGAATATCTCAAGCGACAGATCGCCCGCGCCGAGCGGCTGGCCAAGGCCATCCTCGACCGGCAGACCGCCGATCGGCTCCAGGCCTACGCCGCCGAATGCCGCGCCGAATTGTCGGAGCTGACGGTCAAGCAGGCCGCCTGAGGCTTGCTGGCGCTGGAGGCGTCCGATGTGTAGGGCGGATTAGCGATAGCGTAATCCGCCACTTCTCCATCCGATGACGCATACCTTGGTGGATTACGCTTCGCTAGTCCACCCTACACCTCACATCAGTTTCAGCGGCCCATCGGCGACGAGGCGCAGATCGATGCTGCCGATCAACGCCGCCCGCCGCGCCTCCGCAGCACTGATGGCCTCCTCCGTCTGCCGCAGCGTGCTGATGTTCGAGCCCAGCGAGACGATCCCGCCCAGCACCAGGGCGATCGAGCCGAGCGCCGCGGTCTGACCGAAGCCGAACAGACCGAAGATCGTCACCAGCAGCAGCACCGCCCCTCCCCCGATCGCGATCTTGGACGCCAGGATGTACTTGCGGCAGCGTTCGGCGATCTCGGCGAGCGCCTCGATCCGATCTTCGATGTCAGAGATTTCGTCGGTCGGATCGTCTTCGATCATTGAATTCAAGAGCTAGGAGCTCGGTTGCGGATGGAGGGGCGCCAAGTACGTCTTAGCCAGGCAGCTTGCCCCCAACCGATTTATAGAATTCCGCGAGCTGGTTCGCTAAGAGTGAAGCTAACAGCTCTTCCATTTTCGAGACATCGATCCGGCCACCATCGCGAAAGGCCAAATCGGCCGCATCCAAGGCATCGAAATAGGGCTTTCGGTTGTCGACGATTTGATCCGGGATCGTCGGCGTCCCCGGCAAAAGTACTCCGGCCCGAACTGAAAGCACAACGTACGATACGATTCGGGAGGTACGGCCATTTCCATCTGCGAACGGATGAATCCAATTTAGCCGCCACATGACATAAGCCGCGAGGTGGATCGGCGTACTGGCTTCCCAATGTTCATTCACGTAATCGCACATGTCCTCAACGAGTTCTGGGACCAGATGTGCGCCGACGGGCTCATGCTTGCTTCCCTCGATGGCACGCCACCGGGGCGGTAGTTTCCCGCATAGGAGCTGATGCCTGCCAAAGCCTCTCGCTGCAAGCCAAGCATGAGTGAGGGACGGAGCTTGAATGAGCCCCGCTCAATGGCCACCTGAATCGCGCCAATAGCTGCGTCGTACTGGCGGAACCCATTTCGAGCTTCTGCCGCCGCCTTTTCCTGAGGATCCGTAATCAACTCAGGTTCGAGCGCACGGCTATCGCGCCGTTCGCGCTCTTCTCTTGTCATTTCTCTTCCTTGGCCAACTTCTCGGCCTCACGGTCCACCATTTCGCGCGTAATGAGCGCATTCTCGAAATGAGTATTGCCGTACACGAAACTGCGCCGCTGCTCCTCCCTGTGTTCCGGGGATGGATTGGCGGTCTTGGCAGCTTCGATGAGCTTCTTGAGAACTTCTGTCATAGCCCCAATATAGTCGAGTCCGTTCGGAGGCACCATGCGGATTTGGTCCATAAAGCGCCTGTGAGTCCCTCACAACGGCAAATTGTCGTGCTTCTTCGCCGGCATTTCCGTCTTCTTGTCTTTCAGCATCGCCAGCGCCCGGGCGATGCGCTTCCGGGTCGAGTGCGGCATGATGACGTCGTCGATGTAGCCACGCTCGGCCGCGATGAAGGGCGACAGGAAGCGGTCCTCGTATTCCTTGGTGCGCGCGGCGATCTTGTCGGGGTCGCCGATGTCGCTGCGGAAGATGATCTCGACCGCGCCCTTGGCGCCCATCACCGCGATCTGGGCGGTGGGCCAGGCGTAGTTTATGTCGGCGCCGATCTCCTTGGAGGCCATGACGTCGAAGGCGCCGCCATAGGCCTTGCGGGTGATGATGGTGACGAGCGGCACGGTGCACTGCGAATAGGCGAAGAGAAGCTTGGCGCCGTGCTTGATCAGGCCGCCATATTCCTGCGCGGTGCCGGGCAGGAATCCCGGCACGTCGACGAAGGTGACGATCGGGATGTTGAAGGCATCGCAAAAGCGGACGAAGCGCGCGGCTTTCCGCGATGCGTCGCTGTCGAGCACACCGGCCAGCACCATGGGCTGGTTGGCGACGAAGCCGACGGTGCGGCCCGCGATGCGGCCAAAGCCGGTGACGATGTTCTTGGCGAAGGCCTCCGCGATCTCGAAGAAGTCGCCCTCGTCCACGACCTTGAGGATCAGCTCCTTCATGTCGTAGGGCTTGTTCGGATTGTCGGGGATCAGCGTGTCGAGCGACATGTCGACCCGCTCGATGTCATCGAAGCTCGGCCATTCCGGCACGCCGTCGGTGTTGTTGGATGGCAGGAAGTCGATCAGCCGGCGCATCTGCAACAGCGTCTCGACGTCGTTCTCGAAGGCGCCGTCGGCGATCGAGGAGCGCGTCGCGTGCACCGAGGCACCGCCCAGCTCCTCGGCCGTGACGACCTCGTTGGTCACGGTCTTCACGACGTCGGGGCCGGTGACGAACATATAGCTGGTGTTCTTCACCATGAAGATGAAGTCGGTCATGGCGGGCGAATAGACGTCGCCGCCGGCGCAGGGGCCCATGATCACGGAGATCTGCGGGATCACGCCCGAGGCGAGCACATTGCGACGGAACACGTAGGAATAGCCGGCGAGCGCGGCGACGCCTTCCTGGATGCGGGCGCCGCCGGCGTCATAGAGGCCGATGATGGGCGCCCTCGCCTTCATCGCCATGTCCTGCAGCTTCGTGATCTTCAGCGCATGGGTTTCGGACAGCGAGCCGCCGAACACGGTGAAGTCCTTGGCGAAGACGAATGTCTTGCGGCCGTTGACGGTGCCCCAGCCAGTGACGACGCCGTCGCCCGGCACCTTGGTCTTCTCCATGCCGAACTCGGTGGAGCGGTGCTCGACGAACATGTCGAATTCCTCGAACGATCCCTTGTCGAGCAACAGCTCGATGCGCTCGCGGGCCGTCAGCTTGCCGCGGGCGTGCTGCGCCTCGATGCGCTTCTCCCCGCCGCCGAGCTTTGCGCCGGCACGACGATCTTCAAGGGCGTCCAGGATGTGTTTCATTTGCTCCCGCCAGTTCTTAAGTGATGGGCGGGTTCTAACATGGCATTTTGCGGCCCGGAAAGCCGCTTTCGCGGTCGCAGGGCAGCCCTGCCGTAGCGGGAAAGCGCAAGGAATTACAAAGTTTTGCCCAGGAGGCGAGCGTGAGCGAAGGAACGGCCGAGACGGGCGCTGCGACAGGCGGCGTCAACATCCTGCTGCGGCTGGAGGGCCTGACCCTGTTTGCAGGGATGGTGACGCTCTACGCGGCCTGGGACGGGTCGTGGCTGGTGTTTGCCCTGCTGTTCTTCGTGCCCGATCTGAGCTTCCTGGCCTATCTGTCCGACGCCAGGTTCGGCGCGATGGTCTACAACGCCGCGCACAGCTACATGGCACCGGTGGCGCTGCTGACGCTGGGCTTCGCCCTCGCCTCGCCCCTCACCCTCTCCATCGCCCTGATCTGGCTTGCCCATATCGGCATCGACCGGGCGCTCGGCTACGGCCTGAAATATTCCGCCGGATTCGGCTTCACCCATTTGGGGCGGATCGGGCGGCAGAAGGACTCCTGACCTCAAATTTGGCAGCCCGGCCGGTTGACCGGGCCGACCGATTCAGGCTTGCTCCGAGTCAGATCAGGCGCCGAATGTTGCGTGAGCCCAGTCGGTACGGCGGTGATCATCATGCCTTGGCTCCAGCATCTACCTACTGGCATCACCGAGATGTCCGCGACGGTCGTCCCCTTGCCGCCGAACCCAGCGTCCGAAACGATCGACTTCCTGCGCCGCATGGCCGGCATGGTGTCGGGACGGAACGGCGAGATGCTGCTGCGCGCAGCCAGCATGATCGAGACGCTGAGCCAGCGGGCGATGTCGGCCGAGCGGCTCTATCATCAGGCGCAGGAAGAGAGCACGCGCAACGCCGAGCTGCGCGAGTCCGCCGAACTCGCCTCCGACGCCATGGCCGGCCAGAT
This sequence comes from Bradyrhizobium sp. USDA3516, assembly GCF_057651995.1. Classification (NCBI taxonomy): domain Bacteria; kingdom Pseudomonadati; phylum Pseudomonadota; class Alphaproteobacteria; order Hyphomicrobiales; family Nitrobacteraceae; genus Bradyrhizobium; species Bradyrhizobium sp. USDA3516. The sequence goes on along the minus strand of NZ_JBYGYN010000004.1, from coordinate 512,731 downwards.
CGCGGCGCTGCGGGCGCAGCTCGCCGAGCTCACCACTGCGACCGCAGCCGAGCGCGCCGCCTTCGATGCCGAGCGCGGCAAGCTGCTCGAGCTGATGCAGCATGCCGAGAGACATATCGGCAAGCTCACGACGGAGCTCGACAGCTTGCGCGCCTCCGTCGACAGCTTCAACGAGACCGCGGTCTCGGTGCCGATCGAGGTGCTGCGGCTGGCGCGGACGCAGTTCGATTATCTCTCCAGCGGCTTTGCCCGGCGCGGCGATCCGATCTCGCAGGCCATGAGCGAGATCGGCGGCTTCGCCATCGACCGGGCGCTGACGGCGAAGAGGGTCGACAAAGCCTGAGGGCGCCCGTGTCGAGCTCAATCCGCATGTCGGCGGCAATCTGAAGACTGCCGCTGAAGCGCGCAAGCCCGTCGAGGAGTTTGTGCAGGCGCTGTTCAAGTTGGGCTAGGCGGGCGCGACGGCTCCGTCATTGCGAGCGCAGCGAAGCAATCCAGAATCCCGTCGCGGAGACAGTCTGGATTGCTTCGTCGCAAGAGCTCCTCGCAATGACGTTGGAGAGACGCAAGCGCGACAGCGCTAGAGCGCGCCGATCTCGGCAAGGCAGGCTTGGGTCAGCGTCATGCGAGCCTCGATGTGGCGCGGCTCCTTGCAATCCATGTTGAGCGCGAACACGGTATGCGCCTCGCCCTTCTCGGCCCAGCCGACCATCCAACCGAGCGACGGCTCGCCGCGCTCGGCGCCGAGGAGACCGGACTTGGCGCGAATGACGGCGTCGCCGACCTTGGTCGCCGGCAGGATGTCGGCGACGAGATCCTGGCTGCGCTTTGAAATCGGCAGCGCGCGGCGGCGCAGCCGGTCGACGAAATCGACTTGCTCGACCGGATCGATCCGCAAGGCCCCGGTGAGCCAGAACTGGTCGATGCCGCCGCCGATGTCGCGATTGCCGTAGTCGAACGCGTCGACATATTGCTGCATGCGCGCCTCGCCAATGAGGCGCGCAATCTCCTGATAGACCGGCACAGCGCTGACCGCAATCGCACTGCGTAGCGTGTGGTCCTTGTTCCAGGCCTCGATCGGGCGCTTGACGCCGTCCCAGGGAAACACGTCCTTGTCGGGATCCGTGACGACGCCGCTCTCGAGCGCAATCAGCGAGTTCGGTATTTTGAAGGTGGAAGCCGGCAACTTGCCCTCGCCCGAGCGCTCGTTGTCGCTGGCGACGATCAGATAGTCCTCGACCTTGTAACCGACGAAGGTGCCCGACGTGCCGAGGTCGGTGAAGCGCTTTGCAAGAGCGTCGCGGATTTCATTGCGCGGCGGCGCGACATGGGCGCGCGCGCGTCCAGGCAGGATCGCGGTTGCGGCGAGGAGGCCGAGGGTGGAACGGCGGGTGAGCAAGGGCGGTGTCCGTTAAACGATGAAAGCGACGGCTACAATGCCGACGATATCTGGTCAAACGATGACAGCGCTCAGCGTCCCCGGCCCGACAGCCGCAGCACGAACACCAGCACCTCGGCGACGGCCTTGTAGAGGTCCGGCGGGATCTCGTCGCCGAGCTCGACCTTCGACAGCGCGCCGGCCAGGATCTCGTTCTCCTCGATCGGAATGTCGTGGGCCTTGGCGATCTCGACGATCTTCTCGCCGATCGTGCCCTTGCCCTTGGCGACAACGACGGGCGCGCCGGATCCCTTCTCGTAATGCAGCGCGATCGCGAGCTTGGAGGGATCGCTCATGTGGCGCGATCCAGGAAGTGGCCGGCGCGAGCCGGCGCCGGTGGCGGCGGCATGCCGTCGCGGACGACGATATCGCCGGGCTTGAGCTCGGCCTTCGTCAAGGCCTGGCTGAGCTCACCGATGCCGGCGCGGAGCTGCTGCGCCGTGGCCGGCCGCTCCGCCCACATCCGTACGAAGGTCTTGTCGCCGTTCAGCGTGATCAGCGCATGCACGGGTCCCGCAGGCTCGACATTGAGCGAGAAGCGCGCGCGCCAGGCGCGCTTGGCGGGATCGGCGGACTCATTGCCGCCATCGCGCGAGATCTCGAACTGCGCCATCGCGGTACCTTGCGGGGTCGCGAACGGAATCTCGAAATTCCACTGCTGCGCGGCTGGATCGATGCGGTGGCCGCCGGCGTCGGTGCGATCGGGGAGCGAGGCAATCTGCAGCAGCGTCTGCCGCGCGATCGCGGCATCGGTGTCGTCGAGCAGGCGATGCACGGTCGCAGCCAGCGGCGTATCAGGCGCGAGCGACGGCGCGGCGACGGACTGCGGCGCCGGCAGCGCACCGCGGACCGGCGGAGGTGTCGGGTGTGCGGCCGCCTCGAAGACATGGGCGTCCGGCACGGACTTGTTGGAGCCCGGCACGTTGCCGGTCAGGCGCGGCAGGTTTTCCGCGACCTCCTGCAGCAGGGTCGCGGCAAGGCCGGCAGACATGGTTCGCGACAGCAGGGCTTGCGGATGGTTGCCCGCCACATCGGACAGCACGGCGGCAGCGAGCGCGCCGCGCGGCGCTTGCGCCGGTTGGGCGAGTTCCGGCAACGCCGCTTGTGCCGTCTCGCCCGCCAGCGCGGAGGCTGAGGTCTGCGTCGTGGCCGCAGCACTCGCCGGCAGCGCCACAGCTTGCGCCGTTGCCTGCGGCACTCCCGTCGCGATCGCGCCGGAGGTCGATGCCAGGGTCTGACGCAACACCAGCAGTGCGGCCTTCAAGTCCGGGATCGCGCCGGAGGACGGCGTCGTGCCTGCGGCCAATGAGGCCTCGAGAAACAGTCCGGACTTCTGGAACGCGGATTCGATATCGCCGCTGTCGAGGGCGGCGTTGAGCGGCGTCTGCTGCGCCAGCACACCAAGCACCGCCTGCTTCAGCCCTGCGGGCAGATTGCTGCTCGTCACGACGGAGGCCAGGTTGGCGAACAGCGGCGCCTGGCTGCCCTGCTTGGTCACGGCCTCGGCAGAGGCCGTTGCGACGGCGGCCTGCTCGGACGGCGTCAGGGTGTTCCGAGCTGCGGCCACCGACGGCGCCAGCGGCGGGCTGTCCACCAGCGAGGCCGCCCGCGGCGTCAGCGTGACCTGATCGCCCGCCGCCTCGCCTGCCCCGCTCATGACCGCGAGGCGAATGGCGCCGTTGTTCTGGGAGACCGCGAGCTGCAGGTTCTGTCCCGGCGTCAGCGCCACCTCAGACATCACGTCCATCGCCAGGTTGGCGATCGCGATCCGCACCAGATTGTCGGCGAGCACGCTGACCACCCTGGCATCGACGACACTGCCGGCTTGAAGCACGAGATCCGGCGTCGCCGCATCAGCCGGGCGGCTGGCGGCGTTGACGGGAGCGATGGAGGTGACCGGCGTCGGCATCTCGGCAGCCTTAGGGAATGCCGGCTACCGTAACCGCCGCGTCGTAAACCTCTCGTTAAGGACCTGGGACGGCCGGCGTCTTCACCGCCGCCAGAACCGTCACGGCGGCCTGGAAATCCTTCAGCCGGGCGGCGCGCCGGGCAGCCGCCTCCTCGTCCACGCCCCATTGCTCCACGTTCCAGTCCTCGTCGACATGGGCGGCGGCCCAGACTTGGTCGGCATCGCGTACGCCCTGGTCCAGCGCCAGCGCGAGCAGCGCCGAGCCGGTCAGGGTGGTGACCATGTGGAGCGCGGCGACCGACCAGGGATCGCCGGGCAGCGCGGCCCGTGCGGCCTTCAAAGCCTCGTCCGGCTGCTTCACGTGCATGACGCCTTCGGACAGGATGAAATGCGCACCCAGCGTCTGCGCCGCCCAGAACAGCACGGGATCCCAATGCGCGGCCTCGCGGGCGACCAGTCCCTCGGGATGGCCGGCGCGATAGAACAGCAGGTCGGACTCGAAATATTTGGCGAGGTCGTCCCTGACCAGCTCGACGCGGTCGATGACGCCTTCGACCACGCTGTTGGCGATGCGCGTCAAAGGCATGGTCACGGGATCGATCTTCTCGCCTTGCGCTGCCCATTCGGTGGCCACCGCATCGGCGAGTTCGCGCGAGGGGATCACCACCTGGCGGCCGGAGGGCGTGCGGATCGGCTTGCCGTCGAGAGTGACGGCGAAGCCGCCCTCGGCATCGGCGACGCCGGCTTCCTTGTAGAAGCGCTTGCGCAGCGGCATGCGCGCGGACGCGCGCGCCGATTCCCGCGGATCCGGCGCGGGCTGGCTTGCTGCTTCTTCGAACAATTCACGCATGTGAGTTTTCGGTCCCGGTCGCTGGATGCTAGGCTTCTAAGATAAAACCGGCGGCCGATAAAGCGAGCGGCGGGCATGAGGGAACTTGCGGTCGTTGGCCTTGTTGGCAGGATTTTGGCTGCCGCGGCGGAGGCCGGCTTCCGCACCCCGGCTGACAGCGGAGCTCAGCCCCTACTCCTCCGGCGCGTTCTCGATCGGATCAAATCTGGTTGCGTCCAGACCCAGCAGGTTCCACGACTGCTGCATGTGCGGCGGCAACGGCGCGGTGGCGTCGATCACGCCGCCGCGCGGATGCGGAATGACGATACGGCGTGCGAGCAGATGCAGCCGGTTCTGCAGGCCGCCCGGCAGCTGCCAGTTCTCGATGTTGAAATATTTGGGATCGCCGACGATGGGATGGCCGATATGGGCCATGTGGGCGCGCAGCTGGTGGGTGCGGCCCGTCACCGGCTTCAGCGAGACCCAGGTCAGCTTGTTGCCGGCGGTCTCGACCACGGCGTAGTACGTCACCGCGTGGCTGGCGCCCTCATCGCCATGCTGGGCGATGCGCATGATGGTGTCGTCCTCGCTCTCCTCCTTTGCAAGGAAGGTCGAGATGCGGCCTTGCTTCGGCTTCGGCAGGCCCGGCACCAGCGCCCAATAGACCTTGCGCGCCGAACGCGAGCGGAACGCGCCGGTCAGATGCGAGGCGGCAAAGCGCGTCTTGGCGATCAGCAGACACCCCGAGGTCTCGCGATCGATGCGGTGGACGAGGCGCGGCTTCTGACCCTTGGCATCACGCATCACCTCCAGCATCTGGTCGATGTGCCGCGTCATGCCCGAGCCGCCCTGCACGGCAAGGCCGGCCGGCTTGTTCAGGACGAGGACGTCGTCGTCCTCCCAGATCGTCATCTCCTTCAGCGCCTTGAGCGTCTTCTGTGCGGCGTCCGAGAGCTCGCCGACGACCTTCGGCGCATCGAGCTTCAGCGGCGGAATGCGGACGCTCTGTCCCTCTTCCAGCCGGTCCTTGCTGTCGACGCGCTTGCCGTCGACACGCAGCTCGCCTTTGCGGACGACGCGCTGGATGTGGGAGAACGACAGCCCGGGAAAGCGCGCTTCGAGGAAACGGTCGACGCGCATGTTGTTCTCGTCGGCCGTGACCGTGACGGTCTGCACCTTGGTCGGCAGCAGCGCCTCGACGGACTTTTCAGGCGCAGGCCTCTCCTGGACCGCTTTGGGCGGACGCCGCTCGGCGCGCTCGCCGACAAAGCGCGGCGGCTTACCGCCGGGCTTGCCACCCGGACGCGGCCCGGCCTTCGTGGCGCTACGCGCCTTGAACGGGCGCGAGTCGTCGCGCTCGTCACGCGAACGCGGCTTTGGGTTCATTCTTTTGATGCGGCGGCTCATGCGGTTTTTCCAAGCTTTCGCGTCGACTGCGCATTGGCGCGGCGAGGCAGGGACGCAACCTGCGCGCCCACCTCCTTCTCCGCCAGCCGCAGCTCATATTGCTGTTGCAGGTTCATCCAGAATTGCGGGCTGGTGCCGAACCAGTGACCCAGGCGCAGCGCCGTGTCAGCGGTGATGCCGCGCTGCCCGTTGATGATGCCGGTGATGCGATTCACAGGGACGTCGATCTGACGCGACAGCTCTGCGGCCGTGATGCCGAGTTCGCGCAGCTCTTCGGCGAGATGCTCACCGGGATGTGTTGGTGTATGAGCCATGGGGGGGTCCCCAGGGCGAGTAGCAAGATTTACGCGTTACGTAAACCGTAAATGTACGCCCTTTAGAGCCTCGACAGCCCTACGTCCCGCCCCGCTCCTTGCGCAGCTTGGCCCAGTAATCCAGCCGCTTCCTGATCTCGCGTTCAAAACCCCGCTCGGGCGGGTCGTAGAAGGTCTGACGTCCCAGGGCCTCCGGGAAGTAGTCCTGGCCGGAGAAGGCCTCCGGCGCGTCGTGGTCGTATTGGTAGCCGGAGCCGTAGCCTTCCGACTTCATCAGCTTGGTCGGGGAATTGAGGATGTGCTTAGGCGGCAGCAGCGAGCCGGCCTGCTTGGCGACCTGCATCGCAGTGCCGAAGGCGGTGTAGACCGCGTTCGATTTCGGCGCGGTGGCGAGATAGACCACGGCCTGCGCGATGGCGAGTTCGCCCTCGGGATGGCCGAGGAAGTCGAAGGCGTCCTTGGCGGCATTGGCGATGACCAGCGCCTGCGGATCGGCCAGGCCGATGTCCTCGACCGCCATGCGCACGACGCGGCGGGCCAGAAACAGCGGGTCCTCGCCGGCGTCCAGCATGCGCGCGAGGTAATACAGCGCGGCATCCGGATCGGAGCCGCGCACCGATTTATGCAGCGCCGAGATCAGATTGTAGTGGCCGTCGGCCGATTTGTCGTAGATCGGCGCGCGGCGCTGCAGGATCTCCTGCAGCTGCGCAGCATTGAAGATCTCGTGAGCCCGCGCCGAACGCCAGACCTCTTCGGCGAGCGTCAACGAGGCACGGCCATCGCCGTCGGCCATGCGCACCAGCACCGCGCGCGCCTCCGCATCGAGCGGCAGCTTCCTGCCCTCGACGGCTTCGGCATGCGCGAACAGCTTTTCGATCGCAGCGGCATCGAGCGAGCGAAACACCAGCACGCGCGCACGCGAGAGCAACGCCGCGTTGAGCTCGAAGGACGGGTTCTCGGTGGTGGCGCCGACAAGAACGACCGTGCCGTCCTCCATCACCGGCAGAAAAGAGTCCTGCTGGGCGCGGTTGAATCTGTGCACCTCATCGACGAACAACAGCGTGCCCTTGCCCATCTCGCGGCGGGCGCGCGCGGCATCGAACGCCTTCTTGAGGTCGGCGACGCCGGAGAATACCGCGGAGATCTGCTCGAAATGCAGATCCGTCGCGTCAGCCAAGAGCCGCGCCACCGTGGTCTTGCCGGTGCCCGGCGGACCCCAGAACACCAACGAGCCGAGCGTGCGCGTCTCCAGCATGCGCGTCAGCGCACCGTCGGGGCTGAGGATGTGATCCTGGCCGACGACCTCCGACAACACCCGCGGGCGCAGCCGATCCGGCAGCGGATGGGGCGCGTCGTGATCGAGCCCCGCCGCGGCGAAGAGCGTCGGTGTCTCCTTTGGCCGCTTCGGACTCATCCGCCCAGCGTGACGTTGATCTGCTGGCCGCCGCGGACCAGCGTGATGCGCCAGATCCGTGCGCGTTCACCTGCGGCCTTCTCGAGGTCGCCGGTCTTGCTGATCTTCTGGTTGTTGACGGCCAGGATGATGTCGCCCTTCTGGAAGCCGACGCTCGCGGCAGCGGTATCGCCGCCGATATCGGTGATCACGACCCCTTCGGTATCGGCGTCCAGACGCAGCTCGTCGGCGACGGCCGGCGTGATGGTCGAAACCTTCGCGCCCTGGAACGGCGAGCGCGCGGTGACGACGATCTCGTTGCGCCCGGTGTCGGGCGCGGTCTCCAGCGCTACCGTGAGCTTCACCGACTTGCCGCCGCGCTGCACGTCGAGTTGCGCGGTGCCGCCGAGCGGACGGGTTGCGAAGCGATAGTCGAAGGCGTTCGGATCATCCACGATCTGGCCGTCGATCCCGGTGATGAGGTCGGAGGATTTCAGGCCGGCTTTCGCCGCCGGACCGTTCGACACCACGCTCGCGACCAGCGCACCGGTCGGCGAGCGCAGGCCGAGGCTCTCGGCGATCTCGGGCGTCACCGCCTGCAATTTTGCCCCTAACCAGGGACGCTTCACCGCCTTGCCGCCGCTTTTGGCGGAGGCAACGACGACGCGCACCATGTTGGCGGGAATCGCAAAGCCGATGCCTTGCGAGCCGCCGGAGCGCGAATAGATCGCGGTATTGATGCCGGCGAGCTTGCCACCCATGTCGACCAGCGCGCCGCCGGAATTGCCCGGGTTGATCGCCGCATCGGTCTGAATGAAGAACTGATAGTCGGTGATGCCCACTTGCGTGCGCGCCAGCGCGGAGATGATACCCTGGGTCACGGTCTGGCCGACGCCGAAGGGATTGCCGATCGCGAGCACGACGTCGCCGACCAAGAGCTCGTCGGAATTGGTGAAGTCGAGCGTCGGGAACTTCTCCTTGCTGTCCTTCAGGCGCAGCACGGCGAGATCGGTCCGGGAATCCTTGAGCAGGATCTCGGCCTCGAACTCGCGCTTGTCCGACAGCGACACCTTCACCTGGTCGGCGCCCTCGATGACGTGGACGTTGGTGACGACGAGGCCGGAGGCATCGACGATGACGCCGGAGCCGAGCGAGCGCTGCATCTGCTCGGGCTGCTGGCCCGGCACGCCGAAGAAGCGGCGGAAGATCGGATCGTCCAATAGTGGGTTGCGGTTCTGCACCACCTTTGCGGCATAGACGTTGACGACCGCCGGCTGCACCCGCTGCACGATCGGAGCATAGGACATCCGCAGCTCGGCCGGCGACGACGGGGCCCGACGGTCCTGCGCAGCAGTCGGATTGAAGGTGGCCGAAAAGGCTACGCACAGCGCCGTGACGGCGGCAGTCCAGGTCGCTCGAAACATTCCTACCTCTTGGAAAAGACGCCGGAATATAGGCGCGTTCGCCTCCCAATAGAAGGCCGCCGGGGCAATATTCGGCCGCCTCAAAGCCGTGTCCGGCATGCAAGGGTGCCGTGCGAATCGGCAATTTGCCCGGGCGGCGGATTGGCATGATGTGCGTCATCTTGCATGGTGCTGTGAAGCGGATTCGGTTGCGGCGAATTTGCATCAGTGGGAACCCACGCAGCCGATCGCAGCGTCGCGGGGCAGTCATCGATCACACCTAGGCTCTCCGTCCGCGGCTTGAGGAAACAGTCAAATGATGGAGACGTAACGTGAGCAGAGCAAGAATTGCGGCCACCGCGATTGGTCTCGCCGGCGCGCTGGCGACCTCGCAGGCCCAGGCTCAATCGGCTAGCAGCAGCGAGCAGGAGATCGCGCTGTTGAAGCAGCAGCTGAAGATGCTCGAGCAGAAGCTCGACAAGCTGCAGAGCCAGACCGCGGCGAACACGGCGGCCGCGGCGAAGGTGAAAGTCGAAGCCAAGGCTGAGGCCAAAGCCGAGGCGCGCGCGGAGGCAAAGGCCGCGGTGGCCAATGCCAATGCGGCAATCCCCGTCAAGGGGCCGGCGCCGGCGTCCGGCGTCGTCGTGACGATGCCGAACAACCGGCCGACGATCTGCACTGCCGACCAGGCCAACTGCGTCGCCATCACAAGCCGCCTGCATTGGGACGTCGGCGGCTATGACTATCGTCCCAACACCGCGGCCACCGTGCCGCAAAAGCTCGATAGCGGCCAGAACGTCCGCCGCGCGCGCATCGGTGTCACCGGCAAGTTCTTCCACGATTGGAATTTCGCACTCGTCTACGACTTCGGCGGGTCTTCCGACGGATTTGGCGGCACAGCACCGGGATCGCTTCCAGGCGGCGGCGTCTCCGGCGTCGAGAACGCCTATATCAGCTATACCGGCCTGAAACCGTTCGGCGGCAAGATGGCGATCGAGGCCGGCATCATGGATCTGCCATACACGCTCGACGAAGCGACGAGCTCGAACGACATCATGTTCATGGAGCGCGCCTCGCCCGGCGTGATCGCGACCAACATCGCCGCCGGTGACTTCCGTTCCGCGGCCGGTGCGCGCTGGTTCAACGACCAGCTCTGGATCGGCGGCTATGTCACGGGACCGTCGACCGGTGCGATCCATTCCGCCTCGAGCGCGGCGCCACCCGGCACCAGCGAGCAGTATGGCGCCGTGGCGCGCGTCGCCGGCAATCCGATCAGCACCAAGGACTATTCGGTGCACCTCGGCGCCAATGCGCAATGGCTGATCCAGCCGCCGCGCAATCTGATCGCCAACACCCAGACGGTCACGCTGAGCGATCGTCCGGAATTGCGGCTCGACCCGACCACGCTGATCTCGACCGGGGCCATCGCCAATGCCTCCGGCGCCCAGGTCTACAGCGTCGAGGCGGCGGCGACCTACGGGCCGTTCATCGTCCAGGGCGAGTATTTCTGGTACAACGTCGATCGCACCGCCAACACCGCCGTGCCGCTGACGGGCGCACCGAGCCTGAAATTCCAGGGCGGCTATGCGCAGGCCGGCTACGTGCTGACCGGCGAAGGCCGCTCCTACAATGCGGCGAACGCGGCCTATAGCGGCGTCAAGCCGGCGCATCCGTTCTCGCTCGACGGCGGCGGCTGGGGCGCCTGGGAGATCGCGGGACGCTTCTCGACGATCGACCTCAACGATCAGCTCGCGACGGCGAGCGGCGTCGCAGGCGGCCGGCAGACCGTCTATACGCTCGCGCTCAACTGGTACGTCAACGGCAACGTGCGCTTCATGCTCGACTATCTGCACGGCACGGTGTCGCGACAGGCCTCGCCGATCTCGACCGCCGACGTCGGCTCGAAGTTCGACGCGGTCGCGATGCGCACGCAGTTCGCGTTCTAGGCCACACTCGTCGTCCCGGGGCGCGCGAAAGCGCGAGCCCGGGACCCATAACCACAGGCGGACGTGGCTGCGATGACTCGGAGTTGCTAGCGCGCACCACAACCTCTCCCTGGGGCTATGAATCCCCGCCTTCGCGGGGATGACGCTGAATATGCTGCGCCGGGCAGGCTACAATCTACGCCGCACGCTTCTTCTTCACGACCACCGGCGGCGGCGCGCAGGACAGCCGCTCCTGGTGGCTCTCGCCCCAGGCCTTCAGGATGTCGATCACGGGCCTCAGGCTCTCGCCCAGCTCCGACAGGCTATATTCCACGCGCGGCGGCACCTCGGCATAGACCTTGCGGATGACGAGCTCGTCTTCCTCCAGCGCGCGCAGCTGCTTCGTCAGCATGCGCTGGGTGATGCCGGGCATCCGACGGCGCAATTCGCCGAAGCGCTGGGTACCGCTCTGCAGGTGGTAGAGGATCACGCCCTTCCACTTGCCGTCGATCAGGTCCAGCGTCGCCTCGACCGAGCAGCCTGGACGGCGGGCGAAATTACGGCGTTTCATGCGGCGTTTCCCAATAGTATCCAAACAGGGACTATATCCCCGAATTTACAGTACTTGCCAAACCGGAGCCAGAGCGACAGTTAGGGCGGCAGGCGAATAAGCCATCTGATGGAGACACGCCATGAAGGCCGTCGGCTACAAGAAATCGCTTCCGATCGAGGACGCGGAGTCATTGTTCGATTTCGAGACCGCAAAACCCGAGCCCAAAGGGCGCGACGTCCGCGTCGCCGTGAAAGCGATCTCGGCCAATCCGGTCGACTACAAGGTGCGCAAGCGCGCCGCCCCTCCCGATGGCGAGACCAAGATCCTCGGCTATGACGCGGCCGGCGTGGTCGATGCCGTCGGGCCTGAGGTCACGCTGTTCAAGCCAGGCGACGAGGTGTTCTACGCCGGCTCGATCCTGCGTCAGGGCACCAACGCCGAATTCCACCTGGTCGACGAGCGCATCGTCGGCAACAAGCCGAAAAGCCTGTCGTTCGCGCAAGCTGCCGCCCTTCCTCTCACCTCCATCACCGCCTGGGAATTGCTGTTCGACCGGCTCGGCGCGGTGCCGGGCAAGAGCGTCGATCCGCGCACGCTGCTGATCACGGGCGGCGCCGGCGGCGTCGGCTCGATCCTGATCCAGCTCGCCCGCCGCCTTACCGGCCTCACGGTGCTCGCCACCGCGACACGGCCGGAGTCGCGAGAATGGTGCCTCGATCTCGGCGCGCATGCGGTGATCGACCACGGCAGGCCGATGAAGGAGCAGATCGAGAAACTGAAGCTGCCGCCGGTCGCACTCGTGGCCAGCCTCACCTTTACCGACCAGCACTACAAGGCGATTGCGGAATTCATGGCGCCGCAGGGCAAGTTCGGCCTGATCGACGATCCTCCGGAGTTCACCATTGCCGCATTCAAGGGCAAGGCGATCTCGGTGCACTGGGAATCGATGTTCACGCGCTCCTCGTTCCAGACCCCTGACATGATCGCGCAGCATCATCTGCTCGATGACGTCGCCGACCTCATCGACAAGGGCGTGCTGCGGACCACGCTCGACCAGACCTTCGGCACGATCAACGCCGCCAACCTCAAGCGCGCGCACGCGCTCTTGGAGAGCGGCAAGTCGCGCGGCAAGATCGTGCTGGAGGGGTGGTAGGCTTGGCACGATTGATGCATCATGCGTCCGCGGTCCCGGAAATGAGGGCCGCCCCCCCGCCCGCCGGGACCAACAAGCAGATTGATGATGACCGAACCATGCGACCTTTCGGCGGTCGCGGCACGCGCGCTGATCGGCCAGCGCAAGCTCTCCCCCGTCGAGCTGACGGATAGCTGCATCCGCCGCATCGAAGCGGTCGATCCGGCAGTCAACGCCGTCGTTGCGCGCTCGTTCGAAACCGCGCGCGAGACGGCGCGCGAGCGCGAGGCCGCCGTGATGCACGGTGAGACCTTGGGCGCCGTACACGGGCTGCCGCTCGGTGTCAAAGACCTGATCGACGCGGAAGGATTGCCCACCAGCTTTGGCAGCGTGCTGTTCGCGGACAATTTCGCCAGGCAAGACGAGGCCATCGTCGCGATGCTCAAGCGCGAGGGCGCGATCGTCATCGGCAAGACCAACGTGCCGGAATGGGGCGCTGGCGGCAATACGCGCAACGCCGTGTATGGCGCGACCGGAAATCCCTTCGATCCCAATCGATCCGCCGCCGGCTCGTCGGGGGGATCGGCGGTCGCACTCGCCACTGGCATGGTGCCGCTCGCGACCGGATCCGATACCGGCGGCTCGGTGCGGAATCCGGCGTCCTTTTGCGGCGTGGTCGGCTTCCGGCCCTCGCCCGGACTGATCGCCAGCAACAGCCGCAATATGGCCTGGCTGCAGATCTCGCAGCTCGGGCCGATGGCGAGAACCGTGTCCGACGTTTGCCTGATGCTGTCCTGCATGCTGGATCGTGACGTCCGCGATCCGTTGTCGGCGATCCTTCATGCAGGCGGCGTGCCTTCGCCGGCGCTCTATCGCAATCCGCCGCGCGTCGATCTCTCCGCGCTCCGCATTGCTGCAACCAGCGACTTCGGCTTCGCGCCGACCGAGGGGGCGGTCGCCCGCGCCTTCAAACAGAAGCTCAATTCGTTCGAAACGGTGTTTCGCAAAGTCGAATGGGTTCATCCTGATTGCACCGGCGCGGACGAGGTGTTCAGCATCCTGCGCGCCGTCGCATTCCTCGGCCGCCACCGCGAGCTCGTGGAGAAGTTTCCGGACAAGGTCGGGCCCAACGTTCGCGACAACGTTGCGGAGGGACTCGGCTATTCCGCCGCCGACGTGGCGCGTGCGCTTTCGATGCAGACCGACCTTTACCGGCGCTGGCAGAGCTTCTTCGCGGATCACGATTTCATTGTCGCGCCTGCGGTCACCATCAGCCCCCGGCCGTGGTCGGAGCTCTATCCGGCCGAGATCGACGGCCGCCCGACCAAGAGCTATTTCCACTGGCTCGCGCTCGCCTATGCCGTCACCAATGTCGGCCATCCCACCGTCGCAATCCCGGCCGGTCGCGACAGCGCCGGCCTGCCGTTTGGCATCCAGGTGATCGGCCCGCGCGGCGGCGATCTCTTAACGCTCGCGGTCGCGCGCGAAATCGAAGCGGTGCTGGCCGCAAATCCGGTCACCGCCCGCCCCGTTCCCGACATTGCATGGCTTGCCAAACAGCCGCCACTTGCGGGCAAGCCGGGATTTCTTGCTTTCGATTAAACCTCACCTGCGGAAAACGACACGATGAAAACAACGTTCCTGACGCTCGCGCTCGCTGCCATCGGCTCGATCAGCGTCAACTCGCTAGCAACCGCGCAATCGACCTATCCCGAGAAATCCCTGCAATTGATCGTCCCGTTCCCGCCGGGCGGAGCTTCCGACGTGGTGGCCCGCATCATCGGCGGCGAGCTAGAAGCGCGGCTCGGCAAGCCCGTGATCATCATGAACCGTCCCGGCGGCGGCACTACGATCGCGGCCAAGGAGGTCGCGCGCGCGGCGCCGGATGGATACACCCTGTTCTTCAGCTCGAATTCGAGCTTCACCTTGCCGGCCGCCGTGAAGGAGAGCGTTCCGTACGATGCGGCCAAGGATTTCGAGCCGCTCGGCCGGGTCGGCAAGATCACCCTGGCGCTGGTCACCTACAAGGACAATCCGGTCAAGGATCTGCCTGCACTCGTCGCGGAGGCAAAGGCCAATCCGGACAAGCTGTCGCTGGCCTCCTTCGGCGTCGCCACGGTGTCGCATTTCGCCGGCGAGTTGTTCAAGTCGAATGCCGGAATCAAGATGGTCCACCTGCCCTACAAGGGCAGCGCGCCGGCGATGAACGATCTCATCGGCAAGCACATCCAGTACCATGTCGATACCGTGATCGCCGTGAAGCCGCAGATCGAGGCCGGCGCCGTCAAGGTGATGGCCGTATTCTCGAGCCAGCGCACACCCTTCCTGCCCGACGTACCGACATTGGCAGAGCTCGGCTATCCCGCCATCGACTTCTCGTCATGGGGCGCGGTGGTCGCGCCCAGGGGGCTGCCGCAACCGGTTCGCGACAAGCTCACGGCGACGCTGGAGGAGATCATCAACAGCCCCTCCGTTGTGGAGCGCTTCGTCAAGGTCGGCTTCGAGCCGGGCTTCGCACGCTTTGACGACTGGGCCGGCGCGGTGACCAAGGAGACGGCCGAGATGAAGGACATCGCGCAGAAGGCCGGGATCAAGGACGAGTAGCCGATCGCCTACGGCGTCGATACGCCTTCGACAAGCAGCAGCCTGCGCTCCAGTGCGCTGGCGCGCAGCTTCAGGGCTTCGGCATACTCGGAGGAGGCGTACCACTCCTTCAGCCGCGCCATCGTCGGGAACTCGACGATGACGATCGCGTTCGGTGGTGGGCCGCCCTCGAGCAGCTCGGCCTGGCCGCCGCGGACGAGATAACGCCCGCCGTATTGCGCGATCGTCTTGGCAGCCAAGGCACGATAGGCCTCGAATGCGGCGGGATCGCGCATCTCGACTTCGGAGATCACATAGGCTGTCATCGGTATCTCAGGCGATCGTGTTGACGATGCCGCCCTCGGCGCGCAGCGCTGCACCGTTTGTGGCGGATGCTTGCTTGGAGGCGACATAGACCACCATGTTGGCGATCTCGTCGACGCTCGCGAAGCGCTGCAGCAGCGAACTCGGACGATGCTGCTTGACGAAGTTGGCCGCGGCTTCGTCCACGGACTGACCGTTCTGCCTGGCGAGATCCTTGACGAACGTCTCGACGCCTTCCGACATGGTCGGGCCCGGCAGCACGGAATTGACGGTGACCCCGGTGCCGGCGGTGAGTTGCGCGAGGCCTCGCGCGACCGAAAGCTGGGCCGTCTTGGTCATGCCGTAGTGGATCATCTCGACGGGAATGTTGAGCCCCGATTCCGAGGAGATGAAGACGATGCGACCCCAATTGCGCGCGAGCATGCCCTTCATGTAAGCGCGCGACAGCCGCACGCCGCTCATCACGTTCACCTCAAAGAAGCGGCTCCAGTCCTCATCCGGAATCTCGAAGAAGTCCTTGGGCTCGAAGATGCCGGCATTGTTGACGAGGATGTCGACCTCCGGAAGCGCCGCAACGAGTGCCTTGCAGCCTGCCGCGGTCGAGACGTCGGCCGCGATGCCGCGGACCTTGGCGCCCGTCCCTTCCAGCTTGCGTACCGCCGCATCGACCTTGTCCTGGCCGCGGCCGTTGATCACGACGCTGGCGCCCGAGCCGGCGAGGCCCTTGGCGATGGCGTGGCCGATGCCGGCCGTCGAGCCGGTGACGAGGGCGGTCTTTCCGGAAAGGTCGATGTGCATGCGATATCTCCATGGATGCGGATGGAGATATCGGAAGCGGCTCCCTCAGCTGCAATCAGGGCTCACCGATGCGTGAGGCTGGACCATGGCCTAATTCGTGATGCCCTTCAGAATTGCAGCGTCCCTCGTTCCGTCCAGAACTTGCTCAAACTCCTCCACGAACCGGTCGAGGGCCGCGTATTCCGCCCGAAAGCGAACCGTTGCGGAGTTCTGCATGTCGGCATCGGGAGTCTTCCAGACCTCGGAAGAGACGTCCACTTGCACGAGGAGCGTTCCTCGGCTGTCGTGCGGCCTGATTGTAATCCGAAGATGGCATTGGTACCTGGGATCGCCTTCGGCCCAATAGCCGCCTGCCAGCGTTGGCGGGCCGACTGACGGCAAGGGAAATGCCCGAAGCGCTGTTAAGAAGGTGCCCTTCACGTGGGTTCGATCAAACCAGGCCGCACCCTGTGCAGAGAATTGACCTGACTTAACTGTCGCAGTGATCTGACCCGTGTACTCTTCATCCGTCCAGTAAACGACACGCAATTCAGTATCGCTCATTGCGAAGCTCCGCCTTGCCGCGCCTGACATATCGCCGGCGCGGCCGCCTGTAGCAAGTGCTGCACTCATGTCAAAAAAAGCGGCGCCGAAGGCGCCGCTTTTGAAACGTCATGCCGGCCAGCTTACGCCGCCTCGGCTTCCCTTTCCTGCACCGGGCCGGAATCCTGGCCCTTGGCATCGACGTCGCGATCGACGAACTCGATCACGGCCATCGCGGCGTTGTCGCCGTAGCGGAAGCCCGCCTTGATGATGCGGGTGTAGCCGCCCTGGCGGTCCTTGTAGCGGGTCGCCAGCGTGTCGAAGAGCTTCTTGACCATGTCGACGTCGCGCAGCTCGGAGATGGCCTGACGGCGCAGCGACAGGCCGCCCTTCTTGCCGAGCGTGACGAGCTTCTCGACGATCGGGCGGAGCTCCTTGGCCTTGGGCAGCGTGGTGACGATCTGCTCGTGCTTGATCAGCGCGGCCGCCATGTTGGCGAACATCGCCTTGCGGTGCTCGGCCGTGCGGTTGAGCTTCCGATGAACCTTGCCGTGACGCATGTGAGTAGTCCTTCTTCGATTGTGTCGCGGTGGTTCAGCGACTGGTTTCAGGTGGGCTTCCTGCGTTCGCCCTAGGTCGCGCGTGGCGAATGGTGAGTAGCGAATAGTTCTTCCCTATTCGCCACCCCTATTCGCCATTCGCTCAGTAATGATCCTCGAAGCGCTTGGCGAGCTCGTCGATGTTCTCCGGCGGCCAGCCCGGCACTTCCATGCCGAGATGCAGACCCATCTGGGCCAGCACTTCCTTGATCTCGTTCAGCGACTTGCGGCCGAAGTTCGGGGTGCGGAGCATCTCCGCCTCGCTCTTCTGCACGAGGTCGCCGATGTAGACGATGTTGTCGTTCTTCAGGCAGTTGGCCGAACGCACCGACAGCTCGAGCTCGTCCACCTTCTTGAGGAAGGCCGGGTTGAAGGCGAGGTCCGGGATGATCTCCTGGGCGACTTCCTTGCGCGGCTCTTCGAAGTTGACGAACACGTTGAGCTGGTCCTGCAGGATGCGGGCGGCGTAGGCCACCGAGTCATCCGGCGTGATCGCACCGTTGGTCTCGATCGTCATGGTCAGCTTGTCGTAGTCGAGGATCTGGCCCTCGCGGGTGTTCTCGACCTTGTAGGAGACCTTGCGGACCGGCGAGTACAGGCTGTCGACCGGGATCAGGCCGATCGGCGCGTCCTCGGGACGGTTGCGCTCGGCGGGCACGTAGCCCTTGCCGGTCGAGACCGTGAACTCCATCCGGATCTCGGCGCCCTCGTCGAGCGTGCAGATCTGCAGATCGGGGTTGAGCACGACCACATCGCCGACGGTCTGGATGTCGCCGGCGGTGACGACGCCCGGACCCTGCTTCTTCACGACCATGCGCTTGGGGCCTTCGCCCTGCATCTTGATCGAGATGTCCTTGATGTTGAGCACGATGTCGGTGACGTCCTCACGGACGCCCGCGATCGAGGAGAACTCGTGCAGCACGCCGTCGATGTGCACCGACTGCACTGCCGCGCCCTGGAGCGAGGAGAGCAGGATGCGGCGCAGCGCATTGCCGAGGGTCTGGCCGAAGCCACGCTCGAGCGGCTCGGCGACGATGGTCGCGAAACGCGAGGGATCGCTGCCGGGCGTGACCTGGAGCTTGTTCGGCCGAATCAATTCTTGCCAATTTTTCTGGATCGTCACTGTTTCACCCATACAGGCCAGTCAATTTGACGGTGCAAATACTGGCGTTGGAGAAAGGCCGCAGGTCGCACCCGCGGCTTCTTGCAAAGTCACTGCGGGCGCCGATGCGCCCGCAGCTCGTAGAAAATCAAACGCGACGACGCTTGCGGGGACGGCAACCGTTGTGCGGGATCGTGGTCACGTCGCGGATCGAGGTGACGGTGAAGCCGGCGGCCTGGAGCGCGCGGAGCGCCGATTCGCGGCCCGACCCGGGACCGGCGACCTCGACTTCCAGCGTGCGCATGCCATGTTCCTGCGCCTTCTTGGACACGTCCTCGGCGGCAACCTGCGCGGCGTACGGGGTCGACTTGCGCGAGCCCTTGAAGCCCATCGTGCCGGCCGAAGACCAGGCGATCGTGTTGCCCTGCGCGTCGGTGATGGTGATGGTCGTGTTGTTGAACGACGAGTTCACATGCGCGACGCCGGAGGCGATGTTCTTGCGCTCACGACGACGAACGCGGGTGGCTTCCTTGCCCATTGAGTCCCTTTCCTGAAGATCTCAAACGCCGCCGTAATGCCAGCGGCTACACCTATGGAAGCGAATAGCGAGTAGCGAGTGGCGAACAGGGAAGCCCCCTACTCGCCACTCGCCACTTCCAATTCGCCAGTTTACTTCTTCTTGCCGGCGATGGCCTTTGCCGGACCCTTGCGCGTGCGCGCATTGGTGTGGGTCCGCTGACCGCGGACCGGCAGACCGCGACGATGACGCAGGCCGCGATAGCAGCCGAGGTCCATCAGACGCTTGATGTTGATACCGACCTCACGACGCAGGTCGCCCTCGACGAGATAGTCGCGGTCGATCACTTCGCGGATCTGGAGCACTTCGGCGTCGCTGAGCTGATTGACGCGACGATCCACGGGGATCTTCACCTTCTCGAGGATCTCACCAGCGATCTTCTGGCCGATGCCATGGATGTACTGGAGCGCGATCAGCACGCGCTTGTTGGTGGGAATGTTCACGCCGGCAATACGGGCCACGGCCTTCTCTCCTGTTGCCGATCCCTCGTCAGGAATCGGGCTTTAAGTGCTTGCTTTCTCGGGCAGGTGTTCACAAACGCGAACACGACGCCCACCCCCGGTCTTCCTGGGGCCCGGCATCGTCTGAAACTATCCGACTTGGATGCGGGGCTTATTAGGGGATTCCAGGGGCTTCCGTCAACCGCTGCTAGCGCTTGGCTCGCTTTTTCGTGACCTTTTTTGCAGCCGTTTTTGCAACCTTTTTGACGGTCTTCTTGGCTGCTTTCTTGACGGTCTTCTTACCCGGCTTCTTGGCGCCCTTTAGGGCTTTCTTGGTCGCCTTTTTGGCGGTTTTAGCCGATTTCGCGGGCTTTTTTGCTGCCTTTGCAGGATTTTTGGCCGTTTTCTTCCCCGCCTTGGCCATTTTAGCCGGCGCCGCCTTGGCCGCACTCCGGGCATGCGTCTTGGGCTCGACCGCCCCCAGAGCCAGGAGCTGGCGGTGGATGGCACGGGTGACCTCGTCGATGGCCATCATGCCGTCGATGGTCGAGAGCTTCCGCCGCTCGGAATAGTAGTGAATCAGCGGTTCCGTCTGGCTGCGATAGCTGGCCAGCCGCTTGGTCAGGACCTCCGGGGTATCGTCGAGCCGGACCTCCTCGCCGCGCTCCCGCATCTGGGCGACGCGGGTCTCGACGCGGCTCAGAAGCGCGCTCTCATTGACACGGAGCTCGATCACAGCGTCCAGCTTGAGGTGCTTGCGCTTGAGCAGCTCGTCCAGCGCCTCGGCCTGCGGCACGGTGCGGGGAAAACCGTCGAGGATGAAACCGTTCTTGGCGTCGGCCTGGTCGATGCGGTCCGAAATGATTCCCACCACGACGTCATCGGGCACGAGGCCGCCGCTGGCCATGATCTCCTTGGCCTTCAACCCGACCGGGGTGCCGGCCGCAACCGCGGCACGCAGCATCTCACCGGTCGAGAGCTGGACGATGCCATAGCGCTGCACCAGCAGCTGGGCCTGGGTCCCCTTGCCCGATCCCGGCGGTCCCAGAAGTATAATTCTCATCGGCGTACGCCCCCCGGATTGGTGAGCGACACCTCGCGCACCTGTGTTTTGATATCAAGAACAGTGCAAACCACAACCAGCACTGCACCACCATTGACGACCATACTATAAGGCAGCCCGATCCCGTAAAGCTCGAACACCTCCGGAATCAACTGCAACGCCGTCAGGTAGACGGCTCCGACGACTGTCGTCAATGACACGACGCGATCGAGATAGTCCGCAGTAGCCTCGCCGGGAGCGACACCGGGAATTGCGCCATCGTGGCGGGTCAGGGATTTGGCGGTGTATTCGGGATCGACCACATAAGCAGTGTAGACAAAGGCGAGCACCAACACGGCGATCGACATGAGGATGAGGTGCGCCGGCTGCCCCAGCTGGAGATGCCGGTAGGTTGCGGCAACCAGGGGATGATCGCCTCCCATGATGAAGCCCGCAAAGGCAAGCGGCAGATAGAACATCCACGGCGCTACGGTGACGGGAATCAGGAATCCGGCGCTGTTGAGCTTGATCGGCAGCATTGCATCGCGCACAGGCAGTTGCCGCGTACCGATGCTGCGTGCGGCGAACTGGACCCGGATATTTCGCCGCGCGCCTTCGACGAGCACGATCACGACGACGATCGCGATCCAGAACACGACGTGGCCGAGCACAAGATTGCCCGAGATCGCCCCGCTCCGCACGAGATCCGCAATACCGGCAATGTTTTGCGGAATCGCGACGAGAAAGCCGGCGCTCAGGATCAGCGCCAGGCCATTGCCGATGCCGTGGCGGGTGATCTGCTCGCTGAGCCAAACCAGCACGAAGACGCCGCCGACCATCGAGGCCGTGGCCGTCACCACGAACCAGCCGTCTGGATTCCCGACCAGGCCCGGGATCGACGTTAGCGCCGAGGCGATACCGTAGGCCTGAAAGGCCGCAAATCCGAGTGTGAGCCCGAGCGTGGCCCGCGCGATCTTACGCCGTCCGCCCTCGCCCGATCGTTCGAGCGAATTCAGGCCACGCCACACCATTGACAGCAACCGGATCAAGATCGCGGCAGTCAGATAGGGAATGAGGCCGAGCGCAAAGATCGAAAGCCGGGAGACGAGATCCAGCGTCGGCGAGACATCGAAGATATCCACCCCCGGAATCGGGATCTGCGTGCCGAGCCTGAAAACGAGAAGCGCGCCGATCGTGATAGCGATGCGGCGCGCGAGCTCGGTGGTCATTTGCGGCGGGCTTACCTGCGGCGACCGCGCAGCTTGGACTTGCGGATCAGGCCTTCATACTGGTGCGCCAGCAGATAGCCCTGAACCTGCGCCACCGTGTCCATGGTGACGCTGACGACGATCAGCAGGGAGGTGCCGCCGAAATAGAACGGCACCGAGGCGTAGGAGATCAGGATTTCCGGGATCAAGCAGACTATGGCGAGATAAACCGCACCCAGCACGGTGATGCGCGACAGCACGTAGTCGATGTATTCCGCGGTCCGTTCGCCCGGGCGAATGCCCGGAATGAAGCCGCCATGCTTCTTCAGATTGTCCGCGGTCTCGGTCGGGTTGAACACGATCGCGGTGTAGAAGAAGGCGAAGAACACGATCAGCGCCAGATACATGATCAGGAACAGCGGACGGCCATGGCCGAGCTGGGTGGTGATCCACTGGAACCATTCCGGCCCGCTGCCCGTGTTGAAGTTCGCAACCGTCGTCGGCAAGAGGAGCAGCGATGATGCGAAGATCGGCGGGATCACGCCTGAGGTGTTGAGCTTGAGCGGCAGATGCGAGGACTGGCCCTCGAACATCTTGTTGCCGACCTGACGCTTCGGATACTGGATCAAGAGGCGGCGCTGGGCGCGCTCCATGAAGACGATGAAGGCGATCACGACGACGGCCATGATGATGACGACCAGGATCAGGCCGGTCGACATCGCGCCCTGACGGCCGAGCTCGAGCATGCCGGCGAGCGCCGCGGGCAGCTCGGCGACGATGCCGGCGAGAATGATCAGCGAAATGCCGTTGCCGATGCCGCGCGAGGTGATCTGCTCGCCGAGCCACATCAGGAACATGGTGCCGCCGGTCAGCGTGATAGAGGTCGAGAGCAGGAAAAACAGACCGGGTTCGCTGACGACATTGCCGGCGCCCTGAAGTCCTACCGCGATGCCGTAGGATTGGAACGCGGCCAGGATCACCGTGAGATAGCGGGTATACTGATTCAGCGTCTTGCGGCCGGCTTCGCCTTCCTTTTTCAGCGCTTCGAGCTGCGGCGACACCGTGGTCAACAGCTGGATGATGATCGAGGCCGAGATATACGGCATGATGTTCAGCGCGAAGATCGCCATGCGGTTGATGCCGCCGCCGGCGAACATGTTGAACATGCCGAGGATGCCGCCGGCCTGCGAGCGGAACACCTGTTCCCAGGCGCTCGGGTCGATGCCGGGCAGCGGAATGTAGGTCCCGAGCCGATAAACGAGCAGCGCACCCAGGGTGAACCAGATGCGCTTCTTCAGTTCGTCGGCCTTGGCAAACGCGCCGAAATTGAGATTGGCTGCCAGTTGTTCCGCTGCAGAGACCATCTTGGACTTTCTCCCGCCGCCTGTTGCGCCGTCATGCCCGCGGCCGGGCTAGTTTAGCGGACGCCGGACATTATCTGGGGCTCGGCTTCGATAAGTCCACGTCCCGCATGCGTAAAGGCCCGCGCGCCGCG
Source organism: Bradyrhizobium sp. USDA3516 (assembly GCF_057651995.1). Lineage (NCBI taxonomy): Bacteria > Pseudomonadati > Pseudomonadota > Alphaproteobacteria > Hyphomicrobiales > Nitrobacteraceae > Bradyrhizobium > Bradyrhizobium sp. USDA3516. Next base: position 489,738 of record NZ_JBYGYN010000004.1, on the reverse strand, counting down.
GGCCAATGACGCAGTTGTTACGCCGCCTCGCCTTCTTCCTTGGGCTGGGCGAGGATCTTCACCGAGCCGCCGGCCTTCTCCACCGCAGCGATCGCGGTCTTGCTGGCGCCGTGCACTTCGATGTTGAGCTTGGACTTGAGCTCGCCTCGGCCGAGCAGCCGCAGGCCGGCCTTGGCGCGGCGCAGCACGCCGCCCTTCACCAGGGCCTCGACGTTGACGACGCTGCCGGCGTCGATCTTCTTGGCGTCGACCGCTTCCTGGAGCCGGTCGAGATTGATCTCGGCGAACTCGACGCGGAAGATGTTGTTGAAGCCGCGCTTGGGCAGACGGCGATGCATCGGCATCTGGCCGCCTTCGAAACCCTTGATGCGCACGCCCGAACGCGCGGTCTGGCCCTTGCCGCCGCGACCGGACTGCTTGCCCTTGCCGGAACCGATGCCGCGGCCGACGCGCATACGCTTCTTGCGCGAGCCGGCGTTGTCGGCGATATCGCTGAGCTTCATCGCCCTTCTCCTTGTGTCTTGCGCACGATCTTCGCCGAAAACCGCTTCCCGCTCTCCGGGACCGCGCGCCTTTGCTTACTTCTCGTCGATGATGCGGACGAGATGGTGAACCTTCTCGATCATGCCGCGGACCGCCGGGGTATCTGGCAGTTCGCTGGTGCGGCCGATCTTGTTGAGCTTGAGCCCGATCAGGGTCGAGCGCTGCGAGTGATGGCGGCGGATCGCGCTGCCGGTCTGCTCGACCTTGATCGTCTTTACGGCCTTGGCCATGGGAGTCTACTCCGAAAAGCTTCCGTTAGTCGGCGGCCGCCTCGGCATCGCCGCCGATACGGCGGGACTGGAGGGTGGACACCTTGATGTTGCGGCGGGCTGCGACCGAACGCGGCGAATCCTGGTGCTTCAGCGCGTCGAAGGTCGCGCGCACCATGTTGTACGGGTTTGACGAGCCGATCGACTTCGCCACCACGTCCTGGACGCCGAGCGTCTCGAACACGGCGCGCATCGGGCCGCCGGCGATGATGCCGGTACCGGCCGGAGCTGCACGCAGATAGACACGGCCCGCGCCATGACGGCCGGCGATGTCGTGATGGAGCGTGCGGCCCTCGCGCAGCGACACCCGCGTCAGGTTGCGCTTGGCGGACTCGGTCGCCTTGCGGATCGCCTCGGGCACTTCGCGCGCCTTGCCGTGACCGAAGCCGGCGCGGCCCTTCTGGTCGCCGATCACGACCAGCGCTGCGAAACCGAAGCGCTTGCCGCCCTTGACGACCTTGGCCACGCGGTTGATGTGGACGAGCTTGTCGACGAACTCGCTGTCGCGCTCCTCGCGCTCCCTGCGTTCACGTCCGCCGCCGCGTTGATCGCGTCCACCACGTTGTTCGCGTTCTGCCATTTTTCTAATCCTTCAGAGACTTACGCCTCAATCCTCAAATTCCGTTAGAATCTCAGCCCGCTCTCACGCGCTGCATCGGCAAGAGCCTTGACGCGCCCGTGATAGAGATAGCTGCCGCGATCGAACACGACTTCCTTGACACCCTTCTCTGCAGCGCGCTCGGCCAGCAGCTTGCCGACCGCCTTCGCCGCATCGATGTCGGCACCGGTCTTGCCGCCGTCGCGCATCGACTTCTCGAGCGACGAAGCAGAGGCCAGCGTCTCGCCCTTCAGGTCGTCGATGACCTGGGCGTAGATGTGCTTGGACGAGCGGAACACCGACAGGCGCGGACGGCCGCCGGCGGAACGGCGCAGCTTCAGTCGCACACTCCGCTTGCGCCGGGCATTCGTAACCTTGGCTTTCGACATGACCGGCTCCGTTACTTCTTCTTGCCTTCCTTGCGGAAGATGAATTCGCCCACATACTTCACGCCCTTGCCCTTGTAGGGCTCCGGCGGACGATAGGAGCGGATCTCGGCGGCGACCTGGCCGACGCGCTGGATGTCGCTGCCCGCCACCGTGATCTCGGTCGGCTTCGGCACGGTGATCGTGATCCCCTCGGGGATCGGATAGATCACGTCATGACTGTAGCCGAGCGCGAGCTGCAGGTTCTTGCCCTGCATCGCGGCGCGATAGCCGACGCCGGTGATCTCGAGCTTCTTCTCGAAGCCCTTGGTGACGCCTTCGACCAGATTCGCGACCTGGGCGCGAGCGGTGCCGTAGAGTGCCCGCGCGCGATTGGTCTCGACCCGCGGGTTCACCTTCACCTGGCCGTTCTCGAGCTTCACCTCGACGTCGTCGTGGACGACGAACTGAAGCTGGCCCTTCGGCCCCTTCATCTTGACGGTCTGCCCGTCGACGGTCGCGGTCACACCCGACGGAACCGCCACAGGCCTTTTGCCAACTCGTGACATGGATGAAAAATCCTTCTCAGAACACCGTGAAGAGGACTTCACCGCCCACATTCGCGTCGCGCGCGCTGTGGTCGGCCATGATCCCCTTCGGCGTCGACAACACCGAAATGCCGAGCCCGTTGTTGACCCGCGGCAAGGCCTTCACCGAAGCGTAGACACGACGCCCAGGCTTGGAGACCCGCTCGATCTCACGGATGACGGGCTCACCGTCGAAATACTTCAGCTCGATCTCGATCTCGCTGCGGCCCGAGGAGTGCTCGACCGTGGCGTAACCGCGGATGTAGCCTTCGGTCTTGAGGACCTCGAGCACATTCTCGCGCATCTTCGAGCCGGGCGTGGACACCTTCGTCTTGGAGCGCATCTGCGCGTTGCGGATACGGGTGATCAGATCGCTGATTGGATCGTGCGTAGACATCTAAACGACCCTCCTTACCAGCTGGACTTCACGAGGCCCGGGACCATGCCCTTGGAGCCAAGCTCGCGCAGCGCGATACGGGACAGCTTGTTCTTGCGATAGTTCGAGCGCGGACGGCCCGACAGCTCGCAGCGCAGGCGGATGCGGGTCGCCGACGAGTTGCGCGGCATTTCCGCGAGCTTCAGGGTCGCGGCGAACCGCTCCTCCATCGGCAGCGTCTTGTCGGCGATGATCGCCTTCAACCGCTCGCGTTTGGCGGCGGCGTTCTTCACCATCCGCTTGCGCCGGTTGTTCTTCTCGACTGAACTCTTCTTTGCCATGCTTGGCTCCTGGGTATCCGCGTTTGAGAGGCTCTAAGTCAGCGTCTCACTGCCGGAACGGGAAATTGAAAGCGGTCAACAAGGCCCTCGCCTCTTCGTCGGTCTTGGCCGTGGTGCAGACCGTGATGTCCATACCGCGGGCTTCAGTGACCTTGTCGAAGTCGATCTCGGGGAAAATGATGTGCTCCTTGATGCCGAGCGAGTAGTTGCCGCGGCCGTCGAAGCTCTTCGGGTTCAGGCCGCGGAAGTCGCGCACGCGCGGCAGCGCGACGTTCACCAGGCGATCGATGAACTCGTACATGCGGGCCTTGCGCAGCGTGACCTTGCAGCCGATCGGCTGGTTCTCACGCAGCTTGAAGGTCGCGATCGCGATGCGCGAATAGGTGACGATCGCCTTCTGGCCGGCGATCTGGGTCAATTCGGCGGCGGCGGTCTCGGCCTTCTTGCGGTCGTTGACGGAATCGCCAACGCCCATGTTCAGCACGACCTTGTCCAGGCGCGGAACCTGCATGACGTTCTCGTAACCGAACTTCTCGGTCAGAGCCGTGCGGATCTTCGCGTCGTATTCCGCGCGCAGGCGCGGCGTGTAAGCGGCCTCAGCCATCGATCTCAGCTCCCGAGCTCTTGGCGATGCGGACCTTCTTGCCGTCCGCCAGAATCTTGAATCCGACGCGGGTCGGCTTTCCGTCCTTGCCGACATACGCGATGTTGGACAGTTGGATCGGCGCCTCTTTCGAGATGATGCCGCCCTCCTGGGCCTGCGTCTGCTTCTGGTGACGCTTGACCATGTTGATGCCGCGCACCAGCGCGGTGCCGGCGTCGGGGCGAACCTCGAACACTTCGCCGGTGCGGCCCTTGTCGCGACCGGTCAGCACGACGACCTTGTCGCCCTTGCGGATCTTCGCAGCCATCACAGCACCTCCGGCGCGAGTGAGATGATCTTCATGTGGTTCTTGGCGCGCAGCTCGCGCGGCACGGGCCCGAAGATACGGGTGCCGACCGGCTCGGACTGGTTGTTGATCAGCACGGCGGCGTTGCGGTCGAAGCGGATGACCGAGCCGTCGGCGCGGCGGATGTCCTTGCGGACGCGCACCACGACGGCCTTCATCACGTCGCCCTTCTTCACCTTGCCACGCGGAATGGCTTCCTTGATCGACACGACGATGATGTCGCCGATCGTGGCGTAGCGGCGCTTGGAGCCCCCGAGCACCTTGATACACATGACACGGCGTGCGCCAGAATTGTCGGCCACGTCGAGGTTGGTCTGCATCTGAATCATTGATGCACCTCGTCCTCTTTCTCTTTGCGCCAGCCCAGCCGGCGCTCAACATTTCCCTGAAGTCAGTCGGCTAAAGCCAACAGATCAGGCGCTTTTCTTGTGTTCGCCCCGGATCACGACCCAGCGCTTCAACTTCGAAATCGGCTTCGTTTCCTCGATCCACACCATGTCGCCCGGCTTGAACTGGTTGCTCTCGTCGTGCGCGTGGTAGTTCTTCGAACGGCGGATCGTCTTCTTGTAGATCGGGTGGGTGAAGCGGCGGTCGACGCGCACCACGATGGTCTTGGCTTGCTTGTCGCTGACGACCACGCCCTGCAAAGTACGTTTCGGCATCTTCGTAAGCCTCTTACTTCTTCTTCGCGCGCGTCTGCGCGGCGACGGTCTTGATCCGGGCGATGTCACGGCGGGCCTCGCGCAGGCGCGAGGTGTTCTCGAGCTGCCCGGTGGCGCGCTGGAAGCGCAGGTTGAAGCGCTCCTTCTTCAGGTTCAGGATGGCCTCATCCTGCTGGTCGGGGCTCATCGCGCGGATGTCTTCGATCTTCATCTGTGCCATGGCCATTACTCCGCAATGCGCTCGACGAAGCGCGTCTTGATCGGCAGCTTGGCGGCCGCCAGGGTCAGCGCCTCACGCGCCGTCTGGGTGTTGACGCCGTCGATCTCGAACAGCACCCGGCCCGGCTTGACGCGCGCGACCCACAATTCCGGCGAACCCTTGCCGGAGCCCATGCGGACTTCGGCCGGCTTCTTCGACACCGGAACGTCGGGGAACACGCGGATCCAGACGCGGCCGGCGCGCTTCATGTGGCGGGTCAGCGCGCGGCGGGCGGCTTCGATCTGGCGCGCGGTGACGCGCTCAGGCTCGGTCGCCTTCAGTCCGAACTGGCCGAACGCCAACGTCGCGCCCGAAGACGCGACGCCGTGGATGCGGCCCTTATGCGCCTTCCGGAACTTCGTTTTCTTAGGTTGCATCATGGCTTTGAGCCCTCAAATTCCTGTCTGGCCTTAGGCAGCGGCCGTCTCGCGGCGCTGACGGCCACCGCGATCGCCACTGCCGCCGGTCTCGCCTTCGGCCATTCTCTTGTCCTGGGCCATCGGATCGTGCTCGAGGATCTCGCCCTTGAAGATCCAAACCTTGACGCCGCAGGTGCCGAAGGTCGTGAACGCGGTCGCAACGCCGTAGTCGATGTCGGCACGCAGCGTGTGCAGCGGCACGCGGCCTTCGCGGTACCACTCCATGCGCGCAATTTCCGCACCGCCCAGACGTCCCGAGCAGTTGATGCGGATGCCCTCCGCACCGAGACGCATCGCCGACTGCACGGCGCGCTTCATGGCACGGCGGAACGCCACGCGGCGCTCCAGCTGCTGCGCGATCGACTCGGCCACAAGCGTCGCATCGAGCTCCGGCTTGCGGATCTCGACGATGTTGATGACGACGTCGGACGAGGTGATGTCCGCGACCTTCTTGCGCAGCTTGTCGATGTCGGCGCCCTTCTTGCCGATCACCACGCCCGGACGGGCCGAGTGGATGGTGACGCGGCACTTCTTGTGCGGACGCTCGATCACGATGCGGGCGACGGCCGCCTGCTTGAGCTCCTTGTGCAGGATCTCACGGATCTTGACGTCCTCGTGCAACAGCTTGCCGTATTCCTGCTTGCCGGCGAACCAGCGGGAATCCCAGGTCCGGTTGATGCCGAGACGCAGACCGATCGGATTGATCTTTTGACCCATCGTGTTCTCCTGCGCCCTTAAGCGGCGGCTTCAGCTTCGACCTGACGAACGATGATCGTCAGCTGCGAAAACGGTTTGTAGACACGGCCCGAGCGGCCGCGGCCGCGGGCGGCGAAGCGCTTCATCACGAGGCCGTTGCCGACGAAGGCCTGCGCCACGACGAGATCGTCGACGTCGAGGTCGTGGTTGTTCTCGGCGTTGGCGATCGCCGACTCCAGGCACTTCTTCACGTCGACCGCGATCCGCTTCCGCGAAAACTGCAGGTCGGCGAGCGCGGCAGACGCCTTCCGGCCGCGAATGAGCTGGGCGACCAGGTTGAGCTTCTGCGGGCTCACCCGCAGCATCCGGGCGACCGCCTTGGCCTCGTTGTCGGCGAGGCTCCGTTCGCGCTTAGGTTTGCTCATCGTTTAATCCTCAAGCCTTCTTGGCTTTCTTGTCGCCGGAGTGGCCATGGAAGGTCCGGGTCGGCGAGAACTCGCCGAACTTGTGACCGACCATCTCCTCGTTCACGGCCACCGGCACGTGCTTCTGGCCATTGTAGACGCCGAAGGTCAGGCCGACGAATTGCGGCAGGATCGTCGAGCGACGGCTCCAGATCTTGATGACGTCGTGACGGCCGGACGCGCGCGCGGCATCTGCCTTCTTGAGCAGAGAACCCTCGACGAACGGGCCTTTCCAGACTGAACGAACCATGTCCGGCGTTCCTTACTTCTTCCGCTTGTGGCGGCTTAGGAGAATGAATTTGTTGGTCGACTTGTTGGTGCGGGTCTTCTTGCCCTTGGTCGGCTTGCCCCACGGGGTGACCGGGTGGCGGCCGCCCGAGGTACGACCTTCACCACCGCCGTGCGGATGGTCGATCGGGTTCATCGCGACACCGCGGTTGTGCGGCCTGCGGCCCATCCAACGCTTGCGACCGGCCTTGCCGATCGAGGTGTTCATGTGATCCGGGTTCGACACCGCGCCGATCGTGCCGCGGCAACGGCCGTGCACCAGGCGCTGCTCGCCCGAGTTCAGGCGGATGATGACGTAGTCCTGGTCGCGGCCGACGAGCTGGGCGTAGGTACCGGCGGAACGCGCCAGCTGGCCGCCCTTGCCGATTTTGACCTCGATGTTGTGGATGATCGTGCCGACCGGCATGTTGCCGAGCGGCATGACGTTGCCCGGCTTCACGTCGACGTAATTGCCGGCGATGATCGTATCGCCCACCGCCAGGCGCTGCGGCGCCAGGATGTAGGCCTGCTCGCCGTCCTGATACTTGATCAGGGCGATGAATCCAGTGCGATTGGGATCATACTCGAGACGCTCGACGGTCGCGGGCACGTCGATCTTCTCACGCTTGAAGTCGACGGTACGCAGCGTCTGCTTGTGACCGCCGCCGCGGAAGCGCACGGTGATGCGGCCGGTGTTGTTGCGGCCGCCCGAGGACTTCTTGCCTTCGGTGAGCGCCTTGACCGGCTTGCCCTTGTAGAGGGCGGAACGATCGACCATGACCAGCTGGCGCTGGCCCGGCGTCGTGGGATTGAATGTCTTCAGTGCCATCGTCGTACGACCTTACAGACCGGTGGTGACGTCGATCCGGTGACCCTCTTCGAGGGTCACGATCGCGCGTTTGCTGTTCGACTGCGAGCCGATGGTGCCGCGGAAGGCCTTGACCTTGCCCTTGCGGACCAGCGTGTTGACGCTCTTGACCTTGACGTCGAACAGCTTCTCGATCGCTTCCTTGATCTGCGGCTTGGTCGCCTTGGCGGCCACCTTGAACAGCACCTTGTTGTGCTCCGAGGCGATCGTCGCCTTTTCGGTCACGACCGGCGACAGGATCACGTCGTAATGGCGAGGCTCGATGTTCTTGCTCATTTGAAGCGCGCCTCCAGCGCATCGATGGCGGCCTTGGTCAGAACGAGCTTCTGACGGCGCAGGATGTCATAGACGTTGATGCCCTGGATCGGCAGCACGTCCATGTTCGGGATGTTCCGGGCCGCAGCGGCGAAGCCGTTGTTGAGCTCGGCACCGTCGATGATCAGCGCGTTGGTGAGGCCGAGGCCCGAGAAATGGCCGAGCAGCGCCTTGGTCTTGGCGGCTTCCAGCGCGGCCTTCTCGATCACGACGAGATCGCCGTCCTTGGCCTTGGCCGAGAGCGCATGCTTCAGAGCGAGCGCACGGACCTTCTTCGGCAAATCGGTGGCGTGCGAACGCACCACCGGACCGAAAGCACGACCGCCGCCGCGGAACTGCGGCACGCGGGCCGAGCCGTGACGAGCACCGCCGGTGCCCTTCTGCTTGTACATCTTCTTGCCGGTGCGCCAGATCTCGGCGCGGCCCTTGGCCTTGTGCGTGCCGGCCTGGCGCTTGTTGAGCTGCCACTGCACGCAGCGCGCGATGATGTCCTCGCGCGGCTCGAGGCCGAAAATGGCGTCGGACAGCTGGACGGAGCCGGCTTCCTTACCTTCGAGGGTGGTGACCTTCAATTCCATCTCACGCCTCCTGCGCAGCCGGAGCGGCTTCCGCGTCGCCAGCAACCTTGAACTTGCCGGGCTTCGGGGCTTCCTTCGGCAGCGGCTTCTTGACGGCGTCGCGCACGCGGATCCAGCCGCCCTTGGAACCGGGAACGGCGCCTTCGACGAGGATCAGGCCGCGCTCGACATCGGTCTGGACGACGCGAAGGTTGAGCGTGGTGATGCGGTCGACACCCATGTGGCCGGGCATCTTCTTGTTCTTCCAGGTCTTGCCGGGGTCCTGACGGCCACCGGTCGAACCGATCGAGCGGTGCGAGATCGACACACCGTGCGTGGCGCGCAGGCCGCCGAAGTTCCAGCGCTTCATGCCGCCGGCGAAGCCCTTACCGACCGAGGTGCCGGTGACGTCGACGAACTGGCCGACGACGAAGTGGTCGGCCTGGATCTCGGCGCCGACCGGGATCATGGCGTCGGCGGTGACGCGGAATTCCTCGACCCGGCGCTTCGGCTCGACCTTCGCGACCGCGAACTGGCCGCGCTCGGCCTTCGGCATGTAAACGGTCTTGCGGCTGCCCGAACCGAGCTGGAGCGCGACGTAACCGTTCTTCTCTTCGGTGCGGTGGCCTACGACCTGGCAATTGCCGAGCTTCAGCACGGTCACGGGGATATGTTCGCCGGCCTCCGTGAAGACCCGCGTCATCCCGACCTTTTGTGCGATCACTCCGGAGCGCATCGGCTTGCTTCCTGTTCTCTTTGTCCGCTTTTGGCGAACGGGATCCAAAATCTTAGAGCTTGATCTCGACGTCGACACCGGCGGCCAGGTCGAGCTTCATCAAAGCATCGACGGTCTGCGGGGTCGGATCGACGATGTCGAGCAGGCGCTTGTGAGTGCGCATCTCGAACTGTTCGCGGCTCTTCTTGTCGACGTGGGGCGAACGGTTGACGGTGAACTTCTCGATGCGGGTGGGCAGCGGAATGGGTCCGCGGACCTGCGCGCCGGTGCGCTTCGCCGTGTTCACGATCTCGCGGGTCGACGTATCGAGGATACGATGGTCGAACGCCTTGAGACGGATACGAATGTTTTGGCCGTTCATTGCCGTGTCTCTCTTCAGTGGGTGGCGAATAGCGAATAGCGAATGTCACCATTCGCTACTCGCCGTCCCTTTTCTCGTAATTACTCGATGATCGAGGCGACGACGCCGGCGCCGACGGTGCGGCCGCCTTCGCGGATCGCGAAGCGGAGCTTCTCTTCCATCGCGATCGGCACGATCAGGTGCACTTCCATCGCGATGTTGTCGCCCGGCATCACCATCTCGGTGCCTTCCGGCAGGTGCACGACACCGGTCACGTCGGTGGTGCGGAAGTAGAACTGCGGACGGTAGTTGGTGAAGAACGGGGTGTGGCGGCCGCCCTCTTCCTTGGTGAGGATGTAGGCCTCAGCCTTGAACTTGGTGTGCGGCTTGACCGAACCCGGCTTGGCCAGAACCTGGCCGCGCTCGACGTCCTCGCGCTTGGTGCCGCGGAGCAGCGCGCCGATGTTGTCGCCGGCCTGGCCCTGATCGAGCAGCTTGCGGAACATTTCGACGCCGGTGACGGTGGTCTTCTGGGTGGCGCGGAGACCGACGATCTCGATTTCCTCGCCGACCTTGACGACGCCGCGCTCGACACGGCCGGTCACGACGGTGCCGCGGCCCGAGATCGAGAACACGTCTTCAACCGGCATCAGGAACGGCTGGTCGATCGGACGCTCCGGCTGCGGGATGTACTCGTCGACGTTGCGCATCAGCTCGAGGATGGCGTCGTGGCCGAGCTTCTTGTCGGAGTCTTCGAGAGCGGCGAGCGCCGAACCCTTGATGATCGGGATCTTGTCGCCGGGGAATTCGTACTTGGAGAGCAGCTCGCGGACCTCGAGCTCGACGAGCTCGAGCAGCTCCGGATCGTCGACCATGTCGCACTTGTTGAGGAACACGACGAGCGCGGGCACGCCGACCTGGCGGGCGAGTAGGATGTGCTCGCGGGTCTGCGGCATCGGACCGTCAGCGGCCGACACAACCAGGATCGCACCGTCCATCTGGGCGGCGCCGGTGATCATGTTCTTGACGTAGTCGGCGTGGCCGGGGCAGTCGACGTGCGCGTAGTGGCGGTTCTGGGTCTCGTACTCGACGTGCGCGGTCGAGATGGTGATGCCGCGCGCCTTCTCTTCCGGCGCCTTGTCGATCTGGTCGTACGCGGTGAACGTCGCACCGCCGGTCTCGGCGAGGATCTTGGTGATCGCCGCGGTCAGCGACGTCTTGCCATGGTCGACGTGACCGATGGTGCCGATGTTGCAGTGCGGCTTGGTACGTTCAAACTTTGCTTTGGCCATTTGACTCTCCGTTCAATCGTCGACTTGAGACCGACGACAATCAGGCAAACTTCTTCTGGACTTCTGCCGACACGTTGGCCGGCGCTTCTGCGTAGTGATCGAACTGCATGGTGAAGGTCGCGCGACCCTGGCTCATCGAGCGCAGATTGTTCACGTAACCGAACATGTTCATGAGCGGCACCATCGCGTTGATGACGTTGGCGTTGCCGCGCATGTCCTGCCCCTGGATCTGACCGCGCCGGGAATTCAGGTCGCCGATGACCGAGCCGGTGTAGTCTTCCGGGGTCACCACCTCGACCTTCATGATCGGCTCGAGCAGGACCGACTTGCCCATCTGCAGCGCTTCGCGGAAGCAGGCGCGCGAGGCGATTTCGAAGGCGAGCGCCGACGAGTCGACGTCGTGATACTTGCCGTCGACGAGCTGCACCTTGACGTCGACCACGGGGAAGCCCGCGACCACGCCGGACGACAGCACGCTCTCCAAGCCCTTCTCGACACCGGGGATGTATTCCTTCGGCACCGCGCCGCCGACGATCTTCGATTCGAATTCGAAGCCCTTGCCGGCTTCGTTCGGCTCGACGATGAACGACACGGCCGCGAACTGGCCGGTACCGCCGGTCTGCTTCTTGTGGGTGTAGCTGTGCTCCACGCGCTTGGTGATGCGCTCACGGAACGCCACCTGCGGCGCGCCGATGTTGGCGTCAACCTTGTAGGTGCGCTTGAGGATGTCGACCTTGATGTCGAGATGGAGCTCGCCCATGCCCTTGAGAATGGTCTGGCCGGACTCGTGGTCGGTCGACACGCGGAAGGACGGATCCTCCGCGGCGAGCTTGGCCAGCGCCACGCCCAGCTTCTCCTGGTCGGCCTTGGACTTCGGCTCGATCGCGATCTCGATGACCGGCTCGGGGAACTCCATCTTCTCCAGGATCACCTGCTTGTCGGGATCGCACAGCGTGTCGCCGGTGCGCGCTTCCTTCAGGCCGGCCAGCGCGACGATGTCGCCGGCATAGGCTTCCTTGATGTCCTCGCGGTTGTTCGCATGCATCAAGAGCATGCGCCCGATCCGCTCCTTCTTCTCGCGGGTCGAGTTCACGACGCCGGTGCCGCTCTGCAGAACACCGGAGTAGATGCGGCAGAAGGTGATGGTGCCGACGAACGGATCGTCCATGATCTTGAACGCGAGCAGCGCCAGCGGCTCCTTGTCGTCCGCCTTGCGCACGACTTCGTTGCCCTTGTCGTCGGTGCCCTTGATCGCGGGCACGTCGAGCGGCGACGGCAGATAGTCGACCACGGCGTCGAGCAGCGGCTGCACGCCCTTGTTCTTGAAGGCCGAACCGCACAGCACGGGATAGAACGCGCCGGTCAGCACCGCCTTGCGGATCAGGCGCTTCAGGGTCGCCTCGTCCGGCTCCTTGCCGTCGAGATAGGCCGCCATGGCATCGTCGTCGAGCTCGACAGCGGCTTCCACCATCTTCTCGCGGTATTCCTTGGCCTGGTCGACGAGGTCTTCCGGAATGTCGACATAGTCGAACTTGGCACCGAGCGACTCGTCGTTCCAGACGACGCCCTTCATCTTCACGAGGTCGACGAGACCCTTGAAGTTGTTCTCGGCACCGATCGGAAGCTGGATCGCGACGGGCTTGGCGCCCAGACGGTCGACGATGTCCGACAGACACTTGAAGAAGTCGGCACCGATCTTGTCCATCTTGTTGGCGAAGACGATGCGCGGAACCTTGTACTTGTCGCCCTGGCGCCAGACGGTCTCGGTCTGAGGCTCGACGCCCTGGTTGGAGTCGAGCACGCAGACGGCGCCGTCGAGCACGCGGAGCGAACGCTCGACTTCGATGGTGAAGTCGACGTGGCCGGGCGTGTCGATGATGTTCAGACGCTTGCCGTTCCAGAACGCGGTGGTCGCAGCCGAGGTGATCGTGATGCCACGCTCCTGCTCCTGCTCCATCCAGTCCATCGTCGCGGCACCTTCGTGCACTTCGCCGATCTTGTGGCTCTTGCCGGTATAATAGAGGATGCGCTCGGTGGTCGTGGTCTTGCCGGCGTCGATATGCGCCATGATACCGAAATTACGGTAGTCCTCGATGGCATGTTGGCGGGGCATGGGTGGTTCCTTGCGAGTCCGAGTGTGTCGCCGTTACCAGCGGTAGTGCGAGAAGGCGCGGTTGGCTTCCGCCATGCGGTGCACGTCTTCGCGCTTCTTGACGGCGTTCCCCCGGTTGTTCGATGCGTCCAAGAGCTCCGCCGAGAGCCGCTCGGTCATCGTCTTCTCGTTGCGCTCGCGCGCAGCTGCGATCAGCCAGCGAATGCCGAGAGCCTGCCGGCGGGTCGAGCGCACCTCGACCGGAACCTGGTAGGTCGCGCCGCCGACACGGCGGGAGCGAACCTCGATCGTCGGCATGACGTTCTCGAGCGCCTGCTCGAACACGCCGAGCGGGTTCTGCTTGGTCTTGGATTCGATGATGCCGAACGCACCATAGACGATGCCTTCCGCAACCGACTTCTTGCCGGCGTACATCACCGAGTTCATGAACTTCGTGACGATGATGTTCCCGAACTTCGGATCCGGAAGAACTTCGCGCTTTTCCGCAGAGTGGCGACGAGACATAGGCTTGGTTCCCGCTTACTTCGGACGCTTGGCGCCGTACTTCGAACGACGCTGCTTACGGTTCTTGACGCCCTGGGTGTCCAGAACGCCGCGGAGGATGTGATAGCGCACGCCCGGCAAGTCCTTGACGCGGCCGCCGCGGATCATGACCACCGAGTGCTCCTGGAGGTTATGGCCCTCGCCGGGGATGTAGCCGATCACCTCGAAGCCGTTGGTCAGGCGCACCTTGGCAACCTTACGAAGCGCCGAGTTCGGCTTCTTCGGGGTCGTGGTGTAGACGCGCGTGCAAACACCACGCTTCTGCGGCGACTGCTGCAGCGCCGGCACCTTCTTGCGCGACTTCTGCACTTCCCGCGGTTGAGCGATCAGCTGGTTGATCGTCGGCATTCTGGCCTTCACCCTTTTTCTGCCGCGGCCCCTCTCAGGTCCGCTGTCTTGCCGCGGCCCGTCACCGGGTCCGCAAATTCTGCTCGAGCTACCCGCCCGACGGGGCCGCCTTGCGCGAACGACCCGCGCAAAGCGAAATTGCGCCAACCGCTCCATCAACGAGCGGAAAGCGCTTCGACGCCACAGAGGACCGCAGTCTCGAAGCCGTTCAGCGTAACGCCGCGGCCCGCGCACTGAGGTCATGCATCCGAATTCGATCTCAAGAGAACGTGCTCGAGAGAACTAAAGTCGCACTGGCATTGCCTAGCTATGATCGACAGCGTTTGAGCGGCATTCGTCGAGGTTGGTGCCCGTCTTTTGCGACCCCTTGCAGATCTAGTCTTTGGGGATCGACGGGTGGCCCGTTCCGACGCTGGCGATGCTCACCGCCTGTCGTTAAGTGAGGCGCTTTCTATAAGTGAGAATCGGTCAAGTCAAGGTGAAACGACAGTCACAAAGCGCTTCATGCGCCTGCAAAAATAGCCTCTTGGCCGCCTTCCCGCGCCCACCTGATATAGGACCGGGGTGCTTGACCTGCCAGATCTGAAATCAATTATACCCGGGTTTAATATAGTTTTGTTACCCAGCTGAGGGGCTTTTTTCCCGCGTGCGCTCAGTTTGCTGGCTGGTGGCGCGGCCTACCAGCTCTTCCCGGCCCGCCACGATGCCCGGTCTGACGGGCTTCAGCCCGAACTTCTCGATCTGCGGATGGCTCTTGCCCCAAGCCATGCCTGCAAAAAAAGCGGCGTCGCGGTGGCCGAACGCCCTCCATCAGAGAATCGACGAGTCGGCGCTGAACCGCGCGTTGCTTGTGAGACGAGACGATCAAACGCGGCCGCTCCGGGCTCAACGCCCGCGGTTACTCCTCCTCGTCGTCATCATCGTCATCATCGCGGTCGTGGTCGGCGCGAGCTGCCGCGCCATGGGGCTGGTGGATCTGGTCGTTCCACAGCTTGCGATAGGTGCCGTTCTTGGCGAGCAACTCGGCATGGGAGCCGCGCTCGATCGCCCTGCCCCCTGAAATCACGATGATCTCGTCCATCTCGACCACCGAGGTCAGGCGATGGGTCGACCAGATCATGGTGCGACCCTTGGCGACCCTGAGCAGCGTGCGGTTGATCGCGGCCTCGGTGGTCTGGTCCAGCGCCGAGGTGGCTTCGTCCAGCAGCAGCACGGAGGGGTTACGGATGATCGCGCGCGCGATCGCGATGCGCTGGCGCTGGCCGCCCGACAGCGTGTCGCCGCGCTCGCCCACCGGCGTGTCGTAGCGCTGCGGCAGGCTCATGATGTAGCGGTGGATCTCCGCCTTCTTGGCCGCCTCCTCCACCTCCTGGTCGGTTGCGCCCTCCTTGCCGAGCCGGATGTTCTCGCGGATCGACATGTTGAACAACATGTTCTCCTGGAACACCACCGCCATGCTCCGGCGTAGCGAGTCCAGCGTCACCTTGCGGACGTCGACTCCGTCGATGGTGACGCGGCCTTCGTCGGGCACGTAGAGCCGCAGGATCAGATTGAGCAGCGTGCTCTTGCCGGAGCCGCTCGGACCGACGATCGCGATGCGCTTGCCGGCGTCGAGCTTGAGGCTGAGATTGTCCAGCACCGGCGTCTGACTGCCCTCGTACTGGAAGGTGACGTGATCGAAGGTAATGTCGTGGGTGATGCGCGGCAGATCGGGCGCGCCCGGGCGATCGGCGCTGCGGGTCGGCTCGTCGAGCAATTCCTGGATGTGGCGGATCGCGGCGGCCGAGGAGATCGACACCGGGATGAAATGCATCACATGGGCGATGTTGTAGGAGACTTCCCAGAACGCGCTCTCGAAGGTGACGAAGGTGCCGATGGTGATGTGGCCCTTAGTCGCCAGATAGGCGCCGATCGCGAGCACCACGAGGTGCAGGAGGAGCACCGAGATGGTGACTGTCCGCTCCACCATGGTCGAGAGGAACGTGGCCGAGGCCATCTTGTTGCGGGTCTCGTCGTTGCGCAAGCTGAAGAAGCCGAACATCTTGCGTTGCAGGCTGAACGCCTTGATGACCGCCTGCGCGGCCACGTTCTCCTGGACTTGGCCCAGCAACGCCGATTCGTTGAGCTTCTGCTCGTAATTGGCCTGCACCGCCTTCGGCGTCAGGATCCGGGGGCCGATCAGCGTGATCGGGAACACCAGCAGCGCGACGACCGCGAGCTGCCAGTTGAGGAACAGCATCAGGATGATGCCGGCGATCAGCTCCAGGAACGGCAGCGCGGCGCTGTTGGCGAAGGTCTTGACCGAGCCTTCGAAGGCCGAGAGATCGACCGAGAAGCGGGACAGGATCTCGCCGCGCCTGGTGCGGCCGAAATAGGCGGCGGGCAGGTCCTGGACGTGTTCGAACAGGCGTTTGCGGACATCGGAGATGATGCAAGCGGCGAGTCGCGCGTCCCAGCGTTCGTACCAGACCGCAACGATCGAGGTGAAGATGCCGGCGACGGCGAGCACGCCGAGGATCTTGTAGAGCGCCTGAAAATCCTCCTCGCCGAGCGCATCGTCGATCAGGAACTTGAGGCTGAGCGGCATGATGACGTTGAACAACGTCTCGACCACGACGCCGAATGCCACGAACGACAGCATCCGCTTGTAGTTGGAGAGATAGGGCTTGACGAACCCGACGATGGTCGCAAGGGCTCCCGCGGCTTCGCGCGCGGTAAAGACGACGAGGTCCTCGTCCTCGTCGTCCTCGTCGAGCTCCAGCTCGTCATCCCCCTCGCCTTCGGCATCCTCGTCATCTTCGAGGTCCGGCTTGGCAGCGTCGGCGAGCTTGTCGACGAGCCCGGCCGCCTCCTCCGCGGCGAGCTTCTGTTGATCGGAGGAGGAAGGCTTGTCGCCGGGCAAGAAAGGCTTGGATGCCATGAAACCAACCGATGCTGACGGCCGGCATGACCGCAGAGAACGCAGGAAATAGCGGCAACCGCTATTGCCCCGATTCTATGCGATCAGGATGAATTCGGCAAAACAAATGGCGAATTCGATTGGCGTCCCCAGGGCTAGTCCTCGTCCTCGACCTTGTCGAAGAAGGAATAGCGCAAGCTGTCCGCGTCGGCGTACCACTGCCCCGGCCCCTTGTTGGCGGCGAGCGTCGCCTCCCAGAGCGCATCGGTGCAATCCTTGCGATGCATCGACAGGTCGAAGCCGTTGCCGAAGAACAGCTCGGACCATTCCCACCAGGTACCGAGCTTCTTGACCCCGCGCAGCAGGTCGTAGCGGTCGATCAATGCCGGCGCCATGTCCGAGGTGACGGAGCCGAACACGAGGCCGGTCTTGACCACGCGGTTGAGCTCGCGGATGGCGCGGACCACCTGCTTTGGGGAAACGTGGCAGAGGCTGGTCTCGAACACGAAGTCGAACGTGCCGTCCTTGAACGGCATGTCGGTGATCGATCCGAGCTTGTTGTACTTCTTCAGCGCCTTCGGCGTCCTGGCGTGGATGGCGCGGTTGTTCTCGATTCCCCATGCATCGATGCCGCGATCACGCAGCGCGCCGACCAGTTCGCCGCTGGCGGAGCCCGCGACCAGCAGCTTGGCGCCCGCCGCCCTGCCCCAGACCATGCCGATCAGCTTCGTGAGGTAGTCGGGATCGGTGAAGTGCCGCCACGCCTGGTGATAGGGGCCGAGGCCGCGATAATTCTCGAAATAATCGCGATCGATCTTGTCCGAGAGCGGCTTGTCGTCCTGTGCGCGTAGGCGGCGCAGGCGCATCATCTCGGTCAGGATGATGTCGGTCGCCGCGTCGGAGGAATCGAGCAGGCCGTTCAGCGTCGAATCGAACAGATAGTCGCCGACCACCACGATGCCGGGATGCTCCTTCGGCTCGGGCCGGTGATTGGTCATGACGTCGCGCACGGGCAAACCACCAGGCAGCGCGTTCACCGACGACAGCCAGCGGTGGATCTTGCCTTCCATGAAGTGCAGACGCGCATCGCCGAGAGAAGCCGGCAGCGATTTCAGAGCGGCCTCGATCAGCTCCTGATCCGACAGATTGGCGAAAGCCAGCGCGTCGGAGCCGGGAATGAGCCAGTTCAGAACACCATGCTTGCCGACGTCGTGACGTGCGCCCTCGTTGTAGACGCAGCAGCCGCCGAAGGCTTCCGACATGAACCAGGCGCCCGGAATCTTGTCGCCCCAGAACGGCTCGTCGAACAGGATCGAGACGCGCAGATAGTGCGCGGGCCGATCGAAATAGGCCACGTGCTTGACCATCGACCTGCGCAGCTGCTCGCCCTCCCAGCCGAGAGTGGCGAGCCAGGAGTGCGGCAGGCAGACCAGCACGAGATCGAAGTCGCGGGTCTCCGGCCCCTTGCCGTTCATCATCTTGAGCTGGTACCGGCCGGTCGGCGCCTTGCCGACGGTAAGCACGCGGTGATTGAGCTGGATGTCGGCATTGACCTCCGACTGAAGGCATTCGATCAGCTGCTCGTTGCCGTTCTGGATGGAATAGAGGCCGATATAGCCGTCGACATCCATCAGATAGTTCTTGAGCGCGTTGAGCCCGTTGGTGTTGTGGCTCTCGGTCGCGATGTCGGAACGCGCCATCACCCTGAAGAAGCGCTTGGCGGTGGCGTCCTCGACCTCCTCGTCGAGCACCTGCTCGGCGGTCTTGTAGGCCCAGGGATGTTCGTTGTCGTGCGCGCCGACGCCCTCATAATATTGCACCGGCGACATCACCTCGGCGCAGCGCTCGCGGAAGGCTTCGATCGCGGCGGCAGTCTTGGCGCCGTATTTGCGGCGCATGCCGGAAACGTCGTTGAGCAGCTCACCGCCGAGCTGCACCTGTTCGGCATCCATCGGAATGGTCTGAAGGCCGAAATGCTGGATCAGCTCGCGCAGAGGATCCGGGCCCGTCATCGAGTAGTCGTAGATCTCGGCAACGCCCGCCTCGTAGATAGCGGGCGCCGAATCGAACTTGCGCGTGACGATCTTGCCGCCGAGCCTGTCGGAGGCCTCGTAGATGGTGACGCGGCAGAGGTCGCCGAGCTTGCGCTTGAGGTACCAGGCGCTCATCAGCCCCCCGGGGCCGCCGCCTACGATTGCGAGATCAAGCATGAGAGTTCCGTGGTCTTCCGGCCTTGCCCCCATCGCGGGACCACCGGTCTAAGGCGCCTTAGCACAAGCCCTTTTGCGTCTGAAGGAAAGATGAACAAAGGTCGATCCCGCATCGCAGCAAGCAAACAAAGCAGCAAAAAGGCCGGCGAAAGCCGGCCTTTTCATTGTCCTCGGTATTCCTACGGATGAACGATCATTCCGCAGGCGGCAGCGCTGGAAGCTCGGCCTCCGGCGCGGGCGACACGACGGCGGCCTGCTTCTCGCGCTCGTCGAGGATCAGCTTGTCGCGCTTCATGGCGACTTCGCGGATCTTGGCCATGGAGGCGCCGGTGCCCGCCGGGATCAACCGGCCGACGATGACGTTCTCCTTGAGGCCTTCGAGCGGATCGATCTTGCCGTTGACCGCCGCCTCGGTGAGGACGCGGGTGGTCTCCTGGAACGATGCCGCCGAGAAGAAGGAGCGGGTCTGGAGGCTCGCCTTGGTGATGCCGAGCAGAACCGGCGTTCCCGTGGCGGGCTTCTTGCCCTCTTCCTTGGCCTTCACGTTCAGCGCGTCGAACTCGATCTTGTCGACCTGCTCGCCGGAGATCATGTCCGTGTCGCCCTGGTCGGTGATCTCCACCTTCTGGAGCATCTGACGGACAATCACCTCGATGTGCTTGTCGTTGATGAGCACGCCCTGCAGCCGGTAGACCTCCTGGATCTCGTTGACCAGATAGGCCGCGAGTTCCTCGATGCCCTTGACCGCAAGGATGTCGTGCGGCGCCGGGTTGCCTTCCACGATGAAGTCGCCCTTTTCGACGACGTCGCCGTCCTGAAGGTGGATGTGCTTGCCCTTCGGGATCAGGTACTCGCGCGGCTCGTCGGTCTTGTCCATCGGCTCGATCGAGATGCGACGCTTGTTCTTGTAGTCGCGCCCGAACCGGATGGTGCCCGCGATTTCGGCGATGATCGCCGCATCCTTCGGGCGCCGAGCCTCGAACAGTTCCGCCACCCGCGGCAGACCGCCGGTGATGTCACGCGTCTTGGCGCTTTCGGTCGAGACACGGGCGAGGATGTCGCCCGGCTGGACCTTGGCTCCGATATCGACCGAGAGAATGGCGTCGACCGACAGCATGTAGCGGGCATCGCCGCCACGGGCGAGCTTGAGCACCTTGCCGTCCTTGCCCTTGACCACGATGGCCGGACGCAGGTCCGAGCCGCCGCGCGTCGAGCGCCAGTCGATGACCACGCGCTTGGCAATACCGGTGGCCTCGTCGAGCGTTTCCGAGATCGACTGCCCCTCGACCAGATCCTCGAAGCCGATGGTTCCTTCGACCTCGGTGAGCAACGGACGGGTGTAGGGATCCCACTCGACGATGCGCTGGCCGCGCTTGACCATGTCGCCCTCGTCGACGTGCAGGCGCGAACCGTACTGGATACGGTGCGTCGCACGCTCGGTGCCGTCGGCATCGACGATCGCGACGACCATGTTGCGCACCATCGCGATCAGATGACCTTCGCTGTTGCGGGCGATGGCCTTGTTCCTGATCACGATCTTGCCGTCGAAGTTGGCTTCGACGAAGGACTGCTCGTTGAGCTGCGCCGCACCGCCGATGTGGAAGGTGCGCATGGTGAGCTGGGTGCCCGGCTCGCCGATCGATTGCGCCGCGATGACGCCGACCGCTTCGCCGTGGTTGACCGGCGTGCCGCGGGCGAGGTCGCGGCCGTAGCACTTGCCGCAGATGCCGTTGACGAGCTCGCAGGTCAGCGCCGAGCGGATCTTCACCTCCTGGACGCCACCCTGCTGGATGGCTTCCAGATGACTCTCCTCCATCAGCGTATCGCGCTTGATGATCACCTTGCCAGAGCTGTCGCGAATGTCCTCGCAGGCCGTACGGCCCAGGATGCGCGAGCCGAGCGAGGCGACCACGGTGCCGGCATCGACGATGGCGCGCATCTTGATGCCGAGCTTGGTGCCGCAGTCGCTCTGCGTGATGATGCAGTCCTGCGCCACGTCGACGAGACGGCGGGTCAGGTAGCCGGAGTTCGCGGTCTTCAACGCGGTGTCCGCGAGGCCCTTGCGGGCGCCGTGGGTCGAGTTGAAGTACTCGAGCACCGAGAGGCCTTCCTTGAAGTTCGAGATGATCGGCGTCTCGATGATCTCGCCCGACGGCTTGGCCATCAGGCCGCGCATGCCGGCGAGCTGGCGCATCTGGGCCGGCGAGCCGCGGGCACCCGAGTGAGCCATCATGTAGATCGAATTGATGTCGGCATCGGCCCCGCTTGCCGTCTTCTTGGTGGCGGAGATCTCCTTCATCATCGCTTTGGCGATTTCTTCCGTGGCCTTCGACCAGGCGTCGACCACCTTGTTGTACTTCTCGCCGTGGGTGATCAGACCGTCGTTGTACTGCTGCTCGAAATCCTTCGCCAGCGTACGGGTGGTGTCGACGATCTTCCACTTGCCGTGCGGCACGACCATGTCGTCCTTGCCGAACGAGATGCCGGCCTTGAACGCGTTGTAGAAGCCGAGCGCCATGATGCGGTCGCAGAAGATCACCGTCTCCTTCTGGCCGCAGTGGCGGTAGACCTGGTCGATGACGCCGGAGATCTCGCGCTTGGTCATCAGCTTGTTGATGATCTCGTAGGAGATGCGCGGGTTCTTCGGCAGCAGATTGCCGAGCATGACGCGGCCGGCTGTGGTCTCGATCCAGCGCTTGGAGACCTTGCCGGTCTCGTCCATGCCTTCCCACCGGTACTTGATCTTGGTGTGGAGGTGGATGACCTTCGCGTGCAGCGCGTGCTCGAGCTCGGCCATATCGCCGAACACCTTGCCCTCGCCGGGCAGGCCTTCGCGCATGATCGAGACGTAGTACAGGCCGAGCACGATGTCCTGCGACGGCACGATGATGGGCTGGCCGTTCGCCGGATGCAGGATGTTGTTGGTCGACATCATCAGGACGCGCGCTTCCAGCTGCGCTTCGAGCGACAGCGGAACGTGCACGGCCATCTGGTCGCCGTCGAAGTCGGCGTTGAACGCCGAGCAGACCAGCGGGTGAAGCTGGATCGCCTTGCCCTCGATCAGCACGGGCTCGAACGCCTGAATGCCGAGGCGATGCAGCGTCGGTGCGCGGTTGAGCAGCACCGGATGCTCGCGGATCACCTCGTCCAGGATGTCCCAGACCTCGGGCCGTTCCTTCTCGACCAGCTTCTTGGCCTGCTTCACGGTGGTGGACAGGCCCTTGGCGTCGAGCCGCGAATAGATGAACGGCTTGAACAGCTCGAGCGCCATCTTCTTCGGCAGACCGCACTGATGCAGGCGCAGCTCGGGACCGACCACGATCACCGAACGGCCCGAATAGTCGACGCGCTTGCCGAGCAGGTTCTGGCGGAAGCGGCCCTGCTTGCCCTTGAGCATGTCGGCAAGCGACTTCAGCGGGCGCTTGTTAGCGCCGGTGATGACGCGGCCGCGGCGGCCGTTGTCGAACAGCGCATCGACCGCTTCCTGAAGCATGCGCTTCTCGTTGCGGATGATGATGTCGGGCGCACGCAGCTCCATCAGCCGCTTCAAGCGGTTGTTGCGGTTGATGACGCGGCGATAGAGGTCGTTGAGATCGGAGGTCGCGAAACGGCCGCCGTCGAGCGGCACCAGCGGACGCAGGTCCGGCGGGATCACCGGGATCACGGTCATGATCATCCATTCCGGCTTGTTGCCGGAATGGCGGAACGCTTCCACGATCTTCAGACGCTTGGCGAGCTTCTTGTGCTTGATGTCGGAGTCGGTCTCCTGCATCTCGGCACGTAAGCTGGCCTCGAGCTTCTCGAGGTCCATGCCCTTGAGCAGCTCGCGGATCGCCTCGGCGCCGATCATGGCGGTGAAGCTGTCCTGGCCGTACTCGTCCTGCGCCTTCAGATACTCGTCTTCCGACAGCAGCTGACGGTCCTTCAGCGCGGTGAGGCCCGGCTCGAGCACGACGTAATATTCGAAGTAGAGGATCCGCTCGAGATCCTTCAGCGTCATGTCGAGCAGGAGGCCGATGCGCGAGGGCAGCGACTTCAGGAACCAGATGTGCGCGACGGGAGCTGCGAGCTCGATATGGCCCATGCGCTCGCGCCGGACGCGCGACAGCGTGACCTCGACCGAGCACTTCTCGCAGATGATGCCCTTGTACTTCATGCGCTTGTACTTGCCGCACAAGCACTCGTAGTCCTTGATCGGCCCGAAGATGCGGGCGCAGAACAGGCCGTCGCGCTCGGGCTTGAAGGTACGATAGTTGATGGTCTCCGGCTTCTTGATCTCGCCGTAGGACCAGGACAGAATCTTCTCTGGAGACGCGATCGAGATCCGGATCTGGTCGAAGACCTGAGCCGGCGTCGTCGGGTTGAAGAGATTCATAATTTCTTGGTTCATCGTCTTCTCCTCGCGTGCCGGTCGCCTCCGGCCGCAAATTCGAAAATCACTTCTGCATGGCGCCTGCCCTCAAGGCCTCGGGCGGGGCGCCGATGCCCGGCCGCGAAGGCCGGGCATGAAAGGTCGAATTACTCGGCCGCTTCCGACGTCGGCGCCGGTCCCATCTTGGAATTGTGCAGGTCGACGTTGAGGCCGAGCGAGCGCATTTCCTTGACCAGCACGTTGAACGATTCCGGAATACCGGCCTCGAACGTGTCGTCTCCGCGCACGATCGCCTCGTACACCTTGGTGCGGCCGGCGACGTCGTCCGACTTCACCGTCAGCATCTCCTGGAGCGTGTACGCCGCGCCATAAGCCTCGAGCGCCCACACCTCCATTTCGCCGAAACGTTGGCCGCCGAACTGCGCCTTGCCGCCCAGCGGCTGCTGGGTGACGAGCGAGTACGGACCGATCGAACGCGCATGGATCTTGTCGTCGACGAGATGGTGCAGCTTGAGCATGTAGATGTAGCCCACCGTCACCTTGCGATCGAACGGATCGCCGGTGCGGCCGTCATAGACGGTCGACTGACCCGAAGCATCGAGACCGGCCAGCTTCAGCATCTCCTCGATGTCGGCTTCCTTGGCGCCGTCGAACACCGGGGTAGCGATCGGCACGCCGCGGCTGAGGTTATGGCCGAGCTCGAGCAGCTCGTTGTCGTTGAGCGACTTGATCGTCTCGTCCTCGCCGTAGACCTTCTTCAAGGTCTCCTTCAGCGGCTTGATGTCCTGCTTCGACAGGTACGCATCGACGGTCTGGCCGATACGCTTGCCGAGGCCGGCGCAGGCCCAGCCGAGATGGGTCTCGAGGATCTGTCCGACGTTCATGCGCGAAGGCACGCCGAGCGGATTGAGCACGATGTCGGCATGCGTGCCGTCTTCGAGGAACGGCATGTCCTCGATCGGCACAATCTTCGACACCACGCCCTTGTTGCCGTGGCGGCCGGCCATCTTGTCGCCGGGCTGGATCTTGCGCTTCACCGCGACGAAGACCTTGACCATCTTCATCACGCCGGGCGGCAATTCGTCACCGCGCTGAAGCTTCTCGACCTTGTCGAGGAAGCGCTGTTCCAGCCCCTTCTTCGACTCGTCGTACTGCTTCCGCATGGCCTCGATCTCGGCCATCAGCTTGTCGTTCGGCGAAGCGAACAGCCACCATTGCGACTTCGGGTACTCCTCGAGCACCGCACGGGTGATCTTGGTGTCCTTCTTGAAGCCCTTGGGACCGGCAATGCCCTGCCGCCCCTCGAGCAGCTCGGCAAGACGGTTGTAGACGTTGCGGTCCAGGATCGCCTGCTCGTCGTCGCGGTCCTTGGCGAGGCGCTCGATCTCCTCCCGCTCGATCGCCAGCGCACGCTCGTCCTTGTCGACGCCGTGGCGGTTGAACACGCGTACTTCGACGATGGTGCCCTGCACGCCCGGAGGAACGCGCAGCGAGGTGTCGCGGACGTCGGAGGCCTTCTCGCCGAAGATGGCGCGCAGCAGCTTCTCTTCCGGCGTCATCGGGCTTTCGCCCTTCGGCGTGATCTTGCCGACCAGGATGTCGCCGGCGCGCACTTCCGCGCCGATGTAGACGATACCGGCTTCGTCGAGGTTCTTCAGCGCTTCTTCCGAGACGTTCGGAATGTCGCGGGTGATTTCCTCAGGCCCGAGCTTGGTGTCGCGGGCCATCACCTCGAACTCCTCGATGTGGATCGAGGTGAAGACGTCCTCCTTCACGATCCGCTCGGAGAGAAGGATCGAGTCTTCGAAGTTGTAGCCGTTCCACGGCATGAACGCGACCAGCACGTTGCGGCCGAGCGCGAGTTCGCCGAGATCGGTCGAGGGACCGTCGGCGATGATGTCGCCCTTCTTGACGATGTCGCCGACCTTCACCAGCGGACGCTGGTTGATGCAGGTCGACTGGTTGGAGCGCTGGTACTTCATGAGGCGGTAGATATCGACGCCCGACTTGGTCGGATCGAGATCTTCCGTGGCGCGGATGACGACGCGGGTCGCGTCGATCTGGTCGATCACGCCCGAACGGCGCGCCGCGATCGCAGCGCCCGAGTCACGGGCAACCACGCCCTCCATGCCGGTACCGACGAACGGCGCCTCGGCGCGAACCAGCGGCACCGCCTGGCGCTGCATGTTCGAGCCCATCAGCGCGCGATTGGCGTCGTCGTTCTCGAGGAACGGGATCAGCGCCGCGGCGACCGAAACGAGCTGCTTCGGCGACACGTCCATGTAGTCGACCTTGTCGGGCGTCATCGGAACGACGTCGCGGGTGCCGCTCGAACGGCAGACCACGAGGTCTTCGGTGAAGCGGCCCTTGGCGTCGACCGGCACGTTGGCCTGGGCCACAGAATAGCGCCCTTCCTCCATCGCCGACAGGTACACGACCTCGTCGGTGACGCGGCCGTCCTTGACCTTGCGGTACGGCGTCTCGACGAAGCCGTACTTGTTCACGCGCGCGAAGGTCGCGAGCGAGTTGATCAGGCCGATGTTCGGACCTTCCGGCGTCTCGATCGGGCAGATCCGGCCGTAATGCGTCGGATGCACGTCGCGCACCTCGAAGCCGGCGCGCTCGCGGGTCAGACCGCCCGGTCCGAGCGCCGAGAGGCGGCGCTTGTGGGTGATCTCGCTGAGCGGGTTGGTCTGGTCCATGAACTGCGAGAGCTGCGAGGAGCCGAAGAACTCGCGAACCGCGGCGGCCGCCGGCTTGGCGTTGATCAGGTCCTGCGGCATGACCGTGTCGATGTCGACCGAGGACATGCGCTCCTTGATCGCGCGCTCCATGCGCAACAGGCCGATGCGGTACTGGTTCTCCATGAGCTCGCCGACCGACCGCACACGGCGATTGCCGAGATGGTCGATGTCGTCGATCTCGCCCTTGCCGTCGCGCAGATCCACCAGCGTCTTGATGACGGAGAGGATGTCCTCCTTGCGCAGCGTGCGCTGGGTATCGGGCGCATCGAGGTCGAGGCGCATGTTCATCTTGACGCGGCCGACCGCGGAGAGGTCATAGCGCTCGGCGTCGAAGAACAGCGACTGGAACATGGCCTGCGCCGATTCGAGCGTCGGCGGCTCGCCCGGACGCATCACGCGATAGATGTCGAACAGCGCGTCCTCGCGCGTCATGTTCTTGTCGGCCGAGAGCGTGTTGCGGATGTAGGGACCGACATTGACGTGGTCGATGTCGAGCAGCGGCAGCTCCTTGTAGCCCTGCTCGTTGAGCGCCTTCATCAGCTTGTCGGTGATCTCCTCGCCGGCCTCGGCGTGGATCTCACCGGTCTTCGGATTGACGAGATCCTCGGCGACGTAGTTGCCGACCAGTTCCTCGTCGGCCATGCGCAGCGCCTTCAGCCCCTTCTCCTGGAGCTGGCGGGCGGCGCGGACGGTGAGCTTCTTGCCGGCCTCGAGCACGACCTTGCCGGTGTCGGCATCGATCAGGTCGTTGACCGTGGAGTAGCCGCGGAAGCGGTTGGCGTCGAACGGAACGCGCCAGCCTTCCTTGGTCCGCTTGTAGAGGATCTTCTTGTAGAACGTCGACAGGATCGCCTCGCCGTCGAGGCCGAGGGCGAACATCAGCGACGTCACCGGAATCTTGCGGCGACGGTCGATACGCGCATAGACGATGTCCTTGGCGTCGAACTCGATGTCGAGCCAGGAGCCGCGATACGGGATGACGCGGGCGGCGAACAGCAGCTTGCCCGAGGAATGGGTCTTGCCCTTGTCGTGGTCGAAGAACACGCCGGGCGAACGGTGCATCTGCGAGACGATGACGCGCTCGGTGCCGTTGACGATGAAGGTGCCGTTCATCGTCATGAGCGGAATGTCGCCCATGTAGACGTCCTGCTCCTTGATGTCCTTCACCGACTTCGCGCCGGTTTCCTCGTCGATATCGAACACGATGAGGCGCAGCGTCACCTTGAGGGGCGCCGCGAAGGTCATGCCGCGCTGGCGGCACTCGTCGACGTCGTATTTCGGCTGCTCGAACTCATAGCGGACGAATTCCAGCATCGAGGTGCCCGAGAAGTCGGAGATCGGAAACACCGAGCGGAACACCGCCTGCAGACCCTCGTCGAGACGTCCGCCCTGGGGTTCGTCCACCATCAGGAACTGGTCATAGGACGCCTTCTGAACCTCGATGAGGTTCGGCATCTCGGCGACTTCCTTGATGTGTCCGAAGAACTTGCGAACGCGTTTGCGACCGGTGAATGTCTGCTGCGCCATCGTGGCCTCTCATTTTCGTCGCCCGCCCTGGGCGAACCGTCCGGACCGCGGCTGCCACCGCTTTCCGGGTTGAATTTTCGAACCCGTCTTGGGGGCCGGAGACGCAGTTTCAGGTGCCGATGTCCTGAATCTGTTCTTCAGACCTTCAAAACGCAAAACGACGCGCGGGGCGCAGATGCGCGCCCGCCCGTCACAACCATCATCTTCACGGACTGCAAAAGCCCGAAATAGCCTGCTCTCCCAACGGCTTACAGGGAAATCCGGCATCCCTGCCCACCGCGCTTTCGTGCTGCCGACCCGATATGGGGCGACAATAGTTCAGATTCGAGGGTCAAACCCTCAAATCCCCACACTTTTTCGTGTTCAGCCTGCGTCGGATCGTTCCGTCGCACGCCTTTTGCATTCGGTCTCGGCCTTTCAATCCGTCATGGCCGGGCTTGACCCGGCCATCCACGAATTTGGGGACGAGATCCCGGGTCTCGCTTCGCGAGCCCGGGATTTCGCTGAAGTAACTTGCGTTACTTCAGCTCGACCTTGGCACCAGCCTTCTCGAGCTGAGCCTTGATCTTGTCGGCTTCGTCCTTGTTCACGCCTTCCTTCAGCGGCTTCGGAGCACCCTCGACGAGGTCCTTTGCTTCCTTCAGGCCGAGACCGGTGATGGCGCGGACTTCCTTGATGACCTCGATCTTCTTGTCGCCGGCGCTGGCGAGAACGACCGTGAACTCGGTCTTCTCTTCGGCCGGAGCGGCAGCGGCGCCACCGGCAGCCGGGCCGGCCACGGCGACAGCCGCGGCAGCCGAAACACCCCACTTCTCTTCGAGGAGCTTCGCGAGTTCGGCAGCTTCGAGCACGGTGAGGCTCGAGAGGTCGTCAACGATCTTCTGCAAGTCAGCCATTGTTCAGTTCCTTAAGTGTCAGTCTGGTTCGGGTTTGAGTATTTGCGAAGGGCGTCAGGCCGCTTCGCCCTTTGAGGCATGAGCCTGGATGACGCGCGCGAGCTTGCCCGCGGGCGCGTTGGCGAGCTGGGCCAGCTTGGTCGCCGGGGCCACGATGAGGCCGACGATCTTGCCGCGCAGTTCGTCAAGCGACGGCAGCGAGGCAAGCGCCTTCACGCCGTCGACATTCAGGACGGTCTTCCCCATCGAGCCGCCGACGATGACGAACTTTTCGTTCGCCTTGGCGAATTCGATGGCGACCTTTGGCGCCGCTACCGGATCGTTCGAAGTGGCGATCACGGTCGGCCCCTTCAGCATGGGGCCGATGGCAACGACGTCAGTGCCTTCAAGAGCAATTTTGGCGAGACGGTTCTTCGAGACCTTCACCGCGGCACCCGCCTGCTTCATCTGCTGGCGCAGCTTCTGCATCTGGGCGACGGTGAGGCCGGAATATTGAGCAACGATCGCGACGCTCGTGGTCTTGAAGACCTCATTGAGCTGTTCGACCGCTTCTTTTTTTGCCGCTCGTTCCACAGCAAGCTCTCTCCGGTTGGCGGTCATCGCGAGAAGCGGGACCGCCGGGTTGCACCCATCGTCCCGCCAAACCTGAACCTCCGGGTCAAAAGACCCATCGGACACGCCGGGCAAGACGACAATTCAAAGCCTGCCCTCCGGGAGCCCAAGGGCCCACGGCGTGTCGAGGTCCGAACCAGACCCGTTTCGCAAAGTCAGCCCTTAAAGCTGGATGCGAAGTGAAATCCGGTCTTCACCCGTCTGTGCAGGCCATGCGATTAAGCCGTTGAGGAATCGAAATTCTTCGCCAGCGCCTGCAGTCTTGGACAGGACGAGGTCAGCCGGCGAACCGCCCGACCTCTGCCCGCATCCCTGCCAAACGACGGATCTTCCTTCCTTTTCGGGCAAATCCTCGCGGACGTCCTGAAAAGGAATGATCTCCTGTCGTGTCGGGTTTTCGGAATGCGTGCACGAACGCGCCAGCCGAGGCCGGCACGTCCGGAGGCGGTTCTTTAACCGCTCGGAGCCTGCTTGCCAAGAGCAAAATTCGCACCAGTTCCAATGGATTGGCGCTTGGGGCTTGAGATGGCCCAACAAGGGCCGATTCAGGCCGATTTGACCCGATACGGCAGCGGTTTGCCCTCGAAGAACGCGGTCAGGTTGGCCAGCACGCAGTTCTGCATGGCGACGTGCGAATCCAGGGTGTGGCCGCCGATATGCGGGGCTAACACCACGTTGGGGAGCTCGGTCAGGGCGTCAGGCGCGTGCGGTTCCTTCTCGAAGACGTCGAGGCCCGCCCCCGCGATGGTCTTGTCGGTGAGCGCCGCGACCAGCGCCTTCTCATCGATGACGGAGCCGCGCGAGATGTTGACGACATATCCGTCAGGGCCGAGGCGCCCCAGGATATCGGCGTTGACGACGTGCTGGGTCTCGGGCCCTGCCCGCACTGCGATCATCAGCACGCTGCACCAGTCGGCGAGCGCCTCCAGCGACGAGAAATATTGATAGGGCAGATCGTATTTGGTGCGGCTGAAATAGCCGACCTCGCTCTCGAAGGCGGCGCAGCGCGCCGCGATCTTGCGGCCGATCTCACCCATGCCGTAGATGCCGATGCGGCGGCCGGGCATGCCGGCCTGCGGCCGCATCATCGGCGACTGTTTTGACGCCGCCCAATCGCCGCTGCGGACATACTGGTCCGCTACGAGGATCCGCCGAGTCGTCGCCAGCATCAGGGTCATCGCGATATCGGCGACCGAGGCCGCATTCGCCCCCGGACTGTGGCCGACCGCGATATTGCGGCTGGCTGCCGCTTTTATGTCGACGCCATCATAGCCGGTGCCGTAGCAGACGATGGCGCCGAGCTTCGGAAACAGGTCCATCGCCTCCGCACCGAGTGGCGAGCCGCCAGCAGTCAGCAGTGCGCGGATGCCGCTAAGCTCCTCCGCCGGAAACACCTCCCGCGCGGGCTTGCCGCCGGTGTCGAGCAGCTCGAACCGCTCGGCGAAGCGCGCCATCATCGACTTGGGAAAGCGCGAGTAGATCAGGACCTTGTCAGCCATTGTTATTGTTTCCAGTCAGCGCCACCACAAACGACGAGGGGCGGAATCGGTCGCCCGATCCCGCCCCTCGCCTCATGCAATTTCCAGACTTAGCCGAGAATGGTGCCCGGCTCGACCTTCACGCCCGGGCCCATCGTCGAGGACACCGCAACG
The DNA here is from genome assembly GCF_057651995.1 of Bradyrhizobium sp. USDA3516. Classification (NCBI taxonomy): domain Bacteria; kingdom Pseudomonadati; phylum Pseudomonadota; class Alphaproteobacteria; order Hyphomicrobiales; family Nitrobacteraceae; genus Bradyrhizobium; species Bradyrhizobium sp. USDA3516. The sequence goes on along the minus strand of NZ_JBYGYN010000004.1, from coordinate 458,918 downwards.
CGCTGGATGTAGGTGCCCTTGGAACCGGCCGGCTTCGCCTTGGCGACCGCATCAGCGAGCGCCTTGATGTTCTCGACCAGCTTCTCCTCGGAGAACGAGGCCTTGCCGACGCCGGCCTGCAGGATGCCGGCCTTCTCGACGCGGAACTCGACCGAGCCGCCCTTGGCGCCCTTCACCGCACCGGTGACGTCCATGGTCACGGTGCCGATCTTCGGGTTCGGCATCAGGCCGCGCGGACCCAGCACCTTACCGAGGCGGCCGACCAGCGGCATCATGTCGGGGGTGGCGATGCAGCGGTCGAAATCGATCGTGCCGTTCTGCACCTTCTCGACCAGGTCCTCGGCGCCGACGACGTCGGCACCGGCGGCCTTGGCCTCATCGGCCTTGGCGCCGCGGGCGAACACGCCGACGCGCAGCGTACGGCCGGTGCCGTTCGGCAGGGTCACGACGCCGCGGACCATCTGGTCGGCATGACGCGGATCGACGCCGAGATTGATCGCGACCTCGATGGTCTCGTCGAACTTCGCTTTCGCGCGTTCCTTGACCATCTTGATGGCGTCCGCGAGCGGGTAAAGCTTTTCGCGGTCAATGCCTTCGCGGGCTTTGTTCAAACGCTTTCCGATTGCCATGGCCGCTTACCCCGCAACTTCCAGACCCATCGAACGGGCCGAGCCCTCGACCATCTTCATGGCCGATTCGATGGTGTCGCAATTCAAGTCCTTCATCTTCTTCTCGGCGATCTCGCGCACCTGCGCCTTGGTCACCTTGCCGGCCTTGTCACGGCCCGGCGCCTTGGAGCCGGACTGGATCTTGGCGGCCTGCTTGAGGAAGTAGGACATCGGCGGCGTCTTCATCTCGAAGGTGAAGGAACGGTCCGCATAGATGGTGATGATCACCGGGATCGGGGTGTTCTTCTCTTCCTTCTGGGTCTGGGCGTTGAACGCCTTGCAGAACTCCATGATGTTGAGACCGCGCTGACCGAGCGCGGGACCGATCGGGGGCGAGGGATTCGCCGCACCGGCCGGGACCTGAAGCTTCAGGTATCCGGTCACTTTCTTTGCCATGTATCACTCCTGTTGTGCCGGCATGTCGCCGGCGGTTTCAGGTTCGTGGTCGGGATCAAGGCGCGGCTGGCAACCGCCCTCGTCCTCCCACGGCCTCTTCAGAGACGTCGCCGCCTCCACTCTCGTCATGCCCGGGCTTGACCCGGCAATGACAGCATCCGATCAGACCTTCTCGACCTGACCGAATTCCAGCTCGACCGGCGTCGCGCGACCGAAGATCGACACGGCGACCTTCACGCGCGAGCGCGCCTCGTCGATTTCCTCGACCACACCCGAGAACGAGGCGAACGGGCCATCGGCCACGCGCACGTTCTCGCCGATCTCGAACGACACCGACGCCTTCGGTCGTTCCACGCCCTCCTGCACCTGGTGCAGGATGCGCATGGCCTCGGCTTCCGAGATCGGCATCGGCTTGTTTTCCGCGCCGAGGAAGCCCGTGACCTTCGGCGTGTTCTTGATCAGATGGAACGCCTCGTCGGTCAGCTTCATCTTCACCAGCACGTAGCCCGGGAAGAACTTGCGCTCGGCGTCGATCTTGCGGCCGCGGCGCACTTCCGTGACCTTCTCGGTCGGAACCAGCACCAGCTCGAACAGCTCCTCGAGGCCGCGCTGCTTGGCCTGCTCGCGGATCGATTCGGCGACCTTCTTCTCGAAGTTCGAATAGGCGTGGACGATGTACCAGCGCTTGTCGGACACTTGAGCGGTTGCTGTTGCCATCAGTGAATGCCCAGGAGGAAGGTGATGAGGTAGCGGATGATCTGATCGGCGGCGAAGAAGAAGATCGAGGCCACCGCGACCATCACGAACACCATGATGGTGGTGATCGTTGTCTCACGGCGGGTCGGCCAGGTGACCTTGGCAGTCTCCGAGCGCACTTCCTGCAAGAACTTGAACGGGCTGACTGCCATCGCTTGAGGTCCAGCGTCCGTCGACAGACGCAAATGAATTTCAGGGATCCGAACAGCCGCCGTTGGCCCAGCCCTCTGTCTCGAAGGATGAGCCGGAAACCGGGCTCGATTGTTCGGGGATTTCAAGGCCGCGCCGGAGATCCGCGTCTAACGGGCCGGCTGCGAGTGCGGGCTATCTACTGCGGATGGGACCAAAGGTCAAGGTATAGAGAGGTCGCGCCGGCATGCCGCCCTTCCCCGGACGCCCGTGCGGAAGCCATGCGGATCAAGGACTTGTCGATCGCCCGGAACGCGGCCATCCCAGGAGCGCTATCGGGAGTCCGGTACCGTCAGTCGGCCCGGTCGACCATGGAAATCCCCGGTAGCGGCACCACGAACTTCCCGCCTTCGGCGAAATAGCGGGCGTGCTTGGCCCGGATCGGATCGACATAGCGCCAGGCGAAGACCACGACGAAAGCCGGCTTGCGCTCGTAGAGGGCGGCAGGCGGCAGGATCGGGATGTCATAGCCGGGACCGGCCATCACCTTCCCCTTGTTGGGGTCGTCGTCCACCAGGAAGTCGATCTTGTTCTCCAGGCCGAACTGCGGCAGCAGCGTCGTGGTGCCCACCGAGACGCCATAGCCGGCGACCAGCTGACCGCGCGCATGGGCCGCATCGGCCATCGCGACCAATTCGTCACGGATGGCGGCGATCCTCTTCACGTACGGCACATAATAGGCCGGCTGATCGACACCGAGCCGCTCTTCCTCGGCAACGAAACGCGCAACCTCGGTCGACGGTTTCTTGGCGCCGCCGGCGCGCTGCACGGTCACGCGGATCGACCCGCCCTTGGTCCAGATGTGCTGGACGTCGATCAGCTCCATGCCCAGCCGGGCGAAGAACCGGATCAGCGGCTTGATGTTAAAATACGACAGATGCTCGTGATAGACGGTATCGAGCAGGTTCTTCTCGGTGACGTCGACGCCGTATTGCGTTTCGAACACGAACAATCCGTCCGGCGCGAGCACGTCGCGAACCCCGATCACCAGCGGATCCAGATTGTCGACATTAGCGATCATGTTGTTGGCGATCACGACGCTCGCCGCGCCATGGCTTTGCAGGATGCGGCGACCGATGGCATCGGTGAAGAAATCACCGATGGTTTCGATGCCCGCCTCCGTGGCGCGCCGCGCGATGTCGACGGCGGGATCGACACCCAGCACCCGCATGCCGCGTTCCTTGAAGTAGCCGAGCAACGATCCGTCATTGCTGCCGAGCTCGACCACCAGCAAGCCCGGCGCAATACCGAAGCGGCTGACGACGTCGTTGGCATAGCCCGCGAAGTGCTCGCGCAGACCGAGCGAGAGCGAGGTGGTGTAGACGTAATTGCGGTACTGGATCTCGGGATTACCGACATGGAGAATCTGGAGATGGCCGCAATCCCGGCACAGATGCAGCGCCATTGGTACAGCAGCGCGGAAGACGGGATCGTCGACGCTGGCGTTCGGCACCTGGAAGTTCGGCGTGCCGATCGGCATGCCCGCCATCGGGACGACCAGCTCTTGCTTGTCGGAATGACAGAGGCGGCAGGTATTGCGGACGTAGAACAGGTTTTTCATCGTGCAACCGAAGAATGAGATACGCGCGCGAGTGAGATAATCCCACCCTGTGAAGACCAGATCGGCGACGGGCTCAAGCGGGTCATGGGTGGCTCGAGGCCTCGTTGCCCAGCCCGTAGCTGGGCGCGTCCTCCGCCGCCTTCGCCGCCTTGTCGGCCGAATACGAGCCGCGCTCCGGACTTGCCAGCCAGATGACGCCACCGACGAGCCCGATGATCACGCTGATGGCGCCGAGCAGGAGCGATACCGACAGCGCCTCCTCGGATGGCACACCCGCCAGGCCCAGGCAGGCGACCATCGCTCCTTCGCGAACGCCCCAGCCGCTGATCGAGATGGGGACCGCCGTCAACAGCACCACCGGCGGAATCAGAATGCCGGCGTCGAGGACAGAGAGCTGCGCTCCGACACCGCGCGCCAAGGCGTAGCAGGCCGCGGCGGTGACGAGATGGATGAGGAGCGCCGATCCGAGCAGCAGGGCACGGCGCTGGGACTGCAGGAGCAAATACCTGACCAGCGTTCCGAACCGGACGAAGCTCGCGATCGCGGGAAGCGCGATGAAGCGCTTTGGCAGACGGTCGAGCGTCAACAGGACCAGGGTGCCGCCGACGCCAGCCACCGTCAGTCCGCCGATGGCCAGGATCGCAGCGTGATTCGACACGCGTGACAGCAGAAGCGGCAATCCGGCCACCATCAGCACGATCAGTCCGATCAATGCCGTGAAGCGGTCGGCTGCAACGCCCTTGACCGCCTCCGGCCACTGCACGCCGCGCTGGCGCAGCAGCCAGATCCGCACCGCGTCACCGCCGACCGATGACGGCAACACCTGATTGAACCACAGGCTGATCATGAGGATCCGCCAGCCGGCGAGCCAATCCAGCGACACGCCGAGCGCGCGCATGATCAGCTCCCACCGGCCGTTGAGCACGAAGGTCTGCAAGAAGATCAGCGCAAGCGCGACGGCGAACAGGACCGGATCGACCGAGACGAGATGGTCGCGCAGTTGGCGCAGGTCGAGACCACGCGCGATGTAGACCAGCACGGCGATCGACAGCAGCAGCTTCACCGAAAACAGGGCCGCATTCTTGAATCGCGACTGCATCGGATGCCAGCCTCAGGACGCCGGATATTCCGCGCGACCGATGATGAGGTCGATTGCGGCCATCATCCAGAACTGGTGCGTGGTCTCGACAATGTTGTAGCTGCGGCTGTCGACCCAGAAATTGACGTCACCGAGATTGCGCAGCGGATTGTCCGCGTTCATGCCCGACAACGTGATCACGTCGAGCTTCATCTTGCGCGCCTGCGCGACCGCGTTGAGGATGTTCTTCGAACGCCCCGACGAGCTGATCGCAACGAGGCAATCGCCGGCGCGCGCGTTCAGCCGCACGGCGTGCGCGATCCAGTCCTCGAACCCGTAATCGTTGGCAAGGCACGACATCATGCTCGCATCGCTGAAGCAGAGAGCGGGCACCGACGCATTCTTCGCCAGATCGATCGCCAGATGCGAAGCGATGCCGGCCGACCCGCCGTTGCCGATGAAGATGACACGACCGCCCTGCTCGCGCGTGCGCAACCAGGACGCGCGCGTCGCGGAGATCCTCGCAAAAATACCGTCGTCGACCGCCGTCGCGCGATGCAGGCGCCCCACGTAATCGTCGAGGAAAGCCTTGTGATCGGGATCGACGGATTCGGCAGGCATGGGCTGACGGCTCGATTGCAACATCACCGGGTGATACCGGCTATTACCGAGGATTGCAAAGGTATAATACTTGCAAAGTTTGCGGGCGGCTGATAGTCGGCTTTTCGGGTTTCACTCAACATTGGCGAGCCTATTTCGCTGGGCATTCGCGTCACGGATGTTCCCCATGAAATGCATTGTTACTGGCGGCGCCGGGTTCATTGGAAGTCACCTCGTCGATCGCCTGCTCGATGACGGCCACGAGGTTACTGCGCTCGATAATTTCGTGATCGGACGCGCCGAAAACCTCGCCGCGCGCGCCGGTTCGAGCCAGTTGAAGGTCGTGCGGGCGGACGTCACCGATCTCGACGCGATCAAGCCGTATTTCCACGGGGTGGATTGGGTCTTCCATCTCGCCGCGCTGGCGGACATCGTACCCTCGATCGAATCGCCGATCCCCTATCATCGCGCCAATGTCGATGGGACGGTCAACGTTCTCGAAGCGGCACGGCACGCGGGCGCCAGCCGCTTCATCTATGCGGCCTCCTCCTCCTGCTACGGCATTCCGGATGTCTATCCCACGCCGGAGAACGCCGAGATCCGTCCGATGTATCCCTACGCGCTCACCAAGAATCTCGGCGAGCAATGCGTCATGCACTGGTGCCAGGTCTACAAGCTGCCCGCCGTGGCGCTGCGCCTGTTCAACGTGTTCGGACCGCGCCATCGCACCACCGGCACCTACGGTGCCGTGTTCGGCGTGTTCATGGCCCAGAAGCTCGCGGGCAAGCCCTTCACGGTGGTCGGCGACGGCGAGCAGACGCGCGACTTCACCTTCGTCAGCGACGTCGCCGATGCCTTCGTGACCGCCGCGCGCTCCGACGTCTCGCACGAGATATTCAATGTCGGCTCGGACAACACCTACAGCGTCAACCGCCTGGTCGAGCTCCTCGGCGGCGACAAGGTCCATATCCCCAAGCGCCCGGGCGAGCCCGACTGCACCTACGCCGATATCAGCAAGATCAAGCGGGTCCTGAAATGGGCGCCGAAGGTGAAGTTCGAGGACGGCGTCGCGACGATGTTGAAGTCGATGGACCAGTACAAGGACGCTCCGCTCTGGACGGTGGACAAGATCGCCGACGCCACCAAGGACTGGTTCAAATATCTCGGTGACGACGAGGCCACCCCGCAGAAGGCAAGCCGTTGAGCAGATCCGTTCACCCGCATATTTTGCCGCCAGCCGATCATGTCCGGACCGGCCAACTGAAACCGGCCGGCGCCTTGGGTCATTCACATGGGTAATGCTGCGACAGACAGGCCGAACGGCCATCCGGCACCGCACGAGAAGATCAAGACGATCGAGCAGCTCGGCGAGATTGCGCGCGCCGCGCAGGCTAAGGGCCTGACCGTCGCGCTCTGCCACGGCGTGTTCGATCTGGTGCATCTCGGTCACGTCCGGCACATCCTGGCAGCCCGCAACGAGGCCGACGTGGTCGTGGTGACCATCACCGCCGACCGTTACGTCAACAAGGGCCCGGGACGACCGATCTTTCCGGAGAACATGCGCGCCGAGATGCTGGCCGCGCTCGGCACGGTCGACTGGGTCGGCATCAATCAGACCTCCAGCGCCGAGCCGGTCCTCGATACCGTGCGCCCCGACATCTACGTGAAGGGCTCGGACTACGAGAATCCCGAGGATGACGTGACCGGCAAGATCGCGGTGGAGCGCGAGGCGGTCGAGCGTCACGGCGGGCGAATCGTCTTCACGCGCGACGTGACGTTCTCTTCGTCCTCGCTGCTGAACCGCTATTTCGACATCTACGATCCTCCGCTGCGCGACTACCTCCAGAAGGTGCGCGATGGCGGCGGCGCCGAACGCCTGCTGAAGCTGATCGACAAGATCCAGGACATGCACGTCGTGCTGGTCGGCGACACCATCATCGACGAATACCAGTACGTCACGGCGCTCGGAAAGGCCTCCAAGGAGAACATCGTCGCGACCCTGCTCAAGAACGGCGAGCAGTTTGCCGGCGGCGTCATTGCCGCGGCCAATCACGTCGCGAGCTTCTGCAAGTCGGTCGAGATCGTCACGACGCTGGGTGGCAACGACTACCCCGAAGAGTTCATTCGGGCGCATGTCCGCCCGAACGTAAAGCTCACGCCGATCCGCATTCAGGGCCGTCCGACCACCCGCAAGCTGCGGTACGTCGAGATGGGCTATCTGCACAAGCTGTTCGAAGTCTACACGATGGACGACACGCCGCTCGACGAGGCCGCGCGCACGGAGATCGACCGCGTCACCGCCGAGCGCGTCCGCGGGGCCGACGTCGTCATCGTCACCGATTTCGGTCACGGCATGATCGCATCCAGCACGATCGACGCCTTGATCGCGAATTCCAAGTTCCTGGCCGTCAACGCTCAGAGCAACAGCGGCAACCACGGCTACAACCTGATCACGAAGTATCCGCGGGCCGACTACATCTGCATCGACGCACCGGAAGCGCGCCTGGCCGCCACGGACAAGTTCAGCGACATCGCATCGGTGATCGAGGGCGGCCTGCATCGCAAGATCGATTGCGACAACATGATCATCACGCATGGCTCGTTCGGCTGCTACCCCTTCTCGTCGAAGACCGGCGTTGCGCGCGTCCCTGCTTTCACAAAGACCGTCGTCGACACCGTCGGTGCGGGCGATGCCTTCCTGACGATCACGGCGCCGCTGGTGGCGGCCGGCGGCAACATCGAGGACGTCGCCTTCATCGGCAATGCGGCGGGCGCGATCAAGGTCGGCATCGTCGGCCACCGCAACTCGGTCGAGAAGGCGCCGCTGGTCAAGTTCGTCACCGCGTTGTTGAAATAGCGCGATCGAAGAATCCGGAGAACGACAGTGATTGATCGGAAATGGAATGTGATGGTCACCGGTGGCGCCGGCTATGTCGGCAGCGTGCTGGTTCCGCAATTGCTTGCCGCGGGCCACAAGGTCACCGTGCTCGACTTGTTCATGTATGGCGAGGACGTCTTCAATGCCGTTCGCGACAATCCGAACCTGCGCCTGATCAAGGGCGACATCCGCGACGAGGCCGCAATCAACGAGGCCCTGCGCGGCAACAACGCGGTGATCCACCTCGCCTGCATCTCCAACGATCCCTCGTTCGAGCTGGACCCGGGGCTCGGCAAATCCATCAACTACGACTGCTTCCGTCCGATGGTGCGCGCCGCCAAGAAGGCCGGCATCAAGCGCTTCATCTATGCCTCCTCGTCGAGCGTCTACGGCATCAAGGACGAGGCCGAGGTGACCGAGGAGCTGTCCTGCGAGCCGCTCACCGACTACTCCAAGTTCAAGGCGATGTGCGAGACCGATCTTGCCGACGAGGCCGCGTCCGGCTTCGTCACCTGCACCGTTCGTCCCGCCACCGTCTGCGGCTACGCTCCGCGGCAACGGCTCGACGTCGTCGTCAACATCCTGACCAATCTCGCCGTCAACACCGGCCGCATCCGCGTGTTCGGCGGAACGCAGAAGCGGCCCAATCTGCACATCCAGGACATGTCGGCGGCCTATCTGTTCCTGCTGCAGCAGGACGATGCGAAGATCGACGGCAAGATCTACAACATCGGCTACGAAAACCACTCGCTGATGAAGATCGCCGACATCGTCAAATCGGTGGTCGGCAACAACGTCGACGTGGCCGTCGAGCCGACCGACGATCTCCGTTCCTACCACGTGTCGTCGGAGAAGATCCGCCGCGAGCTCGGGTTTGCGCCGACGCACACGATCGAGCAGGCGGTGTCGGGCCTCGTCGACGCCTTCAAGGCGGGCCGCCTGCCGAACTCACTCAACGATCCCAGGTATTTCAACATCAAGATGATGCAGAACATCAGCCTGAAGTGAGCGGCGTGCGGATCGGGATCGATTTCGACAACACGATCATCTGCTACGACAAGGTCTTTGCCGCCGCCGCGCGCCAGCGCGGGTTGGTGCCGGAGGGCTGGGACGGGCTGAAGACCGACGTGCGGGACTTCTTGCGATCCCGCGCCGGCGGCGAGTTGGCCTGGCAGGGCCTGCAGGGCTTCGTCTACGGCAAGGGAATCGGCGGTGCCGAGATCTACCCGGGAGTCCGCGAATTCCTTGCGGCGGGCCGCAAGGCCGGCGCGAGCGTCCATATCGTCAGCCACAAGACGCAGTTCGGTCATCAGGATCCCGATCGGGTCGACTTGCGCGAGGCTGCGCGTGGCTGGCTGAAGAGCACGGGCCTCATCGACACCGCCGACGCGGCGATCTCGGCGGGCAATGTCTATTTCGAGGATACGCTGGCGGCCAAGGTCGAGCGGTTGGCGAGCCTGCAGCTCGACATCTTCATTGACGATCTCGTCGATGTCTTCGCGCAGCCGCATTTTCCGAAGGCGACGCGATCGATCCTGTTCACGCAGTCGCGGCCGCCGCATCCCGCGCATTGCGAGCCGCTCGCGACCTGGGCCGATATCCTCCGCGGAGTGTTCGGAGCATGAGCCAGCCGGACCTCAGCGTACAGGATGCGGTCTCGATCGGCAGCCGCCTCTCCGGGGCGCGGGTCGCGGCGGCGCAACCGGCGCGGGCCGGCGGCAACAACCGGGTGTTCCGGCTGGAGATGGCGGAAGGTCCGCCCCTCGCCCTCAAGCACTACCCGTCCGACGGACGTGATCGCCTCGGACAGGAATATGACGCACTTTCGTTTCTCTCGCGCCACGGCATCAATGCGACGCCGCGGCCGATCGCAAAAGATCCGGCCGCGGTCTGTGCGCTGTATCAATGGTTAGATGGTGAACCCGCGGTCCTGCATCCGCAGCCTGACGACGCCGACCAGTTGGCCGATTTCCTGATCGAGCTGCAAAAGCTGCACGACGCTGAAGGCGCGCGGACTCTGCGGAGCGCATCAGCCAGCATCTTCTCCCCCGAGGCGGCCATCGCCCAGTACGAGCTACGCCTCGACGACCTGAGGCGGGCCTCGGATGATCATCCGGACCTGCGCGCGTTCATGGACGGCAGCCTGGTTCCCACCGCTGCCATCGCGATCCGGCAACTCCGTCGACGCTATGCGGAACGGGGCCTCGATCCCGCAGCGGACCTCGCACCCGCCCAACGCGCATTGAGCCCGTCGGATTTCGGACTCCACAACGCACTGCGCACCGAGGATGGCAAATTGCGCTTCATCGACTTCGAGTATTTCGGCTGGGACGACCCGGTCAAGCTCGTGTCCGACACCGCGATTCACCCCGGCAGTGGTCTGCCCGAGGCCGATGCGAGCCGATTGATCGAGCGGCTCTCGCGCGCCTTCGCGGCTGGGGATGACGCGTTTGCGGTCCGCCTTGACGTACTGTATCCTGTGTTCGGGGCGATTTGGTGCCTGATTGTCCTGAATGCCTATTTGCCGGAAAGCCGCTCCCGGCGTGCCCTGGCTGCGCAAGGTGGCGATCTGACGGTCCGCCTTGCCGGCCAGCTCGACAAAGCCCGTCGGCTCCACCAAACGATTTGCCAACGTGATCCAGATCTCACCCCACGCTGAAGCTGCTCTCACCTGCCCGCTGGACGAGCGGAGCCTTTATTTGCGCCGTCTGGTCCTCGGCTCTGTCCGCTCCGCAGGACGCGGCCATGTCGGGCCTGCCCTGTCGCTGATCGAGATGGTCCGCGTGCTCTACGACGACGTGCTGCGGATCGACCCAAAGAACCCCGGCGATCCCGATCGCGACCGCGCCATCCTCAGCAAGGGCCACGGATGTCTGGCGCTCTATGCGCTCTTGGCCGACCGCGGCTTCTTCCCGCTGTCGGAGCTGGACGGCTTTTGCGGTCCCGACAGCATTCTGGGCGGACATCCCGAATACGGCATGGTGCCCGGCGTCGAGGCCTCGACCGGCGCGCTCGGACATGGCCTCTCGATCGGCGTCGGCCTTGCGCTCGCCGCCCGCATGCGCGAGCGCAGCTACCGCACCTTCGTGCTGCTCGGCGACGGCGAGATCAACGAGGGATCGGTGTGGGAAGCGGCGATGGGCGCGGCCAAGCACGGCCTCGACAACCTCGTCGCGCTGATCGACTACAACAAGCTGCAGAGCTACGGCCCCACCGACTACGTGCTGCCGCTGGAGCCGCTCGCGGACAAATGGCGCAGCTTCGGCTTCGCCGTGCAGGAGGTCAACGGCCACGACGTTGGCACACTGCGCACCGTCCTGAAGCAGCTCCCGGCCGTTGCCGGCAAGCCCACGGCCATCATCTGCCATACCGTCAAGGGCAAGGGTCTTCCGGCTGCGGAATCCAATGCCGATTGGCATCACAAGAACAAGCTGACCGACAGCGAGCTCGACGCCATTCGCGTCGCCGTCGGCGATTTTTGATCGGCTCCCCATGCGCAACACCGCGATGAACATGGTCCACAAGCTCGCCGCGCGCGACGAGCGTGTGCTCTACATCGGCTCCGATCCCGGCGCCGGCACGCTACGTGCGATGAGCAAGGAATTCCCCAAGCGCCATCTGATCGAGGGTATCTCGGAAGCGCATATCATCGGCATGTCGGCAGGTCTCGCGATGGAGGGCTTCGTGCCCTACGTCAACACCATCGCGACCTTCCTGACCCGCCGCTGCTATGAGCAGGTCGCCGTCGATCTCTGCCTGCACAATCTGCCGGTGCGGCTGATCGCCAATGGCGGCGGCCTCGTCTACGCGCCGCTTGGTCCCACGCACCAGGCGATCGAGGACATCGCCATCATGCGGGCGCTGCCCAACATGACTGTGATCTGCCCGTGCGACGCCGATGAGGCCGCGCGCATGATGGAGCAGACGCTGGATTGGAAGGGTCCGATCTACATCCGGCTCGGCAAGGGCGGCGATGCCATCGTGTCCAAGGCCGAGCACGGCTTTGAGATCGGCAAGGCCATCCTGATGCGCCCCGCCGGCGACGTCCTCATGGTGACCACCGGCATCATGCTGCAGCGGGCGCTGGCCGCAGCCGACCTGCTGGCCGCGCAAGGCATTCGCGCCGGCATCCTGCACATGCATACCGTGAAACCGCTCGACACGGCCGCCCTGCTGCAGGCGATCCGCGGCGCCAGGCTCCTGGTCACGCTGGAGGAGCACGTGCCCTCCGGCGGCCTCGGCAGCGCGGTCGCGGAGGCGCTGATCGACAAGCTAGGCTCCGGTTTCCCTGCGATGCTGCGGCTGTCGCTGCCGGACCGCTTCATGCACAATTACGGCTCGCAGGACTCGCTGCTGAAGAAGCACGGGCTCTCCCCAAACGCCATTGCGACCTCGATCGAGCATGCGCTCGCGGCGTCGCATACCCCCTCTCCTCAACTTCATTCCACCTGACGGGTCACATGTACGACGTTCGCTATTCCTATCTGCTCGAGCAATTCGCGGATCCCGCCCCCATCCTCGCCGAGATCGGCCGGCTGGTTGCGACCGGTGACTTCACCCTTGGCAAGCCCGTTGCCGAATTCGAGAAACGCTTCGCTGAGCTAATCGGCGTCCGTCACGCCATCGGCGTCGGATCCGGCACCGACGCGCTCAAGCTGCCGCTCAAGGCGCTCGGCATCGGTCATGGCGACGAGGTCATCACCGCCGCGAACACCTTCATCGCCACGGTCGGCGCGATCGCGGAAACCGGCGCCACCCCGGTGCTGGTCGACTGCGACGATTCCTTCTGCATGAACGTCGACCAGGTCGAGGCCGCGATCACCGGGAAGACCAAGGCGATCATGCCGGTCCAGTTGACCGGCGAGGTCACTGACATGGGCAAGCTGATGCCGATCGCGCAGCGCCACAACCTGCCGGTGGTCGAGGACGCCTGCCAGGGCATCCTGTCGGAGTTCGCGGGAAAACGCTCGGGCACCCACGGCATCGCGGCCGGCTTCTCGCTACATCCGCTCAAGAACCTCAACGTCTGGGGCGATGCCGGCGTCGTCGTCACCAATGACGACGGCATGAACGAAAAGCTCCGCCTGATCCGCAACCACGGCATGAAGAACCGCGACGAGATCGCGATCCTCGGCTGCAACTCGCGGCTGGATTCTCTGCAGGCCGTGGTCGGCAACTGGCTGATCGGCCAGACCAGCGAGATCACGCGCCGCAGAATCGAGAATGCGGCCTATTACGACGCCGGTCTCACCGGCCTGCCCGGCCTGCGCATCCCGCCGCGCCGTCCCAACGTGAAGCACGTCTACCATCTCTACATGGTGTTCGCCGAACGCCGCGACGAGCTCTACAAATACTGCCTGGACAACGGCATCGAAGCCAAGATCCACTATCCGATCCCGCTGTATCAGCAGGAAGGCCTGAAGCATCTCGGCTACGCGCCGGGAACGTTCCCGGTCACCGACCGCCATGCCAAGGAAGTCATCAGCTTCCCTGTCGACCAGCACCTGACTCGCGCCCAGCAGGACCGCGTCATCGAGACAGTCAGGAGGTTCTGCCATGGACGCTGACACCGGCCGCCGGCGCATCGGCTACGTCAATCTTCCCGCGCAGTTCGGGGAAGAACGCGCCGAGATCATGCAGGCGGTCGAGGGCGTGTTCCAGCGCGGCGACTTCATCGGCGGGGCGGCGGTTGCCAAGCTCGAGGAGGAATTGTCCGCCTATCTCGGCTCGCCGCATGTGGTGACGCTGAATTCGGGCACCGACGCGCTGATCCTCGCCATGCGGGCGCTCGACATCGGTCCGGGCGACGAGGTGATCACGCCGCCGAATTCGTTCGTGGCGTCGACCGCCGCGATCATCGCGGTCGGCGCCACGCCGGTGTTTGCGGACGTGCTGCCGGACCAGAACATCGATCCGGCCGCGGTCGAGGCCGCCGTCACCCCGCGGACCAAGGCGATCATGCCGGTGCATCTGACCGGACGCATGGCCGACATGACCCCGCTGATGGCGATCGCTGCCAAGCACGCGCTCGCCGTGATCGAGGACAGCGCCCAGGCGGTCGGCTCGACCTATGACGGCCGGATGAGCGGCACCATCGGCACGTTCGGCTGTTTCTCCGCCCACCCCTTGAAAAATCTCAATGCCGCCGGAGATGCCGGCTTCCTCGTCACTGCCGACGGCGAGCTTGCCGCAAGAATCCGACGGCTACGCAATCACGGCCTGATCAACCGCAGCGACGTCCAGGAATGGGGAATCGTGTCGCGGCTCGACACGCTCCAGGCCGAGGTGCTGCGCATCCGCCTGCGCCACCTTCCTTCCGTGATGGAACGCCGGCGGCGCAACGCCGCGCAATACCGCGCCGAGCTCGCCGGCCTGCCCCTGTTCATTCCGCCCTGCCGGAACATCGAGTTCAACACCTTCCACACTTTCGTGGTGCAGACCGAGCGTCGCAACGACTTCCAGAAATATCTTGCCGACAAAGGCATCGAGACCGCGATCCACTATCCGGTCCCGATCCACCTGCAGCCGGCAGCGGCGCATCTCGGCCATGGCCGCGGCGCGTTCCCGGTGACGGAACGGCAGGCGGACCAGATCCTCACGCTTCCCATCAACCAGTTCCTGTCGGCCGCCGACATCAGCTATATTTGCGCGACCGCCCGGGAGTATTTTGCATGACGGACACGGACTTCCTGCACGCCGAGGAGCAGGCGCTGGCGCAGCGTTTCATCGACCATGGCTTCGTCACCACCCCGGCCGACGATCGCGCCGGGCTCGACCGGATCCAGCGCCGTGCTGCCGAGCTCGCGGCGGACTATCTGAAGCTGCCGCACAGCAACGATCCCTACGCGATGCTCGACACCATCCACACGCGGGTGAGCGTGGATGATCTCAACGGCCTGCGGCTGCACGTCTTCAACGGCCTGAACGCCGAGCCCTGGTTCCGCCCGACCTATTTCCGCCTGGCACGCTCGACCATCGAGACCATCGTCGGCAACGAGCTGTGCATGCAGCGCCGCGTCAATCTCAGCATCCAGCTTCCCGGCGACAGCTCCTCGCTGCTCGCCACCCATTCCGACGTCTGGTCGGGCGACTCGCCGTTCGAGGTCGTGGTGTGGGTGCCCCTGGTCGACGTCCACCGCACCAAGTCGATGTATCTGCTGCCGCCGTCCCTGAACGGCGAGATGCAGGACCGGATGGCGGCCTTGCGCAGCGCCGAAGAGCTGTACAAGACCATCAAGCCGCATGCGACCTTCATCGAGATCCCCTACGGTCACGTCATGCTGTTCAACCAGACCCTGATGCACGGCAATCGCGTCAACGAGGAAGCCGGCACGCGCTGGAGTATGAACTGCCGCTTCAAGAGCATCATGTCGCCCTACGCGGACAAGCGGTTCGGCGAGTTCTTCGAGCCGATCCTGCTGCGCCCCGCAACCCGGGTCGGGATGCAGTACAAGCTGCCGGGAGGCTTCCATGGCTGAACGAGCCGGCCACCGCGGCTATATCGGTGCCCGGCCGCTGAACGGCAGCCGCACCCCGCAGCACGTCCAGAACATCGTGATCCGCGACTATGCGCGGCGCAAGAACCTGCACTATCTGCTGAGCGCCGCCGAGCACACCATGCCCGGCAGCTACATGGTGCTGGAAGACATCCTGGACGAGCTGCCGCAGCTGCGTGGGCTAATTCTCTACAGCATCTTCATGCTGCCGCCCGACGAGGCGCGTCGGCGGCAGATCTACGACCGCGTGCTGCGCGAGGGCTGCGATCTCCATGCAGCGGTCGAGGAAATCACGCTGGCCTCGCAGAAGGACATCCAGGCCGTCGAGGACATCCTGCTCGTCAACAAGTTCGCAACCATCCTGTGACGATGCCGCGGAGCACTTGGCCCCCATGACCGAGATCAACCTGCTCCAGCCGATGCACGCATCGACCAAGCGGGACTACGTCCAGCGCGTGGTCGAGCACGACAAGGCGGAATCCGCCACTGTGGCGCGGCAATGGGGACGCGACTATTGGGACGGCGACCGGCGCTACGGCTACGGCGGCTATCGCTATGACGGACGGTGGCGCCCGCTGGCCCAGACCCTGATCGATCGCTATGGCATCAAGCCGGGCATGAGCGTGCTCGACGTCGGCTGCGGCAAGGGCTACCTGCTCTACGAGTTCACCCAGCTCGTGTCCGATCTCAGGATCGCCGGCATCGACATCTCCGAATACGGCATTGCCAACGCCAAGGAGGAGGTGCGGCCGCATTTGAAGGTCGGCAGCGCCGTCGAGCTCCCCTATCCCGATCACAGCTTCGATCTCGTCGTCTCGCTCGGCGTGCTGCACAACCTTCCGCTCGAGGACGTGTTCCGCGCGGTACCCGAGATCGAGCGCGTCGGACGCGGCACCTCGAAATATCTGATGGTCGAATCCTTCCGCAACGAGCGCGAGAAGGCCAATCTGCTTTACTGGCAGCTCACCTGCCTGAGCTTCCACGGCCCGCAAACATGGGCCTGGATCTACGACAAATGCGGGTATCGGGGCGACCATGGGTTCATCTTCTTCGAATGAGGCAGGCCGGCGCCGGCCGGCCTCGTTGCGCGCACAGAATCCGGAAGTGTATTATTCGGACGACGCCATCGTCACGGCGGACGACGCCACGATCGCGGAGCTGAAGCGCATTGCCGCCGGCAACCCGCGCCTGCGCAGCCGGCTGTGCACGCATCCGGATCCCTCGTCCGGACTGCACGAGATGCTGATCGTGCACCATCGCGAGGCTTACGTGCGACCGCACAAGCACCTTGGCAAGCCTGAATCGTTCCACGTGATCGAGGGCACCGCGCAGGTCGTGATCTTCGAGGACGACGGCCGCATTCGCGAAGTGCTCGAGATGGCGCCTTACGGTCAAGGCAAGCGCTGCTATTATCGCATGCCGGAACAGGTCTTTCATTCGATCCTGATCACGTCCGAGTGGCTGGTGTTTCACGAAACCACCGCCGGCCCGTTCGATCCGTCGCGCACCGCATTTCCCGATTGGGCGCCTGATGGCAGCGACGCTCCCGCGGTGCAGGACTACGTGACAAGAATTGGTACGCTCGCCCTGGAGAATCTGGCGAAGCACTAGATTCCCATCGCTGCTCGACGAGCGCGCCGTGAATGATAGAGGACGACACCAGCCGATGAAGCGGCCTGCAAAAGCACTGGTTACTGCGGCCAAATTCGCCGTCTCGATCGGTATCCTCGTGCTGTTATTGCGTGCCCAGGATTTGTCGTCCTTGAAAGCCGATCTGCTCGCCGTCAGATTGGACATGTTGGCACTCGCCGTGCTGCTGCTGTTTGCTCAGACCTTCGTGCTCTGTCACCGCTGGATCCTGATCCTCCGCGCCATGAACGTGTCCCTCGATTGGCTGGCGGGCTGGCGCATTCTCATGGTCAGCACATTTTTCAATCAGGTGCTGCCTGCGGGCGGTGATGCGGTCCGCATCTGGATGCTGCGGCGGCGTGGCATGCAATGGTCGCAGACGATCGGCAGCATCGTCGCGGACCGCTTTATCGCGCTGCTGGCGCTCGGCTTCATCATCGTTGCGGGCACGCCGTTCCTGCTCGCGCGCGTCAGCGACAATGCGTTGCTATGCGCCAGTCTCGCCGTTGTCGCGTCCGCATGCTTGGCTGCAATTGCCTTGGTGATGCTGGAGCGGTCGCCGCAGCGCCTGATGGCCGCGCTGCCGGCCCGTCTCGTCGCGTTCGCGATTCTCATCAGGGCTCCGTTGCTGGCGCCTGAAGGCCGCGGAATGCTGATCGCCTCGGCCGTGCTCATCCATTTGATCACGGTTGCCGCCTGCTATGTGCTTGCGATCGGATTGGACGCGCCACTCGCCGCGCTTGACGCATTCGTGCTGGTGCCTCTGGTCATCTTGTCCTCCGCAATTCCCATCTCGATCGGAGGATGGGGGGTTCGCGAGGGGGCGATGGTCACGGCGCTCGGCCTTGCCGGGATAGCAGCCGACAAGGCCCTCGCCATCTCGGTCCTGGTGGGACTTGGCGGCCTCGTCGTGGGACTGTTCGGTGGCTTGGTATGGCTGGTAGCACCCGAACGCGCGGACTTCAGCGCAGACCAGACGCGGGCCATCGACGATCAAACAGGCGCCGCACCGATCTAGCCATGGCACATGTGGAGTTTACCCGAACCAAGTTACGTCACGTCGCTGAAGCGATCGGGTGGCGCGCCCTCGTTTTTGCGCCGGCTGAGCTCTCCATCTGGTGCCTGAACCGGGGCGGCACGTACCGAGGCCTGATATTTGAAGGCGGAGGAACAACACAGTTATACGTTCTCGCCTGGATTGTCCTTACGCCGTATCTTGGCTGGACGGTGATGGCCACCGGTCGCCTGACGTTCTCCATCATCAAGCACGACTCGGCGCGGCGGATCGATGAGTTCTTCGTTGGCGCATCGACTCTCATATTGTCCGGCCTTGCGCTCGGCGCTTGTTCCATCCTGTACCCGCAAATCGTTCTCGGGTCGATGTGGGCAATCCTGCTCTGGGACACGCGCAGCTTCAGAAGGCCAAAACGAATTGGGACGAACTACGCGCTGTTGCTGGTGTCGCTCGTCGGCTTTGCGGCCTTGGCTATGGTATTCCTCGATCGCGCCGTAATGCCGGACGTCGTCTCGACCGACGTCCAACAACTCTACGCCCCCTATCTGGCGGAAGTGGCGCGAAACCACAGCATCTGGCTGGCTGCCGACAATCCGATCTTCTCCGATTTCGAAATCGGCCATGGAAACGGACTGCATCTGTTGATGGCGACGTTCCTGCCTCCCCAGGTAGCCCAGATTGTTTCGTTTCTGTATTTTGTCGCAATAGGCGGGGTGATCTTTGAACTCGCCCGGATGCTTGTGCCGCTGGAGACCCTTGGACCCCAGTGGGACCGCACGGCAATACCGATCGCACTCGGCATTGCCATCCTTGGCCTCGCGTGGGGGCCCGGGCTCCACATCATGGAGTTTGGGAAATACCACCTCCAGACAACAGCGTTCTTCCTGTATTCGTTGCTCGTTGTCAGCCGATCTTCCAAGGGCCGCGACAACATAGGCGCCGGAATAGCCGGCTCAGCGCTGGCGGTCTCCTACCCGCTCTATGCGGCATACGTACTCATGATTTCCGGATTGGGGACGTTCACCAAACTGCTGCAAAGAGATCGGTCGAGCCTCATCACCAGCATCATGCTCGGGGTCGGAGCAGCCTTTGGATGCATTCTGGCCTTCGCGATCAATTATGCTTATCTCGGAATTCCAGCAACCAATCCCTACTCGATCTTCCGGCACGTCGCTTCGACGGAGCGCTTTTCACAATTCGGCAGCTTCGACATCCTCGATTACTTTGTCTTGTCCCAATCGCTGGGAGTGAGCGACTTCTCCATCAGAACTGGATGGGGTGTCGCAATTGCGCAAGTGAGGGGTATTCTCAAGGCTGGCGCATTGCTCGCGATGATCTCTTTCGTTGTCGCCTTCGCGGACTCGAAGCTGTTTCCCGCCCGTCCCTCCTCATCGAGAGCCGAGCCGTTGGCCATGGCGGCGGGATGCTTCGTCCTTGTTGCTTATCTAGCTTGTGTTCGATTCCTCAATTCAACCCTGCAGATTCCGAGCCTGCAGCGGTTGTCCATTCATGCGGACGCACTCATCCCGCTTGTAACCATCGCCATCGCCTTCTGGGCTGTGACGATTGCGCGGCGATGGGCACCGAATTGGTTCGCCGGACGCATCGCTCCTCATATTGCTGCCGTAGCTCTTATTGTTCTCTGCGCTTCTGTCGTTCGCAACGTTCCCTGGAACAGCTTCAAAGCCGATGGCACGTTGCTCTTTGTGAAAGGGCGTCCGCTTGAGCAGATGCCCCGAGTGAGCCTCGACTGGAAGCGATGCGACGAGCTGCAGCAATCGACGGGCTCGGATCGGATACTTGCCCTCAATGGTTACCGGGCAATGGTACCGTGCTATTTCTCGTCGCTGCTCACGCGAGGCAAGATCATTCACACCTACCAGAGCGACGTCGCACGCAATTTCACGAAGATCGCACTCGGGAGCGCCGACATGGCGGAGGCCACGCTTCGATCACTGGGCGTAAAGTTATTCTATGTCCAGAAGAACAATTGCGACTTCTGGCTCAACGGTTTCTCCGACCTGTTTCAAAAGGACGAATTAGCGCGACGTTTTGCTGTTCGTCGCGAGACCCCGGAATACTGGATCTTGACGTGGACGCAGGGCAATCAATCACTAAGTCCGGAAGATGCGACCGCAATCTCGGCGCTGAGGACGAGATCAAAAGAGATCTACCGGGAGGCATACGGCGTCGACCCATTCGAGGTGGTCAAGCACCGCCTACCGCCGAATGGCAGGCGTGGAGATCTCAACGTCCTCGACCAGCTGTCCCGATGCTACTGAGCCTCCCCCCGGGAGCCGTCTCTGCCCAGAGGCGCCATGTTCGAGGATCACGAATCGGCGCCACCACCAGCAACTTAAGAATTGTAGCACGGGCCTATTGCGCTATATAGGCTTCCACTGCGCCGCCGACCGCTTCGGGGCGCCGATGTTCCCTCGCTTTCCCTGCAAAGAGCTAGAGCCGTGACCGATCATTGCCGCCTCTGCCATTCGACCGACCTGCGACCGGTCATCGACCTCGGTCTGATGCCGATTGCGCATCGGCTTCGGCACAGCCGAAACGAGCAGGAGGAACGCTATCCGTTCGAGGTGCTGGCGTGCGGCGCGTGCGGCCTGCCGCAGATCGTCAAGCCGATCGATCCAGAGATCTTGTATCGGCAGTTCAACTACAATTTCAGCAGCTGGAAGCCGGAACCGCACCAGGTCGACGAGCTCGACACCATCGCAAAGTTTTCGAAGCATCATTCGGTATTCGAGATCGGATGCAACGACGGACTGTTCATGGACAAGCTGCGCGAGCGTGGCGCGAAGGTCCTGGTGGGCGTGGAGCCCAACCCTGTGTCCGGCAAGATCGCCCGCGAGCGTGGCATCAAGGTCTATGCCGACATGCTCAGCCCGGCGATGGCCCACGACGCGGTCGCCCAGACCGGCAAGTTCGACCTCGTCGTCTCGCGTCAGGTGCTGGAGCACATCGTCGATTTCGAGAACTTCTTCGACTGCGTGAAGATCGCGCTCAGCGATGATGGGCTGCTGTTCATCGACGTGCCCGACTTTGATCCCGGTTCGACGGCGGGCGATCTCTCCGTGCTCTGGGAGGAGCACGTCAGCTACTTCACCGAGCCGACCCTGCTGGCGCTCTTGGCCCGCCACGGCTTCGAGGCGGTCTCCGTGAAGAAGTATAATTTCAGCGGCGGCAGCCTCGCGATCGCAGCCCGTCTCGCCACGGGCCGCGTGACGCCGCCGCCTGCGCCCTCCGGCGTCGGTGAGAAATTCGGCCAGCGCGCAAGGGAGTACGGCGCGCGGCTGCGGCCGATCCTCGCCAAGGCCCGTGCGAGCGGCGCCGAGATCGCCATCTACGGCGCGGGCTGCCGAGCCTGCACCTTCACCAACGCGCATGAACTGGCGGATCTCGTCGACCTCTCGGTCGACGACCAGAAGGAGCGCCAGGGACTGTTCCTGCCCGGCACCGGCATACCGATCCGTTCGCCGGACGAGCTCGCCGGCAAGTCGGAGCCGCTCGTCTGCCTTCTCGCCGTGAACCAGGAAAACGAAGCCAAGGTCAGCAGCCGGCTGCGCGAGAACGTGAAGCGGCCGCTGCACATCGTTTCGATCTTCGCGCCCTCCGACATCTGGAGCGAGCTCGAGCGGCTCGAGGCGGCCTTGGGTTAGGGACGCGGCATGGCTGACGAGAAGCTCTTCAATTACTACGAACGTCAGGACGTCCTGCCGACGTTCGGGAATTTCAAATCGGCAGCCGAACTCGATGCCTATGCCAGCCAGCGGCGCGAGTTGTTTTCAGACAAGCTCGTGCTGCCGCCGCGGCTGTTCCGCGATGCGGAGGTGCTCGAGTTCGGTCCTGATTCCGGTGAGAACGCGCTGGTGTTTGCCGGCTGGGGCGCGAACATGACGCTCGCCGAACCGAACCGGCATGCACATCCGAAGATCGAGGCCTATTTCGCGCATTTTGGCCTGACCGAGCGCCTGCGCGAGCTCGCATTGGCGGACGTCGAAGGATTTCGCAGCGAGCGCCGCTACGACATCATCGATGCCGAAGGTTTCATCTACACCGTGCAGCCGACCGAAAATTGGCTCGACATCTTCCACCGGCTGCTCAATCCCGACGGTTTCGCCGTCGTGTCCTATTACGAGCGCTATGGCGGCTTCTTCGAGCTCGCGCTCAAGGCAATCCATGCAGCCGGCAAGGCGTTGACGGGCCATCCTGCACTCGAAACCGCCAAGACGCTTTTCGGCGCGAAATGGAACAGCATTCCGCATACCCGCAGCTTCGAATCCTGGCTGATGGATGTGCTCGAAAATCCGTTCGTCCGGCATCGGTACTTCCTCGACGCAGCCGACTTGTGCACGGCGGCGCATGAACAGGGATTCGACATCCATTCGGCGTGGCCAGCCTATCGCGACAGCCTGGACGTCTACTGGCATAAGAAGGTTCTCTCCGCCGACGAGAAGCTGCGGCGAGCGGCGCGCCATCTCGACCGCAGCCGCCTCAGCTTCCTCGGCGGACGCAAGCTCTACCTGGTCGGCAAGGCCGATGCCGTGGCGGCGATTTCGGCATCGATCGAGACGCTGGTCCTCGACGTCGACGCGATGATCGACGCCCCCTTCGGCGAGAGCCTGCCGCGCGTGATCGCGAGCCTTGCGTCCTTACGCGAGGCGATCCGGACGACGGACATTCTCGCGGACGATGCTTCCGACACCGAAACCATCATTGCGACACTCGACAGTTTCCACCGCATCTTCGCCGCGATCGGGCGACGGGATGCGTCTGCGGTCGCTGCGCTCACCCAGACCGATCCGGCGTTCATCAATACCTGGGGACAGCCGGCGCATGTCCTCGTCATCCGGAAGCGTTTCAAGGGGTCATAGTCAGTGAGGCCAGGCATTGGCATCATCGGAACGGGGATGGTCGGCCAGATGTGTCACCTCGCCAATTTCGTCGCCAATCCCGCCTGCCGCGTCGTCGCCATCGCCGATCTCCGGCCGGATCTCGCTGCCGCCGCAGCGCAGAAGTTCGGCATATCGCAGATTTACGGCACGCATCGGGAGCTGCTCGCGGACGCCGCGGTGTCCGCTGTCGTGGTCGTGACGAAGCGGCGAGCCACCGGTCCGATCGTGCTGGACGCGTTAAATAGCGGCCGCCACGTGCTGTCGGAGAAACCGATGGCCTATACGACGGCTCAGGCAAATTTGCTGGTCGAAGCGGCGCGGCAGCGAAACCTCGTCTACAGCATCGGCTACATGAAGCGTCACGATGCCGGTGTGGCGCGCGCCCTCGGGGTGCTGACGCGCTTGCGCAATGACCGGTCGCTCGGAGGCCTGGTCCGCGCCAAGGGCTGGTGCCTCGGCGGCGACACCGGCCGGTCGCGCGACAATTTCGTCATGACCGGCGAAACGCGGCCGGACGGGATCGAGCTCTGGCAGGATGGACCCGACTGGATGCCGGGCGCGGTGCGGCCCGGCTACGACAACTTCCTGAATGTCTTCAGCCATATCATCAATCTGGCGCGCTATCTGCTCGGACCATCGCCAACGATCGCCGACAGCTCCGTCGAACCTTCGGGAGCCGCGCGCATTACCCTCGACTTCGGCGGCATCGCTTGTACGCTGGATCTCGTGAACGGGTCCGAGGGATCCTGGCGCGAGGGACTGACGATCGATTTCGAGCGCGGCGCGGTCACCTTGAAATTGCCCCCGCCCTTTGCCGAGCAAGAGGCGGAGGTCATCGTCGAGCACGATGGTCAAAGCACGCATCTGACGGGTGAAGCGAGCTGGGCATTTCGGCGCCAGGCCGACGCCTTCGTTTCCGATATCGCCGAGGGGCGCACACCCCTGGCTTCCGGCGAGGACTCGATGACCGACATCGCGCTTGCGGAGGCGGTCTGGAAGCGCCGGGCTAGCGGCGAGGCGTGACGTTCTCGCTTGCGCCGTCGAGCGGCAGGAGCCCGGCGATCGGGCCAAGCTTGATCGTGACATCTGCAAGTTGAGTCAGAAATTCCGCAACATCGCAGCGCGCCAGCAACCGACACGCATAGTACTTCCGCACCAAAATGTGGTTCGACGCGGCGCCCGGTCCCGGCTGCAGCGAGATCGTTGCCTGCGGCCCCGTCGGATCGAAATGATGGAACGCACTTCCCGGGGCCTTCCGCGCCTCGTCCATCCCTCGGAGGATGTCGGGCCGTTCGGCACGCAGCGCGAATCCGAAGAACGGCTGATTGCCCCAGGCAAGGCGGAGCATGCCGGTGACCTCAGCGAGACCGAACGGTACATGCCGTGACGGGTAATCGAAGAAGCCGTCATCGAGCGCATAAACCGTCGCCGCCGGCTGGACCCGACTGGCAAGGTCGCGTGCCAGAGCCTGCTGCTTCAAGGTTCTCGCCTGCATGAACACGTAGTCGCTCCACAGCATGCCGATCGACACGATCAGGCCCACCCCGAATATCGCCGCAAAGGCGGTGCCGGGTTGGGTCCAACGCTCGGCTCGTCGCTTGAACGCCAGCAGTGTCAGCGCGAGCGGCAGGCCGAACATCAGCAGGTGACGGCTCTCATAGAAATGCACGGAAGACGGCCGCAGGCCGGCGATCAGATAGGGCGACGACAAGGCAAGGAACAAGACCACGGCGAGTGCGAGCGGCACCGTGATCGCGCTTCTGGACGCTCTCGTCTTCGCGTCCGGACGCAGCAGCAGCAACAGAATTCCGACCA
The DNA here is from genome assembly GCF_057651995.1 of Bradyrhizobium sp. USDA3516. Lineage (NCBI taxonomy): Bacteria > Pseudomonadati > Pseudomonadota > Alphaproteobacteria > Hyphomicrobiales > Nitrobacteraceae > Bradyrhizobium > Bradyrhizobium sp. USDA3516. Next base: position 433,933 of record NZ_JBYGYN010000004.1, on the reverse strand, counting down.
GGACCGCAGCCGCGATGAACAGCGCTGGGACCTGGATCGCGGAGCGGATCGCGTGGGCGAGGACATCCCTGTAGCCGGTGATGAAGAACGCTGACCACCCCCGCACCAACTCGCCCAGCGTCGGGAAATGGGCGTCATAGTGTTGTGCATACACACCGATCCGCTTGAACCAGATATTGAGCGTGCCCCAATAGACCAGCGGAAGCACGACCAGTTCCGGATAGCGCAGGATGCAGCGCCAGCCGGCGAGCCATGTCCGGCGAACGAAGCCATGCGCCGCGTCTCCGCTCCGCCATATCGCAACGAACAGGCCGAACATCACGATCGCATACAACACGATGGTCGAGTTGAGCGCGAAGCTCAGCAGGAACACCAGCGACGCGAGCACACGAAGCAGCACGCGCCGCAGGCCGAGGGCGCTGAAGGCGAGCGTCAACAGCCATGCACCGACGAATAACAGTCCGAAGCTGAAGACGTAAACTGCGTTGGCCTTGCCTGCCCAAAGCTGGTAGCCGGGATAGGTCCAGACGATCAGGGTGAAGCCGACCGCCTCGGCGCGGTCGAGCAGATCGAGCCGTGTCGCCATCAGCATCAGACACACCGCGCCGAAGACGATTCCGGCGAGCGCCAGCGATACCATCACGACGACCGGGGCGCCGGTCCAGTTCGCGAACTTGTCGTAGCTGTAGAAGATCGGATGGCCGGCGCCATTCAGCAGGAAATCGATGTCGATGAAGTAGTCCGGACGCGGCTTGAGCACCAGCCAGTCGTCCATGAACAGGCCGTCGTTGAGCAGCATCGGCGCATGCGCAATCAGCAACACGACGATCAGGATGGCAGTCGCTCGCAGCAACGGGAGCAAGCTCGGAGGGGAAGAGGACATCGTCGGCGAGGATTCGCACGCCCACGTGGCGACCGCAAGGCCACATCGCCGGGCTCCCTTGACCGGAAAAAAGCCACCTCCTATAGACTCTCGCTCTGGCTGGGCCTGACAGGCGTCCGGGACGATTTTCCACAATGAATATGTTACCAGGCCCGGCGCAAGCCGCTGCGATCGGTCTTAGCATCGCCTTTCCATTGCTGTTGCTGTTCTATGCGCGCATCGCCGCCACTGGCGGATCCGGCCGCCGCTTCCGGCTGGGCTGCATCAGCATCGTCGTGCTCTACGCGATCGCCTGTATCGCGCTTCCCGGGCAACGCCGGTTCGACGACGTGCTTGGCGGTCTTCTACTGTTGGGAACAGCGATGATGTTTTGGTACATCCTGTTCAGCCTGCTGGCCTGGGGCTTTACGCTGACACTGCTCACGGCCCTCGTCCAGGCCGAACGCCCCCTCACCCTGGAGCAATGGGCCGAGGCGTACATGCAGGGCGGCGATCTCGGCACATTTACGCACAACCGCCTCAAGCTCCTGGTCGGCGCGAGAATGGTGACCACGGCAGACGGCAGGCTGGCCCCGACGGCCAAGGGGGTAGCGATCGCGCATCTCGCCAAGCTGGTTCGCCTGGCGACGGGCCTTGGGTGAGCGACACGATGTCCTTCGCCGTCGGGCTCATCGCCGTCATCGTCTTCGCCCTGCTTGCGCCCGCCTTGCAGATCCTGGCCCGCGCTCGCGCATGGTCGCCCGGACCCGTCACCCTGCTCGCGATCGCCGCACTCGTCTCGCATGGTCTCGGCACGATGATCGGAATTTTCGCGATACCGCAATTTCGGTATTGGGACGCCGCATCGATTTTCGCGTTTTGCGTGATGGCCTACGTGTTCGCCTTCGGCGCAGTCTATAAGTCGGTGTCCTTGGAGATCCTGCTCGGCCTCGTCGGCCGTCCGGGCCGGACGGCGCCGCTCTCAGAGATCATCGAGAGGCAGGTTCCAGATTTGTTCCAGGGACGAGTTGGGAACCTGGTTGAGGACGGCTTGGTCGAACGGGTCAATTCAGGCTTCGTGGCGACACCGGCGGGGCAAAATACCGCACGCCACGTCAGCCGGGTGCGCCGCGCCTTCGGCATCGGCGACACCAGCCTCTATGAATTTTCCGACTAGTTGCGCGGAACACACACATGGTCGGTTTCGTGCCGGTTGTGTCGACCATATCGGCGAGCCGCATTGTTCGCCCCGCGCAGATGACCTAAAGTCGCCCTGAGGGCTCACCAGTAAAGAGTGGCCGGCAACGGCGGCATCAAATGACACCTTCCAGGGCGGCAAAAAGGCTTACGATCGTCATTCCTGCTCTGAACGAGCAGGACAAGATCGCCGACACGATCGGCGGCGTGCTGCCGCTCGCCCGCGAGCTGCTCGACGATTTCGAGATCTTCCTGATCGACGACGGCAGCACCGACGCTACCGGCGTGATCATGGACGAGTTCGCAGCCGACGAGCCGCGCATCATCGTGCATCACAATGCCGAACCGCGGGGTGTCGGTGCCGGCTTCGAATATGCGCTGTCGCGCGCGAAATTCGATGCCATCACGCTCATCCCCGGCGATCACGCCTTCCAGAACGAAGGCATTGCCCGGATGTTCAAGGCGGCGGGCGCCGCCGATCTCGTCATTACCTATCGCGACAACCAGTCGGACCGCTCGATCAACCGCTCGTTGCAGTCGCATTCGCTGCGGTTCATCCTGAACTGCCTGTTCGGTTTCTGGCTGTCCGACTATCACAGCATGATCGTCTATCCCGTGAAATGGCTGCGCCAGATCGCCGTCAAGGCCGACGGCTACGGCTACCAGATCTGTGCGCTGATCTCACTGCTCCAGCTCGGCCTCACCTACGTCCAGGTTCCGGTGAGCCTGAACGCGGAGCTGAAGGGCTCGTCGCGCGCGCTGCGGCTGCGAACCTATCTCGAGCTCGGCGGGACCGTCCTTTCCCTGCTGCGCCGCGTTCCCATCCGGAACGTCAACCTCAGGCAGATTCCCGCCGACGCGGAACGGACCCCGGCGCGCTAGGCCGCGCCGGTCCCCGCCGCGGGACGTCCAGCACAGCGGTTGCAGGACCCCGGAGCGCACGCGGGACGCCTTCCCGCCGACACCTAATCTAAGTGATTGATTTAACTGGCAGGAGTGGCAGGGCTCGAACCTGCGACCCCCGGTTTTGGAGACCGGTGCTCTACCAATTGAGCTACACTCCTACGAACCCGCGTCGCCGCGGATCAGGGGCGCTTTCAAGCACAGAGAGCGGCCGGTTTGCAAGGGTGAACCGCGCCGGCTTCGCTTGTTTGTGCCGGGGTTTCTGGGCCACAGTCCCTCGGCCATAACGAAAAACAATCGGGAGTGCCCATGACCGCTACAGCGACCGCCACCGCCCCAGAGGCCGCGAACGCGCCCCACACCCCGGCTTTGCCGGAAGCCCGCCCCGAGACGCTAGGGCTGTCGCGGCCGCGTCTCCAGGCCATGTCGGACGCCTTCAAGCGCGAGATCGACAAGGGAACCGTTCCCGGGGTGACCGTGCTGGTGGCGAGGCATGGCCAGGTCGGCTGGTTCGAGGCGCTCGGCAAACAAAGCCCGGCAGGCGCGGCGCCGATGGCGCGCGATTCGATCTTCCGGATCTTCTCGATGACCAAGCCGATCGTCTCGGTCGGCATCATGGCGCTGGTCGAGGACGGTCAGCTCCTGCTCAGCGATGCCGTCCCAAAGTTCATCCCGGAGTTCGCGAGCCAGCAGGTCGGCGTCGTCAAGGACGGTAAGCTGGAGCTGGTGCCGCCGGCGCGGCCCATGACCGTGCAGGACCTGCTGCGCCACACCTCCGGCCTCACCTACGAGCATCAGGGCGACGGCCCCGTGCACAAGCTCTACCAGGAGTCCCGCGTCCGCAGCCGCAAGATCACCAACGCCGAACATGCCGCGCTGGTGGCGAGCTTTCCGCTGGTCTGCCAGCCCGGCGCGGAGTTCAACTACAGCCGCTCCACCGACATCCTTGGCCGCATCATCGAGGTCGTCAGCGGCAAATCGCTCGGCATGTTCCTCACCGAGCGCGTGCTCGCGCCGCTGCAGATGGCCGAGACCGGATTCTCGACGAGCGAGGCCAATGCCGGCCGGCTTGCCGAGCCGTTCGCGGCCGACCCCTGGACCGGCGACAAGGTCGCCCTGTTCAACATGCTCGAGCAGCCCGTGATGGAGTCCGGCGGCGGCGGCCTGGTCTCGACCACGGTGGACTATGCCCGCTTCTGCCTGATGCTGCGCAATGGCGGCACGCTCGACGGCAACAGGATCATCGGCCGCAAGACCCTGGAGCTGATGGCCTCAGATCACCTCGGGCCAGGCGTGCCGACCAACGGCACGCTGCTATCGCAGGGCCATGGCTTCGGTCTCGGCTTTGCCGTGCGCCGCGAGGCCGGCATCGCCCCCTTCCCCGGCAGCGCCGGCCAGTATTTCTGGAGCGGCATCGCCGGCACCTTCTTCTGGATCGATCCGAAGGAGGATCTGTTCGCAGTGTTCATGAGCCAAGGGCCGGGACAGCGCGATTACACGCGGACATTGGTAAGGGATCTGGTGTACGCGGCGGTGGAGTAGCGCGCGTTCAGGCGCTGGCCTGTCGCACGGATGCCTCCGGTGAGACGATGCGATCGTCGCCCTGGGCCATCGCGACGATGGTCTGCGTCGCTTCGCGCAACGAGGTGACGAACAGATCCGCTTTTGCGGTCTCGCGCAGCTCGTCAATATTGGTGACCGCTTCGGCCCAGCATCCGATCATGATGGCGGCGCCGGGCAGCTTCCGCCGGAGCCGCCGCACGGCATAGCGCAGGTGCGCGGGGCTGGTGATACCGATGTAGCTCAGGCAAACCAGCGCCACACCCGACGTCTCGAGGCGGAAGATGTTGGCGGTCGACAGCGCTTCGGGACCTTCGACGCGGCTGCCGACGCCGTGCGCGCGGCAGAGCTGCGCGAGCATGATGGCGGCAGCCTCATCGAGCATGGTCCGGCCGCCGATGCAAAGCACGGCATGTTCGCCTCGATATCGCTCCGTGACCGCCTCCGGACCGAGCACGGGGATGTCCGGCTGATCGCTCGAAGGCGAGACGGCCTCGATCGCATCGACCACCTCGGCATCCGCTGCCTGCCCGTTGCCAGGCTGGCCGTCATCCTGGTCCGAGAGGTCCTCAACGAATTCGATCACGGTGTCACGGATGCGGGCGAGCCGCGTCTGGTCTAGCGCGGCGCGGTCGAGGTCCGATTGGGCAAGCTGCATGCCCTTGATCGCCACCTCGTCGTAATAGGCCGCAAGCGACCGTTCCTTCAGAAACTGTTCGGCCTTTTCGGCCGCTTCTGTCGGATCGCCCGCCAGCATACGCTGATAGAAGATCTCGGAAGGCGCGAGCGCGGGACGATCGCCGAACATGACGTCGAGGAAGGAGAGCCGCTCGACGTGGCGACCCAGCACGACCAGACAGACTGTGAGAGGCGTCGCGAGCACCAGCCCGATCGGTCCCCATAGCGCGGTCCAGAACGTCGCGGAGACGACGACGGCCACCGGCGACAGGCCCGTGGTGCGGCCATACAGCAGCGGTTCGACCACGTGTCCGACCAGGGGCTCGATGACGAAAAACAGCGCTGCGGTCCACGCCAGCATCCACCAACCCGGATCGACCGCCACGGCAAGTGCGAGCGGGAACGCGGCCGCGATGATCGAGCCGATATAGGGCACGAAGCGCAGCACGGCGGCGAGAATGCCCCACAGCGCCGCGCTGGGAATGCCGATCAGCCACAGGCCGCTGCCGATCAACACGCCAAATCCGGTATTGAGCATAAGCTGGTTGAGGAACAACCGGCTTAGCCGCGCCGCTGCATCGTCAAGCGCGGCCGTGGTGCGCTGCAGGTCGTGAGACCCGGCGAGCCTGATCAGGCGATTACGCAGATCCTCGCGCTGGATCAGGATGAAGATTACGAAGATCACAATGATCCCCGTCGTGGCCAGCGGCGAGACCAGTGGAGCGATCAGCGAGCGCAGACTTTCGAGCGCGCCGGGATCGGGCTGCAACACCTCGACCGGCACCGGCTTCACGCCGGTCTTGGCAGCGGGGGCTGCGGTCAGCGGATTGGCCGGCGCCACGGATTTGGGCTTATCCAGCTCCTTGCCGAGGTCCTGCAGCATCTCCGCAGCGCGCTCCAGCGTGGAACTGCCGCCGGCGACGCCGCGCACCGACTGAATCTTGGAAAGGATGGTTGTCTGGTACTTCGGGAGATCGGCGGCCAGCCCGTTGAGTTGCGTTGCAATGACGCTGCCGAGCCCGAAGATCACCGCGAAGGCGAACAGCACGACCCCGACTACCGCGGCTGCGCGCGGAACATGAAGGCGCTGGACAAGCCGCACGGGCGCCGCAAGGACGAAGCTCAGCAGAATCGCAAGCGCGACGGGGACGAAGATCTCCCGCCCCAGATAGAGCGTGGCGATGATGATGATGCTCAGGATCGCCACGCCGACCGTGACGATGATCGCCGAGACATCGTCGGTCAGTTGCGGCTTGATCGCCGTGGGGATCATCGGTCTCGCTTCCGGCCCCAGCCCTGGCATTGCGCTGCAGGACTGCGCGGGCTAACCGCCCGGCATGGGGTTGGTTCCTTTCCCCATGCCCCCGCAACCTTGCGGCCGGACTTCAGCTGATCGTCGCGCCGCCGTCGATCACCATGGTCTGGCCGGTCATGAAGTCGCCGGCCTTCGAGCCCAGGAACACCGCCGCGCCCGCGATCTCGTCGGGGATGCCGATGCGCAAGAGCGGCGAGCGCGAGGTCGAGGCTTTCAGGTTCTCCGGATTGTCCCACAGCGCCTTGGCGAAATCGGTCTTGATCAGGCCGGGCGCGATGCAGTTCACGCGGATGTTGTGCGGGCCGTATTCGCAGGCGAGATTGCGCGCGAGCTGCATGTCGGCGGCCTTCGAGATGGCGTAGGCGCCGAGGATGGTCGAGCCCTTGAGGCCGCCGATCGACGAGACGATGATGATCGAGCCGTCCTTGCGCTCGATCATCTGCGGCACCACCATCGAGATCAGCCAATTGTTGGCGACGATGTTGTTGTCGAGGATTTTCCTGAACTGATCGTCGGAGATGCCGGCGAGCGGGCCGTAATACGGATTCGAGGCCGCGTTGCAGACCAGCACGTCGATCTTGCCGAAGGCACGGTTGCTCTCGTCGACGAGGTTTTGCAGATTCTCTTTCGAGGAAATATTCGCGGCGATGGCGACCGCGGTGCCCTTGCCGAATCTGTCGTTGATGCCCTTCGCCACCTGCTCGCAAACATCGGCCTTGCGCGAGGAGATCACCACCTTGGCGCCGTGCTCGGCCATGCGCTCGGCGATCGCGAGCCCGATGCCGCGCGTCGATCCCGTGATGACGGCGACTTTCCCCTTCATGTCGAACAAGGTCATGGTTTCTCTCCCAGATTGATTTTCGTATTCAGTATCAGGCCAGCTTCTTGACTTCCGGTCCCGCCGGCTGATGCATCGCCGCGTGCGCGGGATCGGCGATCCACGGCTGCTGATTGACCATCGGCAGTCGCCAGACCGTGCGATCGGGACTCGCAAAATAATCCAGCCGCGTCACCGAGCAATTGTCGATGTCGAACGACAGCCCACGCTCCGGCTGCCCGCCGAGCGCGAGGCCCACCGCCGCCCTGATGGTGCCGCCATGCGCCACTGCGATGATGTCCTGCCCGGCCGCCTCGGCGTTGATCCGCTCGATGGTGCGGCGCGTGCGGTTGTAGAGGTCCATGAAGCTTTCGCCGCCGGGCGCGGGCTCGTTGATGTCGGCGAACCAGCTCGCACCGACGGGGCGGCTGGCAATGAACTGGGCCCGGTTCATGCCTTGCCAGCGGCCGAGGTTCTGCTCGGCGAGATCCGCCTCCCACTTCATCGCTGCCGGCCTTGGAAAACCCGCGGCCCAGATCGCCTCGGCGGTCTGATGGGTGCGCATCAGATTGCTCGAATACCAGACCGCCTGGCGTGGCAGCACCTTGGCAACTGCATTGAACACATAAGTATCGCTGGTGTCACAGGCGATGTCGCTCTGCCCGTAGATGTTGCCGCCGTCGTTGCGCACCGGCGCGTGACGGACCCACCACCACCGCGTGATGACCACGTTCGGCTTGTCTGCACCTGCCATCGAAACCCTTCCATCCCGTCTATTGTCGCTGTACGTGAGTACTGAACGTGTCTCAAGACACTTTGCCGTTTGAAATCTTGTTTGAAATTCCGTCGCACGGCAAGCGTCGGACGCGAGCAAAAGGGAGAAACGCATGGGCCGCCTGCAAGGCAAATCCGTCATCATCACCGGCGCCGGCAGCGGCATCGGTCGCGCGGCTGCGCTGCTGTTCACCAAGGAGGGCGGCAAGCTGATCGCGGTCGATCGCACCGAGGCGGTGAAGGAGACGGTCGAGGAGATCAAGAAGGCCGGCGGCGTCGCGGAAGCGATGGTCGCGGATGCCGGCTCCGAAAAGGACGTCATCGCTGTGATCGACAAGGCGGTGAAGACGCACGGCCGGCTCGACGTGATCTGGGCCAATGCCGGCGTCTCCGGCGGACTCGTTCCGCTGGCCGAGCAGACCGTCGAGCATTGGCAGGAAATCCTGCGCATCAACCTGATCGGGCCGTTCCTCGCGGTGAAATACGCCATGCCGCATATGGTCAAGCAGCAGTCCGGCGCGATCGTGCTGACCGCCTCTGTCGCCGGCCTCAAGGCCGGCGCGAGCGGGCATCCCTATGCCGCGAGCAAGGCCGGCGTGATCAGCCTGGTGCAGACCACGGCCTACTCGCTCACCGGCACCGGCGTGCGCATCAATGCGGTCTGCCCCGGCCTGATCGAAACAGGCATGACCAAGCCGATCTTCGACCGCGCCAAGGAGCGCGGCACCCAAGACAAGATCGGCCAGCTCAACCCGCTCAAGCGGGCGGGACAGCCGCACGAGCTCGCGGCGATGGGACTGTTCCTGGCGAGCGACGAGGCCTCGTATGTCAACGGGCAGGCGTTCCCGGTCGACGGCGGCTTGACGGCATCGATGCCTTATACCGGCAAGCCGATTTGATCCACTCGTGTCCCGGACGCGACGCAGCGCGCAAGCGCTGCGTCGCAGAGCCGGGACCCAGGACGTCGCACGGCTCGCTGTGACATGGGCCCCGGCTCTGCAGCGCATCGCCGAAGAGCGCTGCGCTGCGTCCGGGACACGCAGCCGGAGCTTTGGCGCAACTGCGTCAACACCGTCATTGTGTGGTTGGCACCAGCGCTCCTTTGCGCGCATCTTCGATCGCAGACGCCATCCCGCATCCTCACAGGCGCATCTCGCTGCGGTGTTGATTTGCCCGAGCGGGGACCACGTTGGTATGGTTCCTGCAGGCACCTCAGCCTCCATTCCCTGACAAGACCGAGACAATGCCAAGCCCAAGATCCGACCGCATCCGAAAACTCCTCGCCGACCTCGTCGCGTTCGACACCGTCAGCGACCGCACCAACCTGCCCCTGATTGCCCATATCGAGAGCTATCTCGCCGGATGCGGCCTCAAGGGCGAGCGCATCGTCGACGAGACCGGCGAGAAGGCTTCGCTCTGGGTCACGATCGGGCCGGAGGACCGGCCGGGCTTCGTGCTGTCGGGCCATACCGACGTGGTGCCTGTCGTGGGCCAGGACTGGAGCCACGATCCGTTCAAGCTGGTGGAACGTGACGGCAAGCTCTACGGCCGCGGCACCACCGACATGAAGGGCTATGTGGCGGTGTGCCTCGCCATGGTGCCGGAGATGGTGGAGGCGAGACTCAAGACGCCGATTCATCTGGCGATCTCCTATGACGAGGAGATCGGCTGCGTCGGCGTGCGGCCGATGCTGCGCGAGGTCGCGAAGAAGAGGGTCCGACCGCTCGGCGCCTTCATCGGCGAGCCGACCCAGATGCAGGTCATCATCGGACACAAGGGCAAGCACGGCGTGCGCGCCACCTTCCGCGGGCTCGCGCGCCATTCCTCGATCGCGCCCGACGGCGTCAATGCGATCGAATATGCCGCCGAGCTGATCGTCGAGATCCGCCGCCGCGCCGTGGCGCTCGCGGCCGTGCGGTCGACCGACAGCCTCTACGACGTCCCGCATTCGACGCTGCTCACCAGCATCGTGCACGGCGGCGCGGCGCTGAACATCGTGCCCGACACCTGCACCGTGGATTTCGAATGCCGCGGCATCGGCATCACCGAGTCCAAGGAGGTGACCGATGCGATCGTCGCCTGGGCCAAGGCCGAGATCGAGCCGGCGATGAAGGCAAGACATCCGGACTGCGGCATCGATTTCGAGGAGATCCTCGACTATCCCGCACTCGACACTGCCGCCGACGCCGCCATCGTCACGCTGGCCAAGAGCCTCGCAGGGCGCAACGACCACGCCAAGGTCGCCTTCGGCACCGAAGCGAGCCTGTTCGCCGACATCGCCGACATTCCCTCCGTCGTGATCGGCCCGGGCTCGATCGCACAAGCGCATACGCCTGATGAGTTCGTGGAGATGGCGGAGCTGGAGAAATGCGCGGGGTTCGTCGAGCGGCTGATCGCGCATTGCGCGAACGGGTAGGTGCTGCCCGTAATTTGTGGGTCCCGGCTCTGCGCAGCAACGCTACGCGTTGCAGCGCGTCCGGGACACGAGAGTGCGGCCGGCAGTCCGGCCTGAGAGGACGTCATGGACGCCGCGAAACCCGGTCTCGTGTCCCGGACGCGGTGCGGCACGAAGTGACGCTCCGCAGTGCCGGACCCAGAACGCTTGGCGACAGCGTCGAAACATGCAACCTTAGAGCGCGCCACTCATCAGCACCGGTTGCACGGCTATGCCGTTCTTTGTCTACATCCTTGCGAGCAAGCGAAACGGGACTCTCTACATCGGCGTCACGAACGATCTTGTTCGCCGGTTGAGCGAGCCCAAGGCCAAGCTGATACCCGGCTTCACGCGGCAGTACGACATCACGCTGCTGGTCTATTTCGAAACCTTCGGGTCGATTCTCGAGGCACGCGCACGCGAACATACGCTGAAGCGGTGGCGACGTGACTGGGTCCCGGCTCTGCGGAGCAGCACTACGTGCTGCACCGCGTCCGGGACACGAGAGACGCGAGGATGCGCGACAATTATCAAACAAAAAGGCGCGGCCACATCGGCCGCGCCTTCGTTGTCGCTATACCGCCCCTGCCTTCTGCGCATATTCCCACGACGCCTTCGACAGCGGCACGGTGCGCTTGGCTGACTCCAGCGCCTTGGCGTTGGCGGCGGTACCGTCGCGGACGCGGCCGGCGATGCCCTGGGTGATGCCGGCGAGACGGAACAAATTGTAGGCGAAGTACCAGTTGAGATCGGGCACCGTCATCTCGGTGACGTTGCAATAGATCTGCGCCGCCTCCTCCACGCTCGGGATGTTGAGCGCCTTGAGGTCGGCCCCATCGAGGCCCGGCATGATCCATTGCATCAAGAGATAGGTGAAGTCGGCCATGGGATCGCCGAGCGTCGACAGCTCCCAGTCCAGCACGGCCTGCACGCGTGGTTCCGTCGCGTGGAAAATCATGTTGTCGAGGCGGTAGTCGCCATGGACGATCGAGACGCGCGCCTGCTCCGGCACCGTCTTCGGCAGCCATTCGGCGACCTTCTCGAATTCCGGGATGTGCTGGGTCTCGGACGCCCGATATTGCTTGGTCCAGCGGTCGATCTGGCGGGCAAAGTAGTTGCCGGGCTTGCCGAAATCGCCGAGCCCGATCGCAACAGGGTCGAACATGTGGAGCTTGGCCAGCGTCTCGATCTTGCTGGTGAAGATCTTGCGACGCGCATCCGGCTCTTGGCTCGGCAGCGTCGGATCCCAGAACACGCGCCCCTCCTCCATCGACATGATGTAAAAGGCCGCGCCGATGACGCCGTCGTCCTGGCACAGCGCATAGGCGCGCGCGACCGGGAAACCTTGTTTCCCGAGGGCTGCGATGACGCGATATTCGCGGTCGACCGCATGCGCCGACGGCAGCAGCTTGCCGAACGGCTTGCGGCGCATCACGTAGGAACGGTTCGGCGTGTCGAGGCGATAGGTCGGGTTGGACTGGCCGCCCTTGAACTGCAGCACGACCAGCGGGCCTTCAAAGCCTTCGACGTGCTCGCGCATCCAGGCCTCGAGCCGCAGCTCGTCGAAGCGATGCCGCTCCTCGACCGGCTTGGTGCCCGAGAATTCTTCGTCCTTTCTGACGCCGTCAGCCACGATGACGCTCCCTCTTTTCATTTTCCGTCATTCCGGGGCGCGCAAAGCGCGGACCCGGAATCTCGAGATTCCGGGTTCGCCTCTGCGAGACGCCCCGGAATGACGGTGAGGAGAGCACTGTTAGCGCTCTCCGCCGTTCTTAATGACTAGAGTTTGCATACTTCCGAAGTTCGAGCCTGGCAATGGCGCGGTTGTGCACCTCGTCCGGACCGTCGGCGAGACGGAGCGTGCGGATGTGGGCGTAGTCCTTGGCAAGGCCCGCTTCGTCCGAGACGCCGCCGCCACCGAAGGCCTGGATCGCCTCGTCGATGATCTTCAGCGCCATGTTGGGCGCGGCGACCTTGATCATGGCGATCTCGGCCTGCGCGGTCTTGTTGCCGACCTTGTCCATCATGTCGGCCGCCTTGAGGCACAGCAGACGCGTCATCTCGATGTTGGTGCGGGCCTCGCCGATGCGCTGCTCCCACACGCTGTGCTCGACGATCTTCTTGCCGAATGCGGTGCGCGAGGCGAGCCGCTTCACCATCTTCTCCAGCGCCTCCTCGGCCTTGCCGATGGTGCGCATGCAGTGGTGGATACGGCCCGGACCGAGGCGGCCCTGCGCGATCTCGAAGCCGCGGCCTTCGCCGAGCAGGATGTTCTCCTTCGGCACCCGCACGTTCTCCAGCAACACCTGCGCGTGGCCGTGCGGCGCGTCATCGAAGCCGAACACCGGCAGCATCTTCTCGACCTTGATGCCGGGCGTGTCGAGCGGAACCAGGATCTGCGACTGCTGCTGGTGCTTGGCCGCCTTGAAATCGGTCTTGCCCATCAGGATGGCGATCTTGCATCGGGGATCGCCGACGCCGGACGACCACCATTTGCGGCCGTTGATGACGTAATGGTCGCCGTCGCGCTCGATGCGGGTCTCGATATTGGTGGCGTCGGACGAGGCGACCGCAGGTTCCGTCATCAGGAAGGCGGAGCGGATCTCGCCGTCCATCAGCGGGCGCAGCCATTTCCGCTTCTGCTCCCTGGTACCGTAGCGGATGAACACTTCCATGTTGCCGGTGTCGGGCGCGGAACAGTTGAACACTTCCGAGGCCCAGGTGATGCGGCCCATCTCTTCCGACAGCAGCGCGTATTCGAGATTGGTCAGTCCCGCGCCGCGGAATTCGTCGTCCTCATGCTCGCTCGGCGGCATGAACATGTTCCAGAGGCCTTCGGCCTTGGCCTTCTTCTTGAGGTCCTCGAGAACCGGGATCACCTTCCAGCGGTCGCCGCTCTTGTCCTGCTGATCGTAGATCGGCACCGCCGGGCGCACGTGCTTGGCCATGAAGGACCGCACGCGGTCGAGCCATTCCTTCTGCTTGGGCGACATATCGAAGTCCATGGGACGCTCCTCTCTCTCGCTAACGCTTTTGCGCCGGACTGTCCTCCCGCATTGCGCGGTCCGCAAGCGCGAATGCGCACGCTCTCGGACTTGTCGAAACCCGGCCACAGTTGCGAACGAGTCCCGAATGCGGATTGACTTTTCCGGGCCTTCAAACGATAGTTTCATACAAGTGTTTGAATTGCAACTCCCTCGACACTTCGCGGGGCCCTCTCACGTCATTCCGGGCCGACGCGGAGCGTCGAACCCGGAATCTAGAAATTGCGGCGCGAGATTCCGGGTTCGGCACTTTCGTGCCGCCCCGGAATGACGAGGTCCCAACCATGGCCAGCGATCATACGAGGTCTGCCATTCTCGCCGCCGCCGAACGGCTCTATGCCGACCGCGGCTTCGGCGACGTGACGCTGCGCGACATCGTCGCGGAGGCGGGCGTCAACCTCGCCGCGGTGAACTATCATTTCGGCTCGAAGGACGAGCTGATCGCGGAACTGTTCGTCTCGCGGTCGATCGCCACCAACCGCGAGCGTCTGCGCGAGTTGAAGGCGGCGGAGGAGCAAGGCGGCGGCCGCGCGCCGATCGAGGTGATCCTGCACGCGCTGGTCGGCCCGACCCTGCGCGGCTGCCTGGGTCCGGAGAACCAGCGCTCGACCGCCGCACGCTTCATGATCCGCGCCTCGATCGAATCCGTGCCGCCGATCCGCCGCATCAAGAACCGCGAGATCGACCATTTGCGCAAATTCGTCGGCGCGATGCGGCGGTCCCTGCCCGACCGCAGCGACGTCGACATCTATTGGGGGCTCAACTTCGCGCTCGCCATGGCGCATCACACCATCCGCGAGAGCGAGCGGCTGACCAAGCTGTCGGAGGGCAAATGCGACCTCGACGACGTCGAGGACGTGGTCGCGCGCGTCGTCAGCGTGGCGACGATGGCGCTGACGGCGGGGCGGACGGAGACGAAGGCGCCATCAAAAGTGGCGGCGCGTTAGCGCCTCACATCATCGCGATGCAATCGATCTGATCGGAAGATTGCTGGGCGCGGTTACGCCCGCTGCGGCATCTCCTCGGCCTCTTCCTTGGCGAGCAGCAGCAGCATCTCGATGCCCATCTCGCCTTCCTGCGGCGAGCGGATGAACTTGATCTCGTCGGCGCTCTGCCGCAGCGCGGCAATGATGGCGACGGCCTGATTGGCGGTGGCCGCCTCGGTCGCCAGGATGGCCTTCTGGTCCTTGGCCTGGAATCCGATCGTGTAGGACAATTCACTTCCCTCCCCGACTTCAAGTGGAGAGATCGAATCAGAGTCGGAGGCGAAGCGGAAGCCTGTGCGACTACGGACCGGGATTATCTGGGGATTGCGGGCAAGCTTCACGCAAGCCCCGGCATGGCGCGCGCGTCCATGGCCGTCGCAATAGTCGCGCTGCGCTTGAATCCCAGCCTCTCGGCCCCAGGCGCGGAGGAGAGCGTCAGATGATGCCCTGCTGCTTCAGCTGCTCGATCTTGCCGGCATCGTAGCCGAGCTTGCCGCCGAGCACCTCCTGGGTGTGCTCGCCCAGAAGCGGCGGCGCGCGGTAGTCCTTGATCGGCGTCTCCGACAAGGTGAGCGCGTTGCGGACCAGCGACAGATCGGGCTCGAAGGGATGGTTGACCTTCACCCGCATGCCGCGCGACTGGACGTGCGGGTCGGAGAACACCTGCTCGAAATCGTTGATCGGCCCCGAGGGCACGCCGGCCTCCTCCAGCTTCTCCAGCCAATAGCCCACCTTTTGCTTGAGGAACAGGCCGGCGAAGATCGCCATGATCTCCTTGCCGTGCACGACGCGGTCGTTGTTCTTGATGAAGCGTGGATCGCTCGCGAGCTCGGGCGCGCCGAGCACGGCACAGGTGCGCTGAAACTGGCCGTCATTGCCGACCACGACCATCAGCTCGCCGTCGGTGCAGCGGAACACGCCGGCCGGCATGCCGCCATTGCCCCAGGTGCCGCGGCGCGGCGGGATCTTGCCGTTGACGAGGTAGATCTGCAGCCAGTGCGACAGCGATGCGATCACGGTATCGAACAGGCAGACGTCGATGTGCTGTCCCTGCCCGCCATTGGCATCGCGATGGTAGAGCGCCGAGAGAATGCCGATCGAGGCGTTCATGCCGGTCATGTAGTCGACGATCGACGGGCCGACCTTCATCGGGCCCTCCCCAGGCTCGCCGTCGATATGGCCGGTGACGCTCATCAGGCCGCCCATCGCCTGCAGGATGGCGTCGTAGCCGGCGCGCGGCGCATAGGGGCCGGTCTGGCCGAAGCCGGTCACCGAGCAATAGATAATGCGGGGATTGATCGCCTTGATGGTCTCGTAGTCGAGGCCGTAGCGCTTGAGATCGCCGACCTTGTAATTCTCCATGAAGACGTCGGCGTCCTTGGCGAGCTCGCGGACGATCGCCTGCCCTTCGGGCTTGGCGATGTTGACGGTGACCGACTTCTTGTTGCGGTTGGCGCAGAGATAGAACGAATTGTTGTTGTTGGCCTTGCCCTCGGGGTCGGCGAGGTAAGGCGGGCCGAAAGCGCGCGCGTCGTCGCCGGTGCCCGGCCGCTCGATCTTGATCACCTCCGCGCCGAGATCGCCCAGCATCTGAGCCGACAGCGGCCCGGCCAGGACGCGGGTGAGGTCAAGGATCTTGATGCCTGAGAGCGGCAGGGCCGACATGTCGATTTCCTCCGGGGAACTGGATCTTGGCGCGGCGGCGGGATCGCAGGCCGCGCTCCCTGCCGATACCACCATTTTCGTTCCCCGAGCACTGCGCTCCGGGCATACGGCCATCCCTGCCGGGGCAACGAATTTCCGCGCTGCGAAGATTACCTTGCCGAGCTCAACTTTGCAGCGGCTGTCGCCACGCTCGGCCGCCGCCTGCCGAGCAGGACCAGGATCAGCACCGTCGCGCAGGAGCAGACGAAGGTGAGACCGAGCGCGGTGCGGCTGCCGAACTGGGTGAGCAGTCCAGCCAGCAGGGGCGGAGACAGCGCGGAGGCGAGATTGAGAGGCAGCGCGATCATCGACATCGCCTTGGTGAATTCGGCCTGGTCGTAGAACACCAGCGGGATGGTCGCGCGCGCGACAGCCATTGCGCCGCTGCCAGCGCCGTAGAGCAGGATGAAGACCGCGACCGCCCAGGTCGCGCCCTCGCTCAGCATCAGCAGCAGCATGGCTACGGGCAGCGCCGTGCCGGCCACGAGCCCCGTCGTGATGCCGTCCCACCGTGCGCCGCCGAGAAAGTCGAGCGCGCGGGCGCTGACCTGGATGACGCCGAGCATCGAGCCGAAGGCGACCGCCTGGGCCGGCGCCAGCCCCTCCGCCCGCAGCAGCTCGATGAACACGGCGCCAAGGCCGAAATTGACGAAGGCATTGAGGGTGATCGCGGAGACGACGAGGCCGAACGTGCTGCGTCCAACTGGCGGCTGATCCGCGTGCTTTGCCGGCGCGGGGCCCTCGTCCCTGGCGACGCTGCGGCGCGGCGCGGCCAACACATAGAGCGGAAGCGAAACCAGGATCAGCATGGCGGCATAGACGAGGCACGTCCAGCGCCAGCCTACGAGACCGTTCAGAAACGAGGTGGCAGGCCAGAAGATGCTGCTCGAAAGTCCCGTCACCAGCATGAGCGCGCCGATCGCGCTCTTGGCCTGCTTTCCTGCGACCTCGTTCAGCATGATATAGGCCCCGGTCGAGAGTGTGGCGCTGCCGGCAAGGCCGAAGACGATCCAGGCGGCGAAATAGAGCACTGGGTCGCGGGCGAAGAAGAGCAGGACGAATCCAGGAACGCTCACGACCGTGCCGATCATCATGACCTTGCGTGCCCCATGCCGTGCAAACGCCTTGGCGAGCCAGGGCGCGCACAGCCCCATGGTGACATAAAGCGTCGAGGTGCCCGCAAACACCATGGGCAGGCTCATGCCGAGATCGGCCGCAAGCTCACGGCCGATGATGGGCGGAAGCCCGATCGTGCCCCACCCGATGAGCTGCGTGATCGCGAGCACCAGCAGGACCCCGATCAGCCTACCGTCAGATTTCAAGAACTGCATTCCAAACGTCGCCTGCCCGGCAGGCGCCGAGTACGCCTGTAACACCTGTCTACTCGGAGAAACCGCGCACGGGAACGCCAGCCGCCGAATGGCAGGCGGCAGCCGGGAGCATGTCAGGATGAGGAAATCGCCCTACCCCGCGATGCCGAGCAGCGATCGCGCCTCGGTCGCGGTCGCAACGCGCCGGCCGTGGCGCGCGACCGCCTCGCAGGCCAGGGTCACGAGCTCGGCGTTGCTGGCCGCAAGGCGCGTCTTGTCGATACGGATATTGTCCTCGAGGCCGGTGCGGACCGCGTCCGCGCCGCGGGCGAGCGCCCAGCCCATGACTTCGGCTTGATGGCGGCCGATTCCGGCAGCGGTCCAAGTTGCCTTCGGGATCAGCCGCCTGAGCTCGCCCAGGAGAATGTCGAGCACGTGCTCGTCGGCCGGCATCGCGTTCTTGACGCCCATGACGAACTGCACGTGCGGACGCGCGTCGAGGAGGCCCGCCTCGATCAGGCGGCGGGCGCCATGCAGATGCGACAAATCGAAGATCTCGATTTCCGGCCGGATGCCGTTTGCCTTCATGCCGGTGGCGAGCGTCTCGACCAGCGCGGCGCTGTTCTCGTAGACGATGGTCGGGAAGTTCACCGACCCCGTGGAGAGCGAGGCCATGTCCGGCTTGAGGTAGAGCGCCGATCCGCGCGCCGAGGGATCGCGGCCCCGCCCGCCGGTCGAGAACTGGACGATCATTCCCGGACAGTGCTTCCTGATTCCCTCCTGCACCTGGGCAAAACGCTCGGGGTCGGAGGACGGCGTCTCGTCGTCGTTGCGGACGTGAATATGGGCAAGCGTCGCGCCCGCCTCGAAGGCCTGGTGCGTCGATTCGATCTGCTCGGAGGGCAGAATGGGGACCGCCGGATTGTCCTTCTTGCGCGGAACGGAGCCGGTGATGGCGACGGCAATGACAGCGGGGTTCATCCAGCGACCTCATGATCTCAGCGCTCGCGCGCGCACAACGTTCGGCCAGTCTTGCTACGCTTGAAACCCTGCCGCCGCAACATTGGTTAGTCGCGGCGACAGGGCCGTGTTCGTCCGGATCAGGTCGGAAGTGCGGTCGCCCGGCTCGCAGCTGCCACCGTACGCTGCCGCTCATAATCGGCCCGGGCCATCGGAACGGCCTCGGGATTGCCGAGATCGTCGATCTTGATCCGATAAGTTTCGCGGGCCGTGACAGCCGCCAGCGCTGCGATGACCGTGATGCCGAAGGCGATCGCCCCGACCGTCAAGGGAATGTTGGCCGAGCCGGGAGGCGCTACGGTCGCGAACAACGCAGGGAGCAGTGCGGTGATCGTGGTGCCGATGTTCTGCGAGATCGCCATCGCCGACACCCTCGTGCGGGTCGGAAACAGCTCCGGATAGAAGCTCGGGAAGATCGCGTTGTAGCCCTGATAGACCACGCCCCACATCAGCAGCGACAGCAGGATGGCGAGCGGCACGTTCCGGATGCTGATGGCATAGAGATAGCCGAAGGCGAGCAGTCCGGAGAGCAGCGCGCCCACGATGATCGGAGGCTTGCGGCCGACCTTGTCGGAGAGATGGCCGACGAAGGGAATGACGATCACGGCCAGCATGTTGCCGAGCACCGGGATCCAGAGATAGACGTCCTTCGCGAAGCCGATGCCATAGGCCGGCTGCACCGCGTAGGCTGCGCCGAAGATGGTCGCAACGACCGGGATCACGTTCATCAGCGCCATGCAGATGACCCGGAGCATGTCGGGCCAGCTCAAGCGGATGGCCTGGATGATCGGAGCCCGCGGCGTTTCTCCCCGTTTCTCCTCTCGGGCAAAGGCCGGCGTTTCGTCGACCTCGCGGCGAATGACGTAGCCGGCGACGATGACGAAGAAGCTGAGCAGGAACGGGATCCGCCAGCCCCAGCTGTTGAAGGCCTCGGTCGGCATGTAGGCCGCCAGCGGCAGGAAGACGGCTGCCGCGAGAATTTGTCCGGCCTGCACGCCCTGAAGGGCGAAGCTCGCATAGAACCCGCGCCGGCCGAACGGCGCGTGCTCCAGGATCATCGAGCTCGCCCCGGAGATTTCGCCGGCCACCGCAAATCCCTGCACGAGGCGCAACATCACGAGCAGGATCGGCGCCAGGATACCGGCTTGCTGATAGGTCGGCAGCAACCCGACGGCCATCGTCGAAACGCCCATCAGGAACATGCAGACGATGAGCACGGTCTTGCGGCCGTGCGTGTCGCCCCAATGACCGAGCACGAACGCCCCGATCGGCCGCGCGACGTAGCCGACGCCATAGGTCGCAAGCGATGCGACGATCGCAACCTGGGATTGTCGGAGGGGAAGAAGATCTGCGGGAAGATCAGCGACGCCGCCGTCGCGTAGATGAAGAAGTCATAATATTCGAGGGCCGAGCCGATCCAGCCGCTTGCAGCAGCCTTTCTGGACTGGCTCATCCCATGGGTCGCACGCGTGGTAGCCATCAGAGAATGTCCTCCCGATCTGTCTTGTTCGTTGACGTCCCGTTGGCGGGCTTCGTTGGAATTCGGCAGCAATCCCCATGCGCTTCCCGCGGAGCTCCGCGAGCGCTTGGCACTGCCGATCGGTGTCTTGAGTGAGGAGGAGAATAGGCTTTCGCAGGGATAACACAATTACCCAGTTATGCGATAAACCTAACATGATGTTATGGCAGCCCCGGACGCCCCCGGCGGAGGCTATGCTCGGAGGTCGGCGGCGGCAGCACGTGCGATGACCTCGAAGCCGACTGCCTCGATTTCAGATGCCCAAATCCGGGTATTGCCGCGCGCCGAGTGTGGTCGATCGTCTGATTGGTTGGCCGCGGCGGAGCCGCCTCACGCGGTGTGGCCGGGATCGACGTGCTTCGGCGTCTTCTTCTCGCGCTGCGGTGTCATCTTGGCCGGATCGGGCGCGCCCGGTACGCCGCGCGGACCGAGCTGTTCGCGCTGGATATCGTCTTCGGAGCGGGGTGGCTCGACGCCGTTGGGCTCACGGGGCTTGGTCATCGCGTGATCCTTCTCACGCGTTGTCCTTGACGCCGAGCGCGTTGCCTCCCGCCTCGCGGCCGGGCACGCTGACCTGGACTTCATGTCCCTCGCGAAGGGCCAGGGAGGCCGCGGCGACTGCGGACTCGAACGCAGCTTCCTTGGTGGCGTACGTGTTCTTGACGTCGCCGTCATGAAGCACACCCCACTCGTCTCGCACCGGCACGATGGCATATTGCGCAAGGCCCATTGTCCACTCCTGGCTTGAGTCAGAATCCGCTTTCAGCACCTGTCTGTCCGATAACGCACCGGCGGGCTTAACGTTGCGTCAGCTGCGGATGGGTCGCGCTCACCCGCCACACCGTGTTGCCGCTGTCGTCCGCGACCAGAAGCGCGCCGGTCTTGTCGATGGCGACACCGACCGGGCGGCCGCGCGCCTGGTTGTCGCTGTTGAGGAACCCGGTGACGACGTCCTGAGGCGGGCCGCTCGGCTTGCCGTCCGTGAACGGCACGAACACGACCTTGTAGCCGTTCAGCACGTGCCTGTTCCAGCTGCCGTGCTCCCCGACGAAGGCGCCGCCGCGATAGGCGGCCGGCAGGCTGGTGCCGGTGTTGAAGGCGAGCCCGAGCGGGGCGACATGCGAGCTGAGCGCGTAGTCCGGCACGATCGCCCTGGCGACGAGATCCGGCCGCTCCGGCTTGACGCGGGGATCGACGTGCTGGCCGAAATAGCTGTAAGGCCAGCCGTAGAAGCCGCCGTCCTTCACCGAGGTCATGTAATCGGGCACGAGATCGGGACCGAGCTCGTCGCGCTCGTTGACCACCGTCCAGAGTGCACCGGTCTGCGGCTCGAAGCTGAGTCCGTTGGGATTGCGCAGGCCGCTTGCGAACACGCGCCAGCGGCCGCTGGCACGATCTATCTCGAGGATGGCGGCGCGATTGTGCTCGGCCTCCATGCCTCTCTCGGCGGCGTTGCTGTTGGAGCCGACGCCGACGTAGAGTTTCGAGCCGTCGGGGCTGGCGACCAGGCTCTTGGTCCAGTGTTGGTTGATCGGACCGCCCGGCAGCTGCGTCAGCACCGTGCCCGGGGCGGTGATCTTCGTATCACCTTCCGTGTAGGGATATCTGACGATGGCATCGGTGTTGGCGACGTATAAATCGTTGCCGACCAGCGCGACGCCAAAGGGTGAGTTGAGCTGGTCGAGGAAGACGCTTTGCGTCTCGGGCACGCCGTCGCCGTTGCTGTCCCGCAAGAGCGTGATGCGGTTGCTCTCGCCGCTGTCGCCGCCGGAGGTCGCCAAGGACATGACGAAGCCCACCAGGACGTCCTTGGGCCGTTTGACCGGCGCGCGCTTCGGCGGCCTGGATTCCACCACCAGCACGTCGCCATTCGGGAGCACGTAGAGCGAGCGCGGGTGCTGCAAGCCCGTGGCAAAGGCCTTGGCCTGCAAGCCCTGCGCAACCGTCGGCGTCTCGTCCTTCTTCCACCCGACGATGCGGGCGATCTTGATCGGCGGCAGCAGATATTGCTGGACCTCGGGAAGTGCGGGGTTGGCGCCGACTTGCGCATTGGGATCGCCGCTGCCGTCATTGCAGCCGGCCAAACCCAGCAGCGACGCGCACAACAGCGCGCGGACAATTGCAAACGTCATCGCGCAACTCCCACGCCGTGGCGATAGACCATGGCCCAACCCAGCCAGCCGGTGGCGAACAGGATCAGCGCGGTGACCCCCGACAGAACGAGCCCCGTCGGCCACACCGAGGTCCAGCCATCGCGCATGTGGATCATCAGATTGACGACTGCCAGGATCAGAACCACGGCATTGCCGATCAGATGCGGCCAGGCGGGCGCCTGCGCCCGCACCAGCCGATTGCCCAGAAAATCGGTCAGGCCCGCGATCGCCGCCAGCACGCCGAAGATGACGCCGGCGAGCAGCAGCCAGGCCGAAAAATCCGCCCACATGATCGCGGCGCTGGCGACATAGGCGATGTCGGTCAGCAGCGCCCCGACAAAGCACGTGATCGGGATCGGCACCAGCATCGGATGAATCGGATGACCCGCGATCTGCGCGGTGGAGCGCACGCGCACGTCGTCTTGCACGGTTGGCCTCGTGACTTTCACCCTGCCCGACCGGCCAACTCGTGCGCATGGCGGAAGGTTCCTCCGCGCCCTGCATCGCACACCGAAGTGGACGACATCGGGGGAACTGAATGGGACACCCGAAAGTCTTGACTGGGATCATACTTCCGGAGACCGCAGCGTGGATCAGTCTGACGACAGCGCCTCATTCAACCCAGCATCCAAGCTCGACGGCGTGTCGCGGCGCCAGACCAGGCAGATCGAATCCCAGAGCAGGCCAAGCGCCGCGCTGATCCATGAGACGATCCGCGCCGAAGGCGAGCAGGAGCTGGAGCGGCGATGGTGGGCCATCGTGCTGTCCGGTTTTGCCGCCGGCCTTTCGATAAGCCTGTCGCTCATCGTCCAGGGCGAGTTGCATGCGCTGATCTCGGATGAGGCGACGCGCCGCCTGGTTGCTCCGCTCGGCTACACCGTCGGCTTCCTGGTCGTCGTGCTGGGACGACAACAGCTCTTCACCGAGAATACGCTGACACCGATCCTGCCGCTGTTGCACAACAGGGATCTCGGCACCTTGGCAAGCGTGCTTAAGCTCTGGATCCTGGTTCTCGCCTCGAACATCGCAGGGACTTGGGCAGCCGCCTCCGTGCTCGCTCGTACCAGCATCTTTGAACCTCGCATCGTGGACGCCTTCATCGATCTCAGCCGGCCGACGATCGAAGGGACATTCTCAACTACCTTCGTCAAGGCCATCTTCGCCGGCTGGCTGATCGCGTCGATGGCCTGGCTACTTCCGGCCGCCAAAGGCTCGCGCGCACACATTATCGTGGTGATGACCTATGTGGTCGCACTCGGCCAGTTCTTGCACATCGTCGCCGGCTCGATCGAGTGCGCCTTTCTGGTGCAGAGCGGCCTGGCCTCGTTCAGCCAATATGCCTCCGACTTCTTCATGCCGACACTGCTCGGCAATATCCTGGGCGGAACGACTCTGGTCGCCCTGCTGAACTACGGACAGGTCGCCGCCGAAATCGACAACCACAGGGAACAGAGCCTGCACGAAACGGCTGCTTTGGACGGGAACGACAGCGCCGAACCGGACTTGCCCCAGCAATCAGCGCTGGGCCAGAAGCAGGATCGTTCATGAGCATCGAGACCAAGAGTCCATTCGACAAGGAACCGGCCGAAGGCTCACGCGACATCATCGATCGCGAATTTCAGCGCGTCGATGCGGCCGACAAGAACAAGGTCGATCATCTCCCCGGCGTGACGGTCAGCGGACAGCCTCAAGGCGGCGCGGTCGACCGCGCGCGGAAGGAACGGGAACGCGAGCTCGAAATACGAATAGGGGCTCCAATTCGCCGCGATCAGGTCGCGATACAGCGCGAGACAACATAATTTCACCGTAACCCGTTGGCGAATGGCATGGAGGCGTGGCCCGCAATTGGCGGGCGACCGCAGCCACTGCTCGAGCGATCTTGGAGTGAGCGCCTCGCCGGTCGACTGTGTCCGCCCGAACCCTATTTCCCGCGGAACACGGCCGAGCGACGTTCCACGAAAGACTGGATGCCTTCTTTCATGTCTTCGCTGCCGAAGACGCGATCCTTGATCTTGGGAATGTAATCGATCGCGGCTCTCTCGCCGGCCTCGATGTATTTCAACGCGGCCTCCTTCGTCACCTGAATGCCGATCGGCGCATTCCTGGCGATCAGATTCGCAATCTCCATCGCGCGCGC
This sequence comes from Bradyrhizobium sp. USDA3516, assembly GCF_057651995.1. Classification (NCBI taxonomy): domain Bacteria; kingdom Pseudomonadati; phylum Pseudomonadota; class Alphaproteobacteria; order Hyphomicrobiales; family Nitrobacteraceae; genus Bradyrhizobium; species Bradyrhizobium sp. USDA3516. The sequence continues at coordinate 409,520 of NZ_JBYGYN010000004.1, read as the reverse complement.
AATTTGCTGCCCGGGTGCAACGACTTCCTGAACGAAGCCGATCTTGTGAGCCCGGGCTGCGCCGAACTCATCGCACAGGAACAGGTGATACATCGCGTCTCCCCAGCCCGCCCGCGTCAAATAGCGGAAATGGGCACCACCAAGAGGCGCGATCCCGCGCTTGGATTCCATCTGACAGAACCGTGCGTCGTCGGCCGCCACGACGATGTCGCCAGCCAGCATCATTTCGATGCCAATCGTGAAGCAGATCCCCTGCACTGCCGTCACAATCGGCTTGCGACACCGGCTCTTCAACGCGAACGCATCGATGTTGCCGGGCTTGATCTCGGTATTCTCGGCCTTGGGTCCGAAGAATTTCGGCATGTCCAGCCCGGCCGTGAAATCCGGACCCTCGGCGCAGAGTACCCCGACCCAATAGTCGTCGGTGCGATCGAGAAGCGTCATCGCATCCGACAGCTGCGCCATCATCTGCGGACTGAAGGAGTTTTTCTTCGCCACGTTGTCGATGATGATCTTGAACACATGCCCATGCACCTCAGTGCGGATCTGGCCGACCTGGGTCTTGGTGTCGCTCATTGTTCGTCTCCAAATTGCGTCCAGGCGACTGCGTATTCAGTGGCGACGCACCTGGCCTTGCAACCCCTCATCGCTCAGCTTTAGCTCAGCGCAGCGAACGCAGTCCGTTCGAAGGCCATCAATTCCTCCGTCCGGCCGTCGCGTATCTTCAGGAGCCATTGCGGATCCTGAAGCAGCGCCCGCCCCACCGCGACCAGATCGAACTCCTCGCGATCGAGGCGGCGGATCAGTTCGTCGAGGGACGCCGGACGGGAGCTCTCCCCGCCATATGCGGCGATGAATTCGCCGGTCAGGCCGACCGACCCGACCGAGATCGTCGGCACCCCCGTCACCTTCTTGGCCCATCCGGCGAAGTTCAAATCGGAGCCCTCGAACTCCGGCTCCCAGAAGCGCCGTTGCGAGCAATGCAGAATGTCGACCCCCGCATCGACCAGCGGTTTGAGCCAGGCTTCCAACGCGCGAGGCGTCTCGGCCAGCTTCACTTCGTAGTCCTGCTGCTTCCACTGGCTGATGCGGAGCAATATCGGGAAGTCCGGGCCGACCGAGTTGCGCACAGCGTGGACGATATCAGCGGCAAACCGGGCCCGATCCGGCAGGTCCTTGCCACCATAAGCGTCCTCCCGGCGATTGGTGCCTTCCCAGAAGAATTGATCGATCAGATAGCCGTGCGCGCCGTGCAATTCGACCGCGTCGAACCCCAGGCGCTTCGCAGCAAGCGCCGCGTCGGCGAAAGCGCGGATGGCGTCTGCGATGTCCGCTTCGCTCATCGGCTCGCCGAATTTCTTCTCCGGTCGCGACAGACCGGACGGACTGTCGTAGGCGCCCGGAGGAGACCAATCCTTGGCGCGGGTGCGAACGGCTCCGACGTGCCATAGCTGCGGTGCCATCAGGCCACCCGCCGCATGCACCTCGTCAACCACACGCCGCCACCCCGCCAGCTCCTTTTCTCCGTGAAAACGGGGAACATTCGGATCGTTCAGGGATGCCGGACGATCCACGCCCGTACCCTCCGATATGATGAATCCGACCGCTCCTTCGGCACGCCGACGGTAATACCGCGCGACGTCTTCGGTCGGAATTCCACCGGGAGAGAATGAGCGCGTCATCGGCGCCATCACGACCCGGTTCGGCAAGCTGAGCCCTTTCAGCTTGAAGGGCCGGAAAAGAACGTCGCTGGACATCCGTGCTCCATGATCTGGGGGTCGTGTTTGCGGGCTCAAATCATCCGCGCCGCATGTTCCGAAGGTGCATATTCACTTTCGATCGGCGCTGAGTACATCGCCAAATTGCTCCCACGTGGTCCCATTCCAGCGCTGCAGCTGCAGCTGCGTGTAGGCCATGCTGCTTTCCGGGCCCGTGTTGATGACGACACCGGGTATGACAGTGGGAAGCGACAGCCCGCTTATGCTCCGCGATTGCTTGACGATGTTCTCGCGCGAGAGATCGTTGCCGCACTGCTTGAGCACCTGCTCCAGGATCTGTCCCTGCTGGGTCCCGAACAGATAATTGTTGTCTCCGATATCGGCGCCCGGCAGGTATTTGGCAAAGAAGTCGCGGTACCACTTGATGCCCGAATCGTCCGCCCACTTCTTGTCGTTCGGATCCTTGGTGATGGTCGCGGCGACGATGCCCACGGCCTTCTCCGGTCCCGCCGGGATGATGGTCGACGACACGGAGCTCGAAACGAAGTTAATCAGGAACAGCGGCTTCCAACCGATCTCATCGGCTTTCTTGATGGCCTGCGCTGCGAATTTAGGCGTGCCGGCCACCAAAAACGCAGACGCGCCGGACGATTTCAGCGAAACGACGTGGGAATCAATGGTCGGCTCGGTCACTTCGTAGGACGACGCGACGACTTTCTTGTCGAAATCCGCCTTCAGGTAGCCCTTGAATGCATTGACGAAGTCCTTACCCAGATCGTCGTTCTGATACAGGATGGCAATCTTCGCGTCCGGACGGGTCTGGGTGATGTATTTCGCGTAGATTCGTCCCTCGGTGTCGTAGCTCGGCAATCCCGTTGTGGTCATGGGGAATTCAGCGAAGTTCGTGAATTTGGTGACTCCGCTCACGACGAACAGATGCGGCACTTTCTTCGCGTTGACGTACTTGATGGTGGCGCTGATGCCGGGCGTACCCAGCGGGCCGAACAGGAACGCCACCTCGTCACTTTCCACGAGTTTCCTGGTCTGCTCCACCGTCTTGGGAGGACTGTAGGCGTCATCGTAAGTGACGAGGTTTATCTTCCGCCCGTTGATGCCGCCGCGATCGTTGATTGAATTGACGTAGGCGATCATGCCCTTACCGGTATTACTGAGCGGCGAAGCGGGGCCGCTGAAAGGGAACGTCGCTCCTATCTTTATCTCGGATTCAGTGACGCCCGGCGTCTGCGCATGCGCGCCGGCTATGGATGCCGCGAGCGCGGCTACAATCATGGCGCTTCTCAACATTGTCATCTCCCTTTGGCGACAAGTCCGTCGCTAACGTTCTTTCTCAAACCGGCATATTGCCGTTCAAATCACTCCTGACGCCCGTCAGCCAGCGGCTGCCGCACGCGACGCCTTCGGGGCGGCCTGTTCGTTCGCCATCTCCCGCAGCTTGTGTTTCAGGATCTTGCCGGTGGAGGCCGAGGGCAGAGCGTCGAGCACGATCAATTCGGTCGGACGCTTGTAGGACGTGAGCAATTGGGCCGTGTACGCCTTGAGGTCTTCCGCGCCGATGCTCGCACCGGGGAGAAGCTGAACGAACGCGACGACCTCCTCGTTGCCCTCGACCTTTCGTCCGACGACGGCCGACTGAACGACCTGGTCGTGCGCGTTCAGGACCGCCTCCACCTCGGCGGGATAAACGTTGAAGCCGGAGCGGATGATCAGCTCCTTGGTGCGGCCGGCGATATAGAGATGCCCCTTGCCGTTCACCCGCGCGAGATCTCCCGTGTTGAACCATCCCTGCTCATCGATCGCCGCCGCCGTCAGGTCGGGCGCACGATAGTAGCCGAGCATGATGTTCGGACCCCGGACGTGTAATTCGCCCACTTCTCCGGTCGCCACCTGCTTTCCCTGCCCGTCCACGATCCGGTGCTCGATGCCGGGAAGAAACGGGCCGACGGACTCGTCCGGGACAGGCTGTTCCGAACGGACCCCCGTGAGTCCCGGGGAGCATTCCGTTATGCCGTAATTGTTCAGCAGCGGGATTCCAAACTCGTCCTCGATCCGCCTCTTGAGATCGAGGTCGAGCGGAGCGCCGGCGACGGCCATGATCCGCAGGCTGCCCCGTTCGAGCTGTTGGATACCCTTGACCGCCTTGTGTTCAAGCAGACGCTGATATGTGGCAGGCACGCCGAACAGGCTCGTAATCCCTTCCTCCGCGATAGCATGAGCCAGCGCGGCGGGATCGGCCTTGGCTACGACATGCAACGTGCCGCCGTGCATCAGCGTCGAAATCAGCAGGATCGCATACCCGACGATGTGCGACATCGGCAGCACACCGTAGATGCGGTCGCCTGGATTGCTTCGGCGAAGGATTCCCGACGTCCTTGCGGTGAAGAGGAGATTGCGGTGACTCAACATGACGCCCTTCGGGGCACCGGTCGTGCCTGAGGTGTATAAGAGGCCTGCGACCTGTCGGGCGCCATCCTTCTCGACGGGCTCCGCTTCCGCATCCGCATTGAGAGGACCGACAGCGATTCCACCAAATGGCCCGACGGCGCCGACTTTCGCACCGACGCGGGTGGCATGATCGGCCGCTTCCTTCGACAGGGCCGAGTTGAACAGCACGCGTCTGGCGCCACTGTGCGTCCCGATCAGATCGATTTCTCTGGGCGAAAGGCGGGGATTGACCGGAATACCCCAGGCATCGAGCTTGCTCGCTGCGAAGAGCATCACGCCGAGGGCCACGCTGTTCTCGCTGGCAATCATCACGCGATCACCGGGCCTGATGCCCAATCCGGCGAGATCCTTTGCCGCAGCGTCGACAGCATCCGCGAACTGCCGGTAGCTCCAGGAACGCCCGCCTTCCACGAAAGCCGGATGATCCGGAAGGTCCCGCACGAACGGCGCGTAAACCTCGTGCACCCTGGACGGCAGGCCGTCCAGCAATTCGGCTGCGGTGAGCTCGTCCACGCTCCTCATGCCATCCTCCCCTCGCGCCTTGTTTTCGGCGACGTGCGCGGCCCCCTTCAACCTGGAGGTCCGTCCTTCATTCTTATCGGCCAGAGGAGTAAACCGTTCTAAAATAGAACTGTCAAGGCAAGCGAAGGAGAATGAGGGCGAAATTCAGATATTCCTTGCGCCAAACTCGCATTCCAATTTAGAATTAGCTACTCCCGTGCAATTGTTCGGAGAGATCGACTGAGCGCGATTACCATTTCTCGACCCACGGCCGCAGCACAACTTCAAAGGCCCAGGTCGAGCGATGTTGGCGGTGCAGTTGCAGATAGGTCTCGGCGATATGAGCGGGGTCGGCCATGTTGTCGTCGACAGTCGTTCCCGCCAGCCGGTGCGCCCGGGTGCCGTCCTCCTGAGCCCAGCCGATCGCGGCGTCGATCGGTACATTCGCCACGTGGATTCCCCGCGGCATCAATTCTCTCGCCATGCTCTGCGCGAGCCCGGACTTGGCATGGCACGCCATCGCAAATGCACCACTCGATGGAAAGCCCTTGAGTGCCGCGCTGGCGTTCGTGAAGATGATCGTTCCTCGCGCCCCATTGGCATCAGGCTCGTTTCCAAGCATGAGCCGAGCGGCCTGTTGACCCACCAGAAACGCAGAGAACGCCGCGTTGCGAAGCGTCTCGAACGCCATGACCGGGTCGGCCTCGACCACCGTCTTGCGGAAAATGCCGGGAACGCGTCCGTCGATGTTATGCACGACAAGCCTTGGCGCTCCGATCTCGTGAACGACGTCTTCGAACAGCTGCGCCACGGCCGCCGGTTCGCTTGCATCGCAGGCGTAGCGACGCACGCCGTGCATCTTTTCGAGAGTCTCAAGGACGGCTTTTTCCGGATTTCTGGCTGCGACGGCGACACGCATGCCGTTCTCCGCAAACAGCCTGGCGCAACTCGAGCTGATGCCCGGACCACCGCCGACGATGAGTGCAACGTCCTGTGTGGAAGTCTGGGTGTCGCGGCTGGATTGAGTCATGTTGCTTCCTCCGGTGCGTTTGATGGCCGGCCTCGGTGGGCCCGACCTATGTCGATCTATCCTCGGTGTCTTCGTTGGTTATCAGCCCAAGTCATGGCACCGCAGCGTCATCGCGGGACCTATGGCCTCACTGCAACTACGACCTTGCCCTTTGCACGCCCGATCTCGACATAGGCGAGCGCATCGCCGGTTTTTCGAACGGAAAAACCTTGTCCACGACCGGACGGATCACGCCGGCTTCGATCAGGGACGTGATTTCGCGGAGCTGCTGTCCTTGCGCGCGCATGAACAGAAATGAGAAGCGCACACCGAGTTTTCTGGCTTTCTTCCGCACACCATGGCTCAGCAAGTGCAGCACCAGTTTCATCAAGATATTCATCCCCTGCTCCCTGGCGGTGCTCTTTGCGATCGGCGCGTGGGGACGCAAGCATCGCAGCGGAGGCAAGGTCACCCGGTTCTTCGATGCCGAAAACGGATCGGAGATCGATCCCCTCACCATCGACCGCGCCACTGGCGCTCCGATCGGAACGCGTCCCATTCGTATCGTCGCAGTCGAATGAGCATTTGCTTGGCAGTTCCAGCTTGCGCGGATGCGCGTGCGGCCAGCTAGGCCTTCGAAGTAGTGACCTGAAAGAGTTTCACCTGTAAGTCGGCAGACGCTTCTCAATAAATGCCCGGACCGCTTCGGCGTGCTGCGCAGTGCCCGCTGCAACGACCATCCTCTCGGCCTCTTGGTCTAGTGACGTCAGGAAGTCGGCCGACAGCGCAAGGTCGAGATTATCCTTCATGGAGGCATAGGCGCTCGCCGGGCCATTCGCCAATGCTCTCGCCATTTCGAATGCTTCGCTTTGCAGTCTGGAATCAGGCACCACGCGATTGATAAGGCCCAGTGCTTCGCAGCGGCGTGCATCGATACGTTCGGACAAGAACATCAGTTCGCGGGCACGCGCCGTCCCGGCCAGCCGGGTCAACAGCCACGAAATGCCGTAATCGCCGGTGAGCGCAATCCTGGCGTAGCCCGTCGTCATGATGGCGGATTCGGCTGCAATACGCAGGTCGCAGGCGAGCGCGATCGCAAGCCCGGCGCCAGCCGCCGGTCCCGGCAAGGCCGCGATGGTGGGCTTCCGCACCGAAACAAGTACGCCGGTCAGGGTTCGCTGACGTTCCCGCAATCGCTCAATCTTGTCGCTGACCGACACGGCCGGCGCGGCAGCGTTGCCGCCCATCCCCTTGACATCGCCACCCGAACAAAAGGCCGTGCCTGCACCCGTTATCAGGAGGGCTCCGACCTCAGGATCATCTCCATTCTGTTTGATCATGCGGCGCAACGCCGGCGTAAGATGATCGGACAACGAATTTCGGGCTTCGGGCCGGTTCAAGGTAATCACCGCGACGCGATCCCGGATCGTGCACAGCAGTTCGTCCGTCCCCGTATCAACCGAGATGGATCCATCAGTCATGATTCTGACCTTTCAAGTCTCGGGGAGAGCTTCGCAAAGTGACCCAGCGCGCCGTGTCCGTGTTCGAGCATCACCAATTTTCGTTGAACGGCCGCAGCTCCGTGAGGAACGACCAGGCCGAGCGATCCTGACCGTAGAGATGAAACAATTCGTCGGCGATCGCGGTAGGCTTGATGAAGAATTCATCCGGTTTGTCGCTCATCCGCGCGCGCATCCGGGGTGTATCGATAACGGCGTCGATGAGAACGTAGGAGACGTGGACGCCGAGAGGTCCCACGTCACGTGCGATCGACTCGGCCAGAATACGCTGCGCCGCCTTCGTCGGCGCGAAGCCGGCGAAATTGGCTTTGCCTCGGATCGAAGACGTGTTGCCGGTCACCAGGATCGATCCCTTGCCCCGATCGATCATGTCAGGAGCCACTTCGCGCGCCAGATACAACAAGCCCATCACGTTGACTTCGAAGTTGCCCTTCAGCATCTTCGGATCGATCTCGCGAAAGCTACCCCACCCCCCACCGACCGCATTGTGGATGAGAACTTCGGTCGCTCCAAAACGGCGCTTGACGTCAGCGACCATAGTTCGGACCTGACTCTCGTCCGAGACGTCGCAGATCACCGCATGAACGTCGGGAAGCTCTTGCGCAAGGCGATTGATGAGCTCCGCAGAGCGAGCAAGCGCGATGATGCGAAAACCACCGGCGGAGAAGCGCTTGACGATGGCAGCTCCCGTGCCCGGGCCCACCCCGGTCACGATCGCGATCGGTTTTTCGGTCATTCGACGCTCCCTTCGGGCTATTGTCCGGCCGCCCTCTTGTGAATTCGCTCGGACTGCGACTGATAAGTGGCAGCCTCGTGTGCGGACACCAGGGCCAGTCGAACCGCGACGTTCTTGTGGTAGGGCGTGCCCGCAATGGGATCGCGGTTGCCGCTCTCGGTGAGCAGATTGATGCGCGGGCCGTTGATCAGGCGCTCTCCGTCCGACGTCGGGTAGCCCTGACCGTAGCCGTGCGGCAGCGCCAATTGGCCGTTCCGCATGGCGTCATCGACCTTGCAGCGGACGACGAGCCGCCCGGCCGCCGATTCCACCGCGATCCAGTCACCATCCTTCGCGCCCAACTCGCTCAGATCGCGCGAACTGATCAACAGGGCGCCGTCCGGGTCGTCGCGACGCCACGCGGGATCGCGAAAGATCTGGTTGGCATTGAACATGCGGCGGCCACCAGCCGCCAGCACGAACGGGAATTCCTTTGGCGCGCCAGCGGCCTGCGGATCGAGACGCGCCAGCCATTCCAGCATCTGCGGGACGATCAGCCGAACCTTGCGATCCGAATGGCCGATCAGTGACCAGACCTCGTCATACTCGTGCCGGGTAACCGCCGTTCCTTGCCGGGAGGACACGATGGTGTCGAACAGGAGATCTCCGAGCTGATGGTCCGGCACCTCCTCGGATGCGCCGATCGCCCGCCGCACCGCTTGCGGCGATCGCTTCGCGCAAGCAAGTGCCGCGCTCCACATCGGCGCCGCTGCCGCGGTACCGTCCGGAAGCGTCTGCCCCAGCGTATGGTAGAGCACCAGGGCAGGCACCGCCGCAGGGTTCTCCGCGATGAAAGCCCGAAAGGCAGCGGCGAATTCAGGTCGCGAGCGCCGTGCTATTTCGCGTAGCGGCGCGAGCACATTGTCACCCGGCAGCAGTCCCAGGGCGACGGCAAGCCGCGTGTAGATCTCGGGCTCCGGCAAGGTGCCGGCAAGTGGCGGCAGAACACCGGCGCGAACGTGAAAATAGTTCGTCGGAAATTCGAAGTTGAACAGGGTAAATTCGGTCTTTTCGTATTGTGTGGAGGCCGGGAGTACGTAGTGCGCGAGCTGTGCGGTTTCGGTCATCGCAACGTCGACCACAACGCATAGCTCGAGCGATTGCAACGCGCGTTCCACCGCCGCGGTATTTGCGGCGGTGTTGGCGGGATTGGAGCTGTCGATCCAGACGCAGCGCAACCGCTCTGGATGGTCCTTGAGAACCGCTTCGGGGAAGATGTTGGGCGGCAACAAGCCCCCAATGATCGCGTCGCCGGTCGGCGCGAATGTCTGGTTCGGCGAATTTCCCCAGAGCGGTTGGAGCCAGCTATGCAATTGGTTGGTGCCTTCACGGCCGAAATTGCCGGAAAGCATGATCAAGAGCTTCTCGAGATAGGAGTTGAGTGTCGAGTTGACGCCTTGCTGGATGCCGAGTTCAACCCGAACCACCATGGCCTTCGCGGCCGCGATCATCGCGGCGCAGCGCTCCAGCTCCGCGATCGAGATATCGGCGGCGGCCGCCCATTCCTCAACGGGGATGTTCAACAGTGCTTGCCTCACTTCCGCGAAGCCGACCGTGTGCGCCTCGATGAACGCGTGGTCGATCCGGTCGGAACGGACAAGCGTTGCCAGCAGCGCGCCAAGGAGGAACGCATCGGCGCCGGGGCGAACCGCGAGATGCAGATCCGCCATCTCCGCGGTTTCGGTTCGACGGGGGTCGATGACGATCAGCTTGCGTGCCGGATCCTTGCGGATCTGATTGAGATGGTCGCGCGCATTGGGGAAGCCGTGCGCGATCCAGGGATTTGCCCCGATGACGAGCAAGAGATCGCAATGATGGACGTCCTCTGAGGTGTGGCAGGTTTGGCTGCCGAACATGTGCCCATTGACCCAGAAGTCTCCGGTTTTTTCCTGCGAAAGGGCGTTGAAGACGCTGCGCGAGCCCAGCGCACGCAACACGCCACTGGCGTAGGCGCCGCCGGCGTGGTTGCCCTGCCCGCCGCCGCCATAAAGGGCAATAGTCTTGCCACCATACCTGTCAACGATGTGCCGCAGCCGCTGTGCGATTTCTGCGATCGCGACGTCCCACTCGATTTCGTCAAAGCCGCCATCGGCGCGGCGACGCAGCGGCGTCGTGAGCCGATCCCTGTGATGGGCATAGTAGGGAATGCGCGCCGCCTTGTTGCACAGATAGCCTTGCGACTTCGGGTTTGAACGGTCGCCTCGTACCTTCTCGAGGCGCCCCTCATTCACCCAGACCTCGATGCCGCAGTTTACGTAACACAGGTTGCAGGCTGTCTTGAGCCACTTGCCGGCCGTCATGGGCGCCTCCCAGATTATGCATTATCGCAGCTCATCGCCTTTGCCGTTCCGCGCTGCCGCTTGTGAGTCCGGCCGTCGGCAGTCATCCGTCCGGCGTCGAGAATATTGTCGGAAAGCTTCCCGGCGCCGACAGCACGCGACAGCACGATCGATCCAACCATGGTCGCAATGGCGCCCGTCGCGATTTGGCGTGCGTGGTGGGGACTATCGGCGGGAAGCATTTCGGCCAGGATGTCGATCATCGTCTCCAGCTTGGAAGCAAGCGCCCGTTGCTCGCTCGGGCTCGATCGGGCGACATCAGCGGCCAGGGCTGGAAGCGCACAACCTTGTCTGGGATTGTCGCGGTGACGGGAACTTAGGTAATCGGCGATCAGCGTCTCGAAGCGATCACCGCTGGCCTTCCGGTTCGCCAGCTTTTTCCATCGCTCGACCATTTGGTCCATTGCAAACGCGATTGCCTCGCCGACGAGTGCGGCACGCGACTCGAAATGGTTATAGAACCCGCCGTGCGTCAGACCCGCGAGCTTCATCAACGCGACAACGCTAAGTCCTTCGGCTCCGTTCTGACGCAAGCCGTAGGAGGCATTTTCGACGATCCGGCTGTGGGTCCGGCGCCTATGGTCTCCTACGTAACGCATCTCCCCTCCGTGCAAGCTGCTCGGTGACCGGCTGTTCGACCGATCCCATCCACCAGCGCTTCTGGACCGCGCTTTTGAAGTGACGGCAATATTTCATTGCAACGCCGGCCATGTTATATGATTATCGTCATATAACAACAGCGATCAACAGGAGAATTCGCCATGGCCGCCGCTTCCGATCCCGTCGTCATCCTCTCCGCGGCCCGTACGCCGCTCGGCCGCTTCATGGGCGAGCTCTCGCCACTTAGTGCTCACAAGCTCGGTTCCCATGTGATCGGATCTGCTCTGGAGCGGGCCAAACTGGCGCCCGAACGGATCGACGAGGTGTTCATGGGCAACGTGCTGCCGGCCGGACAGGGCCAGGCGCCGGCACGCCAGGCCGCGCGCGGCGCCAGATTGCCGGATGCCACCGGCGCCACCACCATCAACAAGGTCTGCGGCTCCGGCATGAAGGCGACCATGCTGGCTCACGATATCATCAATGCGGGCTCCGCCGAGATCGTTCTGTCTGGCGGCATGGAGAGCATGAGCAATGCGCCCTATTTGCTGGCCAAGGCGCGTGGCGGCTATCGCGCCGGCCACGACCGCATCATCGACCACATGCTGATGGACGGGTTGGAAGATGCCTACGAGACCGGACGCTCGATGGGGGACTTTGGCGAGGCCACGGCGGAGGCCTATCAATTCACCCGCAAGGACCAGGACGACTATGCAATCGAGACCTTGACCCGCGCCCGCAAGGCGGTTGAAGGCGGCGCCTTCAAGGCTGAGATTGCTCCGATCACGTTGACCGAGAAGGCCGGGCCCCGGATCATCTCCAATGACGAGCATCCGCTCAAAGTCGATCCCGCCAAAATCCCGGGACTTAAGCCGGCGTTCCGCGCCAACGGCACCATCACGCCCGCCGCCTCATCCGCCAATGCTGACGGCGCAGCAGCGCTCATCTTGGCGAAACGCTCGCTCGCCGATCGCGACGGCCTTCCGGTGCTCGCCGAGATCAAGGGCCATGCCACCCACAGTCAGGAGCCACAATGGTTCACGACGGCCCCGATCCCCGCTATTCGCAAGCTGTTGGACAAGGTCGGCTGGAGCGTTGGCGACGTGGATCTGTTCGAGATCAATGAGGCATTTGCCGTCGTCGCGATGGCGGCACAGAAGGATCTCGGCATCCCCAGAGCAAAGCTGAACGTCAACGGCGGGGCCTGCGCGCTGGGTCATCCCATTGGCGCCACCGGCGCGCGGCTGATCGTGACGCTTCTGCACGCGCTCGAAGCGCAAAACCTCAAGCGCGGCGTCGCGTCGCTCTGCATCGGCGGCGGCGAAGCTACCGCCATCGCGATCGAGCGCGTCGTCCGCTGATATCACGGCTGAAGGACGAGACGGACTCGGCGAGCGGCGCGAACCGCGTCACTCGCCACTTGATCTGCCCATCCCCCCGCGGCGAGGAATATCCATGGCTGATATGACGAACACCGCGTCGCGGGACATTGCTAGCTCCAGCGTCCTGCCGATCGCGATCCTTTCCGTGCTGGCCGCGATGGGAACGCTTGCGACCAACATCTTGCTGCCGTCTCTGCCGCAGATTGCGATCTCGTTGAATGTCACGACTGCGGAGGTCACGTCCGCCATCACCGTGTTTCTCGCGGTGTTCGGGTTGGGCCAACTCCTGGTCGGACCGCTTTCGGATCGCTACGGAAGACGTTGGCCGGTCCTGATCGGATTTGCCGTGTTCTTCGCCGGCAGCGTATGGTGCGGTCTGGCAACCGACCTGCCCAATCTCCTCATCGGCCGCGTCGTGCAGGCAACAGGTGCCTGCGCGACGTCGGTGCTGTCTCGCGCCATCGCCCGCGACATGTTCAGTGGCGCGGCACTGGCACGCGCGATGGCGCTCATCATGATCGTGATGTCCGCAGCTCCCGGGTTCTCGCCGCTGCTTGGCGGCGCCCTCGACCATAGCCTGGGCTGGCGCGCCGAATTCGCGCTGGTCGCGGCCTTTGCCGCCGTCGGCGCCGTTGCCTACGCCATCGTTCTTGGCGAAACCCACAATTCGATCCGCACGCCGTTCAATCCAGTTGTCGTCGGCAGGACCTATGCCGGTCTGATCGGAGACCGTCGCTTCGCTACCCCCGCGGCCGCATCGAGCCTCACTATGGGCGGCTTGTTCTCGATGTTTTCCGCTGCGCCGCGCCTATTCATCGAAGCGTTGCACTTCACGCCGATCCAGCTCGGGCTCTTCTTTGCCGGCACCGTCTTCATCGTCTTCGCCGCGGGTATGCTTGCTACAAGATTGGCACCGCGCTACGGGCTCGATGGTCCGATCCGGGCAGGTTTGTGCGCGACGGCCGCCAGCAGCCTTGCGATCCTGCTCATCTCGCTGATCAACCCGACTTTCTTGCCCTTTTTGGGCGCGATGAGCGTATATCTCCTCGGCATGGGCATTGTCAGTCCGTTGGCCACGGCGCGCGCGTTGTCTCCATTCGGCGAGAAAGCGGGCGCGGCCTCAGCGCTGCTCGGTTTCTTGCAGATGATGATCGCGGCAATCGGCGTATGGCTTGCTGCCACAGTGTCACATGAAGCAATGTTTGCGCTGGGCGTCGTGATGAGCGCGTTCTCCCTGCTGGCTCTTGGCCTGTACGCGCGGGGGCCGGGGTCTTGATGGGCGTAGTCGAGGAAACCCGATGACCGGAGGATCATACAGCTTCGGCGGCATTTATGGACCAGGCCGACTTCCAGCAAAGAGCGACGCACGCATGACCATGCGTGCGCATAACCCTCGTTAGAACGAAGGGTTCAAGCCATCGCCCGAACCGCAGCCGGCCGCTGCCCGGCGCCGTCGAGGAAACCAGTCAGGCGCTGCCGGATGAGTTTTTCCGCATCCGCCATGATGCGGTCGATCAGTTCCTTCACGGTCGGAATGTCGTGAATGAGCCCGACGACCATGCCGCAGCTCCAGGCGCCCGCATCCATGTCGCCGTCGATCATCACCTTGGGATAGACGCCCGCCACCTGGTCATGGATGTCCTCGATCTTGAGGCTCTTGCCCTTCTCGCGCTCGATCTCGAGCAGTTGCTCGACGCCCTTGTTGTTCAGGACCCGCTCTGTATTCCGGAGCGCGCGCATCACGAGCCTGGTGTCGAGTTCCGTCGCCGCGACCAGCGCCTTCTTGACGTTCTCGTGCACCGGCGCTTCCTTGGTGGCGATGAAGCGCGTGCCCATGTTCATGCCCGCAGCGCCCATCGCCAGGGCGGCAACCAGGCTGCGCGCATCCGCCATGCCGCCCGAGGCAACGAACGGAATCTTCAGTTCCTCCGCCGCGCGCGGCAACAGGATCATGTTCGGCATGTCATCCTCGCCGGGATGGCCGCCGCACTCGAAGCCATCGACGCTGACGGCATCGCAGCCGATCTGCTCGGCCTTCAGTGAGTGCCGGACCGAGGTGCATTTGTGGATCACCTTGATGCCGCCCGCCTTCAGGGCCGGCATGTACTGTTCGGGGCTGCGCCCGGCGGTTTCGACGATCTTGACGCCGCCCTCCCTGATGGCCGCGATGTACTCCGGATAGGGCGGCGCGCTGAAGGTCGGCAGAAATGTCAGGTTCACGCCGAACGGCTTGTCCGTCATGTCGCGGCAACGAGCGATCTCCTTGGCCAGCAGCTCCGGCGTTCTCTGCGTCAGGCCCGTGATCAAGCCGAGCCCGCCCGCGCTGGAGACGGCCGCCGCCATTTCGGCGAAGCCGACATAGTGCATTCCGCCCTGGATGATCGGGTGCTCGATGCCGAACAGTTCGGTAATTGCTGTCTTCACGAATGATCTCCCGCGTTGCCGCTCAGTGGATGATTTCGAACAGGCCGGCCGCGCCCATGCCGCCGCCGATGCACATGGTCACCACGCCGTACTTCGCCTTGCGCCGCCGACCCTCGATCAGGAGATGGCCGGTGAGCCGCGACCCGGTCATGCCGTAGGGATGACCGATCGCGATCGAGCCGCCGTTGACGTTGAGCTTGTCCGGATCGATGCCGAGCTTGTCGCGACAGTAGATCACCTGCACCGCATAGGCCTCGTTGAGCTCCCAGAGATCGATGTCGTCGATCTTGAGGTTATGGCGCTTGAGCAGCCGCGGGATCGCGGCGACCGGGCCGACGCCCATCTCGTCGGGCTCGACGCCGGCGGCGACGAAGCCGCGAAAGATGCCGAGCGGCTTCAGCCCCTTCCTCGCGGCAATCTTGTCGCTCATGATGACGCAGGCCGAGGCGCCGTCCGAAAGCTGGCTGGCATTTCCCGCGCTGATGGTCTTGCCCTCGAACACCGGCTTGATCTTGGCGAGGCCTTCCGCGGTCGTCTCGGGGCGTGGGCCTTCATCTTTGGTAAGCGTCACCTGCTCGAAGCTGACCTCCTTGGTGTCCTTGTTGAACAGCGCCATCCTGGTCGTGAACGGCACGATCTCGTCGTTGAAGCGGCCGGCCTGCAACGCAGCGCCGACGCGGCGTTGGCACTCGAGGCTGTATTCGTCCTGCTTGTCGCGGCCGATCTTGTAGCGCGCGGCGACGACCTCGGCGGTGTCCAGCATCGACATGTACATTTCGGGCTTCATCGCCATCAGCTCGTCGTCGACGGCGTGGAACTTGTTCATGTGCTCGTTCTGCACCAGGCTGATCGACTCGATGCCGCCGCCGATCGCGACCTCGACGCCGTCGAGCATGATCGAACGGGCGGCCACCGCGATGGCTTGCAGGCCTGAGGCGCATTGCCGGTCGATGGTGGTGCCGGCGACTGTCACCGGCAGGCCGGCGCGGATCGCGCCCTTGCGCGCCACGTTCATCACCATGGTGCCTTGCTGCATCGCGCAACCCATCACCACGTCTTCGACTTCGCCCGGCTCGATGCCGGCGCGCTTCACGGCCTCGGCCATCACGTGCCCGGCCATGGTCGGGCCTTCCGTATTGTTCAGCGCGCCGCGGTAGGCTTTGCCGACGGCCGTCCGGGCGGTGGAAACGATGACTGCTTCAGTGGTCATGCTGGCCTCTTCTCTTTACGCGGCCGCGTCCAGCTGCGCGTAACGCAGCACATGGAACGCGGGATCGCCGAACTGGATGTTAATGGACGAGATTCGCTTGAAATAGTGCCCGACGTTGAGCTCGTCGGTCATTCCCATGCCGCCGTGAAGCTGCACAGCCTGGTCAGCGACGAACTTCCCGGCATAGCCGATCTTCGATTTGGCACCCGAGGCGAGCCGCGACAGGCCGGCGTCGTCAGCGCTGAGGCTGAGACTCAGGTGCTGCATCAGGGAGAGCGCTTCCTGATGGGCAATGAACATATCGACCATTCGATGCTGCAGCACCTGGAAGGAACCGATGGTGGTGCCGAACTGCTTGCGCGTCTTCGAATAGTCCAGCGTCGCCGCGTTCAGCTCGCCGATGGCGCCGACGGCTTCCGCGCAGAGCGCGCCGATGGCGCGGTCGCGGCAGGCTTCCAGCGCGGCAACACCCTCGCCCTCTGCGCCCAGCAATTGCCCGCGGACCTCGCGCAGGCCGAGCTCGGCGGCCCGGCGGCCGTCGATGGTCTTGAAGCTCTGGAGGTTGACGCCGGTCGCGCGGCGATCGACCACGAACAGGCTGACCCCGCCGCGGTCACGGTCATCGCCGGAGGTCCGCGCCGAGACGATCAGATAGTCGGCCCAGGGTGCGGCGATCACCATGGTCTTCGCGCCGGTCAGGACGTAGTCGCTCCCCTCGCGCCGCGCCCTCGTCGCGACATTGGCAAGATCGAAACGCGATGCCTTCTCCGTCCAGGCCAGGGTCCAGATTTTCGACCCGTCGATGATGTCAGGGATGTAGCTTTGCTGCTGCTCCAGCGTGCCCAAATGCTCGATCAATCCGCCGGCCAGCACCACCGTCTCAACGAACGGCTCGACCACGAGGTGGCGGCCGAACTCATGCATCACGATCATGGTCGAGAGCGGACCGCCGCCGAGACCACCGGCGCCCTCGGAGAACGGTGCAGCGAGAAGGCCGAGCTCGGCGAAGCCGTCCCATTGCTTTCGGCTGAAGCCCTCCTCGCTGGCCACGATCTTGCGCCGCGCCTCGAAGTCGTACTCGTCGCGCAACAGGCGCTGGACGCTGGATCGCAGCAACTCCTGCTCTTCCGTGAACTGGATATCCATCCGATCCTCCCGATCCGCCCAGGCTAGAGCCCGAGCACGGCCTTGGCGATGATGTTGCGCTGGATCTCGTTGGATCCGCCGTAAATGCTGAGCTTGCGCGCGTTCAGATATTTCTCCGACGCGGTATGGCCGTAATCGGGACCGGGCATGAAGCGGTTGGCGCTGACCGGATGCTCGCGGATGGCGAGGCCATAATTGCCGATCGCGCGATGGGTGAGCTCGGTGATGGCCTGGAAGATTTCAGTGCCGCGGATCTTGAACAGCGAGGCCGCAGGTCCCGGATCTATGCCGCGGGCCATCTGGGCGACGACGCGCAGCTCGGTCGCTTCCAGCGCCAGCACGTCGAGCTCGATGCGGGCAATGTCCCGCAGAAACTCGAGATGCGCGGGATCCTCAGTCGGGATCTCGGCCCTCACGATCTGCTTCAGCTTGTTGATGTAGCGGGTGGACCGGCCGATGCCGGCCATGCTGGTACGCTCGTTGCCGAGCAGGAACTTGGCGTAGGTCCAGCCCTTGTTCTCCTCGCCGATGAGGTTCTCGGCGGGCACGCGGACGTTCTCGAGGAAGACGTCGTTGACCTCGTGGCTGCCATCGATCGTGATGATCGGCCGCACGGTGACACCGGGCGACTTCATGTCGATCAGCAGGAAGGAGATACCGGATTGCGGCTTCGCGCTCGGATCGGTGCGCACGAGGCAGAAGATCCAGTCGGCATGCTGCGCAAGCGTGGTCCAGGTCTTGTGACCGTTGACGATGTAGTGGTCGCCGTCGCGCACGGCCTTGGTTCTGACGGTTGCGAGATCCGAGCCCGAGCCCGGCTCCGAATAGCCTTGGCACCACCAATCCTCGCCGGACAGGATCCGCGGCAGAAATTTCTTCTTCTGCGCCTCGTTGCCGAACGTGTAGATCACCGGCCCGACCATAGTGACGCTGAAGGCGAGCGGCGGCAGCGTGCCGGCGCGCGAGGTCTCCTGCTCGAAGATGAAGCGCTGCGTGACCGACCAGCCCGGGCCGCCGTACTCCTTGGGCCAGAGCGGGGCGATCCAACCCTTCTTGTGAAGGATCCGGTGCCACAGCAGCGATTGCTCCTTGGTCAGGTCGGTCTCCGGATTTGGAACGCGCATTTCCGGCGGATAGTTCTCCGCAATGAAACTGCGCACCTCGTCACGAAACGCTGCATCTTCGGGGGAAAGCTTGAGCTCCATCGTGGCAGTGTCCGCTACCACTTCTCGCCGAAGGGACGGATCTCCAGCTCGAACGTCCATGCGCTTCTCGGCTGCTGGTAGAGCTGCCAATACGACGTTGCGACGGAGGACGGAGGCATCAAGGCATCCGGATCATCCAGCGCGGTGGGCCCGAGCGCCTCCAGCCGGCGTTGCCGAACCCATTCGGTGTCCACGCCGGAATCGATGATGAGATGCGCGACGTGGATATTCTTCGGGCCAAGCTCGCGGGCCATGGCTTGCGCAACCGCACGAAGGCCAAACTTCGCGCTTGCGAAAGCTGCATAACCGCTGCCGCCGCGAAGCGAGGCAGTCGCCCCCGTGAAGAAGATGTTGCCACTCCCGCGCGGCAGCATCAGGCGGGCCGCCTCGCGACCGGCCAGAAAGCCGGAATAGCAGGCCATTTCCCAGACTTTACGGAAAACGCGTTCCGTCGTTTCCAGAATCGGAAAATTGACGTTCGCCCCGATGTTGAAGATGCAGACTTCCAGCGGCGCGTGCTTGTCCGCATCGTTGAGGAAGGAGATGATTTCGTCTTCCTTGCGAGCGTCGAGCGAGCGTGCGTGAATCTCTCCGCCGGCAGCCTCGATATCCCTGACGAGCGGAGCCAGCTTATCGCCGTTACGGCGGCCGGCGAAGACCGTGAAGCCTTCTGCGGCGAATTTCTTGGCGATCTCGCCGCCGATGAAGTCTCCGGCGCCGATGACGGCCACGGTTGCGTTTCTCTTCTGCAAGATGTCCTCCCGGTAAGTTAGATATGTTGCCTGCGGAATTCGGCCGTCTGCACCGCAGGGGCTGCGCCGCCTTCGCGCAAGCTCTCCGCGAGCTTGTGCTTGAGTATCTTGCCGGTCGATGTCGCCGGCAAGGCATCGAGGATGACAATTTCGGACGGCCGCTTGTAGGAAG
Organism: Bradyrhizobium sp. USDA3516; assembly: GCF_057651995.1. NCBI lineage: Bacteria > Pseudomonadati > Pseudomonadota > Alphaproteobacteria > Hyphomicrobiales > Nitrobacteraceae > Bradyrhizobium > Bradyrhizobium sp. USDA3516. Next base: position 390,307 of record NZ_JBYGYN010000004.1, on the reverse strand, counting down.
TAAGCTGAGACCTGACAAAATGCATCAGCGTCTCTGGTGTCGTGCGGGATCCCGGCAGCAACTGCACAAAGGCCACGATCTCCTCATTGCCGTCCGCGGCACGCCCAACCACGGCGGATTGCACGACGTCCTTGTGTGAACTGAGGACTGCTTCGACCTCCGCGGGATAGACGTTGAAACCGGACCGAATGATCATTTCCTTGGTGCGGCCGACGATGTACAGACAATCGCCGTCGAAACGTGCGAGATCGCCGGTATTGAACCAGCCCTCGCTGTCAATCACCTTCTCGGTGAGCTCGGGGGCACGATAGTAGCCCAGCATCACGTTGCGCCCGCGGACATGCAGCTCGCCGACTTCACCTGCTGCCGTCGGAAATCCCTCGAGGGTTCGCACCCGCGCCTCCACACCGGGCAGCAGCGTGCCAACGGCCTGATCCGAGCGCGGCCTATCGAAACGTACGCCTGATATTCCCGGCGAGCATTCGGTGATTCCGTAGCCGTTGAGCAAGGGAAGCCCGAACTCCTTCTCCACGCGCACCTTCAGGTTCAAGTCCAGCGGCGCGCCGGCGACGGCGATCAAGCGCAACGAGCCTCGGGGGAGTTGCTCCACGCCTGATACGCTCTTGTACTCCAGCAGGCGCTGATAGGTGGCAGGCACGCCATTGAGGATGGTGACGCCCTCCTCCGCGATGGCCTTTGCGGTCGCGGCCGGATCGTATTTGCTGACCATCCGCACCGTGCCGCCGACCATCAGCGTCATGATAAGGAGCGAGATGCCGACGATATGCGAGATCGGCAACACAAGATAGATCTTGTCGTTCTCGTTCATCCTGCGGAAGTACGCGGTGGTCTTTGCGCTGATCAGAAGATTGTCATGCGAGAGCATCACGCCCTTGGGAGTTCCCGTCGTCCCTGACGTGTAGATCAAGACCGCGACTTGCCTTGCTGGATCGGCCTCCACCGGCTGGACCACCGCGCTTTCGTTGCACGGGCCAACACCAATTTCCGGCAGCGGGCCAATTCGCCTGCTCTCGGCGCCGTAGCGAGAGGCGTGAGCAGCGGCCTCCTTCGAAATACCGGACGTGAAGAACATCCGTCGGGCGCCGCTGTGATCGCGGATCTGGTCCAGTTCGCGCGCCGACAAACGCGGGTTGGCGACAATCGCCCAGGCGTCGAGGCGGCTCGCCGCTAGCAACAAGGCGGCGAGCGCAATACAGTTCTCGCTGACAATGATCATCCGATCGCCGGCCCTGATCCCCAGCGATGAGAGCATGGTGGCGATCTCGCCAACGCGCTGCTCCAGTTCTCGATAGCTCCAGGAAGCTCCGTCCTCGACCAGCGCAATCCGGTCGGGCGCTCCGGCAACCGGTCCTGCCGTGACTTCATGGATTCGGCTCGGCAAGCCGACAGCAATCTGGTCGACACTGATCGTCTCTGAAAGCTCCGCCACGACTGACCTCCCGACCGACCATGCCGACGTTGCAATGCGGCAGACTTGCTTTCGACTTATAGTTCTTTTTTAGAACTCGTCAATCAATAAATCGTCGTCAGCCTTTTCCGGAGTCGAAATGGACAATCCATCGCAAGTAGCATTTTCCTCGTGCCTCTTACGAACCTCCGTTTACAACCCATCATCCGGCAGCTAGTCTATAGTATCAAATAAGAACTTAAAGGGAGGATCGAGGATGGCAGCGAGCCGCGGTGTAGCGATACTTGTCGGCGCAGGCGATGCCATTGGCGCGGCGGTCGCCCGGCGTTTTGCCCAAGGCGGCTATACGGTTTGCATCTGCAGGCGCGATGCGTCCAAATCGCAGGGACTCGTGGCCGAGCTGAGGGCCGCGGGGCACGACGTTCACGCATTCAGCATAGATGCGCGTCAGGAAGCGGAAGTCCAAGGCATTTTCGCGCGAGTCGAGAAAGAGCACGGGCCCGTCGAGGTTTGTCTCTACAATGCCGGCTCGAACGTCAACAAGCCTCTGCTCGACACGACGGAGAAGTTGTTCTTCAAAGCCTGGGAACTCGCCTGCTATGGTGGCTTCCTGGTTGGACGCGAGGCTGCCCGCGTGATGCTGTCGCGCGGACGCGGCACCATCTTCTTTACGGGTGCGACGGCAAGCGTGCGTGGCGGCCCGGGATTTGCAGCATTTTCATCAGCGAAGTTCGGCCTTCGTGCGGTGGCCCAGGCGATGGCGCGCGAGCTTGGACCGAAGAACATTCACGTCGTGCATCTCCTGATCGACGCCGGCGTGGATAGCGAGGCGATTCACCAACGCATGAAGGCAGCGAAGGGCATCGAAGCAAGCGACATTCCGCCCGATAGCCTGACCAAGACGTCTTCCATTGCCGAAGCCTATTGGTTCACCCACCAGCAAAGCAAAGATGGCTGGACCCACGAGCTCGATCTCCGTCCGTCCGTGGAGAAATGGTAATATGAATGCGACACCAGACCTGACCCTGTGGGGCGTTGGAACGAGTCGCACCATTCGTCCGCATTGGGCCCTGCACGAACTGGGCTTAGCCTACAAGACAAGGCCCATTGGCCCGCGAACCGGCGAAACGAAGACCGCAGAATACACGAAGCTCAATCCGCGCCAGAAGATCCCGCTGCTTCAGGATGGCGACTTCTGCATCGGCGAGAGCGCAGCGATCGTTGCCTACCTGTCGCGCATGTATTCCACGCCGGAGCGATCGCTCATTCCGGACGCCCCGCGGGAGTATGCCGCGTGGCTGGAATGGTGCTTCTTTATCGTCGCGGAGCTGGATTCCACCAGCCTTTACGTGATGCGCCGCCATCGGGCCGACGCGCTCGGACCGATCTACGGCATTGCGCCCGAGGTCGTTGCCCAGGCCGGCGAGTATTTCCGCCAGCAGTTGCGCCATGTCGAAGTCGCGCTCGCAGATGGCCGGCAATTCCTGATGGGCGACCGGTTTACGAGCGCAGACATCCTGCTCACGACGTGCCTCGAGTGGGCCATAGCCTATGGCGTCGGCATTTGCGACAACGCTCAGCCCTATCTCGAACGCATCAGGACACGGGAAGCCTTTCAGCGAGCCGTTGCGGCGAATGTTCCAATGGCACCGATCACGCCGGCGCCGGCGAAGGTCTAGAAGACGTCGCCGACGGCGTCGCGGTTAGACTGCGACGCGCACGCTGCGCTCGGCGACCATCTTGTCGATGGCGCCGTCGTCGTAGCCCAGCTCGTGCAACACGTCGCGGGAGTGCTCGCCCACCCTGGGAGCAGGCCCACCGATTGTGGCTTCGTTGATCGCAAATCGCGCTGCCGGCTTAGGTTGCCGCACCCGCCCCACTTTCGGTTGATCGAACTCCGCGATGATATCGCGCGCGACAACCTGTTCATTGTGAATGATCTCGCCCCGCCGCAGGATCGGCGAACAGGGGACGTCGGCGGCGTCCAGACGCTCCAGCCATTCCGCGGTGGTGTGCTGGCTGATATATTCCGCCATCTTGTTGATGCGTGCCGTGGCGTTGACGGAACGCGCCGCCGGCGTCGCGAAACGGGGATCCTTGGCCAGCTCCGGATCGCCGGACGCCCGGCAAAATCCCTGCCATTCGGAATCGGAAATGGTACCGGCGGTGATGTAGCCGTCGCTGGTCTTGAAAACGAGATCGGGCCGGTCGTTGGGATCGGCAGTAGCGGCTTCGGCACCCACCACCGTGTATTGCATCATGCCTTCGGGCCACAAATACGAGATCATCGCGTCCAGCATGGCGACCTGGATGTGATCACCCTGCCCTGTCTTCTCGCGGGCATAGAGGGCAGCCGCTACCGCCTGGGCGGTGAATACGGCGGTGGTCTTGTCGCAGACGATGGTCCGGATCATCTGCGGACGGTTCGTGACCGGCTGCGACTGGATATCGGCAAAGCCCGAGAGGCCCTGAATGATCGGATCGTAAACACGCTTCTTCACATAGGGTCCGGTGTCACCAACACCGCTGATCGAAACATAGATCAGGCGCGGATGGCGCTGGCGCAACGCTTCGACGCCGAGACCGAGGCGCTCCATGGTGCCGGGCCGGAAATTCTGCACCAGCACGTCCGCCTTCGCGACCAATTTGGCCAGAACCTCACGGCCGGCCGCGCTTTTGACGTCAATCGACAGCGAGCGCTTGCCGCGGTTTGAAGAAATGAATAGCGCGGAGAATTCGCCATCCTTATCAATGGTGGCGCGGCTGCGCCGGGTAATGTCGCCGCCGATCGGCTCGATTTTCAGGACGTCCGCGCCCTGATCCGCCAGGAACATGGTCGCGAAAGGACCCGACACCACGCCTGTCAAATCGAGGACACGAACGCCGTTGAGGGGGCCGGGCATGACATTCTCCCTGAATTGGTTTTGTTGTAGGGCCGACTGAGCTTTCGTCATGCAGGCGCGCGGACGTCTGCCCGGCTCTGCAAGGCTCCAGTTCTGGCCTTAGGCCGTCTTCGAAACGGGCTGGCCGATCTGCTCGACGATCGACTCCTCCACATCGCGGAGCTGGTCCTTGCCGAAGAACATCTCATTTCCAACGAAGAAGGTCGGCGAGCCGAATGCGCCGCGGTTGACGGCGTCGGTGGTCCGATCGATCAGCCCCTTCTTGACGTCATCCTGCTGCGCGCGCGCAAGCAACCGATCGATATCGAGGCCTGAGGAGATGAACGCTGCTCGGAAGGTCTCGAGGTCATCCATCTTCTTTGGCTCCTCCCACATGTGGTGGTAGGCCGCGCGGAAATAGGGTTCGAACACGCCTTCGAACTGCGCCGCGACGGCGCCGCGCATCAACATCAGTGTGTTGACCGGAAAGAATGGATTGGGACGAAACTTCGTCACGTTATGCCGGCGAATGAAGCGCCGCGTCTCCAGCGCCTGGTATTCGGGTTTGTTCTTGATGCCATGAAGCGACTCGAACGGAGACATGTTGCCTGTCGCCTTGAAGATGCCGCCGAGCAGGATCGGCACATATTCGAATTTCACGCCGGTGCGTCGTTCGATTCCGGGAAGGGCAAGCTCCGCGAGGTAAGCGTTCGGGCTGCCGAAATCGAACAGGAACTCAACTTTCAGGGACATGTCAGCTCCTCCCGCAGAGCGCAATGTTGGTCAGGTTGGGTGATCTTCTGGGCCGAACGAAAGCCGTCGTTCGTTTCTATAGTTCTAAAATTGAACTGTCAAATCCGCGCTGAATGCCAGAGTTTCGAACAAGTGCCAGGGGTATTGTATCCACTTTAGTACCTATCTAGAATGGTGTGAGCGGCGCCTGCCGCTTCCCCTGATTCGAACGGAACAGGCCCGGTCGACCGGAGAGCGGAATGAAATGGGATGAACTTGAGGAAGAGCCTTGTTCGATGGCTCGCACCATCGGTGTGATTGGTGACCGCTGGACTCTTCTGATTCTCCGCGAATGCTTCCTACGCACGCGCCGCTTCGAGGGCTTTCAGTCCGCGCTGGGGATCACACGCCACCTGCTCGCCGAACGGCTGAAAAAGCTGGTTCGGCAGGGCGTCCTGCGCCGCATTCCCTACCAGGAGTCGCCTAAACGCCACGAGTATATCCTGACGCAAAAGGGCCTCGACCTCTACCCGATCATGATGGCGCTCGTGCATTGGGGCGACACCCACATGGTGGACGAACGCGGACGTCCCCTGCTGCATGAGCACCGCAAGTGCGGAAAGATGTTCGACCCCGTGATGGTGTGCTCGGAATGCGGCGAGCCGCTTTCAGCCAAGGAAGTTCATGTCCATCCGGGTCCAGGTGCGCGCCCGGCTCCGGAGAGAGCCTTGCTCGACAAGAAAGCAAAGCCGAAGCCCCGCAAGAAAGCGGCGTGAGGATCCCAAGCCGCGTTTCCCGCAACGGCCGCGGGGCGACTCGCGCCCCGAACGCAGTATTCAGTCTGCTGGCAAATTCGACGGTCATAGCCTCGACATCCAGTCAGGATGGAAAGGTGAGTTCTGGTTGATCAGATGCCCGCCCTCATAGCCGGACGGGCCTATGGCTGCGACGCCCGCCGACAAGCTCAAGCTTTCGCACCCCCGGCGCGCCCAAGGGCTCAAAAATGCCGGTCACTTCTCAGCTGTCGAAAATCCGTCGGACTTGGCCCGCGTGATAATGAAGACGGATTGACCGCAGAACCGCTCCAAGGCTGAACCTTCGCCATTTCGCCTGCAACCGCTCAAGGTGCGGCGATCCAGCGAACGCGATCGCACAGGATCGCAAGTCATCGCTCAAAATCGCGCCGTGGCGTAGAAAATCGTGGAGCGGGTGAAGGGAATCGAACCCTCGTATTCAGCTTGGAAGGCTGCTGCTCTACCATTGAGCTACACCCGCGTTACCGGCTCCCTAACACGGCCGGGCGGCGGTCTCAACTGCCCAGGAGGCCGCTTTCCGGCGTCTGCGGCGGCCTTGCGAACCACCCGGGTTCCTGCGGACCCGCCGCCCCTTAACAGCGACGGGATCGCCGCCTATATTGGAGACTTCCGCAACCAACGAAAGGAGGTGATCCAGTGTCTTATCTCAAGCGCTGTCACCTCGCTGGGATCGCCCGCTAGGCTTTGAGTTGGGCTTGGCATCGGGGCGCTCTCAGCCCTAGACCAGCGAGCAAGAAATCGGGCGCGACGGGGCTTCCCCGCCGCGCCTTTCATTTGGATGTCTCTCTCAGGCTTCCTGGAAACGGATCGGCCGGATCATCCGGCGCGAAGCCGCTGGCGCAGCGCGACGGCGGCGATCAGCATGCCGACGCACCAGGCCATAACGGCGCGGTGCGGCGCCTCGCCGAGCAGCACCGTGAACAGGCTCGTCAGAAAGCAGGGGACGATGGCCTTTGAGGTCCGGCTCATCAGCGCGAGCAGGAACGGAATCGCCGCGATCGATATCTGCAGGACGTCCATTTCGAACGCCGGTCTCGGCGAAAGGCTTCAGAAGCCGAAGATGCCGAGCACGCGCCGCCGTTTGCCGCGCCGGCTCTCGACGATCCGCTCGCCGCCGTTCTCGGCCGAGCTGCCGTAATAGCGGTGATGGCCGGCCTGGTCGTGCAGATCGGCCGGCTCCGACTGTCCCGCCCGCCACGCGTCGCAGATGATCTTGATGGTGTGACCCGACATTGCCGCCTCCAGCAAAGAACTTGTTGTTTGTGGTTCATCAGTCGCGACCCGTTCCGGCGGCGTTCACAGGGCAAGCGCGCAATCGGGTTTCAGGACGGTTTCGCCGCTTGCCGGCCACGCAATATTTTGCTTCCGAAGTGTCGGCCCGGGCCGCCGTGCCACGTCCTCAGGACTTGCGCAGAAACAAAAGCAGAAAAGAACGAGGTGACGATGCTGTACGCCATCCTGGCCTATCACGTGGAAGACGAAGTCCTGTCCTGGACGCCGGAGCAGGACGCCGCGGTCGTCGCCAAAGTCATCGAGGTTCAGGCGCCGCTGCGGGCCAGCGGGCAGTTTGGACCGGCGGCCCGGCTGGATGAGACCCGCAAGGCCCGGACCTTGCGCGGCCCCGGCGCGGGAATGGTGCTGGACGGGCCGTTTGCCGAGACCAAGGAGCAGCTTCTCGGCTTCCATTTGATGCAATGCGCCACCGAGGAGGAGGCGATCGAAGCGGCGCGGAAGCTGCGCGCGGTCAATCCGACCGCGGTGTACGAGATCCGTCCGGTCAAGCTTTACGTGCCGGCCGATGGGTTCGGCGCGACGTAGAAGCGCTGGATCAGGAGCCCGCCGAAGGCAAAACACCAGACGTAGGGCGCAAGATGCGGCGCAAACGCCGCAACGATGGTGCCCGGGATGAACACGGCGACCGGAAACAGCGAAGCCACGATCTCCCGGCTCCAGCCGCGCAGGATCGTCCACCACAGCAAGGCATTGAGGCTCGCGATCATGGTCAGGTGCAGGCCGTAGAGCACCGCCACCGCGCTGCTCAGGGTGTAGTTGGTGTAGAGCCCGTTGGTGACCGGCAGCAGCACGATCGAGAGCAGGAAGAACAGGTTGAGGACCACCAGGCCGCGGCTACCGACGGGCTGACGTGCCAGCCGGCGGTGATGGCTGATCCAGAACACGCCGGCGATGATGAAGCTGAGCGCGAAGCCGGCGAGCTTGCCGGAATACACCCGGGCGAGATCGCTCCACTCGGGCGCGCCACTGAACACCGCCGCCTTCGGCAGATCGTAGGCCAGCAGCGTCATGGCGACGCCGAAAATGGTGTTGCTGAGCGACTCCAGCCGCCGCATCTCGAATTGTTCGGGCTTGAGCTCGGTCATCTCGCCATGGGGTGCTGGAACCAAAGGGGCCCTTCCCCCTAAATCCTAATTCCAGTTCCGTCCAGCCGCATTGCGATTCGCGCCGGGATCGCCGAGTCTGGTCCTTTCACCGGGGCGATTCGTGGCGACATATCTGGACACGCTCAATGCGGAGCAGCGCCGCGCCGTCGAGCATGGCGTGGCCGAAGGCGCAACCGTGGGCGGCCCCCTGCTCGTCATCGCCGGTGCCGGCTCCGGCAAGACCAACACGCTGGCCCACCGCGTCGCGCATCTGATCGTCGCGGGCGCCGATCCTCGCCGCATCCTGCTGATGACCTTCTCCCGCCGCGCGGCCGCCGAAATGGCGGGCCGGGTCGAGCGCATCGCGCGCAAGGTGCTGGGCGAGAACAACGCCGCGATCATGCGCGATGCGCTGACCTGGGCCGGCACCTTCCACGGCATCGGCGCGCGGCTCTTGCGCGAATATGCCGAGCGGATCGGCGTCGACCCCGCTTTCACCATCCATGACCGCGAGGATTCGGCCGACCTGATGAACCTGGTGCGGCACGAGCGCGGGCTGTCGAAGACCGAGAGCCGCTTTCCCGCCAAGGGCACCTGCCTGTCGATCTACTCCCGCTGCGTCAATGCGGAGATGGAGATCGAGAAGGTGTTAGGGGTGCATTATCCCTGGTGCGCGGGCTGGGCCGCCGAGCTGAAGGGCCTGTTCGCGGCTTACGTCGAGGCCAAGCAGGCCCAGCACGTGCTCGATTACGACGATCTCTTGCTGTACTGGTCGCAGATGATGAGCGATGCGCTGATCGCTGAAGAGATCGGCGGCCGCTTCGACCACGTGCTGGTCGACGAATATCAGGACACCAACCGCCTGCAATCCTCGATCCTCCTGGCGCTCAAGCCCGACGGGCGCGGTCTCACCGTGGTCGGCGACGACGCGCAATCGATCTATTCGTTTCGCGCCGCCACCGTCCGCAACATCCTGGACTTTCCGCAGAGCTTCTCGCCGCGTGCGGAGATGATCACGCTCGACCGCAATTACCGCTCGACGCAGGCGGTGCTGTCGGCGGCGAACGGCGTCATCGGCCTCGCCCGCGAGCGTTTCACCAAGAACCTCTGGACCGACCGCACCTCTGGCAGCAAGCCGCAGCTCGTCACCGTGCACGACGAGGCTGATCAAGCACGCTACATCGTCGAGGCGGTGCTGGCGAACCGCGAGCAAGGCGCGCTGCTCAAGCACCAGGCGGTGCTGTTCCGGACGTCCTCGCATTCGGGTCCGTTGGAGATCGAGCTGACCCGCCGCAACATTCCCTTCGTCAAGTTCGGCGGGCTGAAATTCCTCGATGCCGCGCATGTCAAGGACGTGCTGGCGCTGCTGCGCTTTGCCGAGAACCCGCGCGATCGCGTCGCCGGCTTCCGCATCCTGCATCTGTTGCCGGGCATTGGACCTGCGACCGCACAGCGCGTGCTCGACCAGATGGCGGAAAGCGCCGACCCGCTGGGCACGCTCGGCCAGCTTCCGGGGCCGGCGCGCACCGGCGCGGACTGGGCCGATTTCGTCCGCACCGTCGAAAACTTGCGCTATTCGGAATGGCCCGTCGATCTCGAACGGGTGCGGCTCTGGTACGAGCCGCATCTCGATCGCATGCACGAGGATGCCGAGACGCGCCGCGCCGATCTGATGCAGCTCGAGCAGATCGCGAGCGGCTATTCCTCCCGCGAGAAATTCCTGACCGAGCTCACGCTCGATCCGCCGGATGCGACCAGCGACAAATCGGGTCCACCCTTGCGCGACGAGGACTATTTGATCCTCTCCACCATCCACTCCGCCAAGGGCCAGGAGTGGAAGTCGGTGTATGTGCTCAACGTCGTCGACGGCTGCATGCCGTCCGATCTCGGCGCCGGCACCAGCGCCGAGCTCGAGGAGGAGCGCCGCCTGCTCTATGTCGCCATGACCCGCGCCAAGGACGATCTGCACCTCGTCGTTCCCCAGCGCTTCTTCGTGCACGGCCAGGCCGCCAGGGGCGACCGCCACGTCTACGCCTCGCGCACCCGTTTCATCCCGGAGCAATTGGTCTATCTGTTCGAGCGCACGGCCTGGCCGAAGGCAGCGGCGGGCGCCGCTCGCAACCCGGCGCAGGGGCCGAAGATCGACATCGGGGCGAGGATGCGCGGGATGTGGCGGTAAACGCAAGAGATTGCGGTCGGCACCCGTCAGGATCACGCGAACAACAGAGGTCCGATATGAAAGCCGTCGTCGTCGAGCAATATGCCCCCATCGATCAGATCGAGCTGAAAAATGTCCCGCCGCCGCCCATCGAGCCGGGACAGTTGCGCATCCGCGTGGAGGCCGCCGGGATCGGCTTCGTCGACGGCTTGAAGATCGAGGGCCGCTACCAGACCAAGGATCCCCTCCCCTTCATTCCCGGGACGGAGTTTGCAGGCGTCGTGACCGACGCGCCCGGCACGCCCGGGGGCTTTCAATCCGGCATGCGCGTGATGGGCATGACGCGATCCGGCGCGCTGGCCGAGGAGATCGTCGTCAGGCCCGAAGCACTCCATCCGCTGCCGGACGGCGTCGCGGCCGAGGTCGCCGCCTCGTTTCGCGCCAACTACCTGACGGCGCTCTATGCGCTGAGCGCGCGCGCCATGCTGGGCGCAGGCGAGCAGCTGCTCGTGCTGGGAGCGGCCGGCGGCACCGGAATTGCGGCGGTGCAGATCGGCAAGCTGCTCGGCGCGCGCGTCATCGCGGCGGCATCGACGGCGGAGAAGCGCGAATTCGCGCAAGCGCACGGCGCCGACGCGGCGATCGACTACACGCAGCCCGGCTGGCGCGACACGCTCAAGGAGTTGACCGGCGGGCATGGCGCCGACGTCATCTTCGATCCCGTCGGGGGCGAGATCTCGGTGCAGGCGTTCCGCTCGATCGCCTGGCGCGGACGCCATCTCGTGGTCGGCTTTGCCGCCGGTGCGATCCCCGCGCTGCCGTTCAACCTGCCGCTGCTGAAGGGAGGCGCCCTGCTCGGCGTCGACCTCGCGCAGATCCCGATGCGCGAGCCCGACGTGCAGAAGCGCCTGATGTCACAATTGACGGGCTGGCTTGCCGACGGCCAGCTGAAGCCCGTGGTCGGCCGCGTCTTCGCGCTGAACGATTTCCGCGAGGCATTCAGGACCATGCAGACGCGCGGAGCGCTCGGCAAGATGGTGGTGCGCGTCTCGACATAGGACGCAGAACCGAAACCGAGCATTTCCGAAAGCCGCCTTGTCGCCTGGCCGCGGTCCATTAAGTCTGACCGATCCTCCCCGCAGAGATCAGATCAATGACCGCACCGCTGGAATTCGGACTGGACACATTTGGCGACGTCACCAGGGACGCCTCCGGCGCGATGATTTCGCATGCGCAGGTGATCCGCAACGTCGTCGACGAAGCGGTTCTGGCCGACGAGCTCGGCCTCGACTTCATCGGCCTTGGCGAGCACCACCGCGCCGATTTCGCAATCTCCTCGCCTGAAACCGTGCTCGCGGCGATCGCGTCGCGCACCAGGCGCATCCATCTCGGCTCCGCCGTGACGGTGCTGTCTTCGGACGATCCCATCCGCGTGTTCCAGCGCTTTGCCACGCTGGATGCGGTCTCGAACGGACGCGCCGAGGTCATCCTCGGCCGCGGCTCGTTCACCGAATCCTTCCCGCTGTTCGGCTTCGACCTGCGCAAATATGAGGAGCTGTTCGAGGAGAAGCTCGACCTCTTCGCTGCGCTGCTGTCGCAGCAGCCGGTGAGCTGGCAAGGCAAGCTGCGTCCGCCGCTGCGGGATCAGCTGGTCTATCCGGCGGTCGAGAACGGCACGCTCAAAACCTGGATCGGCGTCGGCGGCAGTCCGCAATCGGTGGTGCGCGCCGCGCATTACGATCTGCCCCTGATGCTGGCGATCATCGGCGGCGATCCCGCCCGCTTTGCGCCTTACGTGGAGCTCTATCACCGCGCCTTCAAGGAATTCGGCCGCCCGACCCAGCCGATCGGCGTGCATTCGCCGGGCTACGTCGCCGAAACGGATGCGCAGGCGCGCGAGGAGCTATGGCCCGATTACAAGGCGATGCGCGACCGCATCGGCAAGGAGCGCGGCTGGCCACCGATGGGACGCGACGAGTTCGTCCATGAGGCCGAGCACGGCTCGCTCTATGTCGGCGCGCCGGAAACGGTCGCGCGCAAGATCGCGAAGACGGCGAAGGCACTCGGCATCTCGCGCTTCCAGCTGAAATATTCGGCGGGGCCGCTGCCGCACGAGAAGCTGATGCGCAGCATCGAGCTCTACGGGCGGAAGGTGGTGCCGATGGTGCGGGAGATGATGGGGTGAACTGCGTCTAGAGCCTACGCTCTGCGGGCCACGGCACGGCAGCCTTCTTGGACAAGTATCGAACTCATTGTCTTGGCACCCAGCTCCGAAGCTCGTGAGGCATTCGAGCAAGTTAGACACGGTGTCATTGCGCTTGGCTAATCGTTACCTGCCTCCCAAGCGATCCGCTCGCATCGCGGTGATCCGGTTTTCAATTTCATTCGCCTGCGAAACACCAGACCGAATCAGAATGTCGAGGCATTTGAAGAGCGGATCGCGCACTTCGTTAATCTTCGCTGCGCTTGCTGCATCTTCACTTATCGTGCGACCAAGCCACGAGCATAGGCGAGGGCCGATGTCGCGCTCTGACCAAAAATGCGTATCGGCACCGTAGGCGCCTGTCCACGCGGACGCGGCCTGCACAGCGAAGGGGATCAGTGCAGCCCGCGGTGAGGTATCGAGCAGATTCAGGAACAACACTGCCATGCAGCCGGACGTCGGTGCACCGGTGACCAAGTCCGTCAGAATTCTGATCGTCTTATTGAGTGCGGCCCAGTTCGCTGGGAGAATGGTCTCTCCCCTGCTCATGAAAAGCGGCGGTTGGTAGAAGATTGCAGTCCACATGTCGCCAGCGTGCGACTCGCAAGTAAAGGTCTTCTCGCGCCGAAAGCGCTGATAGTTCCAGGTTTGCTTCAATCGTTCGGCAAGCAACGCCCGAACCTCGTCCGGCTTCTCGGGGTCTTTGGTGTTATTTGCCAACGTGGCTCGATCAAATCCGCGCAAAAAGGACGCAGCCGTCTCATGGAAGGCATCCTCGCCGAACTTGACTATGGGGTCGATAAACATCTTCGCTGCGTCGACGTGCGGCAAAGCAACTGAAAGAACGCCCGCGAAGTCAAAGAAGTCGCGATTCCAGTGCAAGGGCCGGCTATCGTTGTCGTCATCATGCTCGTCGGCCGGGCCGTTCGCGTCAATCGTCCATAACAGGAGATGATCCGTAAGTGAGACGAGCCATGGCGGTATCTTATGCGCGGTGAAAAGCACAAGATGACCCATCAATGCTCCCAGTCTCTGATCGTCCACGTAAGCGTCAGGCGGCGGCGCCGGGATTTTCTCCTCAAGGGACGGGCCACCCGGCAACCTGAGGCGGGGCCGCGACCGCCGTCCCCATAATGGCAACGTCGGCCATGGCGGTTCGTCGGCTTCATCCGCGAGGGCGCGCTTCTCGGCTTGAATAAGTTCGTTGATTTCGGCCTGATGGGCCGTTTTGAGTGGGCTTATTTCCTCGTTAAATGCGGTTCGCCGATGATAGATACAGCTCTTCATTATGATGCGGATCAGCGTGCGGACCAGACGCTCATCCTTTTGAGCGAGACTTACCAATTGTCTGCCGAGTGCGTGCAGCACCGCCTGGTGGCCATGCATGGCAAGCTTGAGGAGCAGATCACGAACAGCGATGTCGCCGTTCTTGAGATAGAGCGCAATCAGCCCAACGGTGGCGAGGGCCGTTACATTGTATTCGATCTGCTCGTTGCCTACATATTCCTTGTCGCGCTGAGCCGTGGCGGATCGCAATAGTCCGAGTGCCCAATCGATGATGCTCTCGCGATCGGCCCCCTCGTAATCGCGCGCCGCTAATGCGGCACTCATAACAACGGCCCTGCGATCCCATTCTTTGTTGAAATCATCATCATCGCCGGCCACCTCGCCGACCACCACAGTTTGTCGTTTCGCCCATTCAATTCCTTCAAGCACAATCGCGGGTGTCGATTTGCCCGGTTCGAGCAGTGCCATCTGCACCCGAATGCGCACATTCATGTGCTGCATGTCCGCATCCGAGCGCGCGCGGAGCCCATCGATAAGCTGCTGCTCGGCGGGATCAGCCTGGTACTGATGGACGTCGGCCTCCGAGCCGTCTTCGAGGCGGACTTTGACGAGCGGCCAATTTTTCGCGTCAGTCATGCGTAAGGCGCGTGCAGCGGTTGCCCGCAGGCCATTGATCGGATCTTCCTCGGAGTCGGCTGAACCCTTCCTTATTTCAAGGCAAGCCTGTTTGAGCGCTGCTTGCAGCGGCGCAAGGCGTTCCGCAGGGCCGAAGGCGTACTCGCCGAACGTATCGATCAAACGTACCCGTCGCGACAGCCGGGCATCGAGATCGCTGCGCTTAACTCGTCCGGTCTCCATCGCCCCATCGAGAGCGCCGAGGCGATCGACCCCCGTTATGTCGCGGGTGTGCCGCAGGCCGTCGAAGACCAGCAGCTCCGGTGTTGCTACAAACGGCCACGCATGGTCACGCGCGAGCGACCAGTGAGACAGGATCAAGTCGACGGCGACAAGGACGAATGCGACGCTTGAGCCATCCGGGCCGAGCACATCGCGCAACACCTCAGCAAAGGGCCATCCTTGTTCGATTTGTTGGTGTCCCCACGCTTCCAACGCCATAAGGGCGGAAGCTGTGACGGTGGAGGGGGCGACGCTGCGACCCCAATGGTAGACGCCCCAATCGCCCTCAAACGATTTAGGACCGTCCGGGAACGGAATTGTTAGCTTCGGAAATAATCGCCGATCGTCCCGGTAGTGCCCGCGTCGCCACTCCGTCGCCTGTTCGACGAGGCCTCGGATAAGACGGAGCCCTTCTGCCGGAGCATGCTCCAGCAGGTCAAGAAAAGGGCCTTGGCTCGGCGATGGCCGCGTAAAGAGATGATCGTGCGCTCCAAACGGGCCATACCGGCGGCGGCGATAACGCCGATCGTCAGGATCGCCCCTCTCGATGATCGAAGCTAACGCAAAGTCGACATACTCCTTAGGAGCGGCGCCGGCCAGCGCGCCCGGTGACGTAAGGATGGCTCGCTGGTCGTGATAGCCGACCCGCCCGGATGCGAGACCGGACAAGTATTTCGCCGCAGCCGCGGGGTTGTGACGGGCATTGGTAAATACTGTCAGCTGAATTCGATCCCGCACTTCGCGCATATGAGGAATGTTGAGGGGCGGCGGCGCGTCCTCGATGCGGCGGTAGGTGCGCGGCTCCAGGCGCCCCTCGATCAGGGCAAGCCACTCAAATAAGAGGCGAACAATCTCTGCATTGACGTTGAAGCTCCCATTTTGGGCATAGATCAGCCAGGCTTGAAAGACTTTCACGACGTCCGGGATTAGTTGCATAGGTAACGATCCGGCTTCCGCCACAAGCCATAAAACGAGCCATATCCAGCCGACGCCCTTTGGTATAACGAGATCATCGATACCCTTTGGAATGGGTGTCGTGGGCTGAAGCCGAGCCACGAGCATTGTGAGCGGCACGGAATCGATTGCGATCATCAGACGGATCAGATCGCTCATCCTTCGTCCGCCGTTTTCCAGGAGCGCCCTCTTGAGGCGGATCATGTGGCTGACTGCGTGTTCGGATCGGGTCAGCGCCAACAGGATGGGCCGCTTCCAGCTTCCGAGCGATCCTTCACGCTCAACGGCTGCCAGGAGTTCGAGCCAAGCTCTTCCATCATTATCGGCAGAAAGAGCGAGCCGGGCCGTTATTTCCAACCCCCGACCTAAGCCAGCAGGAAGCGGTGCGTTCATCGGCAGCGAATTCAGAAGCCCTTTGTCGTCGTGCAGCATAAATCCGACAGTCCAGTCGCGCAGGACGTCGTGGCGAAATGAAATCGTGGCGCCCTTGATGACTTCGTGGAGGCTATGAACGTTCAGAAGCTCGACCAAAGTCGGCGAGTCCAACTCATCAACTTTGAATGTCGAGCGCCCCGGATCGGCAATGACTTGCGATCCGAGCTGCCGCAATAATTTAAGACGCGCAAAGCGGCCGTTGTCTTCACCTCGCCCGCCGGCATAGCGCCACCACAAGCGGGCAAGGTCGAGCTCCGACACGACTCCGGCATCGGCCTCCGCATCGCCAACGCCAAATTCGACTAGTCGAGAGAGATAGAAGAGATTCCGCGCAATTCCCTTCGCGGGATGATCGGGACCCAGGATAACACCGAGGGTCTTGTTCTCGGCAGATAGTACCTTGACCTC
Source organism: Bradyrhizobium sp. USDA3516 (assembly GCF_057651995.1). NCBI lineage: Bacteria > Pseudomonadati > Pseudomonadota > Alphaproteobacteria > Hyphomicrobiales > Nitrobacteraceae > Bradyrhizobium > Bradyrhizobium sp. USDA3516. The sequence continues at coordinate 373,729 of NZ_JBYGYN010000004.1, read as the reverse complement.
GTCATCCGAGATAGGTTCGACTGCCAGCGTAGCAATGTCTGAGCGCCGCAAGGCTGCGGGCAATTTCGTCTTCCACTCCTCATTGCCAGCGCCGCCGGTCACGACCGCGCGCCACCCGGGACTTTTAACGACACCGGTTAGAAGATCGGAGATGGTGGCCCACTCCGCCATTCCATCGATCTGATCGATGTTGTCGATGAACAAGACCGCGCCCCCACCGCAACCGAGCTCATTGAAGAAGGCACTTTGGGATATTTGGCATCCGATGAGGTGAGCCAGCGGTTGCCATCCACCCGGCGTAACCCGACCATTGCGCAACGCAATGATGCGGCCCTCATGCTGAAGCCTGCGCGCGAGATGTTTCATGACAGCGGACTTGCCGCAGCCAGATGCTCCGACGATGTGCAAAATGCGGTGATTTTCGAGGTGCTGATGCGCTTGGTCGACGAGACCGGTTCGTGCCAAGCGAACGCCTCCGACTTCATCGTTGATCTCGGCCAACACGCGCTCAGCTTCGTCCGCGAGCCGATCGTTTATGACCCGCAAATCGTCGGGCAGGTTGATGAGGAGTTTATGCTGCTGTTGCAGCACCGTCGAAAACGTCGCGCCCTCAAGAGCACCGCTGGCGCGGGCACTTGCACCAACGTAATCTAGCAGCACCGCCCAGAGATCGGCGGATCGATGGCGATCAGCGGGTGCCAGCACAGATCGCGCACGTTCGCGAGCCCGGTATTCATAGTCGGAACCGGGCGACTCGAAGTCGAACACCAGAATTTGGAAATGGCGCAACAGCTGCCAGAGCGCTTCGTCGTCAGTCGGGGCCCCAACCTGGGCTAGATTTGCACGGAATACCGCGACGAAGTTGCGCATATCGTCGGACGCGAAATTTGGGCGCTCTATGTGCGCGGCAAAAGTCATCGCGTCTGGTAATTGACGCGCCCAATGAAGAACTTCCTGGCAAACAAATTCGATGCGCGTCGTCGTCCGCGCGACCGCGACCGCAAGTTCGTAACGTTGTGCCTTGAATTCCGGCTTCTTCGCGGCGTCGGCGATCTGCCCGACGACATCCCTGAACTCAAGATCCGAAGCGGTGAATGTCAGAGCACGCTTGACTTGGATTTCGAGCGTTGCCGGCGAACCGTCGGCATTGACAGCTTGGACAATGACATCGTCGAGAGGGTGCTCATCGATCCGACGCTGCAACTCGACCGCGCGAACTGATGCGCCAGGCAAGCCACGTGGCTCGCTCCTTCCGAGAAGCGACAACAGATAGAACGCGCCAACCTTAGCTTCAAACGAAGGACCGGCGTTGCCGGTGCTTGCGGGTGGAGCGATTGCAGGCGGTTTGTAGGGGCTTTTAGCTTTCCTTGGTGGCATCAGGCCACTCTGTTCTGTATCTGTTCGTTTAGCAATCATCTGCTCTCGAATGAGAGGCTCTTTCCACTCCTGCTTGCGGAAAATTGTTCGCGGTAATTTCCTCTCAACTCCTGCCCAGATGCAGAGTCCGATGCCAACTACTGCGACCGCGGCAAGTAGCGTGAGATGAGAAGCAGCAACGTGTCAGAGTTTTTGCTATCCTACGCAAGGACGAGCCCGGCCCTGGGCGCGGCAGCCTTCGCTCGCATCTCTTTGATGTATGGCATTGGCTTGCCGAGCCGTAGCTCGCGAAGCGAGCGAAGGATGGTGGGGGAGGCAGGACTCGAACCTGCGAAGCCATGAGGCGGCTGATTTACAGTCAGCTCCCTTTGCCACTCGGGACACTCCCCCGCTCGACGGCAGCACAATCGGGCCGGACCTTGCCGGCGGACCGAAGACGGCCATGGAACGTGAAGGCCGCGACAACCCGGATCGGGGCGCGACCGGGCGCGTTTATGGGCGAAGCGGTGGGGCAAAGTCAACCGAGGCAGGCAGCTAAAATCCCCTCGCAGGCATCGAAATTGCCATATTCCGGAACCCATGACAGAAGCGAGCCCATGAAGGATCGAAAATTCGGCCCCAAGGGGGCTCGCGGCGGGGCTAAGCCCTTCAACAGGCCCGGAAAATCGGCCGGCCGGCCGGCCTGGCGCGACCGTGATTCGCAAGGCGACGGGCCCGTCATCCTCTATGGCTGGCACACCGTCACCATGGCCCTCGCCAACCCGCAGCGGCGGATCCGCAAGCTGACGCTGACCGAGAACGCCGCGCGGCGGCTGGCGGACGAAAACATCGCGACCCGCATCGCGCCCGAGATCGTCCGTCCCCAGGAGATCGACCGCCTGCTCTCGCCCGACGCCGTGCATCAGGGCCTGCTCGCCGAGGCCGATCCCCTGCCCTCGCCGGACATCGAGACGCTAAAGCAGGAAGGCATGGTGCTGGTGCTGGATCAGATCACCGATCCGCACAATGTCGGCGCCATTCTGCGCTCTGCAGCGGCCTTCGCGGTGAAGGCGATCGTGACCACCGCGCGTCACAGCCCCGAGGCGACGGGCGTGCTCGCCAAGGCCGCCTCCGGCGCGCTGGAGCTTGTGCCAATTGTTACCGTGCAAAATCTCGCCCGTGCGCTGACAGCGCTGAATGAGCGCGGCTTCCAGACCGTCGGCCTCGACAGCGAAGGCAGTGAAGATATCAGCGATGTCGAGCTGCGCGAGCCGCTCGCGCTGGTGCTCGGCGCCGAAGGCAAAGGCTTGCGGCAATTGACGCGCGAGACCTGCAGCGTCGTGGCGCGGCTTGACATGCCCGGCGAGATCAAGAGCCTCAACGTCTCGAATGCGGCCGTGCTCGCGCTCTATGTCGGCGCGAGCCGGCTGGGGCTGATGAAGCGCTAGCGCTTTGGGCACCCCGCATATCCGGACGATCCCATACTAGGCCTGTTTTGCCCGACGGATCAATTCGAGATCTCTGTTTTTCCGAAATATGGAGCTCGAACAACGAGCTAGTGAGCGATGCTCGCTCATCTCGGGCACATTGCGCTTCAAGTCCTTGATTTCACTGTTTGCGGCTACTGTGCATGGGGTTGTTTTGAAGAAAAACAAAACGCCCGTCCGCATCACGCGAACGGGCGCTTCGCAAGTCTCGGCCGATCAGAGATCAGTAATAGCGGCGCAGCACGCGGTGACCGCCATAATAGTGCGGCGCGTGGCGGTGGGCGTAGCCGTGCCGGTGGGCGTAGCCGTAGCGGTGAGCATGGCCGTATTGCACGCGCGGCAGATAGCCGTAGCGGGGACCATAGCCATAGCGGTAGGGACGGAAATACGGGCGGCGATAGGGATAAGCGGCCGGCGGTGCGACCGCGGCGGCACGATAGCCGTAGCCGTAGCCGTAATTGGCGGGCGCGACGACCGCGTCCTCGCGGTAGGTCGGGTACGGCGCGAAGGCGCCCGGACCGGTATAGGTCGGACCCTGGTTGACGTAGTAATACTGCGTGGTCGGCTCGGCGAGACGCTCATAGGCGCCGTAGCCGTAACCATATCCGCCACAGCCGGTGTTGCAGCCGGAATAGACCGGCGCCACCGGCGCGCATGTGGTGAAGCCGCAGGCCGCGGCCGGCGCGGTGGCGGCGAACATCACGGCAGTTGCCGCGACCAGTCCCGAAATCATCTGACGCATTACTCTCTCCTGTTGATTTCCGTTTTTGGTTTTCACGTTTCTCAACCCGGCGGCCTGCCGGGTATCTCTGTGCGCGGCCGCGGCCGAGGCGGCCGAGGACGTTCGTTGATCTCGGGCGCGTAGATCACCGGCGGCGGATCGACGGGCGGGTCCATCTGCGCCGGCAGCGGCGCGGACGAGGCGCCCCAGCTCTGGTGGTAGCTCTCGGCGGGCTTCGGCAATTTACGGTTCGCCGGCGGCTCGACCTCGAGCCGGCCGTAGCCAGGCCGCAGCCCCAGCGTCGGATAATAATGGCCGACGTCGTCGGGCTGCCGCTCGGCGATATAGCGGCCGCCATAGATCGTGGGCTGCACCTGCTGGCCCTTGCCGAGGCCCCAGGTGCCCTCGACGACGGCGTAGGACGCGTCGATGTTGTTGATGATGATCGGCACGCCGGGACGGCCGGGAACGACGATCTCGAAGCCGCCGGCCAACGCCGTCGCAGGCAGTCCGATCAGAAAGGCGGCGAGCGCCACGGCGCGCATGAGGAGACCCCGGTTATCCGGGCGGCAACCTAACCGATCGCGGCGCAGAGAGGGTTAAGGCCTGCTCACCAAATTCCGGTAAGCCTAACGTGCAAGGATTGCGCGCCGCTCAAATGCTGCACGGCGAGCTAGCGAAGCATTAACGGGCGCCGGAACCGCGCGACTGGAACAGCGCACGCTGCTCACATCTGTTTGACGGCTCGCAGCCGAAAAATCCCAAGGTTGCATCGGAACGTCCTGCGCCGTGAGCGTTTAGCTCCTGTCAACAAAATGGGAGCGAACAACCATGACCATCAAGCTTCTCGGGGCCACGGCGATCGCAGCGACCATGCTGGCAGGCTCTGCCATGGCGCAGACCGTCGTCAACAATCAGGGCCGCTGCTCGGCGCAATTCCCGAATGCCAATTGCCAGACCTTCGGACCGGGACAGGCCACCACCGATAGCGGCTATCGCCATCGTCGCGCAGCCTATCGCCAGACCAATCGCGACTGGAACAACGACTGGAACAGGAGCCCCACCGGCTTCTGGCCGACCGACGTCGCGGCCGGCGCAGCGGGCGCAGCGGCCGGCGTCGCAGGCGCCGCAATCGGCACCGCCGGCGCGATTGCCACCGCACCATTCCGCGGCTGGGACAATTCCTACGCCTATGACAATTCGTGGGACCGCGGCTGGGACAATCGTAGCTGGGACAGGCGCAGCTACGCCGAGCGGAACGGCTTCGTCTGCACGCCCGGCACTTATTTCAAGGGCGCAGACGGCCGCCGGCACCTCTGCCAGTAAAGCGACTTGAACCGACCGAGACACACCGGGCGGCCCGCGCGGCCGCCCGGTTTCACGTCTTGCGCGGCGAGCTGCCGCTTCTGGCACTTTCCGATCAAGTCTGGTATTGCGGCGCGCACGGGTGGAGGGCCCCGGCGCGAGCCGAGCTCTGCCCTGCCTCTTGAGGCATCGCCGGCTTAGCTCAGCGGTAGAGCAGCGGTTTTGTAAACCGAAGGTCGGGGGTTCAATCCCCTCAGCCGGCACCATGAAAATGCTGGATTTGCAGGGTTTCCCGCGATTTTGAGGCCCCGGCAACGGCGGCCAAAACGGAAACAAACAGCGGTTGCGCCAGTCGCAAAAACAGGCACAGTTGTTCTTGTCCTGTTCACCCTGTAAATTCCCAGCATGCAAGACGACCCTGTCCGCATCATCCCTCACGCGCCAGCGGGTATTCCCGACTGTGGCAGTTTCGAAGTGCGCTTCGCCGACGGCCGCCGGAGCCGTTATTTCTATTGGGACGATCACGCCGGCCGGCGATCTGTCACCGGCAAGCCCACCCAAACTGACGCCCTTGACCAAGCCAAAGAGCTGGCCCGAATCGAGCGCGACAAAGCTGGCGGGCGGCCGATGATCGAAATCCCACCCGAGGCCGCCAAAGCGTTCATGAAGGATCTGCGCGCCTACCACGCCACAAAGAACGGCGACAAGCGGACGGTGCTCGCGGCGCGCCAAGCCGAAGCCCTTTCCAAGGAGACGGAAAGCCGCGTGACCCTTGCCGAGGTGAGAGAGCTATTCCGGCGCATACCGTTGATAGGTCCCATCACCCTCTCCGAGGGTGATATAGCGCTCGTCCGGCGTGTCGCCCGTGATGACGACGACGCGCGCAACGCGATCAGCGGGCGGCTCAGTGACGGGCGATGTAATAGGCAACCGCGCCAAGGACGCCGGTCACGGCGCTGCCCGTGAGAACCGAAATCACCTTGCTCCCCACCTCGTTGCGGATGGCGCGAGCGGTGAGGCGCATCTGCCGTTGGTGATGAAAATCCTTCTGAAGCTCGATGATCGCGGCCGGCGAGCTGGCATCAACGCCGATCAGGAGCAGGAATTCCCTCACGCCTTCCCGAGCTGCGTTCTTGATGTCGGTTTCCGTCACTTCCAGCACCGTTTCTTGAGCCCTACCCGGTTGTGAATGCGGATCTGGTTGATGGTGTCGACCGTGTCATTCCACGCGTCGAAACGGATTGACCGCCAGCCAGCGCACCGGGCCTTTGTGGCCATCATCGCGTTCCCGGCGGTTACGGTTGAAGGGATCATCGTTGAGCAACCAGCGGTCAGAAGTGCCAGGCACAGCACGCTCAGAATCGCTGCGGATCGCGTCGCCGCCGGCAGCTTCCCGCGCCAACGCGGCATCCCATTGAGCTCGGGTGAAGTCGATTCCGTTCTTGTGCCCATAGGCGATGCATCCCATGCAGGTGAAGGCGACCACGGCCGCGGCGATGGCCCATTTGCGAAGGTCGGGAATGAAGGCGGCGACGGCCGGCGGCGTCAGCACCGCGACCGCGACGCAGGCGAAGCCGGCCAGCATGTTGATGCCGGCCCAGCCGAACAGGTAATTCCACGCGGCCTCGATCCAAAACATCAGCGCTCCTCCGGCTCAAAGGCGCACCACAGCCCGAGCAGACTGAACCCGACGGCATAGGCGTAGAGCGGCCACCACATCATCATGCCTTGAAGATCCACGGCCGGATGCGCTGCCACAGCGTCGGCGCGGCCGGCGGCGGCGGCATCGCGACGGTGCGCTTGCCCTCGGCGAGGCCTTCGAGGCAGAGCTGTTTTTCGCCCTTGCGGCCGTCGCCGCCACGGCGCGCGACCAGGCCGCGGCGCACTTGCCCGTCGGATCGAACGTACCAGCCGGCGAAGGCGTTGCAGGCGCCGCGCAGATCGCCGGCATTGGCGAGCTTGACCATCGGCGAGCGGCAGACGGCCGCAGAGCCGGCGTTGTAGGCGGCGTCAAGGAATGCCGCCATCGTCTTGTCGGGCAACGGGACCTTGATGCAGCGCTCGATTTCGGCGAGGTACTTCGGCAGCGAAGCGGCCAACTTCGCGTCACACTCTTCCTTGGTGAAGCGCTGCCCGACCTTCACCTTGCCGAATTCGTCGGTCTGGCCGTAGCAATACGTCACCGGGTGACCGGTGCCGATCATGTCGCGCTTGGCGACTGCGTCCATGCCTTCCCATCCCGGGGTAAAGGCAATGGCCGCAGCGATCACGCCCGCCGAGCTCGCGGCGGCAACTGACTTTTTGACGCTCATAGATCGGCCTTCGGAACTTGCTTGACCAGGCGCAGGAAACCGATGAGGCCGTATCCGCCGCAGCAGAGCGCGAGGAAAAACTTGGGGTTGAGCTTGTCGGCGAAGGCAGGGAGCGCAACCAGAGCGCCCGTGAGCACGAACATGAACAGGCTCAGCCGCACCGTCCAAAGCCGGTGAAATTCACTCTTCCAGTCGTCGATGAGTTTCATGGCCCGGATGGTCGGGCCGTTGCCTTGGGGAAAAGTGTCGCGTGGGCGGGCTCGCGACGCCGGCCGATTATTCCTGTGTATTACGCGCGTCAGAGACTGGTGATGTTCCGAGGCTTCCCGCGAAGATTGATCTATCGTGGGTTGAGTGATACAGTCACCACCCCAATTACAGGAAACCGAATATTATATGAAAGCTCTTGGTGTTTTTGCGCTGAAGACGATGATTGTTGCCGTCGTCTTCAGCCTTTCGACCGCTTTTACGGTTCTGGCGTGCCGCGATGTCCTTTTGGACAGTTTTTCAGGAGGGCGCAACTTCTGGTCTCGCCTTGAGAAGGGGCTGATCAAGTTCGCCGATGCTCCAGACTTGCCGCCGGAGAGGAAGGCCAGGATCATTGCAGCGCTGCGAAAAATTCACGACAAAAACCAACCCTATCTGGATGCGCTGTTCGCCAAGGAATAGATCAGATGATGCGGAGCAGCTTGTTCGTGATGATCGTTGGTTGAACGATTCCGAACGCATTGCTCGTGCCGCCTTGCGGGTTCATCGTGATGGAGGCGGTGCCGGTCGATGTGATGGGACTATTGCTCATATGAGCGTAGTCCGACGCGCCGCCGCCGAGATTTGCAGAGTTCGAACCATTGTTGTTGCGTTGGATATCCGAGACAGTAGAGGTCACGCTCACAGTCGCCGATGCGACCGTTGGCGTGTACGGAGGTAGGTTTTCAGTCGCAAGAGCCCGGCTTTGCGAGCCGCCCGTTGCGCCCAGCGTGGTCGGGTTGGTGAGGAAGCTATTCGTCAACCTGCCTGACGCACTTCCACCCATGTCATCCTTGCCGGCGACGACGCGCCCGCGGAGGTCCGGTACGTTGAACGTGGTGCTGCCATCACCAGGGCCGTAGGTAGTGCCAACCAAGGCGAAGAGCGCTGCATAGGTGGTCCGCGAAATCGCCTGCCCGAATGGCAAAACGAGAGAGCTATGCGGCGACGTGCCGCCGATGAAGTCAATCATTCCCCCGATGGGGATGTTGTACGGATTGCCGTAGAAGTTGCGCAGATAGAAAACCCCGTTCGCCGCGTTGTAGAGCGCGACATAGGGCGTTCCCTGGATCAGCACGCCGGCCGGCACGTCAACACCCGGGCTGCTCTGAATCGTCTTGGCGCCGAGCCCATCCACGTTGAGCGTAATGTTCGGGGATCCCGCGGTGTTCGTGGTATGCGGCGTGAACGCAATCATCTGGCCGTCGAGCAGAGCGAGTGTGGTGAACTGGCTGTGCGACGTCACTGCATAGGCGGTTGAGGTACCGGTGGTGACGATAGCCCCGGAAATATCCGTCACGAATTTTTTAGTTTCCGCCATCATGGCGCGCGCGGAATTGTTGACCGTGCTCGGCGCCTGTCCTTCGGCCCAATTGATGTTGGGATCGCCGCCCTGGTTGTCGGTGCCGTTTTCGGACCATTTGTAGATCGGCATTCTTACCCTTGTGAGCTGGAAAAGATGGGAGCTCGAGCCGCGAGCGCGGCGCGAAGCCCTGACAGGTCGATCCGCTTTTGAGGCGGGGCGAAGATCGGCGCCGGCACGCCCGCGGGCGCGGCGGGCGGGACGAACGCAGCGGGGGTCGCAGCTATGACCGGCCCGCTGTCCACAGGTTTTGCGAAGATCGGCGGCGCGGCGGGCTGCGGCGGCGCGAGAGATAGCGGCGGGCCCGCGGGCGCGGCCGGCGTTGGCACCGTCGGCTGTGCTCCGGGTTGGACGCCATAGGCCGAATAGACCGCGGAGGCATATTTCTCCCGCTTCGTGTGCGCGCCGGGCACATTCCAGTCTTTCGGACGCTCAAAGCCGAGGAAGGCCCGGCCGGCCTCCTCGGGCGTGGTGGCGGCTTTCAGCGCTGCATAGGCCCGCTTTTCAGGGCCCTGCAGCTCGGAATGCAGGAACTCGAGCTGGGCATTGAGATCGGTCCAGGGCACGCCTTTGGAGGCCGCATAGGCCTTGAGCGCTTCCGCTCGCGGCCCATTCCATTGCGCGATCCCGATGGAATCGCTACCATCGCGCCCGTCGCCGCGGTTGACCGCCGAAGGGTTGATGTCCCGTCCGGATTCGCCCTGCAAATTGCCGACGATACCGGCCGCTTGGGCCGGCGTCAGCCCCTGGTTGACGTAGAAATCAAACGCGGTTTTGCCGTTGCTCATCAAGAGTCCTGAAAATCGTCCAGAAATCGACCTTCCCCCGAAGGACTGGAAGTCCGATCGGGAGAAGCCCCGCGAACCGATCTTCGGCCGCGGTGCTCCTTACTTCCTCGCCGAGCTCGCAATCGCAGCCGGAGCGCTCGGGCTCCTCCTTGTCGTTTTGCTCGCCGCTGGCAGCGTAAGAGAAAGGGCCTACGGAGTGATGTTCGGCACGCCGCAGCATTCACAGCCTTTAAAGCCGGGCGAATCGACGGTGATTGACGGTTACAAGATCAAGCGCATCGATTAGCTCCGCGTCCGCACGCCTTCGGCGAGCGCAACAGTCGCGCCCCCGCGAACGGCCTGCCCGCCAGCTCGAGCAAGGTTCTGCACGAAGCGGATACGCTCAATGGTACGGTCGACCATCGCCCGCAACTGGGCCGGCGAAACGTTCGCCCCGTTCTGCAACAGGATGCGCCCGACCTCCCGACGCACCTCCGGTGTGTTGCCGGTCATGGCGTTCTGTCCCGCTGCAACCACCGTCCGCACAGCGCCGTGCCAGTTACCGCTCAGGATCTGGCCGATCAATGTAGGATCGACCGACATGGCGGCGTCATCGGCCATGTTCTCGGTCGTCTTGGAGTTGCCCATCGCTTGGTTGCGGGTTTCGAACATGGTGTTTTCGCGGCCGATCCGACGCTGCATCAGGTCATTGCCCGGCGCCATCACTGCCGCCTCGTCGCGGAACGCATCGCTGGTGAGCGGACGCGCCTTGTTCGCTCCGAAGGCCGCGCCCTGTGCCTCGGCAATCAGCGGATCGGAATAGCCCGCTCGAAACGCGCGTTGGCCGGCCGGCGTCTGCGCCTGGAATGCCGGAATGGTGTCTTCCGAGCGCCCACGCTGGGCCGCGGCGCGGCCGTCGTCGATCGCCTCGATATCGCGAGACCTTTGTGCGAAATTCCGGTTGGCCTGCCGGAAGCCGGTCGACGCATTCTCAAGCGATGCGTCGAGCTCGCGCAGCACGCCGCCGAGCAGCCGTGCGCGGTTGCTCTCACCCGCCCGCGTCGCCCGCTGAACTTCGTCAGACAGTTCTTGGCGGACCATCTGTGCCGCGGCAAAATCATTTACGCCCCCGGCCGCGCTGCCGTCGAGGTTGGTTTCGCCGCTCGCCAGCATGCGGCGGTACGCGATCATCCGCCCCGTGATGCCGTCCGGCGCGATTCGGTCATGGGCCACGCCGAACGGGGAAACGTGCTGGTCGATGTGGTTGACCACGTTGGAGACGTCGACGGGCTCGGCAACGTTGCGCACGGCGCCATATTCGGCATCTGCCGCGGCATCACGCGCCGCCGTCATCGACTGCCTGGTTTGCTCTGCCGTGCGCGGGCTCTCAAAGCCTTCGGCGAGCGCGCTCGCGACGCGCCGCCCCTGCCCGGCCTGCCGGTTCTCCAGCGCCTCCACCGCGGCCGTTCGGCCCTCGCCGGGCGCACGCGTCACAGTGGAAAGCAGCCGCTGGCCCGGCCTACCCATGGCATCGGCCAGCATGAATTCGGGCTGGCCTTCGTTGGCGGCCTGCACCATCCGCAGCGACAATTCATCCGGCGCGACGCCGCTTTCGTGGATGCCGCGCGCGATCTGCGATTCGGCGTAGGCGGTCGGGTTCTGGCGCGCCTTCCAGTTCGCGAAGATCGGCGCCGTAACGCCCTTGAGCAGCGACGTCGCAACCGTTCCGGCGGGCCCGAGCACGCCGCCCACGATCGCGCCTTTGACGGCGTTCTCGGCCCGCTCGGCAAGGCCGTTGCCTTCCATCGCGCCGGAGAAGCCACCGAGGCCCACACCGTCCGCCGCCGCGGCGAGCGCGCGCGGAATGATACCCGCTTCGGGCGCGATGAAGCGCGCAGCCGTGACACCGGCATTGGCGAGGCCGCCGCCGGCAACGCCGCCGCCGAGCACCTCGGTGGCCGTGCCGAGCGCGCCCGTGTTGTTGCGAGCGTCTTCCATGATCTTGTCTTCGCGCGCCTTGGCGTAGCTGTAGCCTTCGGCCGGGCTGAACGTGCCGCGCTTGATCATTTCCAGCGGCGTTTCCAGTGCGGCCAGAATGGTGCTGTCGGCTCCGAGGGTCGCGCCATGGGCCAGCCGGCGCGTGAAGCCAGCGCCGCGCGGAACGCCGGCCGCGTCCATCTTCGCGGCCTCCTCATTCGCCGCCTGCTGATACTTGTCCGGCGCTGGCGCCGCGTCGGCCTGCCCGAGATGCTTCCTGAGCGCGGCCAACGCACCTTCGGCGTTGTCGCCCTCGATCGTGTAGCTCTTGCCGTCCGGGGCATTGATCGTGAACGAAGGCATCAGTGCTCCGTGATGGTGTAGCCGTCGATTTTCACTGGAGCGGCAGGCTTGGCAGCGGCCGGCGATCCCGGCGCGTCAACCGCTCCGCCCTGTCCAGGCTTGTAATAGGTACCACCGCGCAAGTCGTTGATGCGCGAGCTGTTGATTTTCTGCTGACGCTCCGCAAGCTGGATCATGCGGTTGATGGTGCGCTCCCGGATGTCCGGAGGCGTTGACGGGTCGGCGAGCATTTCCAAGAAGCGACCCATTTCGCGATCCGTGGTCGCGCCCTTCAGCGTCTCCGACATCGACTTGATGGCCTCGCCGGACATGAGCTGGTTGAACTCGCGCGTCGCTTTGGCTGCGCCTTCGTCCAGGATCGCACCGGCGCCCGGAATGGCCGTGCCGATCCAGCCTCGCGCGCCCGCGGTCGCGCCAGTGAACGTCTTGTCATTGAGCTCTTTCGCCCGTCTGAGGGTGTCGAGCGTGCCGGTCAAGAGAGCATTGTCATCCTCCGCCGTCATGATCGCCTTTTTGTCGGCAGCGGAGAGTGGTTGCGCGTCCTCCCTCGGATATTTTCCGGTGAGAACATACTGTTGATGCTTCGGGTCCTTCGGGTCGATGCCGCGCGCACGCAAAGCGTTCTCGCGCGCGGCAACCTCGTCTTCAAGCTTCACGGCCTTTGTATCCGGGGTATAGACGCGCTCGGCTTTCCCCTTTTCGGGGTTCCAGATATAGCCATCTCCGAGATTGGTCGGCGGACGCGCCTCCGGCTCATAGGCACGGTTGATCTTGCCCTCCTGCCAGACATACCCGTTGCCGAGCACAGTCGGCGCGCGAGGCGGCCCGAAATGTTGCGCGATGAGCGTCTTGAGCAGATCGCCATTGCCCGGCTGCACCGCGGCCATTGCCTCTTCGGGCGCAACGCCCTTCGCGATCAGCGCTCGCGCCGTCACGTTCTGCACCTGGGTTTGCTGCTGTTGCGCCTGCGCGACGGGGTCATTGCGCTGGCCGGTGGCGCCGGCAATGATGCTGCCGATCAACCCGCCGCCGTTGCGAAAGTTCTGGTAGCCGGTCATGAAGCCGGATTCGCCGCCGGGCGCCGCCTGGGCGGGCTGCGCCTGGACCGGCACCGGCATGGCTGCGGCTGGCCGCGTCATCGACGCGTTCGCGGACATCGGCGCGCCCACCGGACCTTGCGGCCAGGCCGCCGAATCGATCACGTTGGGCTGATTGGCCGGCATGATCTGCGGCGCGCTGCCATATTGCGCGACGTCGGACGCCATCGCGCCGGGATTGTTCGCGATCGCCGCGTCGGCGTTCCGCCTCAGGAAGTCGAGCAGCCCGCCGCCGGGCGTGAACGGCACGAGAGCGTCAAGCAATCCCACCATCAGAGCATCCCCAACAGACCGAGCAGCCCGCTACCGCCGCCACCGGCAGATTTGCCGCTGCCGAGCAGCGAGCCCATGCCGCCTGCGATCGTCGCGAATTGCTGCGCGCCGCTCATCTGGTTTTCCGTGTTCGACGTGCTGTTGCTGTTGGTGCCGAGCTGGGCCAACGGAATGCCGATCTGTGCGAGAAGCCCGAGATTGGACGCGGGAATGCTCTTACGCAGTTCCTCCGCGGTGATGACTTGCTGATCGCCCCAATTGTTGGCTTTGAGCGCATCGTTCGACGTCGCCACGCCCTGCACCTGGTTGTTGACGCCCTGCTGGTTGTTCGCGGTGATCGCGCTCGCGGTCGTATTGCCGGCGTTGTAGACAGAGCCGAGCGCGCCGGTGCGGGTCGCAATGTCCCGGTTGGCCTGGTCGAGGATCAGCGGCGCCGCGGCCTGTGTGTAACCGCGTGCCAGCGTCTGGCCGTTCATGCCGGAAAAGCTGCGGCCACCGGCGGCGAACTGGCTGTTCACCGAATTCGTGGTGTCACTCAGGATCTGATCCAGCGCGGCGCGAACCTCGGGCGAGTTGACCGTTGAATAGCCCGGATCGGTGTACTTCGCCATGCCCGTTCGGTAGGCATCGAGATTGCCTTGCAGCGCGGGGTTTTGATCGGTTGCGCCGCCGCCGTCGAGCAGGCGCGTGGCAACGTGACCCACGGCCGGCGCATATGGATTGCCCGCTTGCCCGCGCGCGGTGAGGTTGTTGATCGCGGCGTTCTCGGCCGAAGAAATCCCGCTGTTCGGGATGAGGCTGTTCACGCCGCTCAACAGCCCCTGGACAGTCGGCATCGCCGCTTCCCAAGGTCTCGTCTCACTCTGCTGCGTGGTGGTCGACGTCGATTTGCCACCCATCAGGCCAAGTCCTTCCCCAAAATGACATGCTGCGCTCGGTAGCCGGCGAGAACGCGTTCCCAGCCCTTACGGCCGCAAATTCGCATTTCGGCGCAGCCCTCGTTCCGTGCGTAGTCCTCGATGCCGTCGAGTAGCGGAAGCCAGCGCGCGCGGTCATCTCCGCCGCACGCGACCAATTCGCAGATTTTACGCTCCGATGCCCTTATAAGACGTGTCGTGGCGGCGGCTTCGAGACTCGGCCCGGCGCACGCAAGCCAGAGCAGTTGATCGCCCGCAAGAACCTCCGATTCGACGGCCGCAAAGTCGCTCAAGCCAGCCTTATCAACGGCCCGCTTGATCAGATGTCGCGCCAGCGGCCAGACGTCGCGGACGCGCGCGGGATCTACGCACGCCAGCTCAACCGACGATCGCATAGCGGAACGTCCTTCCCGTCGTTGCAGAATTCGCGTGGGTGATGGTGAAAGAGCCGTTCGAAACAGCGCTCACATACATGGTGCCGTTGCCGAGCTCGGCCGCGGCGTTCGCCGTCGTCGGCATGAACTGGATGGTGGCGCCGACGGCGCAATTCCGGTCAATCACCGTCGTGGTGGCCACGCCTGTTGCCAGCGTGATGGTGCCGGTCGCGTTCGATCGGCCCGAGGCAAGCCCCGTCAGCGACCGGATGATTTCGGCAAAGCTGGTCGAGCCGCCGGAGGGAACATAGGCGGTCACACCGCACCCCCGATCGACATGTCAGGCACAACGCCCGATGCGGATGCCCACACCGTGCCGGCCGGAATGCGTACCTGAAACCGAACAAAGGCGGCTTCACGTCTCATGTCGCAACGCCCCACACGGGAAAGCCCGGTCTCGGCTCCCTGGATCGTCGTCCCCTGTTGCGTATCACGGTAGAACAGCGAGCCGTACAGCGTTGGTGCATCCGTGACGGGCGCAAAGCCTTGGACCGAGACGCGCCGGCCATCGCCGCCTTGCTCTGCGCTCTGAATGGTTGCTTCCAGCGCCGGCCCCGAGAAAAACCCGAGCGTGCCGCTGGAATCGAACTGTCCAAGCTGTGGCTGGGCCGCGGTCGGATAATCGTCAAACGACAGCGTCATGGCGTCGACCGAGCCGCCCGGCGCGATGGCGTCGAGCGCCTCGAGCGTGAGGCCTGATTGCGAGACGCCGAGCAGATATTGCCCTGACATCTGGACGGGAAAGAACTGGTCGAGCAGATAGTCATAGCCGAGCAGCTTGTCATAGGCGCCGGTCGCGCCTGACACCGACTTATAGGCCCAATAGACCCGCGTCGATCGCGGATCGGCGGCACCGATGCACAGTTGCATGCTGCCGATGTCGAGAGCGGCCCTGAAGGTGCGGTCGACCTTCTCGCGGCCGATCGGCTGGGGCACACCGCCGGCCGGGATCTTGTGGAAGCCCTGCCCCGCGTAGAAGAAGATGACGCCGCCGGCCCGGATGACCGAGTACGGCGCGAACAAGCCGAATCCGTCCGCGATCTTGTCGATTTGGAAGACCAGGGGCGATCCCGGAATGTAGGCCATGGACCGAATGATTTGGTCCTGGAAAATGACGCCTGATTGCGTGCCGCCGGCAATGCCGCGTGTCAGGCCGCCATCCGGGAAGTCCTGGTAATCGGAGAAGCTGACGCCCGCGGTCCAGCTCGTTGCCGAATTGAAGTTGTTGAGGCCGCTCCAAACGATGCGGTAAGGCTGCGCGAGCAGCCCCGAGAGCACGAGGAACGCACCCACGACACTGATATAGGCCGCTTGCGGCGGCGAGCCGAGCGCGGCGCTGAATGCCGATGAGGATGACAGGTCAAAAACCTGCAGCACCACATTGGCTTGCGTCGCGAACACCAGGTTTCCGGTCTGCGCGAACTGCCATTGCGCCGTCGGATTGAGTGGATTGTACGCCGCGCCGCCCGCGGATACATCGGCCCACGAATAGTCGGTGCTGTTGAGCTGGTAGAGCCGGGTTGATGTGCCGGCGAAGGTCACCACCGAACCATCCGATTTCAGGGCGTAGAACGCGCCGCGGCACGCCGCCGGCAGCGCCTGCGTGTAGGCGACGAAGCTCGGATGCGGCCCGTAGCCGTCGCCTTGCGGAACGACGTTGAGCACGTTGCGGCTCGCCGTGCCCATGTAGTCGGAGACATCGGGTCGATAGTCGGAATAGCGGAGCAGCGACATTATTCCGACACCGGAGGCGGTATCGCTTGGTCTGGATCAACAGTCCAAGCGGTTGAAGCTGATGCGAGCGGCGTCCAAATCGATGCCGGCGCGGCGCGACTATCCCACGCAGATCCTTGCGGAACGGCTGCGGGAAGCCAGTTGATGTAGTCGCGCGTCAGCGGCGCGGCGTTTCCGGTGACGACATAAGCAGCCGGCGAGGCCGAGAAAACGAGCGGCAACGCCGCTCCGTTGCCAGTAACGGCATAGCTGCCCAGCGAACTTTGAAACGAGACTTTGAACGCCGCTGCCACGCCTGGCACAGCATAATTCGCCGCAGATGCAGGCACCCTGACAAAGAACAGCGCCGCATTTGCGGTTTCGAGGACCGATCCCGGAGATGCAAGGAATGTCGCTTTGAAGGTTCCCGCGTTTCCCGTCGCAGCATAGTTCGATCCGGCGGCAAGCTCCGCAACCCGGAATAGCGCGGCGTTGCCGCCCTCGGCGTAGGAGCCAGCCAGCGCCGCGAGCGTGATATAGCTACTCTGCGGAATTTGCCCCAGCGCGAGAGCGCCGACTGTGCCGAATCCGAGCATGGCCTAAGCGCTCTCATAAACGCCAGAGGCAACGAACCGAGATGTTGCGATCAGCGATGAGCCACAGCGCGCGCTCATTTGCCCCAAGCTGGCGGGATTGATGTAGAAGAAGATGCCAGCGCCGACCGCAACGAATTCCCAACCGGAAGCGCTACCAGGCGAACTTGCCGTTACCGGAAGGTTGAAGTTGAGCACCGTGCCTGTGGCCCATGTCCCGGTGGCGACGATGAAATCGATCTCCCAGAAAACGACCTTGCCGAATTGCTTGTAGCGCGCGGAATTCACAGTCCATGACGACACGCCGGCGACGCCCGGAGACGGAGTGAATGTGCTCCACGCGCTTTCGTCGAACGTTCCAATTCCGATATTGGTCCGCGCCTGGGCCTTCTGCGCCGCCGAAAAGCTATTGGCTTCTTCAACCGAAATCAGGTCTTCCTTGAGCGCGACCACGGCGACTTGCGGCGCTGCGGAGAAGTTGATTTTTGCGGTGGTGCCGAGCGAATTAGACAGGACCGTGGTTCGCGCCAGAACACCCGTGGCGGTATTATAGGCGCCCTCGCCCACTTCCCATTGTGAAAGGTCCGCGCTCTCGGCGCGATACTTGTATAGGCGGCCATTGACGACGCCGGCTGCGGCCGGGCTCTGGTAACCCGTCACGGCCGACGAATAGGTCCAATCGGTTGTCCCGCCGAGTGTCGGGTTGAACCGGCAGACGTTGAGGAAAGCGGCCATATCAGGCGATCGTCAGGATGCCGTTCACCTGGTCAAGGTCGACCGTGAAGGTGTTGCCGTTGGTGAGTGTGATCGCGGTGCCGTAGTCCCACCACCCGATGAGCGGCTGTCCGGACGCGCTCGAATCGTAGAGCACTGCATAGCGGAACGGCCCGATTGAGCCGCCGGATGCCGTCCAGGCCGGATCGGTCCCGCCGATGAATTTGAAGGTGCCCGAGGTTTGCGATCCGGTGATGGTGCCCACCGAGGCGCCGCCAGCCGTGTAGCCGTTGCCAGTCGAGAGGTCGGCAGGCGTGCCATAGACCGCGTTCGCCGCGCTCGGTGCGGCGTTGGTCAAATACACCTTGAACACGCTGGTTGTGCCCGTCTGCATCGCGTGCTTTGCGCTCGCGAGATTGAGCACGAAAACGTCGAACTTATTGAAGGATGCCACGCGTCACCAGATGTTGTTGCCGGCCGGGCGCACGGTCATGGGACCGGCATTGAAGGCAGACACCTTCCCCAGCTCGTTCAGATCTGTGAGCGCGGAGATCAGCAGCGCGCCCCAGGTTTGGATTCGGTCGTCGGCCTTGATGTAGGGCGAAGCCTCGAGCAACGATCCGTAGAGGTACAGATCGGGCGCCATGGTGAGCAGCCAGTTGGTCGAGTTCGTCGCAAGCGGCGGAACGACCTTCCGATAGACCATTTCGACCGTGTAGGCCGCATCCGGCGTTGGCCCGAGCTCGATTTCGTTTCCGAAGATGGTGAAATAGCGTGGCCGGCCCGATACATTGGCGGTCTGAGCCCGGAATTCATCGAGCTGCGTCCCGGACTTGAATTCGAGATAGGGCTTGCCGGTTACGCTGGACAGTCGGATCCGGCGCATGGACTGGAAGTCCTCCGGCAGCGCGATGAACTCGGGCTCACCCGTGTTCGGGTCGGTGAGCGCCGTCGCGCGCGTCTCCATCTGCCGGACGAACAGCGATCGGTTCATCTTCGATTCGAAGAGCTGAATGAGCGTCGGCGCGCGAGCGACCAGCGTGACATCCTGGTCGCGCGCGAGATATTCGACGATCGCCGCTTGCAGCGAGGTATAGTCGGTGATCAGTGCGACCATGACCAGCCCACCTGCAAAGCCGGCTTGTCGACCCGGAGATAGGCCCACTCAGGATCTTCAAGCTTCCGCTGTACGATCCGATCGAATTCCTCGGTGAACAGGCGCAGCGACGTGTTGCCCTTGGCATGCTCTTCGTCGAGCCACTTCACGTAGATCACGTTCGGGATCCGCGCGACATGGCGCCCCCAATCGGACTTCTGTTCGTCGCGCCGGGCCTCCTTGTTCCAATCAAGGATGGGCTCGACGTCCTGGACGTGCTCGATGGCAATCTTGCCGTCGTCGAAGTGCGGGCGGAATTCGATGCTGCTCAGATGCGGCCGAGAATGGATTTCGCTCATAGCCGGGGAGTGTCCCGGCTATTACCTGCCGAAGTGTTTCGGCTCCCTTGAAGGGAGTGGACTACGGCGGCGGAGGTGGCGGCGGCTTAGGCCGAGCACCCATGCGGCCGAACGATCCAAGGCGCATCACTGCGCGATCACCTTACGCAACGCAGCTCCCCCGACTTGCACGGTCGCACCGCCGCCAGCGTCGAACCCCGCCTCCACGCGGAACGCGATATCGGTATTCCCGGTGCCGATCACAAAGGGATCGGTGATAAGGCGCACCTGATAGGAACTCGGCATGTACATGCCGGCGATGCCTGGGTTTTTAAAGGCGACAGCGCCCGCGCCTGTCGAGCCGCCCTGGATGTCGAAGCAGTTAAGCTGGCAATAAAGCATGTTTGACGCACCTGAAATATTCAGGTCGACTTCACCCCAAACGATATCGCCAACGTTCTGCCCCGAAATGGTAACGCCAGGGGAAAAACGAGTCGTCGCCGCAGTTGTGGCGCTTATAACAAGCTGATCCCACCATCCCGTCGCGCCAGCATCGCTGCGGGCGACAAGCGAAGAAACTGACGTGCACGTTCCGGTGAGAACACGATTGTTCCAATTGTCCGCTACGTTCCCAGACGCACCGGTGCCCGTGTTGCTGCCGCCGCTGCCAGAAAACAACCCCCCGTTCGGAAGCAGATTACCCCTGGGGTTGTTTGTGGCGTTATACACATCACCGCGCGAATTCGGACGCAGATGGTATGGAATAGCGATCTGGTTGAAGTAGGAAATGGCTGCAAGGCCGACCTTATTGCCAAGCAACGAGGTGCCATGGATCAAATCTGCCTGCGAATATCCCGACAACGGGTCGCCGTTCGCGTTGGCAGGGTCGGCAAGGGAAGCGTTCGGATCGATCAGGGCGGCGCCGTTTCGACCCGCATAGTCTCGGAGCCATTGATTGAACTCCATGGACGACTGCAAGTTCGCGCTAGTCCACGACGAGAGCCCGCGAGGCAAATCGCAAAGTTGTACCGGCTGAATTCCGGCGCGCTTCAACGTTGACCAAACGGTCGCGTTTTGCGTCTTAATAGTTGCCTGCGCGACTCCACCCGCAATGTCGTTTGTACCGCAGAGTATTATGGCATGCGTGGGCCTTTGACTAAGAGCCAGCATGGCCGGCAGTTGCGTTGCGATGATGTCAGAAAATTTCGCCCCTGATACGGCAAAATTATTACTGGATGGGAGCCTGACTCGGCCCGCCATAAGAGGTTCAATCCAAGATGCCGCGGCATGTGGCAGCTTATTGAGCGTGGGGCCACTTGTTGACGTGAAGCCCTGCGCAATGCGGCTGTCGCCGAGTGTGCCGATGATTGGCATTTGGTTGAGATTGGAGCCGTAACCGGCGACGCTGCTGATTTCAATTCCCATAGATCACCTCAGTTCGGCGCTAGCGCGACGACAGCCTGTTCGTTGAAGGTCACTTGCTGTCCGTTAAACGTGACAAAATCCCAATGATAGCCGGTAGGCGGCGCAGGCATGCCTGCGGAGGCACTCGGTGTCCCAAGGGGAGCGCCCTCGCGGCCGAATCCGCGTCCCATCCCTCCAGGTCGACCGAACGACGCCACTTAGACGGCCTCAGTGAGATAGGCAGTCCCTGTGCTCGTGCCGTCGCGAGCGATGATCGCAACGCTCTCGCCGGGCGAGCAGGTGAAGTACTCGCTTTGGCCAGCTCCTAGTGGGGGATCGGTGGCGACTGCTGCCAAGCCCGTTGCCGGCCCTTGCCGAAAGCAAATATCGATCGTTGCCCAAAGCCGGTAGCGCTGCACGCCCCCACCGATCGGGTTCGCGAAGACGGCGCTGGCGCCGCTTACGGCCCTGCTCTGCCCGTTCTGGAGCCGGGCTGTCCCGTAATACGCCATCGCTTACGCCGGCCGAATGGTGGCTGCGCAGTGCAGCGGAATATTCGCGCCGCTCGCGCCGGACGGGGTGAACGCCAGCACGTCGCCTTCGTCGACATAGGCCGGCGAGGCCGGCGTGCCGGTGAAGGCGAGGCCCGCGGCCGAACCGGCCTGGGTGATGGTGAAAGTGCCCACAGGCGCGCCGGACTTGGTGACGTTGGTCACGGTCACGGTGCCGTCCGCGGTGGTGATCGCGCCGCCGAGCACACCGGAAAGCGAGGTCACGCGGCCACGGAAGGGAGACCGAATATAGGTGACGACAGGCGAAGCGCCACAGGACGGCGTGTAGGCCGTCAGCGTGCGGCTATTGAACGGATGGTTGGTCGGAAGCGGCATGGTCCCTCAAGGTGTGAGGCGGACGGCCCGTAGGCCGCCCGCGTTGCATCAGATCGTGGCTTAGGCCGTGGTGTTGTCGAACACGCCGCCCGAGGCCTTTTCGTTACGCGCGACCAGCGCGTATTCGGCGAGGATCTGGCGCCGATCGGAATCGCCCGTCTTGGCGAGCGGGATGGAGATCATGTTGCGGCCGTTGAGATAGGCCACTGCCCACTTGTCCATTTCGAGCACGAGGACGTCGCGCGGGCGCTGGAAGCGGTTGGCGACCACCTTGAGCTTGCCGAAATCGGATTCGTACGCATCGACAGACGCCACGATCTTCTTGGACTTGGTGTCCTCCACCGCAGTGCCGCGACCAGTGAAGGTCGAAAACGTCTGTTTGTTGAACGCGCCGGCCATGATGGTGCCCGGACGGCCGCCGTTGGTCCAGATCGAGGACAGAACGGTTTTCAGGCGCACCTCGGTGAAGGCGAGCTGAGTACCATCGGTGCGGGTGGCCGCGCCGTCCGCGGTCGCCGGGTCAGCCGCGCCGCCCGCCGTGCCCTTGCTGGTGTTGGACACGATCCAGGACAGCACCGACGCCGTCTTGCGCGGCGTGGTGGTATTGCCGGTCACCTTGGCCTGGTTGGTACCGCACAGGATGGTTTCCAGGTCGCGCTTCAGCTCGAGGCCCTTCAGCATCTCCTGGTAGGCCAACTCATCGTCGCGGCCGGCGCTCTCGACGGCCTGCTGAGTGCCGGTGACGCGCGCGACCTTATAGGAGATTTGGCACTGGTTATCCAGGCGAACGGTCGGGGTCACCGCGTTGGTGCCCGGGTCGTCACCTTCCAGTTGGGCGTTGTTGCCGTCGGGCGCGGCGAGCGCCTGCGTCTGCCATTCGTGCTTGACGGCAGTCGCCTTCTCCTTGTCGACGCCGGACATGAACGGCGTATCGACGGGGTCGATACGGTAGATCATGTCCGACAGATCTTCGCGGTTGCCGATGGTAACGTAAGTGGACTGCGTGTTGGTCGGGAGAGCCATGAGCCCTATTTCCTCTGGTTGGCCTTACCGATTCGCGCGACGGGCGCGGAGAAGCTCCGCGGCGTCCTTGAGCGAACCGGAATTGGTGAGTTTCGCGTTGAGGGACTGGATACGATCCGTGTTGCCGTTGCCGGCGGGCTTCGTACCCGGACGCTGTACGGGCGGAACGGGCTTGGTCATGGCTTTCGCCGCCGCCTTCTGCATGTCCTGGAAGCGCACCGCATCGAAGATCAGGCGTTGCACACGATGGTCGAACAGCGAAAGCTTCTCGCCCTTGTCGTATGAGCCCAATTCCTCGGGGGTGAATTTCAGTTCCTGCAGATAGTCGACCGCCTTTTTCATGAGAGCCGGCGCTTTCTCGGCGTCGCCGAGGTCCGGGATGTGCTCGGCCGCAAGCTTGTCCTGCTCGGAGCGAAACGCGGTCCACTCCTCGGACTTCTTCGCTGCGGCGCGCTCATCCGCCGTCTTCACCGCTTCGGCCTGCACCTGCAGCTCCTGCTGATGCGCCTGCCATTCGATGAAACGGAGCGGATCCGTCTTCGACAGCTTCACGACGTCTTCCATGGACTTGATGTCCGCGAAAGCTGCCTGCTGATGCCTCAGAAGGACGTCGAGCGCCTGACGCGCTTGGTTCTCATAGGTCTGGCGTGCCTGTTCCGCCGCCTGCTCTTTGGCCGTGAGGCCCTTGAGCTGCTGCGCGGCGTCGTTCTGGCGTCGGAGAAAGTCGCTTTCGCGTGACCGCTCGCGCTCCGCAATACGCTCTTGCGTTTCGCGAGGGAGGCCGTTGAACAGCTCCTTGTCTTCCTTCGACCAAGACCGCGGCGGTTCGATGGGAGGAAGGTTGCCTTCCTGATCGGTCGCGTTGGTCTCGCTGGGGGGCGTTTCCGCGCCAGCGTTGCCCTCATCGGACAATTCGGGGGCTGCCGGCGCTGCTTTCGCTGCGGCCGGGGCAGAGGGATCGGGTTCATTGCCGCCGCCGTCGGCGGGCTCGCGCTTCTCGCGCTGGGACACCATGTGTCGGAACGCCTCGCCGACGTCGGAGAAGCTCTCCGGCATCGAGGCCGCCGCTTCGCCGCCACCGCCGGCGGGCGCGCCGCCCGCCGCGTTCTCATCCATATGCACGCGGGGCCCGAACGGCCGGTGCATCATGGAAATGTGGCTGGCGGACGCGTTGAAATCGGTCATGTGGCGAACTTCCGTGGTTTGAGTTGTGAAAATGTTTCGGCCCTATCGCACTTCGTGCCAGGCCTTCGGCCGCTCGGCAGCTTGCGCGATGGTGCGCAGCTCGGCGGCGGCCAACTTGCCGTCGGCTACCACCTTGGCGAGGTGCTCGCGGACCTTGCCGACGATGTTGATGGCGAGGAACAGCTTTTCCCGGCCCGCAACGTCGTCAATCGTCGTCGATCGCCAAGCCAGCGTGTAGGCGTCTTCGAGGCCCTTGAAGGATTCGGCCAAAAGCTCGTCTTCGATGAGCCCTTGTGCGCGCCGGCCGCGCATCGCGTCCAGCTCGAGCTTCGCCTGATCGGTCATTCTGCGCTTTCGGACTGGCGTTGAGCGTCATGGTCCGCCTGCCGGCGCTCCATCTCGGCGTCGTGGCTGTGCGCGGTCGCGATCATGCCCACGGCGGCCTCTTGCAAGCCGGCGCGGTGCTGCTCGCGCTGCAGCTCGAGCTTCTGCTGATGCTCGCGATCCTTGCGGGCTTCCTCGCGGTTGAACTTCTCGCGCTCCAAGTCGGCCTGGATCAGCGCGAGCTTTTCCTTGAGCTGGAATTCGCGCTCGGTCTGCGTCATCTCCGCCTTGGTCTTTTCAGCCTGGGCCGCGATGTCCGCTTCCATCTGGACGGTCTCGATTTGCGCCTTGCGCTCATCGGACGCCTTGTCGAGCTCGGCTTGCTTCTCGATTTGCAGCACCTTCGGGTCGACCGGCGGAGGCGGCGGCGGATTAGCGAGCTGGCCGGTGCGCTGGTCGATCTCCTCAGGATCCTTGAAAAACTGATCGGGGTTCTTGTGACCCATGATGCGGGTGAGTTCGGCGGCGGTGTTGTAGAGCTGTCGATCGCCAACCAGGTTCGTCTTGCCGCCGGCAATCATCTCCTTTTGCACGTTGGCGATCGCCATGGTCTGCGCGAATTGCTGCGCCTTGCCGCCGGTGCCGAGGCCGACGTTAATTGTCATGTCGTCGCGCGTGCGCCACTCGCGCGGATTGACGTCAACCCATTTTTTCCGGAGGCGAACGGTCTGCGCTTGCTGGCCGTGCTTGCGAATGGTGCCGTGCAGCAGCGAGAAGATGTCCCGCACGCCTTCGGCCATGATGCGGGCAATCAACTTGACGCGCATCTGCGAGGCGGAAAACACCTGTGCGACGGCCGTTGCGGACTGATTTTGCAGCGCGTTGGCGTCGACACCCTGGGATTGCTTGCTGAGACCCGTCCTGGTCTCAAGCTCCGCGTCCAGCAACTGCAGCATGGGGTAAATGGAGCTGGTGACGTCCGGAACCGTCTGCCAGTTGAGACCGCCCGACGTCTTGGTGCGCACTACTCCGCCCGGCCGCGACACCAAGAGATCGTCCAGAGTGTTCGGTCCGGCGTTCTGCTCGGCGACTTCCACCCGCGGGTTGTTGTGCAGATAGAGGTTATCCAGCGCACCGCGCTTCATCGCGGTTTTCTCGCGCTGGAGCGGCATCGCAAGATCGGCGATCGAACGGCCGAAAAACCTGTGGGTAATTGGAACGGGCGTCGTCGCCGCAAACGGCATTGCGTCGAACGGAATGATGGCCGGCTGTTTGTCGCGGGTCATCACCTCGCCGTCGTCGCCGGTCACCACCTGGTAGAGGCACGGCCTGCCGCGGCCCTCATAGTCGAGCCGGATATAGTGCTCTGTGATCTTGACCAGGCGGCCGGCGGTGTTGGCCTCGCCCTGCCCGGTGTTCTGATCCTGCAGAAGGTTGCGGGCCTGCGCTTCCGCGTTGGTGAGGCCACTGTTGTACGTCGGCAGTTTCTTGACCTGCTCGGCGTCGTAACCCTCGGCGATCAGGTCCGCCTCGGTTTTGGTTGTGACGTCGTGGAAGCAGTAATTGGCGCTGCGAATGTCGCGGGCGCCGCGTTCGATGCCGAATTCCTCCGGCGGAACGCCCATCACGCGCGCCTGGGCAAACTTCTTCGTTGTGGCGATCGTCACGTCATAGAAGACGGGCGCGACGGGCACAGGAAGGCCCGGCGCCGGGCTTGCGGCGGCCATCGGCGCGATTTGCGGGAGAGCGGGCGCCATCGGCGCGGGCGCGACGGCCATCAGCTCGTTGCCTCTTGCTTGACCGGGTTACCCTTGCCGTCGTGGCGGGTGAGCTCGACGATTTCCAACTCGCCGTCCGACGCCTCGACCTCGGCGGCAAGGATCGCGAATTGATCCTCTGTCAGATCATAGAAGGTGTCCCGCTGCTCTTCCTCGCGCTCTTCCCACCAAACCTTGACGATTCCGACCTTGGAGAGCAGCGCATCCTTGATGAAGCCGTACAGCACCATGAAGCCGGAATTTTTCTGCATGAACACATGGTTCACGTAGTCGGTTTCCTGTTGAGCGGCCTTCTCGTCCTCGGGCCCGACCGGTTCGAAGCGCACCACCTCATCGGAGCCGGCGAAGATGTCCATGAGGGACGGCATCAGGCCCTCAACGGTGTCTGACACGTCGGTGGAGACCGCGTGCGAGCGCCCCGGCTCCGCCGGCATATCCTTGTCCATGTTCCCCAGGTAGTAATCCATCGCGTTGGCGCGATCTTCGGACAGCTTCGCCGCGGACATCGCCGCGAGCGAATCGGCCCGCGCCGATGCCACGAAGGTTTTGACGTCGCTGAGGGACATTTTCGCCATTACAGCTTCGTGGACTTGAAGCCGTTGCGGATGTGTTTCGCGAAGTGCTTTCCGATGCTCTCCGCGCCCAAAAGCTGTTGATGCTGCTCCGTCTTGACGTCGTGATAGAGGTGGACCGCGCCGCCCTTGAAGCGCACCGCCAGCGTGCGGCGGCCGGGATCATACCCGACCGCCTCAACGCTGGACGATTTCACGGCCGTCATGTCGCCGTCGAACTTCGTCCCCATGGCTACTTGCCCTTCGCCTTGGCCGCTTCTTCGGCGGCCAACTCGGCTTCAATGGCCGCATCGATCTCCTCGGGAGAGCTCTTCGGATTGAAGCCGGCCGGTGGATAGGCGCTGGCCTTGTAGCCGGCAGCAACCCACTCGGCGATCGTGGGGCCGTCGTCAGGGCCCGGTGCCTTCGGCCACTCGGCGCGCGGCGCGACGTCATCGCCGGCGCCGAAGGGAATGCCGACGCGCGGCCAAGCGGTGCCGACATGATCGAAAACCACCACATTGACGGTTTCGACCTTGCCGGCTTCCGGCGATGCCACGTAGGTCACCAGCGCGATGAACGGCTGTTCGCCGAGCTTCGTCATACCGCCGTTGCGGAGATCCCAAGGGCCCGGGATGTAGCGGACCAACGGGCTTTCGTTCTGCATTCTGCTTTCCTATTTGGAGATATTGCCGGGAGGCCGCCCGGCGCGGGTTCTTTGCAAAAAATGCAAATTGGTGCTGGCGGCATGGATTCGAACCTGCGACCCGGGCGCTACAAGTGCCCTGCTCTACCTCTGAGCTACGCCAGCAAGTTGCTATCAGGCCGCTAGCGG
The DNA here is from genome assembly GCF_057651995.1 of Bradyrhizobium sp. USDA3516. Classification (NCBI taxonomy): domain Bacteria; kingdom Pseudomonadati; phylum Pseudomonadota; class Alphaproteobacteria; order Hyphomicrobiales; family Nitrobacteraceae; genus Bradyrhizobium; species Bradyrhizobium sp. USDA3516. The sequence continues at coordinate 346,670 of NZ_JBYGYN010000004.1, read as the reverse complement.
CGCGCTTTCACGCGGTCGCGGCGGCAGCGTCACCTTGCGATGCCCCGCGAGCACGCGAAGGCCCATACGCTTGGAAATCAGCGTCTTGGCCAACTCGATATCCGCGGTGCCGAAGTTCGGATCATCGAGCGGTCGAGAGAGACCCCACAGCGCAGCCACGATCTCGATGCCCAGTGCTTCGATTCGATTGTTGGTCACGGCCAATTCGGCCCGGCTCATCGCCATCCCCTGTCCCCATAGTTGAGTGTGCGGTTGAAGTTCGCGGACTGAGCCGGCGGCGTGTAGTCGACGGCCATCAATCCGAGTGCGTCCGCGCTGTGACTTGACCAGTCGTGTTCCGGTCCAAGGCCCACATTGCGGGTTTCGTCGCGCCGCTCATGATAGAAGCCAACGGCCTGCCGGCCGGCCTCCGTGGTGGCGGCGTTCCATTTCATCTTCGGCCCGAGGCGGCGCACGGCCTCGATGCGCTGCGCGGCTGCGCCCTTGCCCTGGTTGGGCACCACGCGGGTTTTGAAGCCGGCGTCGCGGAAATGATCCTCGTAGCGCTTGCCGGTAACGTTGTTCTCGTTGATGCCGTCATGCGGCAGGATGATTTCGGCGTCCTGGTAGCCGTTGTCCCGCAACCATTTGACGTGATACGCGAGCGTTTGCCCCTGCGTCTCGTAGTGGTCCAAAATCAGAATGTCGCCGTCGACAAACTGGACAATCCAGATCACGAAGGCATCGGCGTTCGCTCCCGATCCGCCGATGTCGACATAGGCCCGGAGCGGCAATAGCGGATCCGCGCTGAAAGAGCCGATGCGGCCCGACAGCTTCGCCGCGGTCAGCAGCTTGGCGTAATAGGCGCCCTCGAAAGCGGAAGCGTATTCGCCTTCATAGGTGTGCGGATAGCGCTCGGGGTAGCGCTCGAGCTCGGTCCGGCGCTCTTCCTCCGCGCTGGCGTTCCAAAACGGATTGTCCCGCCAGTTAGCCTGCACGCACACGGCGCCGCGCGGCAGCCCGGCCGGGCCGCGAAAGAAGTCGTCGACCGTGTCGGCCTTGCGGGTTGGGTTCCAACTCGCCCAAATCTCGGAATTATCCCACCGGTGGATGGTCGGGCGGAGAAGCGAGAACGATCGCGCGGAAAACCGCTGCGCTTCGTCGATCCAAGCGCGCTTGAAGCCTTCCAGCGACTTCACCGATTCGGCGGTGTAATCGCGCATGCCCTTGAAGATGATAATTCCGTCGCCGGGCGTCTGGATGACTTCGCGGAACACCTTGAAGCCGTCCGCCTCGCCCAGGCCGAACCGCTTTAGCTTATCCTCGATGAGCTGCTTTGACGATTGCGTAAGATCCTTCTGGACCTCGCGTAGGCAGACCATGCGCAGGCCCTCGCCGCTGTAGTCGCCCGGCCAGCGCACCGCCTCATCAACGGAGAGCTCCCCGAAGAAATGCGACTTGCCTGAGCCACGGCCGCCATAGACACCCTTGTAGCGGGCGGGCGGGAGCAGCGGCACGAACACTTCGGGCGTCGGGATGCGCAGCGTCGACACTTAGGCCGCAGCCTTCTCCGGGAGAGGCATCGCGCCGCCGCGCGGGCTGTCGGGATTGGGCTGCTCGGCCGTCGAGAGCGTCCGCATGGCCTTCGCAACAGCACCGTTGAGCGCGGTGAGGTTCGCGAGCGTCGGACGCACCGGCAGAACGGTCATGCGCTCCATGAGTTCGTCGGCACTGTCCCGCAGCATCTTCGCAGTGAGCACGTTCGGGCAGTTCTTCGCCGCTTCGCGGAGCTGCAACAGGATCGATTCGCCCATCACCACTCCCTGTGATCGTTGAGGTTGACGACGATGTGAAACGGCGACCACTTCGCCCATCGGCATGCGAGGACCACGCCTGCAGTGAATGATGCGCCGACGCATGCGGCCACCGTGCAGAGCCCGATGATCCACAGGAACGTTTCAACCAGGCTCACGCCAGTTCCTCGATTTGGTCCCACAGCCTCGCCGAGCGACGGCCGGACGGATTTTGGTCATGCAGATCAAGCCCGGTGCCGTCACACGTCGGACAATCGTCAAGCCCGGCCTCGCCGAGCTTTGGAGCGATGGAAGCGCCGTTGAAACCGCGGATCACGGAGCAAGAGCCTTCGCAGGTGGGGCAGACCCGCATTATGGGCCGTCCAGGAACGCGAGCCGGCGTTCCTTGAGCGTCTTCGGCGAAGCGCGGCGATAGTCGTTCTCCTGCCCACATGACGGGACATCGTCGACACCTACGGCGCCAGGCGCCAGCGGCGGCACGTCCGACGGCGGAAGCGCCGGCAGGGCGTCCGGCTCACCGTCGAGCCGTGCGCGCATCAGCGCCTTGTCGGCCTTTCCGATAAACCAGCCCTCGCCCCACTTCGTTTCGATCTTGAAGCCGTGGCCGTTGCGCTCGAGCTGACGCCGCAGCTTGCAAATCTGGACGTCGAGAACCTTTTCCTCGGGCCACTCGACCTCCGGCCGCCCCTCGTAAAGGACGGTATAGAGCCCGTCCCGGGTGACGAAGTCGCGGGTGTAGAGCATGCCAAGGATGACGGCATGCTGCGGCTCGACGCCAAAGGCCTCGCGCATGCGGCCCGCCGTGCTGCGATCGGTGCCAAGCAGCGCCTCGAGCTGCTCGATGCGGTCCCGGAGCTGTTGGATGATGCTCATCAGTGCACCGTCGCGCTGAGAAAGTCGTCGGCGTGCTGATCGACCTTGAACTGAGCCACGACGCGGTAAGCCGGCGGCGCTTGCTCCTCGCTCAGCAAGACATGCCGATAGGTTGCCTCTGCCGTAGCCCGGTCGCATCCGCTGACGCCCCACGGCATGCCGCCGCGCAACGGCGGACAGAGGATGAGGGTTGGAGCGTTACTCCGCATCATCAACCTCCTCCGCGAGCTCGCGCAGCCGACGCGCTTCGCGGGCGACGATGCCCGCGGCGTCAGCCAGATCGCGGATGCCAGAGCCGGCGCGCCAAAGCGCAATCACGGCCACCGCTGCCAATACCCCACTCCCGTCCCCGTTGCTTGCACCATGCTAGCGATGCGCTAGCGTCCCATACACGTCCCGCACGCAAACCCGATTTCGGCCGCTCCGATCGACGGCCCGGCCGCCGCCGCATCAATGAGCGCGCGCACGCCAGCAGCATCAGCGCCATAGCGTGCGACCACACCCACGAATTCCTCAACGTCATGGCCGCGCATCGCGAAGGCTGGATCTCCGCTGCTCTTGAACTTGCGCATGCCGTAGGCGTCGCGTTCCTGCCCGCAATGGGACAGTTCATGTTCGATCAGCGCGCAAAACGTCGCGTCGCTGCATTGCGCCGCATAGGGCGCGAACACGGTAATGATGAAGTCCGGAACGGCGCCGAACCATTCCTCAAGCTGCTGTTCGGCCCGCGCCTTGGCCCATTTGCCAAATCCGCCGACGTTCTGGCAGAGCTCGGCCTGCCCGACGACGGAGCGGCCTTGTCTGGCGTTCGCTACGGCGGCCCACAGGAAGCCAATCGAGGCGTCCCGCAGGTGCACATGCTCCTCGTTTTCGAGCGTCGAGCCCTCATCAATGAACGTCGCGCGGGCCCACGCCTCGAGCTCGGGCGCCGGCTTGATGGCCGGATAGCCGCCGATCACGTCGCACATACTCTCCGGAGGCCGCGGGCGCTCAAGCTGCATCGGGGTCGCCCTCGCCTTCGGTCACTTGGGCGCCGCCGGCCACCACGATGCGCTCGATCCGCGTCACGGTGCGGAAAGCATCATCCTCCCCGTCATTCGTGATAGCCTGGGCCGGCTTGCCATCGAGCCGGTCAGCGATGACGTTGATGGCTGCCAGATCGCCAGCGGTCGCGCGCTTGAGCAGCTTGGCCGCAATGTCTCGCAATGCCTTGTTGTCGGGACCGGCCGCGGCGATCTCCATGCGCAGAGCATCGAGGAACGGCTTCTCTCTGCGCCGTCCGCCTGGATTGCCTGATTTACCCTTCTCGAATGGCATTGAGTTGAATTAGTACCGCTTTGAGGTGCTTTGGCTTTTGCTAGCGGAGTGCTAGCCGCCGCCGTTGGTGAATTCGGCCATGTCAGCCTTGAGAGAAGCCGCCTCGCTGGCGATGGTCTCGGCAAGCTGGTCGTGCTGGTTGGCGGCGTCCTGCATCTCGCCGAGCGCCTCGGCCATCTTGGCTTGGCTCGCCTCCATGGCGCTGCGGACGGCGCCGAGCTGGGCTTTCAGGTTGAGGCCGGCATACTTCGCTCCGGTCACGGACATGTCGCTTCCTTGGCTGGGTTGCGCCTCGGCGGGCGCGGTGATGTCGATCGCGGGGATGAGCGCAGCAGATGGCGAGGGAGCGGCCATCAATGCCGCCGCCCCCTCCGTCCCTTCCTTGCTCTCCGCGGTTATCGATGCGGGTGAGGTTCCGCTAATAGGGCTGGCCTCACCCGCCTGCGAAGGGACCATTCCGGGGCCCTCCGACATTGCCGGATCGGGCGAAGCGGAAACCGCTTGCACCGGAGAGCCGGCCAGGAATTGCACAATCGCATCGGACGCCATCGCGTCGCGGATCGCCTTCTCAACTTCAATGTCCGATGCAGCGGCGTCGAGCGCCACCACCTTGCCGCTGATGTTGTAGTTCTGGCGGCCGGCGATCATGATCATGGTCAACGTCTCGATGCCCGGGACATCCGCCATGCGCTGCTTAAGATCGTGAATGCTCATGCGCTACAATGAGCGCTGATTTGCCTTGCGAAGAGAATGTGGTGATCACGGTATCTGTGGATGAAATCAGGACCAATGCACAGGTATCAGCGCCGACGAGCCAACCAAGGCTGATAGCGCTTGGAGCGCGCGATAGGAGGTCTAGGCAATTTCTTTTGCTCTTCAAACGCGATCTCGATTTGGGCGAGTCGAATGCATTCCAGTAGCGAAGGCTTCCAATCGTCAGGCGCGTTCTCCGGGCGCGTGATCCCCGGGATCGGCTTTGTCATGCCGTCAACGTAGATTTGATAACAACGCTCGCACATGAATTTGAAGTTGCCGGGCTTCCCATCGTAGCCGTCAAAGCCCCGCTCGCGATCCTCTGCGCTCGGCCATCTCGGTTGCCAGACAGACCAGCGTGCAGCTTCGCGGCAGTGATGGAATTCGCAGCGCGGATGAAGTGCGCAACAGGGCTTTGTCACACCGGCTCCGATTGCGCCGATTCCATCCGCCGTCCATCCGGCGCGATCCCGTATTGTGCAAGCAACTCGGCCGACGCACGGCAGCCGGTGAGACCGGGCGCGGGCCCGGCGTGCCGAGACCAAACCTTGGTCCGCGCGTACAGCTTTACGGCCGCTTCCAGCTCGAGCTCAGACCGATCGGCGCCGTCGAGCGCCTGCAACGCCGCGACCGCAGCGTGATCGCTCCAACGCTGCTGATTGAGCCACGTCACTGACTGAGGAATGAACCGCGTGCCGATGTTGCCGCGCGCGCCTTCGTCGGTGGCGAGCTTCTTCGCGGCGTCGATCAGCATTTGCGGATCCAGCCCGGTCTTGACCAGCGAATCGAATTTGGTCTCTGCGGGCTTGCGGGGGTTAGGCCCGTCTCGGCGTGGATAGGCCTGCCAGAATTCATCGAAACGAGATGGCGCGCGCGGTCGGTCCTTCACCGACCGAGAATCTGTCTCTGTCTCTCCCTCTGTCTCTGTCTTTGGTGCAGGAGCACCTCTACTTTTTGCTAGCTGCGCGCTAGCATCCTGCTCGCAGGTGAAAAAACCCTTGTCGATCAGAGGTTTCAGCGCGGCGCGAAGATCATCGATCGAAACGCGAAGGCGAAACGCGATGTCGTCGAGCGTCTCGGTGATCGCGCCGTTTTCGTACTCGGCCGCGAGCAGCCAAAGCATCGGCGCTAGCGCTTTGCTAGCAAGCGGCAAGCGCTGGAAATCGATGTTGTCGAGCAACGTCCGGTGAAGCTTGATCCACGGCGGACGGCGCTGGCTATAGTGCTGGAACGTCTTCCAGTCTTTCGGTATCAGCGTCATTGTCCCCGTCCCGCGTAGCAAAGCCTGGGCCTGCCGGTGGCGCCGATGGCGGGGCCCCACACGAACCAAGCGTGATCTTCGGTGCCCTCATGAAGGCCATCGAACCATTTGATGCGATCGGTCAGAGCGATCTTGCAAAGGAAGCGCGGATTGTCCGCGAACAGGTCGCGTCGCGTGCTCCCGAAATCGAATTTTGCGGTCAGCAGTAGCGCCACGATGCCGGGGCACCGTTGCAGCGCCAGGCGCGCGAAAGCCGCTGCAAGCCTATTCCCTGCCCCGTAGGGCGGGTTCGTAATGATGACGTCGCAGAAGCGCGGCGGCACGATCGCCGAGGTGCTCAAGAAGTCGAACAGGAACGAATGCGGCCGGCTGCGCCGATAGGTGACGATGTCGCTGGTGATGACGTCGAAGCCGGCGGCGCGCAGCACGTCGGCCATGCAATGGCCGCCGGCTGCAGGCTCCCACACCACCGCGCCCGGAGGGATGTAGACCGCGCGCAACAGCGCCTCCGTAGGCCACGCCTCCCGTGTCTGGTAGGCATCGTTCGCAACCGGCGCGAAATTGGATCGGACAACGGTCAAGCGCGCCGCGCCTCTGCGTCCCGGATCTGCGCCAACCGATTCGCAACCTCGCTCTCGGGCTTGTGCAGCACGCGCGCAATCTCGACCGTATCGAACCGGCTCTTGAACATCCGCCGAATCGTGTCGTCGATCCGCATTTGCTCGAGATTTTGGGTAACCTGTTCGGCTTCGCGCGCAGCGTCCATCGCGGACTGCGCCGCAGTTGCGGCCGCGATTTCATCCCCGTGCCGGACCGCCTGCAGCCGCTCCAACAGAGCGTCCGTCATGCCCGCCCCCTGATCTCGTAATGACCAGGCGCGCACTTGATGCGGTCGATCCGCCAGCCCTGCCGGTAGAGCGGATGCTTTCCCATCCAGTCGGCAACGCCGATCTGCCCGTGAACCATGCAGCTTTGGAACGTCACGGTTTCATCCATGTTCGAGTCGGTCACGATCTCCTCGACACAGGCGCCAGCGGCGGGGCCGCCGACATGGCACAACACAGCAACGACAGTCACGAACATGGATGGTCCCCCGGGAAGTTGAGCCGGGCGCGAGCGCCCGGTGCTGGATCGCCAGCGCATCGAAAGCGCGAGCGGCTTCGATCTTGGTTGGAAGTGGCTTGCTTTCGAGGGTGAGCTCGCCGTTGAGCCGGATCCGCGCCCGCCAGCGCCTGTTGCCCCGGCCATCGCCGCGGGCCTCATAGACGCCGATGAAGCCGTGCTTGTTCTTCCTCATCGGGGCACCGCCTTGCAGACCAGCGAGCCCCAGCGCGGGCAGATCGACTGATGGCGCCGGCGCGAGCGCCCGGCCCCGACCTGGATAATCACATCCTCACGGAGAGCGCGCCGGTAGACCGCGCCCCAGGCGCGATCGGTGGGCGGCTGTGGAAAGTCGGTCCCCTTCGTCGCGTCGCTGACGTCCTCGGAGATGAACTCGGAATGGCGCCGCGCATAGTCGACCAAAAAGTCATAGGCCGTATCTGTCCAGCCCTTGCGGGCTTCATCGGCGTGATCCGCGGCACGCTGCATGCCGGCGTCGCGCGCGGAAATCGCGTCGAGCGTCATCATCTCTTCCTGTTTCTGCGGTTCATCGAGACGGTGGCCCACTCAAGGTTGCCGTCCTGGTTGTTCAGGCTGTCACCGTCCTGGTGATCGCCGATCGTGTGCGCCTCGGTGGGCTGCGGCTTGCCGGTCTCGGCAAGGATTTCCTTATGCATGTACTTCGTGACCCGCCGCGCCCCGTCCCATGTGTTGCGGACGGCATAGCGCTTCGTCTTGGTGCGATCCCACCGCCACGACCAGCGCCACTGCGTCACCCAGGCGTATCGCTCGGGCGAGACCAGGCAGAACACCTCACAGGCCGCGTCGAGATAGACGCGGCGCGGCTCGGGTGCGGCGGCGGCCGCGCACTCCGTCGGCAAGCCCGCGAAGGCCGCAGGTGTCCGGTCGCCGGAGTGGTGCGCTCCGTCGCTCAACTCCATATCCGCCTCTGTCACTGTTGAGTGCCGGTGATTTCCTGGAAAAGCATCGCGACGTCGAACGCGATCCGATCGTCGGTGAGCAGTAGTTTCTTGATGCGACGAACCGCAGCGAGCACCGTCGTGTGGTCCTTGCCATTGAAGCGCCGACCGATCTCCGGCAGCGACTTCATGGTCAATTCCTTCGCCAGATACATCGCGATTTGCCGCGGCCGGACCACGTCATGCGTGCGGCGGCTCGAAAGGAACTCGGTGCGTGTCAGCCGGAAATATTTCGCAACCGTCTTCTGAATGTGCGCGATGCTCGGGCACTGGCTCGGAACTTCGCCCGTCGCCTCAATCTTCACGTCGATCTGATCGATGGCGGCACAGAGTTCGGCCCTGGCCGCGAGAAGCGATTCGATCGTTCCGGCCGGCTCAGGTGCTGGCGGGAGAACCGGAAACACCGGGATCGCGCCGGGATCGGTGATCACGGCCGGGTCGTTGGCAGCCGGGAAACGGAGAATGCGTTGCGGCCATGATGTGGCCGCCGGCTGCATTGCCGACATCCGCGCCGCGGCGGCATCGGCAATCTTCTGGTGAAAGGCGCGGTGCCGCGCCTGGGCAGCCGCTGCGGTCGGTGACGCTGCTATGATGGTGATGCCGTTCATTGCAGCTCCGCCGGCTGGAAGATTTCAGCCGGCCCGATCGCCCGCGCCAAGCATGCGAGCGACGCGCTCCAAGCGAGCAATGTCCTCGCGCAATAAGTTCGGATCGTAAGCACTCAACTCCCCCGCGATTTTGGAATACTGATCAGCCAGCGCCCGCGCCTGCCTCTGCGCTTTCGCCAACTCCGCCGCCCTACGGAGGTCACGCGCCGCGTGATGCTCCGGATCTGTGATTTCGCCGTACCAGAGCGCCTTGACCGTGCGAAAGCTGACCGTCTCTTTCTCCGTTCCGAGCAACCTTTTCATTGCCCTCGGCAGCCGAGACAGCCAGCTTTCGCGCGTGTCGCCCCATTCCCGGGGCCCTATGACGCACTCGATCTCTTCACGCATAACGCCTCACTCCTCGTTGCCCTTCGGAAGAACTTTCCGTTTTTTGGAAACCCACTCCCGTACCTTCACGGGGCATGAAGAACTCACCCGACAACGACCACCACGCACACCCGGCAAACGACAATTTGCCGATACTGATCCGGCATCCGCGGCTTGCAGGCCGCGAACGCCGGTACTCAACTCAACGCAACGAACAACAGGATGAAGAGCGATCCGAGCACCGTGAGTGCAGTGATGACCAGAAACGCCGCAAGCGCGAGCACCGCGAGTACGTCTATCGCCGCCTGCTTGAGATCGAACGATTTGAGCGCCGAGCAAACGGCGGCGAAAAGCCGAATCGCCGGCCTGCTCGATGAATTCTGGAAAAGACCGGCCGCCGGTTCTGATGGGAGCTTGCCCCCGGCGGCCGGTAGTTGCCCGCGCAACGCCGTCAGGCATTGAGCGGGTGTCATCCGAGCAGGGAGAATGCTGCCGGATTGAGAATGCGTGCCGGCCGCTGCATCTTGGCAACCCCCACCAAAGATCGCAGCGGCCGGGTGAACCGCCGGCAGAGCATTGCCAGCGGGAATGCGAGAGATCGTCTCGAATGAGATGTTCATGCGGCCACCCCTTCCTGTCCGCTCATGAAGGCCTTGGCCCGCTCCATCGTCAGCACCGAAGGGTTCCGGCCTCGCGTCAGGTCGTGAACAAACCGCTCATCATTGAAAGCCAGTTTGCCAAACTTGGTGCGAGAAACCCCCTTCTGCGTGCAGAACGCGTCGATCTCCTCGACCAGGGATTGTACGGGCGGAAGCAATTTCATAATGGTGACTGTAATGGGACCATTCCCATTCTGTCAAGTGGCACATTCCCATTTCTCCCATCGGGCGTTACCGTTGTAGGTAACGAGGCATGGATATGGTGCGGAAGCTGATTCTGGAGCGGCTGACAGAGCTCAAGCTCAATATGGCTGAGGTCTCGAAGGCTATTGGCCGCAACGAGACATACCTGCATCAGTTCATGAAACGGGGCGTGCCAGTCGAGTTACGGGAGCGCGAGCGCATCAAGCTTGCCGAGATCCTCGCCGTTCCCGAAGAGAAACTTCGCGGACCATCCACACCTTTACCCGCCCGGCCCTACGTAAAAACACCGTCTCGCGAAAGTTTCGTTGACGGCAATCTGCGTACGCATCAAAACGAGATGGGCGCACAAAAAATAATCCCAGGCGCCGACCTTTTCGGGAACGTGGACTTGCCCGTGTTCGGAACAGCTCAAGGCGGCGAAGGAGCGCTGATCGTCACAGATCGCGCGGTGGATTGGGTGGCGCGTCCATCAGTGCTTCTGCGTGTCTCAGACGGCTACGCCATGATTGTCAGCGGGGATTCGATGGACCCCGCCCTTAAGTCCGGATCGACCGCGCTCATCCACCCGCACCTTCCGCCGCGCGTCGGTGACCTTTGCCTTTTCCGCAGCCACGCCGAGGACGGCACCAACCTTGCGGCCGTCAAGGAGTTCCGGGGCGAGACCGAGACCGCATGGAAGGTCCGCCAGTACAATCCAGCTCGAGATTTTCTGCTCAAGAAGAGCGAGTGGCAGGATAGGCCGCAGCGGATCGTCGGCAGCTATTTCGCCTAGCGATTCAGAACCGTCACGGTGGCCGTGCTCTGGCTGCCTGGATTGATGCCGGCCGACAGGTTGTTGAACTTGCGTTCGTCTGCCTCCATGGCGAGACGTAGTCCCTCGCAATTTTGTGGTGCGCTCGGGTTGGCAGTCAGGCAGGCCTTATAGTTCGCCGCCGACGCCTGGTATTCCGATCGCGCGTCGATGCGGGCCGCCACCCCACAGGCGCCGAGACCGCAGCACACCACCAAAATTGCCAACTGGCGCATTTCCCACCCCTGATTGCTGAGTTACACCCTATCAGGAACAAATATTTTCAGGAAATGGGAATTTACCCATTGACTGGGAATGGGAATGGTCCCATTGTCTCCCCATCGCAACGGGGGAACGGGCCATGGCCGCAAAGCTCCACTTCTCGAAAATCCGCCAAATCGGCAAGGCGACCATCACCGGGACGCTCTGCAACCGGATGGCGTGCGACGGCGATATCAACGTTGCAGACGATGCTTCCGGCGTCACCTGCAAGCTCTGCCTGCGCGAGCTGGCCGCTCAGATCGGGAGGGCTGCGTAATGCCCTCCCCCATCACCCACAGCTATTTCGTCGTGATGATCGACTACGGCCGCAAGGGCCGTGAGGCGATCGTCGACCCCGAGATGACCCGCCGCGGCGCAATCGAGGCCGTCCGCGAGGTGCTTGGCGACGGTCGCAACGATGTCGCCTTCATCCACCACGTCGAGGGCGGCGCCGTCCATGACGTCACTCGCGAGCTGATGGCGGAAGCCGTCTGCGCCCAGGCCGCGGAGTAGCGGTCATGACTCGCATCATCGCCGCAACCTTCTTCTTCGCGCTGGCTGCTGCAGTCCTTTTCGAGGCGCTGCGATGACCAGCCAGCAGGAAGCCGACAACCTGCTTTCGTTCTGGCAGGCGCAGCGCGCCGCCGGCATCAGGCCGGAACAGCGCCGCACCCCTCCCACCCGAGACGAGACATTCGAGCGGACCCTTGAGGCCATCCGCCGGGTGATCGAACGCGCGTAACCATCCACAGCTTTTCATCACCAGCAAAGGGCAGAACGACCATGATCAAGTTCAACGTCACCAATCGTTTCACCGGCAACGTGCAGTTCACCGCAGAGATTGATTGCGACGAAGGCGCGTCGACCAGCGTCAAGCTCGGGCTCGCAATCCGATGGGCGCTGAAAAGCGGCGCGTACCTGAGCGGCGCGGACCTGAGCGGCGCGTACCTGAGCGGCGCGGACCTGAGCCGCGCGGACCTGAGCGGCGCGGACCTGAGCGGCGCGTACCTGAGCGGCGCGGACCTGAGCCGCGCGTACCTGAGCCGCGCGGACCTGAGCGGCGCGGACCTGAGCGGCGCGTACCTGAGCGGCGCGGACCTGAGCCGCGCGTACCTGAGCGGCGCGGACCTGAGCCGCGCGTACCTGAGCGGCGCGTACCTGAGCGGCGCGTACCTGAGCGGCGCGGACCTGAGCCGCGCGTACCTGAGCGGCGCGGACCTGAGCCGCGCGGACCTGAGCCGCCAGTGGATCATTCAGGGTGCCACGCGTAGCGACGGCTACGCGTTCTTCCTTCAAAAGCTCACGGCAGACAAAGAGCCTATGGTGAAAGCGGGCTGCCGCTACTTCACCCTGAGCGAAGCTCAGGCCCACTGGGAAAAAACCCGTGCCGGAACGGCACTCCTTACCGAGACCCGCGAAATCATCCGCTGCATGGTCAACCTTGCCCATGCCCGCGGGCTGATGGAGGCCGGAAAGGCTGTCACGCAAGAGGCGGCGTGAACAGCAATGCCTCCGGCGGGAAGCGCGAGCGCAACACCATGCGCTATTTCGACCGCTTCCCGCGCCCCGTCCGCGCCGCCGTTCAGAACGCCTCTTTTGATTGGGCGCTCCGCTTCTGGTTTCGGGACTTCCGCGCCGGCCGCATCTGCGCCCGTCGTCTGGTCAAGACAATTCAACTCGCAGACCGCACGCGAGCGGCGATCACCCGTCGGAAGGTGTGGGGACCTGACTACCCGAGGAGACACGCACGATGAGCAAGATGGTCCGCGCAACGCGCGAAGCCGACCTATCCACCTATTTCGAGTATCTCGACATGCGCGGTCCATCGACGCCGGGCCAGATTGAGGCTGCCGCCGGCTGCCTCCGGAATTGCTGGCAGGGCATGTTGTGGTCTGAGGCGCGCGCCGTCGCCCGCGCTTGGGACCGCACCTGGTCTCACGACAAGGCCGCCGAGCGCCGTGCCCGCGACGTGTTGGAGGCAGCGTGAGCACCGCCGCAGAAGCCGCGCGAGCCACCCGCGCCGAGATCTATGCGGCATGGATCGCCGATGATTGCGACGGCCTTGCCGCCGCCCTCACCGTCCCGACCGCTTTCCCCACGTCGACCGCCGAACTCGCCGCCGCCCGCGCAATGGTCGCGCTCGCCCTCTCTCGAATCGACATCGCAATTGAGCGGGACAAGGCCGCTCACGAAAAGGAGCATTCCTGATGCCGTCCGAAACCACCGTATTGCCGCCGGAGAACGTCAAGCCGCTCGCAGTGCGCAGCCCGCGCGCGAAACCCGCGCCCGCTGTCCGCTCGCCGATGGACATCGTTGCCGCGGCCCTCGCCACCGGCAACGTCGAGATGTACCGCGAAGCCGTGGCGCTCGCGAAGGAGATGGACGCCATCGGCGCCCGCAAAGCCTTCGACGTCGCAATGGCTGAGGCCAAGGCGCAAATCCCGGTGATCCGGAAAAACCGCCGCGTCGGCTTCGACCACAAGTCCGGCGGAGACCGCACCGAGTACAGCCACGAAGATATGGGCGAGATCGCGCGCACGGTCGATCCGATCTTGAGCAAGCACGGGCTATCCTACCGCTTTCGCGTGGCCTCGGAACTCAATCAGCCCGTCAAGGTGACGTGCATCGTCTCGCATCGCGACGGGCATTTCGAGGAAACCACCCTCACGGCCGGGCGCGACGATAGCGGCAAGAAAAACGCCATTCAGCAGGTGGGATCAACCATCACCTATCTGCAGCGCTACACGCTCAAGGCCGCCCTTGGCCTTGCCGCCGCCCAGGATGACGACGGTCGCGCGAGCGAAGCGGAGGAAGAGGCGCCCGCGGTGCCAGAGGGCTCAATCACCGAAGAGCAGGCGGCATTCCTCCGCGAGGCTTTGGAAGAGAAAGGCGCCAGCGCCACCGCCTTCCTGCAATGGGCGGCCACCAAGGGGTGGTTCAAGGATCGCGAGCGCAAGCTTTCGCACCTGCCCGCTGTCCATTACGCCGCCGCCGTCAACGCAATCGCCAGCTTCAAGAAGGCCTGAGCCATGAACGCTATCGTCACGCTCGAATCGATCCTTGAGCCGGTTGCGGCTCCCCTCACCGCCGAGACCCTGTTTGGCAATGGCAGCATCGAAAACATCCTCAGCGCGATCGAAACGCAGGTTCGTGGCGAGGTAATCGACATTTCGACGGCCGCCGGCCGCGAAGCGGTGAAGTCGCTCGCCTACAAGGTCGCGCGGTCGAAAACGATCCTGGACGATATCGGCAAGGAGCACGTTGCCGAGATCAAAAAGAAGTCAGCGGCGATCGATGCCGAGCGCCGCACCATCCGCGACCGGCTGGACGCCCTCAAAGAGGAAGTGCGCCGGCCAGTGACAAAGTGGGAAGAGGCCGAGGCAAACCGCGTGAGCGGGCACGAGCGCGCCCTGATCTCCGTCATCGAATGGGGCCAGATCGGCGGCGTTCCGCTGGAAGGCCTCCGCAATCGCCTCGCAAGTGTCTCAGCGCTTCACGCCGGCCGCGACTGGCAGGAGTTCAGCGACCGCGCAAATACCGCGGTGCTTGAGACGCTGCAGAAGCTTGGCGCGGCGATCACCGCAGCCGAACAGGCGGAACGCGACCGGCTCGAGCTCGAAGCGCTGCGAGTCGAGGCGGAAGCGCTCCGCGCCGAAAAGGCCGCACGAGACGCCGCCGCCGAGCAGGCACGGAAAGACCATGAGGCCGCCGCGCGCGCCGAGCAGTTGCGCCAGGCTGAAGAGGCCCGGGAGAAGGCGCGCGCCGAGGAACTCGCGAAGTGGAAGGAAGAGCAGGCTGCCAAGGCGGTGCGCGATGCGGAGGAAGCCGCCGCGCGTGCGGTCGAGCAGGAACGCCAGCGCGTCGCCGCCGAGCAGGCCGCGGATGCTGCAGCCGCGCAGAAACGCGCCGAGAACAAGCGCCGCCGCGACAAGGTGCGCGCTGAGATCGCAAACGCCATCACCATGGAGGGCGGCTTGACCGAAGAGCAGGTGAATTGGCTGCTCGACGCGCTCCTCAATGGCCGCGTCCCCCATGTCACCATCAATTTCTGAGGCTGATCACATGCAGATTTTCGACGTCGAACAGAACTCGCCCGAGTGGCTCCGCGCTCGCATGGGCATCCCGACCGCGTCGCAATTCGCGACTGTTCTTGCCAAGGGCGAAGGCAAGACGCGGCGCACCTACATGCTCAAGCTGGCCGGCGAGATCATCACGGGCGAGCCGATGGAGAGCTTTTCCAACGAGCACACCGAGCGCGGCCACGCGATGGAGGATGAGGCCCGCGACCTCTACGCCTTCCAGACCGGCGCCGAGCTGCGCCGCGTCGGCCTCATCCGCAACGGCCGCGCCGGCTGCTCGCCCGATTCGCTGAGGGGAGAAGACGGCGGGCTCGAGATCAAGACGAAGCTGCCGCACCTGCTCATTGAACTGATGCTCAGGGACGAATTTCCGCCCGAGCACAAGGCCCAGGTGCAGGGAACGCTTTGGCTCACTGAGCGGAGTTGGTGGGATTTGACGGTCTACTACCGCGGGATGCCGCTGTTCACGAAGCGCGCGACCCGGGACGAGGCCTATATCCAGCGGCTCGCAACCGAAGTCGATCGGTTCAATGACGAGCTTGACACCGTCGTGGCGGAGATCCGGCGGCGCGGCGAGGCTCTCGCAGCATGAGCAGCCCGGTCCAACTCGTCTTGAACGACATCGACACCCGGCGCCGGGCGATCAACTGGATCAGCAAGGCACCGCCGGCAACCCGCGTCGTGTTCAAGGCGCCTCAGCGGACCATCGAGCAGAACGACCGGATGTGGGCGATGCTGACGGACATCGTCACGCAGCATCCGCGATTCAACGGCGCGGACGGCCGCAAGTACACCACCGACGAAGCCAAGGTGGTGTTCATGCACGCTTGCGGCAACGAGGTGCAGATCCTGCCCTCGCTCGATGGCCGAACCTTCATCCCCTACGGTCAATCATCGTCGGACTTGAGCGTGCGCCAGATGTCCGACCTCATCGAGTTCATGTTCGCATGGGGCGCGGAAAACGGCATCGTCTGGAGCGACCCGAAGGAAAAGGCGCTGATGGCAGCCGCGGAGGCTGCCGCTTGAGCTGGACCGATCGCGCCCGCGACCACATTCGGACCATTACGGCCAACCTGCCGGCAGATACGCGCTTCGCCGATCGTGTGAAGCTTCTGCGGGATAACTACCCGTTCGCCCAGCGCCAAGGCTGGGCCTACAAGGCGTGGCTGAAGGAACAGCGCATCTATCTGGCGCAATTCCAGCCGCCGACCGACAACAAGCGTTTTCCGCTTTCGCCGATGGAACGGATGATGCTGCAAACGGCCAAGCACGAAGCGTTGCTGGCCCACTGCACGAAGCCAGCAAAGCTGGGAGGCTCGATTTGAGCCTCCGCGGAGAAAAGCGGACGGAATTCCCGCAATCAGTCCGGAAGAAGGCGTTCGCCCGGTGCTGCCTCGGCTGCTCGGTCGATGGCGTCGCGAACATTCCGGGCGTGCCGCAATGCGAGGGCTGCGGTGCGGTGCTGCGGCCCGGCGGCTTCATCTATGAGCATGACCAGGCGGACGGGCTCGGCGGCGAACCGACCTTCGAGAACTGCAAGGTTCACTGCACCGTCTGCAAAAAGACGAAGGACAAGGTGGACAACGCCGTCATGCGCAAGGCCGATGCCGTGCTGAAGGGCACGTTCGGCCTGAAACCCGCGCCTCGGCAGAAGATCAAAAGCCGGGGTTTCAACCAGGCGCCGCCGCAGCGGAAGGCGTCATCACCGGTCAACAAATGGAGGGGGTTTTGACGATCACAGCACAGACCAACCGGCCGCGCGAATTCCTCGCGTGGGCCGTCGAGACTTTCGGGCCCGTCGCGACGTCGCGGTCCGAGCGACTGATGCGCTTCATTGAAGAGGCGATCGAACTTGCACATGCCGAAGGGATGACGCCGGAGACCATCTCCGCGATCCGGCAGCGCGTTTACGGGCGTCCGCGCGGCGACACCAAGAAGGAAATCGGCCAGGTACAGGCGACCTTGGAAACCTTTGCCGAGAACATCGGCGAATCGGCCGGCGCTCTGGCGCAAGCCGAATTCGAGCGTGTGCAGGCGATCCCGCGTGCGGAATGGGCACGTCGGCATGCAGCCAAGCAGGCCATCGGCATAGCCGAGCCGGCGCGGGACTATGACTTCCCGATCGTCTCCGACCATGCAAGCCGTGCGCAGCCGGTGGAGATGGTCTCCCGGTACAAGGGCCCCTATTGATGCGGGTTCTGATCGGTTGCGAGACCTCGGGCGTGGTCCGCCGCGCCTTTGCCGCGCTGGGGCATGATGTCTGGTCCTGTGACCTTCTGCCGGCCGAGGACGGCAGCAATCGGCACATCCGCGACGATATCCGCAACGTCCTCAATGAGGGCTGGGATTTCCTCGCCGTCATGCACCCACCCTGCACCCGGCTTTGCAACAGCGGCGTGCGCTGGCTTACCGTGCCGCCGCCCGGTCGCACGCTGCAATCCATGTGGGATGAACTCGACGAAGGCGCGGCGTTGTTCTCAGCGTGCTGGAATGCGCCCATCGAGCGCATCGCCGTCGAAAACCCCGTGATGCACAAGCACGCGCGGGCGCGAATCGCCAACTACCGGCCGGCGACGCAGACGGTGCAGCCATGGTGGTTCGGAGATCCAGCTTTCAAGGCCACGGGCCTCTATCTGAAAAATCTCGAACCGCTGACGCCGACGAACAAGCTCACGCCGCCCAGGCCGGGCACCGCTGAGCACAAGGCCTGGTCTCAGGTTCACCGCGCTAGCCCTGGAGCTGACCGCTGGAAAATCCGCAGCCGCACCTATCCGGGGATCGCCAACGCCATGGCGTGGCAGTGGGGCGGCGACATCAGCGGGCAAGGAGAACTATTCGCATGAACCGCGCCGCGCTGATCGTGAAAATCAAAGCGCTGTTGGCAAAGACCGTCGCCAACGGCTGCACCGAGGCCGAGGCGCTGGCCGCGCTGGAGAAGGCCCGCGCCATGATGGCGGAATACGCCATCGGCCAGGACGATATCACCTTCGGCGGCGAGCAATGCGCCCGTGAAGGCCGCGTGGCGGAGGATCGCAACCGCATCCGGCAATCGCTCGCCGTCGGCGTAGGGAAGTTCTGCGAATGCCGGACATGGTCCGGGCCGCGATTCGAGCAGATCAACTTTTGCGGTCTCGAAAGTGACGTCGGCTTCGCGCACTGGCTGCTCGACATGCTGGCCGATTTCGTCGGCCGCGAGCTTGCACTATATCTTGAGCGGACGTGGAAGCCCGGAACGCCGCGCGTCCGCCGGCTCGAGAGCAACGGCTTTGTGAGCGGCTGTTGCCACCGAATCGGCGAGCGCCTCGCCGAGCTCGCGCCCAAGCCGCAGCCCGGCAATGGCCGGGACCTCGTGATTGCGAAAAACGCCCTCATCGAGCGCGCCATGTCGCAAGCCGGGATCAAGCTGAAGAGCAACAACTGGCGCAGCCAGCGCGTCGACAACCGCGCCCATGCAGCCGGCGAGCGGGCCGGCGATCAGGCGCAGTTTAACCGGCCGGTCGACGGCCGCGCTCCCGTGGCAGCGATCGGCCGCCGATGAAGGGCCGCCGTTGCAAAATTGCCGATGCGGTGGAAATCTTGGGCGAGACGCCCAGGACCATCCGCAACCACGCCGCCGCCGGCAAGATCCCCGGGGCGGCGAAGCCGTTCGGAACATGGACTTTCGACACTGCGCTGTTGCATGCCTTTGTCGCTGAGAAGGAGAAGGAACGGTGTCAAAGCGGCCCAAGGCCCCGCGCGGCTGTTACTGGCGAGGGGGCACCCTCTATGGACGCATTCAGGTCTCCGGCGGCCCGGACATCAGATGGTCACTACGTACGGACGATCCAGAAATTGCGCGCGAACGCCGCAAGAAAGAGCGCGGGCGCGTAACTGGCGCGCAGCGCTACGGGGAGCACCGCCGGACTTTCGCCGAGGCCATGGCGGCGTGGGGCGAAGCGACCGGGGACAATGTGAGCCCGAAGACGTTGACGCGATACCTGGGCTCGCTGGCCGTGCTGCAGTCCCAGCTGGACGGGCTCTATCTCGACGAATTCGACAAGCGCGCCCCGCCGGACGATCCGGAGGCGCCGAGCGGCGTGAAGCTGATCGGCGCCATCGTCAAGGCGCGGCGCGAGACCTTCTATGTCCCCACCGGCAAAAAGAAGCCCATCAAACCGACCATCGCCACCGTCAAGCGGGACCTCACCGCCCTATCGAGCGTCTTCGACTTCTGCATTGACGAAGGGTGGATGACATCGAATCCGGTGCGAGACTGGCTCAATCCAGCCGGCCGCCGCAAGTCGCGCCTCAAAGAGCGGCGCGACCCGATCGTGCTGCCCGAGCCCGGCCATATCCAGATGGTGATTGCGGCAGCGCCAGGCCTGTTCCGGAAAATGATCGAAGCCGCCTTAAAGACCGGCGCGCGGGAAGATGAACTCGGCAAGGGCCAGCGCCAGCACTTCGACCAGGACCGACGGCAGCTCACCGTCATAGGCAAGCGGAACAAGCTGCGCGTCATCGATCTTGAGGACGGCGGCGAGGACTATGGCTATGAGCTCTTCCGAACCCTGCCCGCCTCGATGGAGACGAAGGCCCTATTCTGGCACCAGCCACCGCCCGGGAGGGCCGCCAAGCCCGGCGAGCAGCCGAAGGCGCAACGCTATAAATCGATCGCCAGCAACTTCCGGCGCATCGTGGCGGCCGTCGCCAAGCAGGCACAGAAACAGGCACAGGATTTCCGGCCGTTCCGCTTCCATGACCTGAGGCACGTCCACGCAGTAAATTGGCTGAAATCAGGCCGCAGCATCTATGTTTTGCAACAGCGGCTCGGCCACACCAGCGTCAAGACGACAGAGATTTACCTGCAGTTCCTGACGCCCGAGGAGAAGCAAATAGCCATGTTCGGGCGTGTCCAGGCAGGCACAAATGCAGGCACAAGTGCAGCGGTGCAGAAGCGTCAAAAACGCAAGAAACCCGCATAAATTAGTCACTTCTCGCAACAGGCAAAGGCACAGCTTACGGGTTTTGTAAACCGAAGGTCGGGGGTTCAATCCCCTCAGCCGGCACCAGCTTCTGACGCGCAAATGTTCTCCGGCAGCTCATCCAGCCGCCACAGCCCGAGGCTCTTGTCGCGCCAGCCGCCATTGCCCTCCTCGCAACGCTCGTTGATCAGCGCCTGCGGTGCCGGCCAGTCGAACGGTGCCTTCTCCATGTTCAGCGCGCGCCAGTCGCCATCCTCGCAGTCGTGGTTGTCTTGCCATTCCGGAAAAGTCGTGACGAGCAGGAAGCGCGCGCCGCTCATCCGAAATTGCACGAGGGCGCGATAGATGTTCGCAAAGCTGAGATGCACCAGGCAATCCCGGCAGAGAATGACGTCGGCCTGCGGCAGCGCATCGCGCGTGATGTCGGCGACGAGAAACCGACCGGACGAACCGTCGGCTGCGACACGCCGGCGGTTTATCTCGATCAGCGACGGTACGATGTCGATACCGGTGTAATCGATATCGAGCTCGAGCCGGCCGATCCAACCTGCATCGCCGCAGGGCGCATCGAGCAGCGAGCGCGCGCCGAGCCGTTGCAGCAATGCAGGCAGCGCCTGCTGGAGCGCGGCGGTGGCGACATCCTCCGAGCCGAGGCCGGACACCGAAGTCGCCGCGCCCCAGAGGTTGGTGCGCTCGATCCGCGCGAAGCGCGCGGCGAGATCGAGGCCCGCGAAATTGTCACGGTCGGCAACGAAGCGTTCGTGCGCGAGCACGGGGGGACGATCGGCGATCATTGAGCGAGCCCTTTCGGCGCAGGCACACTATACAGCCCAGGCGAATTGTTGAATGTCTGGCAGCGAACCTACGCACGTCATTCGTCTCGTCGAGACCCATGCGCTCCACCAGCCCCAAAGAGAAGGCCAAGATCGTCGCCGGCGCGGTGACGGCCGTCGTCGCGACGGCCATGCTGATCGTGTTCGCGCTCGGCCCGGTGCTGGCGCCCTAGGCGATCCCGTTCGCGCATCGAATCGCCGGCCCGGAACCGGCTCCCGCGTCAGCCGTTGTCGGGGCATGCGCATCCGGGAAGAAAACCGAAACATGATTCTGCTGGCGACGGTGACGCTGTGCTGTAGCGCCGTGGCGGGGACGTTGGCGCTGTTCGAGCCGGCGCCTGGACGGACGCCCGATAAGCTGGTCGCCGATCGAGCCGTGATCGACCTCACCCCGCGCATGCCGGTTCAGATCCCGGTTCGGGTGGTCGGCGCGCCGTTCGAGCCCAACGTCAATCCGCGCGAGCGCTAGCCCTCACCTCAGCGAGGCCTTGGTTACCTCGGCGAGGCCTTGGCGCCCTCCTCGGGCCGGCCGTGGACACGCGCCAATTCCTCGACAAACGCGATCACCTCCGCCCGCTTGTCGGGCGGCAGCGTCAGGAACGCGCGGATGAGCCTCAGGCCCTCCGCCTCGTTCGGTCGTTCTTTCGGTGCATCCATCCGCCCAGTGTCGGGCTGCCGGGAAAAATATGCAATCCCCTTGCAAACAGCCTTGATTCGAAGCAGCCGCTTTGCTGGAATACGCGCGGCTGAGGTGGATCATGAAATGGATCAGGGAGCGCGACGCACTGATCGCGCAGACACTGGCCTTCGTCCAATCGGTGACCGGCAGGAAGGATGACGTCCTTCAGCCGGAAGCGCCCGCATCTGGCCCGGCCGTCGCGATGGAGATCGTCACCGTGGAGGCGGTCGCCGTCGAGATCGAACCGCCGCCAGCCCCCCTTCCGCCGCGGCCCGCACCTCTGCCGTTGCGGACGAGCGGCGATTTCCGCACCGAGATGCAGGCCCGCATCGCCAATTTTCGCAAGCACCAGGAGCGCTTCGAGCGCGAACGTGAGGAATATTGTGCGGCAACCCTGACCAAATTGCGTGCCGCCATCCGCGACGCCTCCGGTCCGCCGGCCGAAAAATAAAGGCCCGGCAGGGATCTATAGCCAGGACCAGACCAGCCAGAGATTGGCCGCGCAGGCTCCGAACAGCGCCAGCGTGAGCGGCAGGAGCATGTGCCCGCAGGATGTGTTCAGGTCGCTCGTCATGGGCGAAAACATCCGCTGATTCCGGCCGACGAGTCCCACGGATTCTTTTTTCCGGGATTCAGGACTCGTTAAGGACTCAAGGGCCGCCCAATCGATCACGCCCCCGTGATCGCTCCGGTGGTCGGAACCCTACCCCCCGTGAGCCCGTTAACGGGCATTCGTGGAGTCGGGATGCATGCCCTACGCCCTCTTCTGCAATGATGCCCAAATCAGCAAGGCCTATCCAAGCGAGGCCGACGTCTGGAAGCTTGCCGAGCGAAGTGGTCTCGTCGTGGACGTGACGGCGGACGACGAGCGGCCGGGACCGCGCCGGGTGCTCGACAACGATTACAAGATCGAGCCGTGCCAAGCGGCCAAGGGCGAGGACCCCGCCAAGAACAAGGCGGAGGCCGATCGGCAGTCGCGGATGGAACTCGAGCTGAATTCCTGAGCTCCGGCACGGGAGCCGAAGCCAAAGCTCAGGGGGTGGCGGCCACAAGCGAGGCCTGCTCGCCCGGCATAGTCACGCAGGCCTTGCGGCGGTGCAGTCCACGGATGGCGCCGGTGACCTTCATGACCTTGCCCGACGGACATGAGGCGTCCTTGACGAAGGCGACCTCGTACGGTGCCAACATCAGAGGCTCGGATCTGAGGATTGTCTGAGCAGAACACGGCAGGCAGGCGAAGCACGAGAGCACCACTGCCGACACCAAGATACGCATGTCCGTCGTCCCACCTGCCCGGTAATTGTCATATAACGCGTTCCGGAGCGCGAGTTCCGTAAACTGCAAAAATTATTTTTGCTTTACGCCAGCCCCATGACGCGCGTGAGAAGGCGCGCGCCAGTATCGTTTGCAAGCAAATGACGCGCCAGATGGTTCACGGAATGGAAAGACGGCGCCGGAGGCGGGAGGCCGGCAAACGAAAGGCCGGCGGAGCCGGCCTTTGTCAGGTCTTGGACCGTCAGGTCTTGGACCGTCAGGTCTTGGACTGTCAGGTCTTGGGTCGGCGCTGACCGTCAGTACCGCGAGGCCGCCGGGCCGCCCCAGCCGAACCGGTAGTTCACCCCGACCTTGGCGGTATGCTCGTCCTCCCGGCCACGAACCCCGACGATGTCGGCCGGACCGGAGGTGAAGGTGGTGCTGCCAAAATTGTAGTATTGGTACTCGGCCTTGGCCGACCAGTTTGGCGCAAACATGTATTCCAGGCCGGCGCCGACCGTATAGCCGTCCTTGTTGTTGCCGGTCGTGGTGAAAGCCTGCGGCACCCCCGCGATGTTCACGCCAAGGCCGTTATTGCGCCAGGCATAACCGCCCTTGGCGTAAAGCAGCGTCGGTCCCCAGGTGTAGCCGATGCGACCGGTCACCGACCCGATCTGGTCGGTGTTGGAGGTCACCTGGGTGCCCAGCGGGAAGGTGACACCGTTGTTGTTGGTCGGCAGCCAGGAATACTGGGCCTCGATACCCACCACCCAGTTGGGCGCGAACTGGTAGTCGAAGCCGCCCTGCACGCCGCCCAGGAAGCGAGCGTCGCTCGACTGGAAGCTGTTGTCGCCGGCAAACGCGCCGCCGAGATGGCCGCCGATATAGAAACCGGTCCAGTTGTAGATCACCTGCGGCGGCGTATAGGCCGGAGCCTTGGTATAGGTGCGCGGCTGCACGTCCGCCGCTGCGGCCGGCGCCGCCAGCGCCAGCAGAGCTGCTGCACCGATCAAAATCGACTTCATGATCATCCCCGTTCTTTCATTACGACACTCGGGAAACAACGTGGCGTGAATTGGGTTGCTCCGCGGCGATGCCGGAACGTTGATCGTTCGTTACTGTGACGGGGTGGCAACAACGCGATTTTGTTCCATCACGCCGCCCTGCTCCGACTGTTTTCGTCGCCAGAACAAGCCCCGCCGTAACGTTTTGTCGCAAGTCGGCACCACCCCGTTCAAAGCTCGCCAACATGTGATCCAGCGGCTTCGGTCTAACACCGGGCGATGAAGGCTGCCTTTGCGTTACCGCGTCATCTTTTCCAGTTCCGGAAAGGGTGCGTAAACCGCACCGCCGCAGAGATCGCTGGTCTGGTCGACCACGCGGTCCGCACGGCCGTTGACGAAAATTACGGCCCGCTCGCGCACGCCCTTGTAGCTGCCGTCGGTCTCGCGCGGGGTGAAGTGCAGGCAGCTCACATAGAACTGCCGGCCGCCGACCTCGCGCTGCACCGGCTCGGCCATGGCGGCATTGCGCACGCCGACCGGATTGTTGAGATAGGCCCGCATCAAGGCCAGCGTGTCGCTTCGGAAATTGTCGGGAAACGGCTGCGGCCCACCGGCCTGGGTCCCGCCCATGAAAGTCGGACGGTCAGCGTCGCTGCCGAAACATGCCGCAAGCGGCAACGCCAGGAATACCGCACATCTCGCCAATCGCCCCACAGGCCCCGCTCTCCGCTCGAACAGATCAGGAGACGTTCTAGCCCCTGGCCTGCATGAAGGGAATTCACTTGCAGAGGCTTAGAACAGCGCACCGGCCAGCCGCCGACACCTCGGGCTTTCGCACGAGGCATGGCGACGGGCCAGGCCTGACGTCCGCGCGCGGCGACGGGCAATGCCAGGGATGCCGCCGCGCGGGATCAGTCGTCAGTTGCGCTTGTCAGACGTCGCGGGCTTGGTCACATCCGGCTGCGCCTTGTGCGACTCCTTGGCCGTGACCTGCTTGTCGTCGTGGCGATGCTTGCTCACACTCTTGTGCTGGTCGGTGGTGACCGCGGCGTTCGCGTCCATTGCCTTCGGCTTGCCATCCGTCCTGGTGTCGGCAGCCTTCGCGTCCGTCGACTTCACGTCCGTCGTCTTGGCGTCCGTGGTCTTGGCGTCGGCCTTGACGCCGGCTTCCGGCTTCGCGGCGGTGGTCGCCGGCTTGGTCTGGCTCTGGTCGGCCTTGATCACCGGCGCGGCCGTGGTGGTCTTGCCGGCCTCGGCGGCGAACGCCGGGGCTGCGATCACGCAGGTTGCGAGCAAGGCTGCAGAAATGGTCTTCAACATGGTGGTCTCCTCTTGGAAGGATCATCCAGGCGGCGCCCTCTCTCGCCTACCCATCGATCGTGGGGAGGAGCCTAGGCGGGGGGCACTGAACCCAATCTGAAGTCCTCAGCAGGCTTCCGTTCATCTCGATGACAAGTTTGTCATCCGCGGCCGGGCGAATAGATCGTGCGAGGAGGGAATGTTTTTGCCCGAGAGGTGTTCCGGTCTTCGGGCAATCGTGTAGGATCGCCACGTTCCATACCGGAGAACTTAGATGCGCAAACTCTCAATGCTCGTTGTGCCGGGACTCGTCGCCATGACACTGGCGGCCGCGCCGGTGCTGTCCAGCGCGTACGCCGCCGGCGGCGACGACCCTTCGTCGCCACCGAAATCGGACACCTCGACCAAGAAGGGCAAGAAGAAGAGCTCTTCCGTCAGCGACCCCAAGTTCCTCGCGGCCTACCGCACCGCCTATGCCGCGATCTACGACAAGCACGATTACACGGGCGCGATCGACCAGCTGAAGTCGCTCAAGCGCAACGACGTCGCCGACGTCGCCAACCTGATCGGCTACTCCTATCGCAAGCTCGGCGACTATCAGTCGTCGAAGGTCTATTATGAGCTGGCGCTGAAGGACGATCCGAACCACGTCCGCACCTGGCAATATTACGGCCTCTGGCAGCTCGAGCAGGGCAACCGCGAGCAGGCGCAATATCACCTCGACAAGATCGCCTCGCTCGCCGGCACCGGCAGCTCGGAATATCGCTCGCTCGCCGAAGCGCTCGACAAGCCGACCGGCGCGACGCTCGTCTACTGAAGGCGTCGCATCTTCGAACGACGCGAACGGGCACGACCTTTCAGGTTGTGCCCGTTCTGCTTTCTCGGCTAGCCTTTCGCACCGTCTTCCCTCGCAAACCGGTAGCGCAATGGACACGTGGCTGCGATCCGCGATCGACTACATCGGCTCCTGGGTCGAATACCAACTGACGACGATCCAGCAGCCGGGCGTCATGGTGGCTTTCGCCCATCGCGGCGAGGTCGTCGCCGAGCACGCGTTCGGCCTCGCCAATCTCGACACCGGCGAGAAGCTCACCCCGCGGCATCGCTTCCGCATCGCCTCGCACTCCAAGAGCTTCACCTCGGCCGGCATCATGAAGCTGCGCGAGCAGGGCAAGCTCCGGCTCGACGACTATGTCGGCCAATATGTCGGCGGCCTCGATCCGCGCGTGGCCGAGACGACGATCGCGCAAGTGCTGTCGCACAGCGCGGGGCTGACGCGCGACGGCGCCGATTCCGGCCAGTTCATCGACAGCCGTCCCTATCTCGATGCGAAGGAGCTGCTTGCGGAATTGAAGCTGCCGACCGCGATCGACCCCGGCACACGCTTCAAATATTCCAATCACGGCTTTGGCCTGCTCGGCCTCGTGATCGAGGCTGTCGCGAAGGAGCCCTACTCCGTCTGGATCAAGCGCGAGATCATTACGCCGGCCGGCCTGCGCGAGACGGAGCCCGACGCACCGCTTCCGAAGGGCGCAGCGTTCGCGCGCGGCCACACGCGCAAGGTGCCCTTTGGCGAGCGCTGCGTGATCCCCGGCGACAATCCCGCACATGCAATGGCATCTGCAGCAGGCTTCGTCGCAACCGCCGCCGACACCGCCCGCTTCTTCGCGCAGCTCGCGCCCAACGCGAAGAAGAGCGTGCTGTCGGTCGCCAGCCGCCGCGAGATGACGCGAAACCATTGGCGCATCCCGCAGAGCTTCGAGGCCTATTACGGCTTGGGGGTCAATGCCGGAAAGACCGACGGCTGGGACTGGTTCGGCCACGGCGGCGGTTTCCAGGGCTATATCTCGCGGACCTGCACGATCCCGGCCTGCGAGCTCTCGATCAGCATGCTCAGCAACTCGATCGACGGCGCGGCGCCGTTCTGGATGGACGGCGCAATGCAGATCCTGCGCGTCTTCCAGAGCCGCGGCGCACCCGATCGGCGCGTGCGCGACTGGACGGGGCGCTGGTGGACAATCTGGGGCGCGACCGATCTGGTCCCCGCCGGCAACCGCGTGCTCGTCGCCAACCCGCAGTTCAACAACCCGTTCATGGATGCCGCCGAGATCGAGGTGACCGGCCGCGACACCGGCAAGCTCGCCTGGGCTGCCGGCTATTCCAGCCACGGCGAGCCGGTGCGCCGGGTCCGTGACAAGCGCGGCAAGGTGAGCGACGTCTGGATCGCCGGCGCGAACGTGAAGCCGGAAAAAGTCGTCGCACGCGAGATCGCGCGCCGGTATCCGCCGCGCAAGCGCCGGCCTACTCCCGAATGAGCGCCTCGACCTCGCTGCGGAGCGCCTGCCGCGATCCGTCGCGCGAATAGAACATGTGGCCGCCCGGATAGACCACGAACTTCACGCGCTGCGTCACGAAGGCCGGCAGCTGGTCGAGCACCCGCCTCGTTGCGAAATAGGGGGTGGCGAGATCGAACAGGCCGTGCGTGACCAGCACGTTTAGCTTCGCATCGGTGGCGAGGATCTGGCGTAGCTCGGAGACCGATTGCGGCGGGTTGATGCCGCGGCCGAAATCCCATTGACCTTCGACGGCACCGTTCAGGACTTCATACGAGCCGCCGGGCCGCCAGTTGAGCTTGCGCGAGAGCACGTCGACCGCCGCGCTCGTCAGCGGTGCCTGGAGCGCATCGCCGGAGGGATCGCCGAACCGCGAGCTGCTGGAATCCGGATAGGGATCGAAGCCGCGCACCGAGGCATCGTAGCGTCCGGTCACCTTGCCGTTCTTGCGGTCGAATTCGCGGCGGAATTCGCCGACGTCGAAGCGACCGGCGAGGCGGCGGCTCACCGCCTGGTCGATGCCGGTGAGCTCGGCGACCTTGTCGGCCAGACGCGTCGTTGCTTCCTTGTCCGCCTCGCCCTTGACGAGGTCGGTCAGGAATTCGCCGCGCGCGTAAGCCTCGACGTCGGCGAGGTCAGCGCGCTTGACCGGACGTTTGGCTTCGCGCGCCACCGCCACGTAGCTCGGCAACGACGCGACATATTGCAGGAGGCTCGTGCCGGTGAACTCGCGGAAATCCAGGAGCGGCGAGACCAGGATCAATCCCCTGACGCCGACGCCGTGCTGGAGCTGCAACTGGCGCACGACCTTGGGGCCGCGAATGCCGCCATAGCTTTCGCCGGCGACGTATTTCGGCGAGGTCAGCCGCTCGTGCTTTTCGAGCCAGCGGCGGATCACGAGCGCGATCGAGTTGGCGTCGCCATCGACGGAGTAGAACGATTTGCGCGCGTCCTCGCCACTCGCCACGAACCGGCTGTAGCCGGTGCTGACGGGATCGATGAAGACGAGGTCGGTGAAGTCGAGCCAGGTCTCCGCGTTCGGCTTCACCTCGGGCGAGGCCGACGGCGACAGGGCCTCGCCATCGAGCGGTAACCGCCACGGCCCGGCCGCGCCGAACTGAAGCCAGGCCGACGACGCACCGGGCCCGCCGTTGAACAGGAACGTCACCGGACGCGTGGCGCGCTCGGCACCGTCGAGCTGGTAGGACGTATAGGCGATGTCGGCCAACGGCTCGCCTTTGCCATCGAACACGCGGATCGAGCCAGCGGTGGCCGTGAAGTTGAGGGTCCGGCCGGGCAGATCGAGCGTCTGCTTCGTGGTCGAATCCGGCGGCAGACGGTGCGGCTCGGCCGCGGACGACGCCGTCTGCGGCGCGCCTTGCGCGCCACCGCGCCCACCCTTCTGTCCGGCCGGCGCGGCCCCCTCCGAGCGCGGCTGCGGTTCATCCGCATGCGCAAAGCCGGCGAGCGCGAGCAAGGCGAGTGCCAGACCTACGCGACGCAGCGCCGATCGACGCTTGACCATGACAGCTCTCCCTGTTCGGCGGCGCTCGACGGCGGCCCGCTCGCACGGGAGACCTTATCCGCAAATTGCGACGCTTTGGGGAATCGGAGCCCTAAAAGCCGATGCCGAGTATCAACACGAAATCGCGACGACACCAGAACTCGCGGCAGGAGGTATCCGTGGCTAGCGAAGCAATTTGGGTCGGCGGGCGGACGCGCACGATGGCCGGCCGGGCTGCATGCAAGGCCCGATGCCCCGACGCGAAGGGTCGCGCGATGCGTCCCTCGCTCTGATCGGCAGCCGCAGGCGCTGCCACCGACATCGTAACCGCCGCCGATGCGGCCGCAGCAAGCATCAGCGAATGAAACCGTTTCATATCCCGCTCCATCCCTTGCCCCGACACCAGCCAGCTAACGCCGCCGGCCGCCGATCGTTTCAGAACCCGACGCCGATCATGGTGCTATGACCGCCGCCGCCGCCACTCACGATGCTCGGACGTGCGACGGCCTGTTGCCGGGCACGCGGCGCATCATTTTCCGGCCTCGCGCGCCTGGCCGGCTCGCGGTCGGCTTCGCGGCTCGTCTGCTTGCGGCGCGGCTTGTCCTCGTCCTCGTGCTTGCGCGAGGCGGTCGCGGCCGGCGCCGGTTTCTCGTTGGCGACGCAGAGCTCGCCCTTCAGCGTTTCGTCGCCCTTGCACTGGATCGGGCAGACGCGCGTGGCGCGTTTGGCGAGCTCCCCGACGAGATCCTGAGTCACGCTGATCTTGTCGGCCTCTGCCGACTGGCCGCCGATGGCGAGATAGCGGACGAGCGCGGCCTTTGTCGGCTCGCTCAGCTTGCCGTCGGGCTTGCCGGTCAGACATCCCAGTCGGACCAGCTCGGTCTGCGCCGAGGCGACGAGCTGGGGCGAGTTCGGCTGGGTCGCCGCCCGCTTGGCGGCCTCTGCATTGAAACGGTCGATCGCCGCGACGACGAGCGGCCCGAGCCGGTCGCAGGTCACCGTCCTGGAGAATGCTCTGAGGTCGTCGATGCCCGTGCCCTCGCTGCCCTTGGCGATGATCGCGTCGAGCTTGCCCTGCTGGTCTTTGCAGGCCGCTTCCCTGGACGCCGCGAGCTCGGCCGCCTTGCGCGCCTCCTCGGCCTCCCTCGCCTGCTTCTCGGCCGCCGCCTTCGCGGCGGCAGCTGCGGCTGCCGCGCGATCGCGCTCGGACTGCTCGGCCTTCTGCCTGGCTTCCTGCGCCTTGCGCTCGGCCTCGGCCGCCTTGGCAAGTCGCTCGGCTTCGGCCGCAGCGGCGCGGCGTTCATCGTCCTGGCGCTTCTTCTCTGCGGCAGCGGCGGCCGCAGCCACCCTCGCCTTCTCGGCCGCCTCGGCTTCGCGGGCGCGGCGCTCGTCGTCCTCGCGCTTCCTCTGTGCGGCGAGCTCGGCCTTCTCCGCGTCCACCTTGCGCCTGGCCTCCTCGGCAGCCTGACGCGCCGCCTCGCGTTCGGCGCGCGCCTTGTCCTCGCGCTCCTGGATCGCCTGCTTCAACAGATCGATGCGCTGCTGCGCGGTGATCGCGAGCGGCGCATCGGGAAAACGCCTGATGAAACGCTGCAGCACGGGGATGTCGACGCTGTCCTTGATCTTGTCCCACTCGATCTGCTCCCGGGTGGGCGGCGCATCGCGGCTTGGCGGCGCCGATTGTGGATAGGCTGCAACCTGGATATTGGCCTGCGGCGCTTGCGGCTGGCTCGCCAGCGCCTCGATCTGCGCGCGCGCCAGCTCGGCATAGAAGCCGGTCGGATGGGTCGCAAGGAAGACCTCCCATGCCCTCCGCGACCCGATCTTCTGCACCAGCTCGTAATCCGCCTTGACGTCACTGACCGGAGCCTCGCGCGGCACGGCCGGGGCCGGCACCAGCGAGATCGTGCCGCCGCCGAGCGCGCCGTAAACATAGGGCTCCTGGCGATTGGCCGTCGCCTTCAGGACTTCGTCCCTGACGCGACCGAAGGCAAGGCGAATGTCGAGACCAGGGACGGGAAGATTCTTGAGGATCGACGTGGTGAACGGACTGTGATCTCCGTCGCCATCATCCGCCGTCGAGCCGGCCTTCGCCGCGTAGGCGATCAGCGTATCGGTCATTGTGGGCTCGACCTTGCCGAGACCGCCGCTGACCGCGCGGGTCGCCATGTTGCGCCGCTCGCGCTTCATCGTGCCGACGAACGGATTGTCGCGGCAGGCATCGAGAATGACCAGACGAAGCCGCCTTGCGCCATCGGCCGAGGAGACAAGCCGCTCCAGCGGGATGGCCTCGTCCTCGGCGTCGCGGTCGGAAGCCAGCCTCGCATCGACCGGGATGAGGTAATTGGTGCCGCCGATCTCGAGCCCATGCCCAGCATAATAGACGACCGCGATGTCGGCTTGGTCCGCCGTGGCCTCGAACTTGCGGATCGCGCGCTTGAATTCGAGGTTGCCGACATTGTTCAGCGTCTCGACGGTGTCGAAGCCGGCGTCGCGGAACATCTTCGCGACCGAGGTGGCATCGCGCGATGGATTGGGCAATTGCGGCACGGAGTGATAGAGCGAGTTGCCGACCACCAGCGCCACGCGCCGCTCGGCGAACGCGGAATCGCTCGACAGGACCACGAACGAGAGGGTCCCGACGATCGTCGCAGCCGCTGCGATAAAGCGCCTGAGCATCAAAATTCCATGTCGGCAGGCACCCGTACCGGACGTGTTCCGGTCCCGAGGTGACGTGCAAGGGACCCGGATGCTGGAAACGCGAAACGCGGCCTGTCCGAAAAACTATAAATCTGACCGGACTTTATCTTTACGTCGTCAACCGATCAATGCGCGATATCGACCGTTGCCGGAAGGTATTCTATTCCCCGCCGCCGCTTCCGTGCGTGACCTGCGTCACAACTCGACCTCGGAAATCGCTGTGACGTCACATCACATGTGTGTCTTCGCAGGTACAACCTCGCGAAAATCCGCTGTGGAGCCACCGGTCGCCGACGGATCGAGCTTTCGAGCGCCGACCGGGTGATCTACGTTTCCGGAAGTTTCAAGCGTGCTCAAGTCGATTCTTTTTTGTTTTGGGGACTGGGATGGCATCGTTTGTGCCCTCGCTGATCGGGCGGATCAGCAACGTGAAGATCGTTTCTGGAACGGCGGTGGCTCTTGCGCTGAGCTCCTCGACAGTGTTCGCGCAATGTGCGCCACCGGTCCAGACCGGCGTGCCGCTGGCCAATCAGGGCCTGCTGGTCATTCCCCCCTCTGCCGCGGCCTCAGCGATCTCGGCCGCGATCGGCAACGTCAACACCGCCTTCCTGACCCAGCAGGGCAGCGCCTTCGTCTCGGCGCCGGCGAATCCTGCGCCCGACCAGCCCGGCGGCGGCGTGTGGGGCCGCGCCATCGGCGGCGAAGTCACGCTGAAGTCGACCTCCAGCTCGAGCAGCACCAACGTCCGCAACGACACCGGCGCGGTGGTCAACACCTCGACCACGAACTGCGCCAACTCGGTGAAGGCGAGCTTCGCCGGCGTACAGGTCGGCGCCGACATCGCACGGCTGAACTGGAACGGCTGGAACGTCCATCTCGGCACCACGGCCGGCTATCTCGGCTCAAAATCGGACGACAGCTTCGGCTTCAGCAACAAGTATGAAGTGCCGTTCTTCGGCACTTACGTGGTGGCGACCAAAGGCCGGTTCTTTGCCGACCTGATGGTCCGTTCCGAGTACTACAACATCACCCTCAACAATCCCGGCCTCACCTACTTCAACCAGCCCGTGGGTGCGCATGGCTATTCCGTCTCGGCCTCGGCTGGCTACAATTTCGACCTCGGCAACAACTGGTTCGTCGAACCCTCGGCCGGCTTCATCTATTCGAACACCTCGGTCGACAGCTTCGTCAATCCCGGCACGGCCCTGCTGAACATCCCCGGCACGGTTTCCACCAGCGACATCAAGAGCGAAATCGGCCGCCTCAGCCTGCGCGCCGGCACCACCATCGCGACTCCGAACGTGATCTGGCAGCCGTTCGCTTCGGCAAGCGTCTTCCACGAGTTCGCGGGCAGCGTCACCACCAACTATACCTCGCTGCCGAACGGCGCCTTCCTGACCGGCGGGCCGTTTGGTCCCGGCCTTGTCCCGCAGACCTTCAGCCAGACGACCTCTACCTCACGCGTCGGCACCTACGGGCAGTACTCGCTCGGCATCGCCGGGCAGATCGTGAACACCGGCTGGCTCGGCTATGCCCGTGTCGACTACCGCAACGGCAACAACATCGACGGCTGGACCGGCAATGCCGGCATTCGCTACCAGTTCACGCCCGAGACGATCGCTGCCGTGATGCCGACCAAGGTGCCGGTCAAGGCGCTGCGGCCGGCCGTGACCATGGTCAACTGGACCGGCTTCTATGTCGGCGGCGTCCTCGGCGGCGCGGGCGGTCGGACCGATATCGGCTTCGGCGGTAACCCGCCAGGCTCGGGCACGAAGCCCTGGACCTTCGGTGGCCTCGGGGGCATCGAACTGGGTTACAATCATCAGCTTGCCAACAATTGGGTGCTCGGTGTCGAAGGCGATATCGTCGCGACGAACCTGCACGGCAGCCGCACGGCCGGCACGGCCAACGGGTTCGATCCCGTCACCGGCAACAGCGTGGCTTTCAGCCCTGCCCTCATGACCGCGACCGATCGATCCAACTGGATGGCAACCGTGACCGGTCGCGTCGGCTATTCCTGGTACCGCACCCTGCTCTACGGGAAGGCCGGCGTTGCGATCGAGGACGGCAATGTCTCGGTGAACTGCATTTACGGATCGACCGGTACGCTCGGTGGCCGCGCCTGCCTCAACCAGGCCGGTGCGATCACCCCCGGCTTCGCGACGTCCGGCTATACCCGGGTCGGCTGGACGATCGGCTTCGGAAGCGAGTTCGATCTCGGCAAGGGCTGGTCGGCGAAGACCGAGTATGACTATCTCGCCTTCGGCCGCCGTTCGGCGCTCGCAAGCGACGGCACCACCACGTTGACCGACAAAGCAGATGTCAGCCAGGTGAAGGTCGGCCTCAACTATCGCTTCGCGCCCCAGGCGGTGGTTGCCAAGTACTGAGACGATCGGGCGATCCACCTGCTTTTCACCCTGAATTGAACCGGGCGGCCGCTAAAACGGCCGCCCGTTTGCTTTGCAGAGTGCGTCCTCGACAATACAGGCCGATCTCGTATAGACGAGCCCGGCGGAACTTAATCGAGCCAGCGGCACCTGCCTGGGAAGCCATGACCAAGTCCTCGCGATACGACCGGATCGCCTTCGTCGCCAGCCCGAGCAACGAGGCGCAGGCCGCCTTTGGCCAGCTGACCAGGGATTATGGCAATTGCGATCCTGACGAGGCCGACGTGGTCGTCGCACTCGGGGGCGACGGCCTGATGCTGCAGACGCTGCACCACCACATGCGCACAGGAAAGCCGATCTACGGCATGCACCGCGGCACGGTCGGCTTTCTGATGAACGAGTACTCGACGCATGATCTGCGCCAACGGCTCGAGACGGCGCATGAATCCGAGATCAATCCGCTCTTGATGCGCGCGACCGACGTCAACGACCGCGTTCACGTGCACCACGCCATCAACGAGGTCTACCTGTTCCGCCAGACCTCCCAGGCGGCGCGCTTGCGGATCCTGATCGACGAGCGCGAGCGCATGCCGGAGCTGATCGCCGATGGCATTATCGTGGCGACGCCGGCCGGCTCGACTGCCTACAATCTGTCGGCGCAGGGGCCCATCCTCCCAATCAACGCCGCCCTGCTGGCACTGACGCCAATCAGTGCCTTCCGGCCGCGGCGCTGGCGCGGCGCCCTCCTGCCCAATACCGCCTATGTCGTGATCGAGGTGCTGGAAGACGACAAGCGCCCCGTCGCCGCGGTCGCGGACCACGAGGAGGTTCGCAGGGTCCGGCGCGTCGAGGTGCTTTCGGACAAGAGCATCTCGATGCGGATGTTGTTCGACCCCGGCCACAGCCTGGAGGAACGTATCTTGCGGGAACAGTTCGGCTACTGAGCGTCGTCCTGCCGCCCGCCTGACCGCAACCCTTCGTTAACTCCCGGCACGATATGGTTAATGAAGGTTGACCCGCTTCTGGCCCGGGCGTCATGTTCCGTATCGACTTCAACAAGCTGCGCTTCCTCGTCTGCGACGACAATCCGCACATGCGCCGCATCCTGCGGACGCTGCTGCATTCGTTCGGCGCGCGCGAGGTCTACGAGGCCGAGGACGGCGCCACGGCGCTGGAAATGTACAGCCATTACGTGCCCGACATCGTCATCACCGACTGGGCCATGCCGATCTTCGACGGGCTCGAACTCGCACAGATGATCCGGCAGCCGGAATCCAAGGGCAATCCCTACGCCCCCATCATCATGCTGACCGGACATTCGGAGAAGCGTCGCGTCACGGTCGCGCGCGATGCCGGCGTCACCGAATTTCTGGCCAAGCCGATCTCGGCCAAGGGGCTCTATCAGCGGATCCTCAACGTCGTCGCCAATCCCCGCCCCTTCATCAAGACCAAGACCTATTTCGGCCCCGACCGGCGCCGCAACACCAACTCCGCCTATATGGGCCCAGAGCGCCGCGTCGGCGAAAAGCACGAGGTGCTGCAGCAGCCCTCGCTGCTCGACAAGGCCCGCTCCTCCATCTAGCGCAACCTCTTCAGACGAGGCAGGCATCATGGCGAAGAACAGCGCAAAGGACATCGAGGTCAAGGCCTTCGCCACGCACCAGGTCATCACGCAGCCCAATCCGCTGCGCAAGGTCCTGCGCCGCGTCGAAGAAAAAGACCTGGACGACCCGGTCGGCCGCGCCGAGCAGGCGCTCGCGGGCCTCGCCAGTGAGTTCAAGGACTGGATGGCGATCGAGGTCCAGCGACTGTCCGCCGCCTGGACGGCCGTGCAGAAGGACGGCTTCACGAAGAAACTTCGCGACGAGCTGTTTCACGCCGCGCACGACATCAAGGGCGATGCGGCGACGTTCGGCTTTGCTTCAGCGGCAGGCGTCGCCGAAAGCCTTTGCCGCGTCATCGAGCACGCGCCAGACCTGGACAAGGTGCCGGCCGAGCTGTTCACGCACCACGTCAATGCCATTCTCGCCATCGTGCACGAGAACACCAGGCTGGACAGGATCAGCGTCTCGGCCGAGCTCAGCCGCCGCCTGCGCAAGGTCGCCGACGATTATCTTGCCCATGTCAACCGCGATCGCCCCGAGCATCTCGAGGTGATCCTGTCCCCGAGCATCGCGCCGGGGGAATAAGGCCTCACTCTCTCCTCTCGTTGGAGAAGCGCGCCTCAATCACCACGATCGAACTCGTAGGGTGGGCAAAGCGGAGCGTGCCCACCATCTGTGGCTATCATGGATTGATGGTGGGCACGGCGCTTTGCGCCTTTGCCCACCCTACGGCAGCTCGTTACGCTGCAATCAGATCGTCGTATATGATCGCATCATCCGCGACGAGCTCGTCGCAGAACAGCCGTGCCTCTTCGCGCGCGGACTCGGTGGCGAAGCGGCGCAGCAGGACCATCAGCGGCTCCGTGGCGCCGCGATCGGACTCGCAATGAGTGAGCACGCGTTCGACCATGCGCCGGCGCAGCCGCACCGCGCCGTCGTCGCTGTCGACGAAGCCCTGCTCGTGGCAGGCATCGAGCGC
Organism: Bradyrhizobium sp. USDA3516; assembly: GCF_057651995.1. Lineage (NCBI taxonomy): Bacteria > Pseudomonadati > Pseudomonadota > Alphaproteobacteria > Hyphomicrobiales > Nitrobacteraceae > Bradyrhizobium > Bradyrhizobium sp. USDA3516. Next base: position 310,088 of record NZ_JBYGYN010000004.1, on the reverse strand, counting down.
GACCTGGAACGCCGCAAATGTCGCCTCCGGGAGCCCGGCGCGACGGAGCAGCGCGTGCACGCTGTTGCCGCCGCGCTCGTGCAGCAGCGCCGAGACGCGCGCCAGCGGCAGATCGGCGAGCTCGGCGAGTGCCGCGTCGAACAAGTCCAGATTACCCGACAGCAGTGCGCGCAGGATCAGGCCCGCGGTCAGCTGGCCGGTGATGCGCAAATGCCGGACCAGGCCCTGCATGTCATCGCCGCGCGAGCGCGCCGCAATGTTCATGGTGGAGCGATCGCGCGCTTCGATGGTGATGCGGTCCGCGCGCTCGGCGCTCAGCCAGTTCCGCGCCACGACGAATTGCGCCAGCGTCTCGGACAGCTTTGCCACCAGCGCCGCACGCGTTGCGGCCGGCAGATCCTCCAGCACCAGCATCGCCTCGCGGATCGCGGCGAGATGACCGTGACGCTCGACGATCCGGTCCCAGGAGAACGGGGCGAGCTCGGCATGGGGATTCTCGATCAGCTCCAACGCGGCAGCGGCGCAGCCGACTTCGGCGATCGCGGCGCACACCGACACCGGCAATGCGATGCGGCGGGCGACGGCGCATTGCACCTCCTCGCCGCCGGTCGCGACGATGTCGACGAGATCGGCGTCGATCAAGAGCGGGGAATGTTCGAGCACCGGCAGCGCGACCGTCGGCTGATCGGCTGACAGCGCCCGCACGATTGCGGCCGGCGCGTCGAGACTGCGGGCAAAGGCTTCGGCCATCGCCTGCCGCACCAGCGGCGAGGGATCGTCGAGCAGCATCAGAAGCGCGCCCTCGGCGGCGATGCGATCGTCTGCAGAAAGGTCCGAGATCAGCCAGGCCCGGGCCAGCGCCCGTGTGGCCTCGGCCCGCTCGCCTGCGGGTGCCGTCCTGATCCAATGAATGAACTGCCGAACAATCATGCTGCTTCCGGCTTACACAACAAACGAAAAACGATGACGCTCGTCACCTGCAACACAAAATAAACCACGACGCTTAACAAAGCGTTCACCATAACCGGCTGGTTTCATTGATGATTTGTTAAGGGGAGAAAGCCGCCTTGGTCTCGTGCCGCGGACGCAGCGCAGCACGCAGGTGATGCGTTGCCGAGCCGGGGCCCAGATGGTCGAGAGCAGTCTTGTTGCATGGGTCCCGACTCTGCGCCGCAGCGCTTGCGCGCCGCAGCGCGTCCGGGACACGAGATCTCGACTAGCTTGAGAACGTACCGCTGCGATCACTGAAGAGATCGAGCGGTTGCGGCGGCCGCACGTCCGGCGTCACTGAGGCGACCGAGGTGAGCGAGGCATTGTTGCCCCATAGTTTCTGCACCGTGGTCGAGACCGGCTGCGTGGCATCGCCGGGTTGATAGATCGATCGAAACACCGGCGTGCCCGGCGCATTGTCCGCAGCATGTGTCGACGCCGTCGCGCTGACGGGCGTCACCGTGCGGTTATTCGGGAAGGTCTGGAGATAGGCCGCGTTGTCCATGACAGGCGCAGTCGGCACCACTGCATTGGCACTCGCGACCTGAGTGGTCGAGGGCGTAGCGCCATACATCGCCATCGCGCTGCGGGTCACCTTTGAATTGGCCGCGCTGGCATAGCGGCTGTCCAGGACCGAATAGACCTCGGAGACGCTGCGGGCGCGGCCGTCCTTGGCGTAGAAGATCGGGCGGTTCGCGGCCGCCGCGTTGGGAAACAGCCGCGCGCCGACGGCTTGCGGATTGTCCTCGGCATTGGCGATCAATTTCGCCGCGCCGCGGACGCCCATGAAATGGGCCATGTAGAGTTCGCTGTCGCTCGGCCTGCGCCCGAGCAGGCCGGTGAGCTTGAAGCTGTTCGACTGCGTCAGCGCCGCGGCCATGGCGGAAGCGGCTTCGGGATCGTCGCGCAGCTTCATGATCGACCGCTTCTTGACGGGATCGTCGACGGTGTAGGACCCCGATGACGTCCTGGTGATGGCGTCGGCGTAGCTGCCATAGCCGAGCTGGGCACCCGCTTCCTTCACCGTGCCGAGCCAGGTCTGGTCGATGAACTGGTAGAGCCCCTGCGCGGACGAGGTGGTGGCGGCGGCCGTCGGATTGAAGTCCGATTCCATCTTCGCCGTGGTCAGCATGTACTGGAAGCTGACGCCCGTGACGTTCGAGGCCTGCTTGATCGCACCAGCGACACGCGCCCGCGACGGATCAAGGCCGGCCGTCTGCGTGACACTGAAGCTGTCGATCGACATGGTGGAGGGCCCGCCCCGCGCGGCGCTGAGCGACGCCGGCAATTCGGCGCCCGTCGTCTCACCGTGGGACAGGTATGGTTAAGGCGGGGTTAATTGACGCTCATTCCGGGGCATCGCGAAGCGATGAACCCGAACATCCATTGAGCTGTCCGTATGCCGTGCGATGGATCCTCAGGTGCGAATTGCGCACGATAGCTCGCGCTGCGCGCCCCGGAATGACGGAAGACTACTTCTTGTAGACGTCGCTGGGATCGAACAGCCGATCCGCATTGGTGAAGACCAGCCTGGTTCCCCCACCCTCCGCCTCGACCTTGCGGTAGAAGCACGACCGCCGGCCGGTATGGCAGGCCGCGCCGATCTGCTCGACGCGGATCCAGACCGCATCCTGATCGCAATCGGTGCGCATCTCGACGACGCGCTGGGTCTGACCTGACGTCTCACCTTTTCGCCACAAGGCATTGCGCGAGCGGCTGAAGTACCAGGCTTCGCCGGTCGCAATCGTCTTGCGCAACGCCTCCTCGTTCATGTGCGCGACCATCAGCACGTCGCCGGTAGCGACGTCGGTGGCGACGACCGTCACGAGGCCAGCGGCATCGAACCTGGGCAGGAAGGCAAGGCCCTCCTCGATCTCGTGGGAATGAGCGGACACGGCAACTCTCGCCGGTTGTCGCGAGGTCAGCGCGTCGTGCCTCGCACCAGGGACAGGAAACGGGCCTGCTCCGCCGGATTGTCGCGGAACATGCCGGTGAAGCGGCTCGTGAAGGTGGAGGCGCCATGCTTGGCGACGCCGCGCACCGACATGCAGGTATGCTCGGCCTCGATCAGCACGGCAACGCCGCGAGGCTTGAGGACCTCGTCGATCGCGGCGGCGATCTGCGCGGTCAAGTGCTCCTGGGTCTGGAGCCGGCGGGCAAAGATGTCGGTCAGGCGGGCAAGCTTGGACAGGCCGACGACGCGCTCCACCGGAGTATAGGCGATATGCGCCTTGCCGTAGAACGGCATCATGTGATGCTCGCATTGCGAGGTGAACTCGATGTCGCGCACCAGGACGAAATCGTCATAGCCTGCGGTCTCGCCGAAGGTGCGATCGAGCACCTCGGCCGGGCACTGGTGGTAGCCCTGATAGAGCTCGTCGAAAGCCTCGACGACGCGGCGCGGCGTGTCGAGCAGGCCCTCGCGCTCGGTGTTCTCGCCGATATAGGCGAGCAGCGTCTTCACCGCCGCTTCCGCCTCGGCGCGCGCGGGGCGCGGCTGGTCGGCGCGCACGGCGGCCGCGAGGAATTCGGCAGGATCAAGCTCGGCCGGACGGCTCTCTGGCTGCCGGTCGGAGGGCTTGCCCGGGCGGATGGATTTGATTGCAGCGTCCATATCTTCTCCGTTCGACGGCCTAACGGCCGGAGTGTCACCGGCAGACGGGGCGGCCAAGCCGCCAGACGCCTGAACAGAACAGTTTCGGTGCAAAAGTCCCGAGGTCACAACGCCGGCAGCGCAGATCTGGATCACGGCCACCGCATCGCTGGACTGTTTTTCCACCAGTTCCGCCCCTATATAGGACCGTGGGCGGCGCCCGCCAAGGCCGATCCGGCGGGAAGCGGGTGCGGACGTGTTGGACTCCATCACATGCTGAACGACATTTACAACAAGCGGATCATCGAGCTGGCCGGGAATATTCCGCGCCTCGGACGGTTGTCGGACCCCGATGCCTCCGCCACCGCCCATTCCAAGCTGTGCGGCTCGACCGTGAAGGTCGATCTGAAGATGAGCGGGGACATCGTCACCGACTTCGCCCATGACGTGAAGGCCTGCGCCTTGGGCCAGGCCTCTTCATCCATCATGGCAAGTCACGTGGTTGGCTCGACTGCGAGCGAACTCCGTGAGTTACGCGAAACCGTTCGCAAGATGCTGAAGGAGAATGGTGCGCCTCCTCAAGGCAAATGGGAGGAGATCAAGTTCCTTGAGCCGGTCCGCGACTACAAGGCGCGCCATGCCTCGACGCTTCTCACCTTCGATGCCGTGGTCGATGCCATCGGCCAGATCGAGGTCAAGGCCAAGCAGCCGGCCGCAGCGCAGGGCTGAGCCCCTCTCCCGTCATTCCGCGGCGATGCGCAGCCTCGACCCTGATGCGCAAGTGCGCACCAGGGGAATCCCGAGCCGAATTGCATCGTGAGATTCTCAGGTGCGCACTTGCGCACCAAGGTCCGCGCTGACGCGCGCCCAGGAATGACTGCCAAGAATTATGGGCTTACTTCGGCGTCGCAGCAACAGCGGGCGTGACGACGCCACCGGTCGGCACCACAGCTTCCGCCGTCTTGGTCGACTTGTTCGCCTGCTCCGGTTCCGTACCGAACCTGGCTTGCGTCTTCGGGGCGGCCTCCGCCATTGCCGGCGCCGAGATGTCAATATACGGGAGCACGTCGGCCACGAGATCGGTCGTGACCAGGTTGGTGAGCTTGAGTTCGCCGGCGTCGAGCTCGTGCAGGTCCTCCCAGGGCGGGACGCTGAGCGCAAGCGACAGCAGGTCGCCGGCGCCACCCATGTCGAAGGTGTATTTGGCGAGGCGGCCGATGTCGCGCTCCACGATCATCAGGTCCTGCGCGCTGTAGCTCGCTGCCCTGGCATCGTCGGCGCGATCACCCATCCAGATCTGGTGAACCCGGACATGGGCGGCTTCCGGCACGTAGCGCTTCTTGCCGGCCAGCAGCAGGAACACGCACATCGATTCGCAATAGGCTTCCGGCGCAACCGCCGGGCGCGTCGATGGGCCACCACGAAGGCTTACGCCGACCGTGGTCAAAAGCCCGAGATTGCGGAAACGCCGGCCGAGGGTGATCGCGTCATTGACGGAACCGCCGCTGGAATCGAGCACCACGGTGGCGCCGCCGAGCTGCCGACCGCGCGAAAACTCCTCGAACTCCTTAGGGGTATCGGCAGTGATGATGCCGACCGCGCTGATCCAGCCCCGGCAGTTCGGCTCGCAGGCGACCCAGCTGAACTTCATCGGCAGCTTGCGCTCTTCGAGGGCAGCGCCGGCGCGGGCCGACGATCCGAATGTTGCGACGGCGCCAGCCAGCGCGACTCCACAAACGGCGGTTCCCACCAGCAACCAGCCGCGAAGATTGAGCGACGTCAGAAGTTTCAAACTGGTCCCTTCCCCAAGCCCCAAAGCGATTCAGGCAAGCCCCGACAGCGTCCGATGAGTCTACACACGGACGTCACAAAAATGGTATCCGGGGGAATACAGTTCGTCCATAGATACTTGCTGCACTGCTCCCAAAAAGCATGCAAAATATGGCCGCGGAAACAATAGCTTACGGTTCCCTGCGCCGGAACCGTGCAACACTGCGCCCAAGGTCGCAGCAAGCGCTCATGAAGCATTCAGCCTGCCAGCGCTGTTCCAGTTCCGTCGATGGTGTGCTCCGGCTGCCGCGCAGATTCGGCCGTGGGCTGATCTGGCTGTATCGCCACACGCTGTCACCCCTGGTCGGGTACAACTGTCGACACCTGCCGACCTGCTCCGTCTATGGCGATGAGGCGATCGAACGGTTCGGGCTGTGGGCCGGCAGTTGGATGACGCTCGCGCGCCTGCTCCGTTGCCATCCCTTCGGCACGTCCGGCATCGACAACGTGCCTCTCACCGCGCCCAAAGGCGCGCGCTGGTATCTGCCCTGGCGCTATGGCCGCTGGCGCGGAGTCAATGCATCCTGAAATTTGGTGCAGCGCTGCCCGACCGGAACCTAAGACTTTCCGCTCGCGTTGTTGCGACACTCCCACGGGAGGAAACAACAATGCGCTGGAAAATCAGCCCGCATTTTCACGTCAAGCCTGGTCCGAATCTCGATCACCGGGCGCACGATCCGCGAACCATCGACCTGCTCGCCATCATCGCTTTGCTTGCACTGGTCCTCGGCTCAGGCTGGTATCTTGAGCGGAGTCTTGCGACACAGCCGAGCACGACGACGTTCATCGTGCCAAGCCAGAGCGTGCATTGGTGATCACCGGTACCAGAAAAAGCGTCCCTGTGACGGCGGGACCGATTCCGGCGGCCGCAGCCGCTTCGGGCGCGGCGGCTTCGGCGCCGGCTCGGCGGCCGAAGTGGTTTCCGCGGCCGGTGCGGTCTCGCTGCCCGGCACTTTCACCGCCAGCAGCAAATTCGATTCACGCATGCGCCAGCGATAGCCGACGCCGAAATCGATCGGCTGGGCGCGCGTGAACAGCTCGGCGTAGCGCTCCTGGTAGCGGCCCGGGAATTCGTCGATGGGGCCGAGATAGCGACCGAACGGGAAGAACCGCCATTGCCGTGCATTGTAGTTCGCGAGCGGAATGCCGGAATCGTCCTGGATGATGGTGGCGCTGTTGGCGAGCAACCAGTCGCGTGCGACGGTGAAATTACCGGAGTGCAACAGGTAGGACGCACTCTTGATCAGGCTGTTGCCGGGCCCGAGCGTCTCGCAGAATTTCAGGAAGCCCGCGGCACGTGCGCCGGAATTGGAGAGGTCGGTGGAGAAATAATACAGCGTGCGCGTTTCCCCGTCGCTGCCTGCGAAGCTGATGCGGACACCGCGCGTCGCGTTTCGTCCGGGATTGTCGTCGCCGACATGTAGCCCGCCCTTGTCGTCGAGCGCGACCATCTCGACGTTGCGGATGGTCTTGCCGGAGCGGGCGAGGAAGACATAGAGGATCGGCAGGGTGCCGTTGACCTGGTTGGCGCTCAGGTCGACCTTCATCTGCTTGGTGATGAAGAACGAGAAGCTCAGGATCGAGCCGAGCGAGCGTTCGACGTTGTAGAGCGCAGCGCCGACCGAACCACGCGGCAGCCGCGTCAAATCCGGGACCGCGCCGACCGGCTCCAGCGCGCCGAGCACGTAGCTGCTGGCCTTGGAATAGAAGGCGTTGGCGTAGAGGAAATCGGGGCCGCTGAACAAATAGAACATGGTCGGCCGGGGCGCGGCCAGATTGACGTCGGCCCAGTTGCGGATCTTCGAGATCTGACGCTGCTCGAGCTGAGCGAAGGCGCCGTCGAAGAATTTGGCGTGACGCTGCCAGGCCGGGTCCCTGGTGAGCGGCACCAGCGGCGAGTCCGCCGAAGGCTGCATGCCGGCAAGGAAGCGCGCCGTGTCGTCGAAAGAGACGTCGGCGGCACGCGCGGACGAGACCGCCGCAGCGAGCAGGGCAACAGCAACGGCCGCAATTCTAAAGGAGCGGAGCATATCTATTCGCGATGCGGTGATGCGGCAGCGGCGACGGGCCGCCTGCGGAAAACAGCGTAAATGAAAAGGCCGGAGAGCATGACGAGCATTCCCGACAGCGACTGAAGCGGCCGCTCCGTCAGAAGGTAGTACATCATGAACGCGGTCACGAGCAGAAACACGAGCGGCGTGAACGGGTATCCCCAGGCGCGATAGGGCCGCGGCAGATCGGGATCGGTGATCCGCAGCTTGATGACGCCGGCGACCGTGAAGAACGAGCAGAACAACAGCGCGAACTGGATGAAATCGAGCACCGCCTCGAAGCTGCGCGTGAACAGCAGAAGATTAGCGATGGCCAGTTGGAACAGGATGGCATAGGCCGGCGCGCCGCTCACCGACCGCTTGGAGAAGACGCGCAAGGCGGGAATATCCTCCCCCATCGTCATCATCACGCGCGGGCCGATCCACATCATCGCGCTGATCGAAGAGATCAGACCGAAGCAAATCATGGCGCCGACGATCCGACCGCCGAGACTGCCGAAGATGGCCGTGCCGGCGACACTGGCGACGTCGAGCTGGCCGGCGAGCGCGCTGACCGGCGTCGAATGGAGAAATACCGCGTTGAGCGCGACATACAGCACGAGCACGATCAGCGTGCCCGCGAGCAGCGCGCGCGGCAGATTCTGCTGTGGCGTCCTCATCTCGCCGATGATGTAGGTGGCGGCATTCCAGCCCGAGAACGAATACATCACGAAGACGAGCCCGATGGCGAAGGGCGCGCTGACGATGTGGGCGATATCGCCCGGCTGCGGCGTGAAGCTGATCGGCTGCGGCACGGCGATGATGAAGCCGGCGACCAGGAAGCCGACGATCAGCACGACCTTGAGGACGGTCGAGATCAGCTGGAATGTGGATGAGTGCCTGACCCCGGTCAGTTGCACGAGCGAAACCAGCCACACCACGCCGATGGCGAGCGGAATCGCCGGCAGATCAGGTACGACCGATTTGGCATACTCCCCGAACGCCATCGCGGCGAGCGCGACCGGCGCTGCGAAGCCGACCGTGGCCGACACCCAGCCGGCGAGGAAACCGAAGGCCGGGTGATAGGCGCGGCCGAGGAAATTGTACTCGCCGCTCGAGCGCGGGAACATCGCACCCAACTCGCTGTACGCGAACACACCGCACAGCGCGACGACGCCGCCGACCGTCCAGAGCAGCAGGATGGAGAAGCCGGACGGGATGTCCTTGACCTGGAAGCCGAGGCTGGTGAAGACGCCAACCCCGATCATGTCGGCCACGACGATGGCGGTGGCGACCGGAACGGAGACCCCGGCCCCCTTCCCGGTCAGCCGGTCCGTCCAGGGCGGGGTACCCGCATCTGATGCCGTCATCGGGGTCCTTAAACCTCAGGCGCTTCGCATCGTGGGCCCATCGTGCACTTTGGCCCAGTCAATTCAAGCAGGGTTAACAAGGGTTAAATGAGGCATCGGAAGCAGGTATCGAAACACCGTAAGCCCGCGCTTTTGGACGATGTCTGTGAATTTACCCGGATTTGCCCGTTCCACTTCCCCACAATCAGGACACGATTGCATGGTCCTTTCGAGCGTTCCGGATGTGGGGAAGTTTCTCCGGACGCTTAACGTCGCCTAAACGCCAGTCGGCTCAATTGTTTCAAGATTGCCGATGGACGTAAGACTTGGGTCGTGACTTGGGGTCATGGGTGGATGGTTGGGGCCGCTCTTAAACTGAGAGCTGATGATCGTGCCGATCGGACAATGTCCGGTCGGCATGGTCGCGCGCTCCGGGGCGGTCTGATCTCAGCCTTGGTGCCTTTGTCGCTGACTCTGGTTCAATGCGGCAAGGCGCCGGATCCGGCTGCGCTGGCGGCGAACTCCCAGGCGAATGTCCAGGTGGTCGCCAAGACCAATTCGCAGGCGTCGAACGCGCGCGTGGCAAGCGGCGACACGTTCGAGGACCGCTTTCCTGCCCCGCAGTTCAGGGAGCGCTTTCCCTCGGCGAGTGAAAGCTTCCTGCAACGGCAGATGTCGGACTTCTCGCCGAAGAGCGCGGTCCAGCGACAGGCACCGGACCAGACGCCCTACAAGGTGGCCTCGCTCGAGCCGCAAGTCCCGTACAAGCGCCCCGCCCGCGAGGATCTGACGACACTCGTCAGCATGAAATCGTCGGCCTTTCCCTATTTCGGCAACAACCCCGCCTCCGACGCGCCCTTCCTCAACATTTCCAAAGGCGACCGCCGCGGCCACCGCAGCTATTCCGGCCGCGTCTACTGGCAGAACGAGACCTACAGCGACAGCCGCGTACTGGTGCACGTGCCCGAGCATTTCGACCTGCGCAAGCCCGGCGTGATCGTGGTGTTCTTCCACGGGAATGGCGCAACGCTCGAGCGCGACGTCCGCGACCGGCAGATGGTGCCGAAACAGGTCACCGATTCCGGCGCCAATGCGATCCTGCTTGCGCCGCAGATGGCGGTCGACGCCGCCGATTCCAGCGCAGGAAAATTCTGGCAACCCGGCGGCTTCAAGCGCTTCATGGAAGAGTCGGCGACCCATCTGGCCCGGCTCACCGGCGATCCCAACAGCGCCCGCGCCTTCGCCAACATGCCGATCGTGATCGTCGGCTATAGCGGCGGCTTCCTGCCGACGGCCTGGAGCCTGGAGGTGGGCGGCATCAGCGACCGGGTGCGCGGCGTGGTGCTGCTCGATGCAGTCTATGGCGAGATGGACAAGTTCGCGTCCTGGATCGAGCGCCACCGCTCCGGCTTCTTCGTCAGCGCCTACACCCGCTACACCGCGCGGCGCGACCGCGAGCTGATGAGCATGCTCCGCCAGAAGGGCATCGGCGTCGCCGAAGACATGGACGGGCCGCTACGACCCGGCAGCGTGGTGTTCGTGGAGACCGGCGAGGGCATCACCCATCGCGACTATGTCACCCGCGCCTGGACGCGCGATCCGCTCAAGGACGTGCTGGTGAAGATGGCGGCAACGCCGGCGCTCGCGCTGACGCGCGTCGCCTCCACAAATCCCTAGCCGGGCTAAAATTAGTTCCGAATATCAGTTCTTGGGCAGCTTCGGGATGCTCTCGGCAAAGCCGTTGAAGCAGGCCAGCCGCTCGTCCTCTTCCTTGAAGAAGCGGCAGTCGGCGTAGCCCTTGGCCTTGGCCGGCTTCGGCTTCGGCGCCGGCGGGATCACCGCGTCGTAGCAATTGAGGCGATCCTTGGTGCCGTCGTCGATCTCGAGGCAGGCCTGAAGGCGGACGGCGACCGATTGCGGTTTGCCCTTTGGAGCGGCGGCAGCCTCCTTGGTGCCTTTCGGCTTGACCTGCACCAGCGGCTTGTCCCCCACCATGGGTGGTTTCTCGGTCTGGGCAAATGCGGAGGCTGAATAGAGCACCGCGGCAACCGCCAGAATCATCCTCATCTCAGTCAACTCTCTTTGATCCCCACGCCGGCCTTCTACCGCTCCGGCGCGAGGTTTGCCAAGCGCCTTGCGCATGCGACCTGCTGCGTTCAGGCAGTGGCGGCAGCGGCCCGCCTGGGCCGGGTCACGACCACCAGGATCAGTGCCATCGCGACGAAACCGACCGCGACGAAGCCGAGCGCGTGCAGGAGATCGCGGGCGAACAGCAGCCCGCCGACGGCGGAGCCGACCGCCTGGCCGATATAGAGAACGGACGTGTTGAGGGCGACGGTGGCCGACGCCAGCGGCGGCGCAGCCGCGACCAGCCGCACCTGTTGCATCGAATTGGTCGAGGCGAAGCCAAGGCCCCAGATCGCCACCGCGCCCGCCATCATGACGAGCGAGCCGGCGCCGAGGGCCCACCCGCTCATCCCGGCAAGCAGCAGGCAGGTGAACAGCAACGAGGCGCGATAGGGCCCCCAAGTGTCGACGATGCGGGTCGCGACGACGACGCCGAGGAAGCCGCAGATCCCGTACAGCGCGAACACCGAGCCGATCGCATCGGGACCGGCGCCGGTGAGCCTGTTGAGCAGCGGCCCCATATAGGTGAACACGACGAACTGCCCCGACATTTGCAGCATCGTGATCGCAAGCAGCAGCACGATCGTCCTGCTTCGGCCGACGGCGGCCCATGTCTTCAGATCGACCGGTGCGCCCTGCAGACCCGCCGGCAGACGCAGCAGCAACAGCAGCAGGCTGACGCAACCGAGCGCGCCGACCCCGCCATAGGCTGCGCGCCAGCCGTAGCGGCTGGAGATGAAGGTGATCAGCGGCAGGCCGACGGCGGCGGCGAGCGACCAGCCGAGGAAGATGTACGCAATGGTGCTGCCACGCCGTTCCGCCGGCACGATCAGCGCGGCCGTGCCGGCGGCCTGCGGGGTGTAGAGCGCGCCGACCGCGAGCATCGCGAGGCGAATGATCAGCAGGCTGGTGTAATCGGACGCAAACGCGGAGGCGAGATTGCCGAGTGCGATGACCGCCAGCGTCGTGGCGAGCAGGGTCCGCCGTTCGATGCGGCTGGTCAGCCACGCCGTCAGCGGCGAGCCGACGCACAGCATCACCGCGCCGAAGGTGATCAGGAGCCCGGCCGCATGGATGCTAACCCCAAGCCCCGCCGACAACTCCGGCAGCATGCCCGCCGGCGCCAAAACCGAGCAGCCGGTCACGAGATTGCCGAGCATCAGAGCGGTTGGCGCGAAACGGCCAGCGGCTGGGGCACTCTTCATGCAAACGCATGTAGCGGTGGCCTGCGACCGGTTAAAGGGTACAACGTCAAATAGTTGCGGGCTTCGCCCCGGCTTTTGCGCGCCACTTTCTTGGAAATGCCGGATTGCGCAGGCCGAATCGCCTGATATATCGCTCGTTCCCGCTTACCTGCGCTCGTTCGCAGGAGTGAGCCTCAGGAGAAAAGCATGACCGACCAGCCCAAATCCGAGTCCGGCTTCCAGTACAGCCTCTCCAATCTGAAGCCCGTGACCCCCGCTCCCAAAGTCACCCTCACCTTCCCCGACGGCGCCCGGCGTGAATATGACAAGGGCATCACCGGCCTCGACATCGCCAAGGGCATCTCGCCGTCGCTGGCCAAGCGCACGGTCGCGATGGCGCTCGACGGCACGCTTGCCGATCTCAACGATCCCATCGAGACTGACGCCAAGATCGAACTCGTCAACCGCGACGATCCGCGCGCGCTCGAATTGATCCGCCACGATTGCGCGCACGTGCTGGCGGAAGCGGTGCAGACGCTGTGGCCGGGCACCCAGGTCACGATCGGCCCCGTGATCGAGAACGGCTTCTATTACGACTTCTTCCGCAACGAGCCGTTCACGCCGGAAGACTTTGCCGCGATCGAGAAAAAGATGCGCGAGATCATCGCGCGCGACAAGCCTTTCACCAAGGAAGTCTGGGACCGCGAGAAGACCAAGCAGGTGTTCCGCGACAAGGGCGAGGCCTTCAAGGTCGAGCTGGTCGACGCCATCCCCGGCAACGAGCCGATCAAGATCTACTACCAGGGCGACTGGTTCGACCTCTGCCGCGGCCCGCACATGACCTCGACCGGCAAGGTCGGAGGCGCCTTCAAGCTGATGAAGGTGGCCGGCGCCTATTGGCGCGGCGATTCCAACAACCCGATGCTGACCCGCATCTACGGCACCGCCTTCGCCAAGCAGGAGGACCTCGACGCTTACCTGAAGCAGATCGAGGAAGCCGAGAAGCGCGATCATCGCAAGCTCGGGCGCGAGCTCGACCTCTTCCATTTCCAGGAGGAAGGTCCGGGCGTCGTGTTCTGGCACCCGAAGGGCTGGACCATCTTCCAGCAGCTGATCGCCTATATGCGCCGGCGTCTCTCCGGCGACTACAACGAGGTCAACGCGCCGCAGATCCTCGACAAGGTGCTGTGGGAGACCTCGGGCCATTGGGGCTGGTATCGCGAGAACATGTTCGCGGCGCAATCGGCCGGCGACGAGGCCGAGGACAAGCGCTGGTTTGCGCTCAAGCCGATGAACTGCCCCGGCCACGTCCAGATCTTCAAGCACGGCCTGAAGAGCTACCGCGACCTGCCCTTGCGCCTCGCCGAGTTCGGCGTGGTGCACCGCTACGAGCCCTCCGGCGCCATGCACGGCCTGATGCGCGTGCGCGGCTTCACCCAGGACGACGCGCATATCTTCTGCACCGAGGACCAGCTCGCCGAGGAGTGCCTGAAGATCAACGATCTCATCCTGTCCACCTACGCTGATTTCGGCTTTACCGGCGACCTCACGGTGAAGCTCTCGACCCGGCCGGAGAAGCGCGTCGGCACCGATGCGATGTGGGATCACGCCGAGCGCGTGATGGCGACGGTGCTGCGCGAGATCCAGTCGCAGAACAATCACATCAAGACCGAGATCAACCCGGGCGAAGGCGCGTTCTACGGGCCGAAGTTCGAATATGTGCTGCGCGATGCCATCGGCCGCGACTGGCAGTGCGGCACCACGCAGGTCGACTTCAACCTGCCGGAGCGGTTCGGTGCGTTCTACATCGACCATGACGGCGGCAAGAAACCGCCGGTGATGGTGCACCGCGCGATCTGCGGCTCGATGGAGCGCTATATCGGCATCCTGATCGAGCATTATGCCGGCAACTTCCCGCTCTGGCTCTCGCCGGTGCAGGCGGTTGTCACGACCATCACCTCGGAAGGCGACGAATACGCCAAGGTGGTGCTGGAGCAGGCACGGCGCGCCGGGCTTCGCGCCGAGATCGACCTGCGCAACGAAAAGATCAACTACAAGGTCCGCGAGCATTCGCTGGCCAAGATCCCGGCGCTGCTCGTGGTCGGCAAGAAAGAGGCCGAGACGCATTCGGTCTCGGTCCGCCGCCTCGGCAGCGACGGCCAGAAAGTGATGAGTACGGCCGAGGCGATCGCCGGCCTGGTCGACGAGGCGACGCCGCCGGATGTCAAGCGGATGCGCGGCGCCGCTTGATCCTGAAATCGATCTAAATTCGCTTCCGGTTGCGGGCGTGCATGCTTATCTCGGCATGGCACGCCCGCCGACCATTTGAAGAGGATATCCCAGTGCCCGACGCCATCGAACTCCTGAAGACCCGCCGCTCGGTCAAGCCACGCGAGATGACGGGGCCCGGCCCTTCGGCGGCCGAGCTCGAGACCATCCTCACCATCGGGGCGCGCGTGCCCGATCACGGCAAGCTCGCGCCGTGGCGCTTCATCATCTTCGAGGGCGACGCCCGCGCACGGGCCGGCGAGGTCATCGCGCGGGTCTTCGCCAGGAAGAATCCGGGCGCGCCGGCGGCCGACATCGAGACGGAGCGCAAGCGCCTGATGGACGCGCCGCTGGTGATCGGCATCGTCAGCTTCACCAAACCGCATCCGAAGGTGCCGGCGTTCGAGCAGGAATTGTCGGCGGGCGCCAGCGCCATGAACATCGTCACTGCCGCCGCCGCGCTCGGCTACGGCGCCTGCTGGCTGACGGGATGGTTCTCGTTCGACCGCGACGTGCTCGACGGCCTCGGCCTCAAGCCGGATGAGAAGCTCGCCGGCTTCATTCATGTCGGCACGCCGACCAAGCCAAGCGAGGACCGTCCGCGCCCGTCCCTTTCGGACATCGTGACTCGTTTTTAATCGATGTTGTGTTGACGCACCGAGCGTCTTGCGGCTTGATCCCGCCCAGGGAGGAAGCTGCGGATGAGACGCCGTGAATTTCTGGTCGGGGCCGCGATGCTCGCCGGGACCATGGCGCGAAGCCGGGCAGCGGACATCCCCGCTCCCTCGCCCGAGGGGCTCGAGCGCATCACGGCGTTCTTCGACAACGAGGTGACAAGCGGCCGCCTGCCGGGCGCGGTGATCCTGGTTCAGCAGCACGGCAAGCCGGTCTATCTGAAGTGCTTCGGCGTGCGCGACACCAGGACCGGCCTTGCCATGACGCCGGATACGATCTTCGCCATCCACTCCATGACCAAGCCTATCACGTGCCTTGGCGCGATGATGCTGATCGACGACGGCAAGCTTGCGCTGACCGACCCCGTGTCGAAATACGTCCCGCTGTTCGCCGGGACCAAGGTAGGCCGCGAGGTGACCCTGCCCGGCGGCATGGTCGAGCTGGACCTCGACCCACCCGACCGCCCCGTCAACATCGAGGATCTGCTGCGGCATACTTCGGGCATCAGCTACGATTACATCGGCAGCGAATGGGTCGAGCACGCCTACAAGATGGCCAACATTTTCGCGGGCCATTTCGACAACAGGGAATTTGCCGATCGCATCGCCAAGCTGCCGCTGGCGCGGCAGCCGGGAACGCTGTGGCGCTACGGCCATTCCACCGACGTGCTCGGCAGCGTCATCGAGATCATCTCGGGCCAGACGCTGTACGAGTTCCTGAAAGCGCGCATCTTCGATCCGCTCGGCATGAACAGCACCAAATTCGCGCTCGCGACCGAGGGCGAGCTGGCGCGGATGGCGCGGCCGCTGCCGAACGATGTCATCCTGCTCGCCAGCGAGCGGGACCGCCTTGACCATCCCGAATGGCAGTCCGGCGGCGGCGGCCTGCTTTCGACCATCACCGACTATCAGCGCTTCGCGCAGATGCTGCTCAACGGCGGCGAGTTCGAGGGCAGACGCTATCTCAGCCCCGCCGCATTCAAGGCCATGACGACCGATCAGATCGGACCGGGCTCCGGCGTCGGACGCGACTATTTCTATTTTCCGGGCGACGGCTTCGGTTATGGCTACGGCCTTGCGGTGCGCACCGATCCCGGCAATGCAAAACCGCCGCCACCGGGCTCGCTCGGCGAATTGAAATGGGACTCGGGGAGCGGCACCTATTTCGGCGTCGACCCCAAGCTCGACATGGTCTACCTCATGATGCAGCAGACCCAGAATGAGCGCGGCCGCATCACCCCTGCGTTCAAGGCGCTGGTCTACGATTGCTATCCGCCCGCATTACGCCGCCCGTGAGGTGCGCTGGCCGAAATCGGCGAGGAGCTTTCCGATCTCGGCCGCGGGCCGCGCGGCGCTGAACAGAAATCCCTGCACCTCGTTGCAGCCTTCGGCGCGTAGCCAGTCGAGCTGATCCTCGGTCTCCACACCCTCGGCGGTCGTGGTGATGTTGAGGCTGCGCCCCAGCCCCGAGATCGCGCGCACGATCGCACCGCAATCGGGCCGCTCAGCCAGATCCTTGACGAAGGAGCGGTCGATCTTGATCTTGTCGAATGGAAAGCTGCGGAGATAGCTCAGGCTGGAATAGCCGGTGCCGAAATCATCCATGGAAATGCCGACGCCGAGCTCGCGCAATTGGTGCAGAGTGGCGACATTGGCATCGGTCTCAGCCAGGAAAATCGACTCGGTGATCTCGAGCTCGAGCCGCTTCGGCGACAGGCCGGACTGCGCCAGGGCCGAGATCACGACCTGGACCAGGTTGCGGCTGCGGAATTGCGCCGACGACAGGTTGACGGCGACCTTGACGTCGACGGGCCATTTCACCGCCTCGGTGCAGGCTTCGCGCAGCACCCATTCGCCCAGCTGGGCGATCAGGCCGATGTCTTCGGCGACGGGTATGAACTCCGCGGGCGAGATCATGCCCTTGTCCGGATGACGCCAGCGCAGCAGCGACTCGAAACCGGAGATGCGGTCGGAGGCGATCGACACCAGCGGCTGATAGTGCAGCTCGAACTCGCCGTTGGCGAATGCCCGGCGCAGATCCAGCTCCATGTCGCGGCGCCTCTGCGCCTGGAGGTCCATCTCACGCTCGAAGAAGTGGTGCACGCCGCCGCCGTCGGCCTTGGCCCGGTACAGCGCCATGTCGGCATTGCGCATCAACTCTTCCGGCGTCGTGCCATCGCCCGGCGACAGCGCGATGCCGATGCTGGCGCCGATCACCATCTCCTGTCCGTCGACGTCGTAAGGCGCCTTCAGCATGTCGATCAACAGGGACGCGCAGGCGCTGGCCTCGTTCGGCGAGACGTCGGCAGCCAGGATGACGGCGAACTCGTCGCCGCCGAGCCGCGCGGCGAGATTGGTGCCGCGGACCGCGATGGTCAAGCGCTCGGCGACCTGCTTCAACAGGCGATCGCCGACGGGATGACCGAAGGAATCGTTGATGTTCTTGAACAGGTCGAGATCGATGTAGAGCACGCCCACCCGTTTTCCCGCGGCCTGGTCCAGCGCCTGCTTCAGGCGCTCCTGGAAGTGTTCGCGGTTCGGCAGATCGGTGAGCCCGTCATGATGCGCCATATAGGCGATGCGCGCTTCGGCCTTGCGCCGTTCGGTGATGTCGACCACCGCCACCAGATAGCCGTCGCGCTCGTCGAAGGCGACCCGGCGGCCGAAGGTGAGCACCTCGATCTCGCTGCCGTCGGCGCGCAAGTGTCGCCAGTTGCGCGAGGAGTGATAGGCGTCGCCGAGGCGCTCCAGCGCCGCGGCGTGGCTGTCCCACTCGTCCTCCGGCCATATCTCGTGCAGCTTCATCCGCAGGAAGGTCGCGCGGCTGTAGCCGTAGTGCTGGACCGCGGCGTCGTTGACGCTGAGGAATTCCTTGGTCTCTGCGTCGAACACCCACATCGGCATTGGGTTGCTGTCGAACAGGAGGCGGAACGAGGCATCGCGCCGCTTCATGACGGTGACGTCGGAGATGGTCAGCGAGACCACGTCGGCGAAGGCCGTGGCGCTGAGCCTGAGATAGCGCCCTTCGCTCTCGAGCTCGAGCTGCTCGCAGCGGCTGCCCGAAACGGCCTTGAGCAGGAATTCCATCACCTCGGGCAAGGCCAGCAGCGTGCCGCCCTCGCCGATCCGCCGCCACAACAGGCTTGCGCCTGCAACCTTCAGCAGCTCACCCGCACTCTTGTTGTGGTGCACGACCTGAAGGTCGAACGGCTTGCCGGCGGCATCGCGCAGCGTCGCCAGGGAGACCACCGCGTCGTCGGTCGCGGAAAAGACGGCGTCGAGGAGATTGTATTGCGCGCCGCGCTCGTTGACATAGGCGCCGATCAACGTCGCGCCCCAGCGCGAGGACGTCGGCAGCGCCAGCACATCATACGTCCTGACCATGCCGTCGCGCACGCAATGCGCGCTCGCTTGGTGCGGCCGTCCGGCCGCCAGCGCGCTCGCCGCCGCTTCCGACAGCGCAGTGGCGCAATCGGGCGACAGCTCGGCAAGGGGAATGTCCCAGCGCTCCTCGCCGAGCCATTTCTGCACGTAACGTCCGCTGCGCGACAGCTCCAGCACGCCATCGCTCTTCAAGAGCGCGATGTGGTCGGCAAGCCGCCCGAGACTGCCGAGCATGACGTCCTCGTAGCGCGGCAGCCGCTCGCCCGGCTTCAACGCCGCACGCCATTTGCGCTGAAGCACCGGGATGTCCTCGAACATTTCGGTGGCCGGTTTTCCCGGCATCTTCTTCGCGGCAGTCATTGCAGTCCCCAACGCACTTTGCCGCCGCATCCAAAGCAGGCGCGCTTAATGACGTGTAAAAAGCGCGCAGGCGCGGGTTCCATTCAGTGATTATGACGGTTTTAAGTCAGGTGTTGGTTAGTGCGTGTTAGAGACTGTGACAGTTGCGCGAAGGCGATGCTCTCGTGTCCCGGATGCGACGCGTCAAGCGGTGCGGCGCAGAGCTGGGACCCAGGAAGTCACGGCACGCGCTGCTGCATGGGCCGTGAGTTTTCACGCACACGTGCCTCAACATCGTCATTGCGAGCGCAGCGAAGCAATCCAGAATCTTTCCGCAGAGGCAGTCAGGATTGCTTCGCTGCGCTCGCAACGACGGAGCAAGTGGCGTCGGCGGCGTTCTTGCAGCGAGCATCTCATTTGCGGACACGCTTCCGCGTCCTCGCGGCACATCTCGCCCGAGCTTTGCTTGTCGCCTCACCCCCAATTGAAAGAGGGCGCAGGGAAGACCGAGTGCCGGCCGGGCACCCACGGTCCACTGTGCGAAAGGTGGCAACGAAGAATTTGCACAGCGGCATACAGGTGAAGCCAAACATCCGGCCTTCCCTGCGCAGTGGCTTTACGGCTTATGTCGTGCTCTCCCTGGGGAGCGATGCACTATTGCCCCCATCGCCTTGCGGATGGCTGATGCGCGCACCGGTTGGCCGCCACATCACCGCAAGACTTGGCGCACAGACCCCGGGGGCCAGGACCACACGATTTTGCCGTACGCGAACCGCACCCGTCGTTGGCGCGAGGTCTTCGCTCACGGTTACCCGCCCTGCGAAGCTTTTCGCGCCGATGTGGCCCGCGTCCACCGCCGCCCGGCCCGCGTTCGTGACGATCGCGATACGCCCCTCTTCCTTGGGCAGGGTTGCGCGACACATACGCAATTTCCGAATTTCGGTAAAGCGGAATATTTTCGACCGCGTGCGTTGACCTAGCGCTCGCGTGTTTTGCCCGTCGGGCAACGCAAGGGATGGTGGCCTACCCCGCTAATCCTCGCTGGAGGCGGCCGAGCGGTTACGCAAATAGGCCTGGGACAGCAGGAAGAACAACGCGCGCTCGCCCTGATATTTGGCGGCCGGGCGCGTGCGCTCGAATCCGTCGGCAAATATCTTGCCGGACTGGTCGCACACCTGCCACCGCCAGCCGAACCGCTTGCGCCTGGTGAGGATCACTTCGAACATGCCGACGAGCCTGGTCCCTTGCTCCATGCCGGTCCTGCAAGGCATGCGCCTGCTCCGGCTTCCCCCGTTGGACGGACGCCAGACATATAGCCTAGCGGGATGGAAAGAGAATAAAATTGATTATCGGAAATACGTATCGTCCACGGTCGTAAGCAAGACGCGCTGCTGCTGGAATAAGCCGATGCCGCCGGTGTTTCCTCGCCCCTGCAATGATGACACTACCAGTGTTCACAACAGAACACAGAGAGGGGCCCGAGGTTACCTGGCAGAAACCCGCTGAAGGTGACGGTAACAGAAGATGCACATCCGTGCGCGCGATGAGAATCGTCGTGGCGGAGCCTCTCGCCGCCGGCTGCCCCTAGCGCGCGATGACTTCGACTTCGCCATCGACGCCGTTGACGACGTTGAATCCGCGCTCGTAGACCTTGCCCTCGTTCTTGGCGATGGCGCGGTACTCGCCTTCGGACAGCACGACACGCGGGAACGCGCCGATCGATTCCTTGATGACGTCGCCACCCGGGGTCAGCACCGACCAGGCGGTGTTGGCGAGCGCCTCGCCACCCCTGTCGCTGACCAGCTTGAGCGTGATGACGGCGGCGCGGTGGGTGATGGTGACGTCGGTGAGCTTGCCGGCCTGGACGCGGATGTCCGAGCGCACCACCGAATTGGCATCGCCGTAATTGGAGACGATGTAATAGGTGCCCTCCGGGATCAGCACGACGTCGCCGGCGGCGACGTTCGGCACCAGGGAAGCGCGCTCGCCGGATTCGAACTGGCTGCCCTTGTAGATCGCGAACGAGATCTGGTTCTGCGGAATGCGGCTGGTGCCGACGCGGCCCTCGATGCGCAGGCCGCCGGCCGGCAGCACGAAGGATTCGCGATTGGTCTCGGACTTCAGGCTGACGGTGCGCACCGCGCTGACGAGCCCGAAGGCAACGTGGACGACATAATTGCCAGGCGGCAGCACGATGTTCGGCGTCCCGCTGCGGTCCTCGCGGATCAGCTTGAAGGTGCCGTTCTCGTCGGGCCGGTCGGCAAACACGCGCCAGACCAGGCCGCTGGTGATCGGCGCCGAGTCCTTGCCGTATTTCGCCGTCAGCGACAGCACACCCTGTCCGGGCACGGCCGCATTCAGCGGGGCGGCCGGCGGCACGGTCGAGACCGCCGGCGGCGGCATGCTCGGGGTCGCCGGCTGCATCAAGGTCGGCGGCAGGCTTGGGGGTCCCGCGCCAGGTCCGGAGGGCGGCGCCAGGCTGACGGCGTTGCCTGGGTCGGGCACCGAAGCCGGCGGGACCGGCGGCGGACGATCGGAGAAAAGCTGTGCCTGGGCGGAATTTTGGCCGGACGTAAAGAGGCATACGGCAAGGATCAGCGCCGGCAGCAGCCTGCCGCTGCGCCGCCATCCGCTGATGCCGTCACCCCCGCGTGTCATGCTTCCTGCTTTTCACTGAAAACGCGGCAAATTCAAGCCTCTGAAACCCCAGGAAATACGGCCCCGCACTTCGCTGGAACCGGCTTGACGGCTGCGTGATTAGCCCTGCGGCAACGGCCCCTCGCCATATTCCTGCCCCGTGCCCTTTCCAAAGCGGCATAAACCATGCTTCACGCCTGATATGGCGGCGGGCAAGTACGGTGCCTAGTCTGGCGATTGCGGGCTGGCCGGGCGTAGGAGAGTTTTGGTGCTGGACAGATTGAAAGGCCGGGGCTCGAACGGCGAGAAAGTCGGCTTGGGCAGCATCCGCCGGCCGGTCATCGGCCTAGCCCTCGGCGGCGGCGCGGCGCGCGGCTTTGCCCATATCGGAATCCTGAGGACTCTGATTGCCAATGGGATCGTGCCCGATGTCGTGGTCGGCACGTCCATCGGAGCCGTGGTCGGCGGCCTCCATGCGGCCGGCCGGCTCGATACGTTCGAGGAATGGGGGCGCAGCCTGCAAGGGATGCGCAACATCCTCGGCTATCTCGATATCCGTCTCAACGGCTCCGGCCTGCTCGGCGGCGAGAAGCTCGCCACCCGGCTCGAGGAGGCAATCGGGCAGATCCTGATCGAGGACCTGCCCATCAAGTTCGCGAGCGTCGCGACCGAGGTTCGCACCGGCCACGAGATCTGGCTGACGCGCGGCCGCGTGGTCGACGCCATGCGCGCGTCCTACGCCCTGCCCGGCATCTTCGCGCCCGTGCTGATCGGCGACCGCTGGCTGGTCGACGGCGCGCTGGTGAACCCGGTGCCGGTCTCGGCCGCCCGCGCGCTCGGTGCCGAAATCGTCATCGCCGCAAATCTTTCCAGCGACATCTTCACCCATTCCACCACGATCTATTCGCACGGCGCAGAGCCCGCCCCGGTCGTACCGGTGGCCGAGGAGCCGACTGCGAAGCGGCGCTTCCCGCGCCTGTTCTCGCCCGAGAAGACGATGAAGCGCGAGTTCTTCGGCGGCAACGGCCGGCCCGGCATCTCCTCGGTGATGGTGGATGCCTTCAACATCATGCAGGACCGCATCACCCGCGCCCGTCTCGCCGGCGATCCGCCCGACATGCTGATCACGCCGCGGGTCGGCCAGTTCGGCTGGTTCGACTTCCACCGCTCCGAGGACCTGATCGCACATGGCACGCGCGCCGCCGAGCGTGCACTGGAGTCCATCCAGGAGGCGATCCACGTGCTGGCGCCGGCGCCGGCGGGCACCGCGCCGAAAGCGGACGAGTCGAAAGCGGGAGACCTGGCCTGATCAGGCGGTCTTGATGTAGTCGCGCAGGGCTTCCTGCTCGGTCTCGTATTCCTGGACGCGGCGCTTGACGATGTCGCCGATCGAGATCAGGCCGACCACCTTGCCGTTGTCGATGACGGGCAGATGACGGAACTTGCCGGTCGTCATCATCTCCATGAGCTCGGCTACGGTGTCGGTCTCCTTGCAGGTCACGACCTTACGGGTCATCACCTCCGAGACCGGCGCCTCCAGCACGCCGGCGCCGCGCTCGCCGAGCACGCGCACAATGTCGCGCTCCGACAGGATGCCCTCGAGCCGGCTCTGGTTCATCACCAGCACCGCGCCGATCTTTTTCTCGGCCAGCAGCTTGATTGCGTCCGCCAGCTTGGCGTCGGGCTCGACGCTCATGATCTGGTGGCCCTTGGTGTTCAGAATGGAACGTACCGTCATTGTCGCCTCCCTGAATCGGAGCCGTCCGCCTTTGGCGGTCCGGACTTGTTCGCGGGTCTTCAACTAACAGTTACAGCGCCGGTTGCACGCTCGTGCGCTTTGCGAAGCATCGTCGCTAAAGACGTGCCGCTTCGGAACATTCTCCGCGGGAATGATGGATGAATTCGGGCCGCCTCGCAAGCGCCGCTTCAAATGCGGTCTGAAACGTCCCGTGATGACGCATCCGCAGCATCGCTTCGCACGCGCGGCACGGGATCGAACAGCGCGAACAACAACAGGCCGGCGAAGAAGCCGCCGATATGCGCCTGCCAGGCCACGCTCGTGGTTTCGGCATCGACCCCGATCGCGCCCACGCCGAAGATGATGTTGACGCCGAACCACACGGCGAGGAAGCCGACCACCCGCCCGTCGCGCAGCGCGCGCGACAACGGCAGCGCCGGAACTTTCGCGGCGGTATCGGCATCCGACCGGCTGAACGACAGGAAGCTGCCGCGGACGAAGGCAAAACGGATTGCGGCTGCCATCGCGCCCGACACCGAGGCTGAGGCGCCGATCATCGGCGCCACCGCATGCTCATGGGTGATGAGATGGGCGAGCGCACCGGCCGCCGCCGTCACCGCCAGGAAGACGAAGAACCTGACGGTGCCGAAACGCCGCGCCAGCGCGCTGCCGAACGGCAGCAGCCACAGCACGTTGAAGCCGAGATGGGTGAGATTGGCGTGCAGCAGCGAATAGGTGACGAAGGTCCAGACCTTCGCCCCCGTCCCGCCCGGGATCTGCAGATTGAGCAGCGAGGAATCATAGCGCTTCGGGATGAAGCCGAACACGTCGATAGTCCAGTTCTCGAGCTCCGGCGGCAACAGCACCCGCAGATGGATCGCCGCCAGCAGCATGATATAGGCGGTCAGCGCCGGAGGCAGCGTCAGGATCGGCTCGCGCGGAGCCTCCACGGCGGCCGGCGGGCCCGGCTGAGGACCTTGCGGCGACGAATCTTGCGGGGAATCCAAGGCAGCTTCGCTTTCGGGCGACATCGGGGCGACAGGCTTGGAGATAGTCGCCTTTGCCGTCCCTGCGCAAGTGCACAAAAGGAAAAGGCAGGGCCCTGGGAAAGCCCTGCCTGTCCGTGTCGGTCTTCCGGTAACCGGAGAGATAAGGCGTATCCCCACCCCTCCCCGCGGCCCGTGACCAAACTGTTTGACGCCCTGTACAGGCCCCGCCGAGAACCTGGAGAAAAGCGGCGAGGCTTGCGACCGCGGCCACCATAGCAGGCGCGCGGCCGGCACGAAGCCCATAGTTAATTTAACGTTAACGACGCAAAGGCCGGCCCGAGACGGCTGAAAGCGCGCCCGCGGCATGGACGCTGCAAATCCCCTCCTGCACAACAACAGTAGGGATCGCGGGTGCACTGAAGCGGGACAGGTCTGTCCCTTCGAGGGTGCACCCCGGGGCGAGCGTTCAGTCATGAAACATCCGTCGAGCCGCGCGTTCTTCGCGTATTGGGACAAGAAGCGCGGCACTGCGCGGGCCCCCGACCGGGCCGACATCGACCCGGCTGCGGTCCGCGGCCTGCTCGGCGACATCTTCGTGCTGTCCTGCGAACCAAACCTGGGCTTCCCGTTCCGCGTCGCCGGCACGCGCGTCTGCGCGCTCGCAGGAACAGACCTCAAGGACCAGAGCTTTGCGGCGCTGTTCACAGCAGCAAGCCGCAGCGAGATCGAGGAGATCACCACCATCGTCGCCGACGAGACGCTGGGCGCGATCGCCGGCCTCACCGCGGCGCGCGAGGACGGCAGCAAGGCGCATCTGGAGCTTCTGCTGCTGCCCTTCAACGCCCGCCCGCATACGCCGGTGAGCGTCACCGGCGTGCTCGCGCCATTCGACGACGAATGCGGCACGCTCTCCGCCTTCACCCTCACCTCGTGGCGCTACCTGCACCAGCCGGAAAAATTGCTGCCGCGCGCCATCCGCAAATTGCAGATCGCGCGCGGGCTGATGGTGTATGAGGGGCTGCGATAATCTCCGCCCAACGCGCGGCATCGCGCGAAACGGGAGGCCGCAGCGCGACGATCAACGCGGACGCAGATGGCCGTTTTTGCCGGATCTGCGTCATTCCTGATGCCGTTGCCAAGCGTTAGCTTGCGCCTCGCGAAGCAACGAGGATCGGCTGACATCATCATGACGTGGCGCATTCTGGCGTTGAGCGGCGTCGGTTGCCTGGCATTGCTGGCCGCGATCGGCGGAACCTGGCTGTTGCTGCTGCCGGGCTCGCCGGCTCGGGGAACCGCGCCCGTGATATCCAAAGACGAGACCGAGGCGACGCTTGCAGCGCTGAAGCCGCCCAAACGCAAACGTCCCCTGATCGCCATCGTCGGCATCAACGACATGACCGAGACGACGGACTATCTGATGCCATACGGTATCCTCGCGCGCGCCGATGTCGCCGACGTCCAGACCTTGGCGACGCAGCCTGGTCCCGTCGCGCTCTATCCCGCGCTGAGAGTGCAGCCGCACGCGACCATCGCCGAGTTCGACGCCGCGCATCCGGACGGCGCCGATTACGTCATCGTGCCCGCGATGAGCCCCGAAGACGATGCCACGGCCTTGAAGTGGATCAGAAGGCAGGCCGGCAAGGGCGCGATCGTCATCGGTGTCTGCGTCGGCGCCAAGGTCGTCGCCAACACCGGGCTGCTCGACGGCCGGCAAGCCACCACGCACTGGTATTCGGTGCGCGATCTGCAAAAGCATGCCGCGATCCGCTATGTCGCGAACCGCAGGCTGGTGGTCGACCGCGGGGTTGCGACGACGACCGGCATCACCGCGTCGATGCCGATGGCCCTGACCTTGATCGAGGCGATCGCCGGTCGCGCCAAGGCCGAGGCGGTCGCCAGCGACATCGGCCTTGCGCGATGGGATGCACGCCACCGCAGCGAGGCGTTCCAGTTCACACGCCCCTTCGCGCTGACCGCGATCGCAAACACGCTCGCATTCTGGAAGCGCGAGCAGCTCGGCATCGCGTTGACGCCCGATGTCGACGAGGTCTCGCTCGCCTTGATCGCCGATGCCTGGTCGCGCACCTACCGCTCGCGCGCTCTCACCTTTGCCGCCACGGCCGAGGCGCAGGCGAGCCGCGGCGGTCTTCGCATCCTGCCGGACAAGGTCGCAAGCGATTGGCCGGCAAAGCAGACGCCGCCGGCCGTGGCCGATCTGCCGCCGGCGCGGGCGCTGGACCAGACGTTGCACGACATCGAGGCGCGCTACGGACAGCGCACGGCCGACTTCGTCGCGATGCAGCTCGAATATCCGAGATGAAGCGGGAGCGCCGTTACGGCATCGCCCGATGCCAAGCGCCGTTCAAGAAGCCGTCGCCGGTGACGTCGCCGGGCTTCTGGTCCTTGGCGAAGGTGTAGAGCGGCTTGCCCTTGTAGGCCCATTGCTTCGAGCCGTCGTCGCGCGTGATGATGGTATAGCCGTCGCCGGCCACATCGCTCGCCTCGGCCTTCAGCACCGGCCAGTTCGTCGCACATGGACCGTTGCACGCCGACTTGCCGTCGGCATCCTTGTCGAAGGTGTAGAGCGTCATGCCCTTGGCATCGGTGAGCACGTTGCCCTTGTCGGTTTTGCCCGTCTTGGTCGGCGGTGCGGCGAAGGCGGCGGGCACGATCGCGAGAGATATGGCCAGCGTGAGCGCGAGGCGGATCGAGGACGTCATGGTATCTCCTGTCATGCAATTGGCTTGCATGGATAGGACGCCGCGTACGGCCAGGTATTCCTGGGATGGCGGCAAAGATATTTTTCGCTGCGCGCGCCGGCACAGCGGAATAAACTGGACCGACCGAGACGGACCGACAAAGAGACATGAGCAAGCCGCATTGGCGTCCCGCACACGCATCCGACCTGCCCGCGATCAGCGACATCGCGGCGCGGATACATCCCGACCTTCCTGAAGGACCCGAGGTGTTCGCCGAGAAGATGCGGCTCTATCCCGGCGGATGCCGCGTGCTGATCGCCGGCGACGGGATTGCCGGCTACGGGCTCGCACATCCCTGGAAGCAGCACCGGATTCCGCCGCTCGATGCCTTGCTCGCACGATTGCCTGACGATGCGGATTGCCTCTATGTCCACGACGTCGCCGTCTTGCCGGATTTTCGCGGCGGCGTTCTGCGCGTCTATATCGCCGATATCGAGGAGCTGGCGCGTGCCGCAGGCATCGCAACGCTCGCATTGGTCTCGGTCTACGCGACGCGGCCGCTGTGGGAGCGCCTCGGCTTTCGAGCCGTCACGGCGGAGACGGAACTACGGGCAAAGCTCGCATCCTATGGCGAAGGCGCGACGTACATGCGGCGCGACCTCGCCGGGCCGTAACCTCGCCCACGCGCCGTTCGGGTCCCCCCGAGGGGCATTCAACCGCGATGCTTCTTCTTCGCCTTTTTTCCCGGCGCGCCCTTCGCAGGCCATGGCGTGACCGACGGCTCTGCGTGGCCGGGCCTGTTCTTGTGCTTCTTCTTTCCAAACGAAGGCGCATCGCCGAATTTCGGCGCGCGGTCGGCGTGAGGCTTGCTGCGTGGCTTGAATCCAGCTGCCTCGCGCGGGCGATCCTCGCGCCGTTCGTGATGCCCGCCGGCCTCCCGCTGCGGCGCGCGGGAGCGCTCCTGAGGAGCTTCCTGCCGGTGCGGCGCGTCCGCCATCGGCTCGATCCGGATGCTGTCTTCCTTGTCCGGACGCTTGATCTTCGCCGCAAAGGATTCGGCGACCCGCTGCGAGATCTCGAACTCGGTGGTGGTGTCCATGATCTTGATGGCGCCGATGTCGCGCTTGTCGATGCCGCCGCGGCGGCAGATCATCGGCAGCAGCCAGCGTGCTTCCGCGTTCTTACGGCGCCCGATGGCGGCGCGGAACCAGACGCTGCCCTCCGCCATGCCGTGCTTCGAGGATTTCCCAGCCTTCGACCGCGGCTTGGCGCGGTCATCGCCCTCTCCGGATCTATCACGCCCGCGTTCCGGCTTGCCGCTTCGCTCGCCGGGATCGATGATGTCCTCGGGCGACGGCAGCCGCGCACGGTAAAGCCGTGCCAGTGCCGCGGCGATATCCTCGGCCGATCGCTCGGCCAGCAGCGCCTGGGCCAGCGCCAGATCGTCCGCCGTCGTCTCCTCGGTGAACAACACGTCCTTCATGCGAGCGTGATCGAGCTTGCGGATCTCGTCCGCCTGCGGTGCCGTGCCCCAGACCGCGTCGACACCTGCGAGATTGAGCAGCAGCTCCGCGCGCCGCCGACGTGCGGGCGGCACCAGCAGGACGCTCGTCCCCTTTCGCCCCGCGCGCCCGGTGCGGCCCGAGCGATGCTGCATCACCTCGGCGTCGTTGGGCAGGTCGGCCTGAATGACGAGGTCGAGGCTCGGCAGGTCGATGCCGCGGGCGGCGACGTCGGTCGCGACGCAAACGCGGGCGCGTCCGTCCCGCAGCGATTGCAGCGCCAGGGTGCGTTCGTTCTGCGTCAATTCACCCGACAGCGCAACGACCGAAAAGCCGCGCTCCAGGAGCGCGGCCTGCAAATGCCGGACGGCATCGCGCGTGCTGCAGAACACCAGCGCGCTCGGCGCCTCGTAGAACCGCAGCACGTTGACGACGGCATGCTCGACGTCGGCCGGCGCGATGCGGATCGCGCGGTATTCGATATCGGCGTGGCCGCCCTCGTCGCCGGCAACCTCGATCCGCAACGCCTGCCGCTGATACTGCTTGGCCAGCGCCACGATGCCGCGCGGGAACGTCGCCGAGAACATCAGCGTGCGGCGCGTCTCCGGCGTGGTCTCGAGGATGAATTCCATGTCCTCGCGAAAGCCGAGATTGAGCATCTCGTCGGCCTCGTCGAGAACGACCGCTTTCAATTCCGAAATGTCCAGACGGCCGCGCCGCAGATGATCGCAGAGCCGCCCGGGCGTGCCGACGACGATGTGCGCGCCGGCGGCGAGCTCGCGCTGCTCGCGCCTGGGATCCATGCCGCCGACACAGGAGACGACGCGCCCGCCGGCATGCCCATAGAGCCAGGCAAGCTCGCGCTGCACCTGGAGCGCGAGCTCGCGGGTCGGCGCCACGATCAGGGCGAGCGGCGCGGCCGCCTGCCCGAACCGCTCGGCGTCATCGAGCAGATTTTTGGCGATCGCCAGCCCATAAGCGACGGTCTTGCCGGAGCCGGTCTGCGCCGAGACCAGGAGGTCGCGGCCAGTAGCTTCGTGGGCGAGCACCGCGAGCTGGACGGGCGTCAGTGAATCATAGTTCCGCTCGGCCAAAGCGCGGGCGAGCGGCGGGGTCAGGGCCGGAAGAGACACGAGATGGGAAACCTTGGTTAATTCAGGCGCGGCACAGCGAGCCGAGGCGCCCAAAGCTGCGTGCGCGGCAACGGCCCGGCCGCACGCTGGATTTGATCTGGCCGCTCTTTACGCCAACAGGCCCGAAATCACCAGCGCCTTGATGCATGGCTTGGCGGAGAGTGCCGCGCCGAGGTTGCAGCGGATTTCGGCGTTCGTACCGTGCGGGCACCTCAGATCTCCGCGTAGATCTCCAGCAGGTTGCCGTCGGGATCGCGGAAGAACAGCGTGCGATGACCAAAGGCCTGGTCCGTCGGCGGCGACAGGACCGGCACGCCCTGGCGCAGGAGCTCGTCGGCGCAGGCATCGACCTCGCTTGCCGACACCTTGAAGGCCAGCTGCAGCGAGGCGCTGCCCGGCGGCGTCGGTGGATCGCCGGCGGTGCGGCTCGGCCTTGCCAGCGCCAGCGTGTTGCTGCCGAGGCCGTACTCGATCCAGTTCGGCGACAGCTCGCGCGAGAGTGGAAGGGCGAGGATGTCTTCGTAGAAGCGGCGCATCGCCGCCATGTCGCGCACGAAGATGACGGTGTAGTCGATTGCGCGGATGGCGTGGAAGGGCGAGCGGGCGTGTTGAGCTCGTTCGCCTGCTTGATCACCCATCATAGTACCCCTCATCCTCGTATCATCGCAAAACGACAGCTCCAACGCATGCTGCTGGCTGCCGAACAGCACATGATTTTGCGGTGCAACCATATACGTACTTAATCTTCGGCGAAGAACAGGACCTAAGTCGACTTGCACTCGATAACGCCCTCTGGTTGAATCAGCATATTTCACCCTTCAACCACCGCGCGACCTAAAAAATGAAGCTCCGAACCATTTGCTTGAGAAATTATAGACTAATCGACAACGCTGAAATTCACCTTGAAACTGGTACTAAAGCCACCATTTTGGTCGGCCCCAACAATAGCGGAAAGACATCGTTCGTCGAATCTGTCGCAGCCTTTCTGAGCGGCAACATAAGATCCTTCGCGATCAGCGACTTCTCAATCCGCACTCAACCGGCGTTCACTGCCTTTCACAAGGCAGCACTTTCAGAGCAGACGGGCATATCTTCTCTACCTCCCCTACCATCACTACAGCTTGACCTGAATTTCGCGTACGATGATTCCGCTGAAGATCTTGTCGTCGCTGACTCGCTCCTGATGGACCTCGACGAGACCTCGACTGAAGTTCGGTTTAGAATAGAGCTGCAATCGATCAATACCGACGAGCTAGCCGTCGCCTTCAAGGCTTTTCACGAGAAGAATCCCAAAAGGGATTTGCGCGATTTTTTGGCTACAAAGCTCGCTCAATACTATGAATTTCGATACTTCAAGGTCGCCAAAGACGGCGCGGTTCAATCGATCCCCTCCGACAAAGTAGCGTCACTGATCGAAAGATTGATTCGCGTAGACTTTCTTCCTGCGCAACGGCACATGGAAGATCAAGAAGGAACCCGACAAGCGACGAAGCTCTCCCGCCTGCTCAATATCCACTACGAACACCGATACAAGTCTACTCAGCCCGACAGCTATGAGGAATTAGAGACTGCCGTCCGAGAGCAGGCCGAGGAACTGACTATCAAGTATGGGGCAGCCTTCGCTGAACTGAAGCAAGCTCTGCAAACATTTGGATACCCGGAGACGCCCGATCTGAGCATCCGCGCGGAATTATCCGCTAGTGCGATATTCAAGGACAACACGCGCGTCTTCTACGCGGCCGAGCTTGAACCGATAGGAGAGGCTCAGGCAGTTCCTTACGAGCTTCCAGAACGATATAATGGCCTTGGATTCAAAAATCTCATCTATATGGTATTGCAACTAAAAGCATTCCGGGACGAAGCTCAGAGTTTGGACGGACCACGCCCACGCGTCCACCTCGTTGTCGTCGAGGAACCTGAAGCACACCTTCATCCTCAGATGCAGACTGTCTTTCTCAACAAAGCACAGTCTTTTCTGGAGGCGGGTACACCCGGCGGAGCGCAGCTGATAATTACGACGCACTCCTCTCACATTGCTGCCACTTCAGGGCTCACCCCAGTCCGATATTTCCGCAGAAAAAGATCCCGTGCCACAGTCAAGGATCTTATGACCTTTAAAGATTCGCGATCGAACGAAGATCAAAAGAAGGCATATGACTTCGTCGCGCAGTATCTGACGATAACTCGATGCGATCTCTTCTTTTGCGACAAGGCCATTTTGATCGAAGGCGCTGTTGAACGCCTGCTCTTACCTCCAATGCTGCTGCTTGCCGAGAAAGCCGGGATAGACCTCACCCAAGCGTATCTGTCCGTTGTCGAAGTTGGCGGAGCGTATGCCCACATTTTTCGCGAGTTTCTGCAGTTCTTAGACATCCCGGCACTAGTGATCACCGACCTAGATTCGATCGATTCAAGCCGCAAAAAATGTCCCGTTAGCCAAGGTGTTTCGACTAGCAATGCAACTCTTAAGACTTGGCTCCCCGGGAAATCTACACTCGGGGACATACGCGCCGCCCAACCTGACGATTGCACGGACGGCTCGATTCGCGTGGTTTTTCAGGTACCCGAAGCTGATAACCGCCCCTGCGGCCGGAGCTTTGAGGAAGCGTTTTGCTACGCAAATAGCGACTGGCTGATCGCGAACAATAAAGCCCTACTTGGGACTGGCGATCTATTTAACTATGCAACCGCAGGAGACTTGGAAGCTGCAGCCTACTCAATATCGTTCCCGAAAGTCGACTTCGCGATTGACCTCATATTGAACAACGGCTGGAGAACGCCACTTTACATTTCTAACGGACTGAAATGGCTCTCGGAGCAGCGCGGATGAACGATGCTGACGCAAAAATCGCGGGCTGCATTGAGGCTCGTCAAAGCTTCCTTCTTGATGCTGGTGCCGGAGCAGGAAAGACATACTCTCTTGTTCAGGCCCTCAAGCTCCTACTGAGGTCGCATCGAAATGAGCTAAAGGCAAAAGGACAGCAAATAGGGTGCATCACGTTCACAAACGTTGCAAAAGATCAGATCGCCGAGAGGATCGAAAATGATCCCTTGGTGAGAGTTTCCACGATTCACGACTTCTTATGGGACTTGATTGCTCCCCACCAAAGAGCACTGCGGTTTGCAGTTAGCAAATACAATGCGTCCTTAAAGGACAGCAGCCGCCGGAAGGTGGATCAAGCGTTGCTCGAAGCTGCCCTACAGGACGCGTCCGTAACTTATGCTGATCTTGGGACAAATCTGCTAAAGGGGCGACTGTACCACGATGACCTTCTGCAGGTCGCTCAGATCATGTTTAAAGACAACCCGATGCTCGCTCGAATTTGCGTCGCAAGATTTCCATTTCTGTTGATCGACGAATATCAAGACACCAGCAAGCCGGTTGTTGAGATCGTGCTGGGCATCATACTACCCAGAATGAAGGACCGCTTTGTGGTCGGCCTGTTCGGGGACAAGCTGCAGAGCATCTACTCGAGCACATCGAATCCTGGAATTGGCGAACTCCCCCCAGAACTTCAAGAATTGCTAGAGCCTATCATCAAGCCCGACAACCGACGTTGTCCTATTGCAGTAATAAACGTCCTCAACCGAATCCGCGATGATATTCAGCAGGTGCCAGCTGCAGACAATCCGCAGGGGGAAGCCCTCTACTTATTCGCTCAAGATGAAGCAGGACTAGAATCAGCCCAAACTTTTCTCAAGGACAGCCGCGGCTGGGCGATAACAGCGAGCCGGACGAAGCAATTATTCCTGACGCACCGATTGATTGCCAAGAGGGGCGGTTATGGAGATTTGATCCAGGTTTACGGGGACAGAGGCGGATACTTCAGGGAAGACTTTCTTGGAGGAGAGGATCGAACCATTTCCTTCTTTATGGATAAGGTAGAAGCCCTCGCGTCCGCTTGGCGCTCAGCCAACCAAGGGCTGACTGTCACCTTACTTAAGAACAATGGATTTCAACTCAGGTCGAACGCAGACAAACAAGTTGCCCGTCGTGCGCTAGACAAACTAATTGAGCTTCGCGAGACTGCGACCGTGAAGGAGGTTCTTACCCATCTCCAAAGTTCAAAGCTTTTAACAATGCTGGAAGATCTTGAGACTAGGCTGACAACGCCTAAGCGGGATACCTCCAAAATGGACGAAAAGGATGCTGAGCGGGAGGTTCGAGATTCAAAATTCTACACCGAGCTATTCTGCTTGCCTTACGCGCAGATCGCATCTTTCGTGCACTTTTTCCTGAACCACACACCATTTGCTACAAAGCATGGCGTCAAAGGCGCCGAATTTGACGAAGTGATCGTAGTACTCGACGATAAGGGAGCCAGATGGACACAATACTCGTTTGACAAATATCTTAGCATGGAGGACCTGCAGGATAAGGCTGAGCGCTGGAAGAGAAGCCGAAATCTCTTTTACGTTTGCTGTTCAAGACCCAGAGAACGACTCGCGGTAGTGGACCTAGGCAGTCGCGACAAGGCAAAAGTTCAGAATATTAGTCGAATCTTCGGAGCCGCCCACGTTCTCGAAGTTCCGTGAACTTGATTTCACTCACGCCACCAGGTCCGGCCACGGCACGATGGTCGACTTCACCGTCTTCATCGCCATCGCGTCCTGCACCGCCTGCGCGACGCCCGCTTCCGTGAACGGGTAGATCGTCTGCATCTTCGCCCACGGATATTTGTCACGCGTGCGGTAGAGCATGTCGACGCCGAGCGGGAGGTCATTGCCAGTGAAGCCCCAGGATCCCAGCACGTTGAGGTCCTTGATGCAGATGCGGTGCCAGGAGGTGTCGATCGAGCCGGCGTCAGTGAACTGGCCCATCTCGACATAGGTGCCGCCGTCACGCAGCATCTCGATGCCTTCGGGGCCGGCGGTCGGATGCCCCGAGCAGTCCATCACGAGATCAGCGCCGAAGCCGCCGACGATCTTTCGCACGCGATCGATGCGCGCCTCGGGTGACTTCAGCTCCTCGATGTTGACGGTCGCCTCCGCGCCGAACTCGCGCGCCAGCTTGAGCCGCGGCTCCTCCGGCGCGCCGACGCAGATCACGCGCCCTGCCCCCATCTCCCTGGCGGCCGCGACCGCCAGAATGCCGATCGGGCCGGAGCCCTGGATCACCACCGTGTCGCCCCAGGAAAAACCACCGGCGCGGGTCGCGCGATTGAAGGCCCGGATGCAGGACGTCAGCGGCTCCGACAGCGCGCCCAGGCGCAGCGACATGTCGTCGGGCAATTTGTAGATCTTGGTGCCCGGCAGCATGTCGAGATCGACATAGACATATTCGGCCCAGCCGCCCCACAAATGCGGCGCCTTGTCGAAGCCGAGATAGCGGCCGTAATAGACCGGCGTCAGGCATTTGTTCGCGGTTTGCGGATAATGGATGCAGTAATAGCAGCGGCCGCACGGCATCAGGGGCGGGATCATCACCTTCGAGCCGACTTGAAGCGGCTTGCTCATGAAATCTTCGGTGAACTCGTCGCCGCATTCGACGATGACGCCGCCGAGCTCGTGTCCCAGCGTGAACGGCCAGGGCAGCGGCTTCGGCCAATGACCTTTCAGGATGTGCAGGTCGGTGCCGCAAACCCCGCAGGCGCCGACCTTGATCAGCGCCGCCTTCCGGCCGACCTTCGGCCACGGCACAGTGCGGATCACGGGCTCCGAGCCAGGACCAGCGTGGGTGCAGACGCGGATTTGCTCCATGGTGTCCTCGCGGACCGCTCGTTGTGTTTTGATGATGCGGGCCGCAATCAGCCTATGACAGCCGAGCGACGTTGCAAATAGCAACGCCCCGTTGACACGCCGCAGTTGTATCCGCAGGTTGCATATGCGCCAGCATCGCCTGCTTCGGAACTCTGCCGGGATCAGACCATGGATTTGCGACCGGGCTCGGAACGAATTGTCGTCACGCCTGACACCGATCCGCTGGGTGGCACCGTGCAATGGGCGCCGGCGAAATCGCTGTGGCTGGCGGGCCTGACGGCAGCGGCCATCGCGCTCGGTCCGATCACCTTCTCCTGGTCGGCATTCGCACTCTTCCTCGCGACCAGCGCCGTCACGCTCTGCGCAGGACACTCCGTCGGCATGCACCGCAAGCTGATCCATGCGAGCTACGACTGCCCACTCTGGCTCGAACATCTCTTCGTCTATCTCGGCACGCTCGTCGGCATGGCCGGGCCGTTCGGCATGATCCGCCTGCACGATTTCCGCGACTGGGCGCAGCGGCAGCCCGCGTGCCATGAGTACTCCCGCCACGGCGCCGGGTTCTGGCGCGATGCCTGGTGGCAATTGCATTGCCGGCTGGTGCTGCGCCATCCGCCGGATTTTCGGCTCGAACCGCGCCTTGCCGGTGACCGGTTCTACGCTTTCATCGAACGCACCTGGATGTTGCAGCAATTGCCGTGGGCCCTCCTCTTCCTTTCAATCGGCGGACTGGACTGGCTGGTCTGGGGCATTTGCGTGCGCGTCAGCGTCTGCGTGACCGGCCACTGGCTGGTCGGCCACTTCTCCCACACAAGCGGCGACCAGACCTGGGTCGTCGATGGCGTCGCGGCCCAAGGCTACAATGTCCGCCTCGCCGCGCTGATCAGCATGGGCGAGAACTGGCACAACAACCATCACGCCTATCCGGGCTCGGCGAAGCTCGGACTGTTGCCGGGACAGGCCGATCCCGGCTGGTGGCTGATCCGATCACTCGAAGCGATCGGGTTGGTCTGGAATGTCAGGACGCAGCATAACCTGCCGGAGCGGCCCGGCTTGCGGCGGCTGACCGATGCGAAGCTGCGCGATGGGGTCGCCGATGCTGCCTGATGATCGCGATGAGGAGGCCGATGCACTATGGGCGCCGTCATTGCGAGGAGCTCTAGCGACGAAGCAATCCAGAATCGCTCCGCAGGGGCAGGCTGGATTGCGTCGCTGCCGCGGCTCGACGATAGCGGGCCGGAACTCGCAACGCTTGCACCTGAGATCACGGGGCCTCGTGGCAAGCATGCATGGCTGCTGTTCCACAACACCCAATTGTCTTGAGCGCCGGCCGCCGAGCGTGTAACTCGCCACGAGTCTCACCTCAGGTCATCCCGTGAATCCCCTTCCCCAAAATCCCGTCGCCGCATCCGGATCGTTTGCGGCGATGAGGTCCGTGCCCTACCGTCTCCAGTTCGCCTCCTACGTGCTGGCGATGATGGCGGACAATATCGAGCATGTGATCAGCTATTGGGTGGTGTTCCAGAAATTCCATTCGCCGACGCTGGGCGGGTTTGCCGTGCTGTCGCACTGGCTGCCGTTCCTCTTGTTCTCGGTCGCGGTCGGTGGCCTCGCCGACCGGTTCGATCCGCGCCGCATCATCCAGTGCGGCATGTTGCTGTTCATCGTCGCCTCCGCCGGCTGGGGCTTCTTCTTCCTGACCGACACGATCCAGATGTGGCACGCGATGCTGCTCCTGGTGATCCATGGCTGCGCCGGCGTGCTCTGGCAGACGCCGAACCAGCTCTTGCTCTACGACCTCGTCGGCCCGGCCGATTTGCCGAGCGCGGTGCGGCTGAACGCGATGGCGCGCTATCTCGGCATCCTGGTCGGCCCTGCGGTCGGCGGCATCATCATGCTGACGCTCGGTCCCTCGCACGGCATCATCTTCAACACGCTGTTCTATCTGCCGATGCTGCTGTGGCTGTTCTGGGCGCCGGTGCGCGACAAGGCCACGGCCGTACGGCGCTTTGCCGTGCGCGGCCTTGCCGACATCGTGCTGACCATCCGCGCGATCGGCACCCAGCCGGTGCTGTCGGCGATGACTTGGCTCGCCGGACTCACCTCTTTCATGATCGGCAACGCCTATCACGCCCAGATGCCGGGCTATGCCGGCGATCTCGGCCACGGCGATCCCGGCGTCTCCTACAGCGTGCTGCTCGCGGCCGATGCGGCCGGCGCAGTGCTCGCCGCAATCGCGCTGGAATCCTGGGGGCGGCTCAAGGGCACGCCGCGCACCGCGATCGCCCTGGCGATGCTGTGGAGCGTGGCCCTGCTCGGCTTCGCCCTGGTGCCGGTCTATCCGGTCGCGATCGCGCTGTTGTTCTTCGCGGGCTTCTTCGAGCTCTCCTTCAACACCATGGCGCAGGCGCTGGTGCAGCTGAACGCGCCGCACGACATCCGCGGCCGCGTCGTCGGCCTCTACAACATGGCCGGGCTCGGCATGCGCGCCTTCAGCGGCATCACCATCGGGGTCGCGGGCGCGGCGATCGGCATCCACTGGTCGCTCGGGCTCTCGGCCGCAGCGCTGCTGGCGCTGCTGTGCTTGTTGTATCGGCGCGCGTCGAAGGGGGCGTGAGGACACAGCATTGCGACAAAGCCGATTGACTTCCGCCCCTCCCCCACCGCACGCTTGAAGCTTTTGGGAGATAAGTCATTGCGCAATCGCTGGGGCATTCTTGCGATCCTGTTCGTCGTTCGCCTCACCATCGCGTTCCAGTTCCAGAGCGTTGCGGCGGTCGCGCCGCTGCTGCAGCAGACCTTCGGCGTCGGCCTTGCCGATATCGGCATCCTGATCGGGCTGTATTTCACGCCGGGCGTCGTGCTGGCGCTGCCGGGCGGTGCGATCGGCCGCACGCTCGGCGACAAGCCGACCACCATCGCCGCGCTGCTGCTGATGACGGCAGGCAGCCTCGTCATGGCCACCACCGAGATCTGGGGCTGGCAGATGGCGGGCCGCCTCGCCTCCGGCGCCGGCGGCGTGCTGCTGACGGTGCAGCTTACCAAGATGGCCGCCGACTGGTTCGCCGGAAAGGAGATCGCCACCGCGATGGCGATCTTCGTCAATTCCTGGCCGGCCGGGGTCGCGATCTCGCTGCTGGTGCTGCCGGCGATTGGCACCGCCCATGGTGCGGGCGCCGTCTTTCTGTCCGTGGGCGCACTGACCGCGATCGGCATTCTGCTGATCACGTTCTACCAGCCGCCATCCGGAGCTGCCGTCAGCGCGGCCGGCTCGAGCCGGCTCGATCCGCTCGCCCTGCTCGCGGTGGTCGTCGCCGGCGTGATCTGGGGCCTCTATAATGTCGGCTTCGCCATGATCTTCTCGTTCGGCCCGACGTTCTTGGCCGAGCGCGGCTGGAGCATCGCCGCGGCAGGCTCGGCGATCAGCATCGTGATGTGGTTGTCGGTCATTTCTGTTCCGGCAGGCGGCTTTCTCGCCGATCGCTTCAAGCGACCCTTTATCCTGGCGATCACGGCCAGCCTGCTTGTGGCCGTGCTGCTGGCGTGGCTGCCGCGGTCGGACTGGGTGATCACGATTCTGGTTCTGATCGGCCTCATCGGGGGCCATCCCGCCGGCCCGATCATGAGCCTCGCCGCCCGCGTGCTTGTCCCGGAGACCAGGGCGATCGGAATGGGCGTGTTCTACACGCTATTCTATGCCGCGATGATGCTCGGTCCCGCCCTGGCCGGGCGGCTCGCCAAATCGGCCGGGACCGCGGCGATCGCGCTCGACCTCGGCGCACTGACGGTGTTGGCGTGCCCACCCCTGATGTGGCTTTTCGAGCGCATCGTATCTGTCCGCAACCGGCGCGCCCGATCCTAACGCGGCATTAACCCTGTGCACCTTAGGGTCGCAAGGACTCCGCCCGGGCGGGGGGTCGGGTGTTGGAAATGGCGTTGGCGAACAAAAAATTTCTTCCGGCAGCCGAGGAGCGCAGGCGCTTCCAGCGGGTGAAGGTGCACCTGCTCGGCCGCTACATGCTGCCGGATCGCCGGGAATTCCCTTGCCAGGTGATCAACATGTCGCCGGGCGGCCTCGCCTTGCTCGCCCCCGGCATCGGCAATGTCGGCGACCGCGTGGTCGCCTATCTCGACCATATCGGCCGCGTCGAGGGCAAGATCACCCGGATCATCGACAACGGCTTCGCCATGACCATCGGTGCGACGCCGCGCAAGCGCGACAAGCTCGCCGCGCAGCTGACCTGGCTCGCCAACCGCGACATCCTCAATCTGCCGGAGGACCGCCGCCACGACCGTATCGTGCCGCGTAACCCGATCGCGGTGCTGACGCTCGAGGACGGCACCAAGATGACCTGCCGTATCATCGACCTCTCGCTGTCGGGCGCGGCCATCGCTGCCGAGAACCGGCCGCCGCTGAAATCGACGGTTCTGCTCGGCCGGGTCCAGGGCCGCGTGGTCCGAAACCTCGAGGACGGCTTCGCGCTGGAGTTCATGCACGAGCAGCCGGTGGAGACACTCGAAGAGAGCGTTACCGCGCGGTAAAGCGCGGGGAGGCGAAAACCTCCATATTTCCAGGCTCGAAGGCGGCCTCCGCGATGCGGACGCCGCCTTTTTCATGTCCCGCGGCGGGCGGCAAGCGGTTAACGCGGGGAGCGCAGGCGCGCGCAAGCAACGCTTCCGCCAGTGTTTCCGCGTTAATCGATAAAATTTGAATCAATTGCGGTCATATCGAATTTTACGCGAATTCTATTCAAGTATAGATCGAATTCGCCGCGTGTTTTACTTGCATTCGTCTCGACTTGACTTGGTCGACTTAGCGGCAACTCAAAAGCTCCGTGCGAAATGTGGTCCCAACAAGAAACGGGGGCCGCAATGTTTGACTTCAGGGGACAGGGGAAGAGACTGGCGCTGGTCGCCATGCTCTTCGGGATCAGCGCGGCAGCGCAGGCCGGCGAAGGCCGTCTGCTCTACGCGAGCCTCGGCGACACCACGCGTGCGCCGATCGGCTGGGTCGAGTTCTGCGCGGACAACACCGCCCAGTGCCAGGGCGCACCGTTGCAGCCGCGCGACATCGTGATGTCACAGGCCGCATGGCGCGACCTCGTCAAGGTCAATCGCTGGGTCAACGAGACCGTCAAGCCTTTGACCGACCAGGAGCACTGGGGCGTGATCGAGAAGTGGTCGCTACCGGCAGACGGTTACGGCGACTGTGAAGACTACGTGCTGTTGAAGCGCAAGATGCTGATGGATGCCGGCTGGCCGCGCCAGGCCCTGCTCATCACCGTGGTGCGCGACAAGAAGGGCGAAGGCCACGCGGTGCTGACGGTAAAGACCGACAAGGGCGAGTTCGTTCTCGACAATCAGAACGAGAACGTCCTCGCCTGGACGGAGACCGGCTACCGCTTCGTCAAGCGCCAGTCGCAGAGCGATCCCAACGTCTGGGTCTCGCTGGGCGATACCAAGCCGGCGGTCTCCACCGCCAGCGCGAGAGATTAACACGAACGAGACGACAGGTTACGCGGCCCGGTCACATCCCCACCCCTCCCCGTCCCAGACCGGTTCGCGCGCGCCCAGCCATCCCCCAATGGCTGGGCGCAACTTTTTTGGGGATGCGACGATCAGCTCTGCGTGCCCTGGCGCGACCAGGGCACGCGCGCGGCGGTGAAATCCCGCCAGCTATCCTGCAAGCCTGCTGCACGCCGATCGATGCCCGCGCCTGCCAGCCCGCGATCGCGGCCGCCGCAATGGCGCTGTCGCGATCCTCAGCGCCGAGCCCGTCGAGCAACGAGGCCGTCACCGCCATGTCGTTGAAGACGCCGAGCTCCTCCTGCAAGCCGGCGAGCCGGCGCGCGAATTTTCGTGCGGACTTGCGATCCTCGTAGAGCGGCAGCAGGAACTCGCTGAGATAGCGCAGCCGCTTGGTGGCGAGCCGCAGGCGATGCAGCTCGTCAGTCGTCAGCGACTTGAAGCGGCGGCCACGCTTGAGCACCTTGGCATGCTGCTCCGACAGGACGCGCTGGGCGAAATTGACGGCGGGCTCGGCGAGCCGGCCGAGATCTTCCGCCGCGACACCGTTGCGCCAGCCGCGCGTCTCGATCCAGCCGCCGAGGCCGATCAGGAAGAGAGCGCTACGGCGATCATCGAGCGCATGGCGCGCCCCGCGATAGGCTTCCGCCTGACGCTGAGCCGCGGCCCGCCCAAGCGCATCGAAGCCCGCGACCGAGGGACAGGCTCTTGCGATCGCCGGCAAGGTATCGAGCTGGAACACGTCCCAGTCGCGCGCGGCGGAGAGGCCTTGCGCCAGCCATTTGGCCTCCGAGCGCAGCGCCTCGAGGTTGCCGAGCGCGCCGACCGATCGCATCAGGTCGAGCGCGGATCGCAGCCGGCGCAGCGAGACGCGCAGCTGATGCACGCCCTCCGGATTGCGGCCGTCCTCGGCCGCCGGCAGCGATTGCAGCAGGTGAAGGAAGCAGGCGCGCAGGATTGTCGCGAAGGCTTCGTCGAGCGTCACGGCAGGATCGAGACGAAGCTTGTGCGGCCGGCGTGCCGACGGCGGCAGGTCCGCGGCAAGGTCGAAACCGCGCGCGGACTTGCTGCGGATGGACGGCTTCACCGTTCCGTGCTCCGCAAGGCGCAGCGCGATCTCGTAGATCGCGCTCGCGCTGCCGCTCTTCAGCTCCAGCTCGATCTCGCTGACAGGAACCGACCGGTCGCCGGCCGTCAGCTCGCCGCGGTCGAACGCGACCTCGACCGTGCCGGACGGCAGCTCGACGATGCGCGTATGCCGATGCACCTCGGCCGTGAACACCGCTTCGAGCGGCTGCGCGCCGAGATCGCCGCGAAGCTTCTCCGGAATGAACGGCATCGCCAAGGCGAGGTCGGGCGCAAGCGAAGGCACGCTTGCTTCCCATTCGCCGCGACGCAACGGATCGTCCGCAACCTCGGTCTTCACGGTCTGCACGAAACGCGTGCCGCTCTGGCGGACGCGTAAACTCAGGCCGGCGCGACGCAGCGCCCGCTCGGGCGTGTCGTAGTAGACGGACTTGAGACGTTTGCGCGTGCCCTTGTTGCGTGCATTCGCCGCGATGACGGGCGCTGCGCCGAAATGCGCCATGCGATCGACACCGACGAGAAGCTTGAGCTCGATTTCGGCGGCGGGACGAGCGTTGCTGCCCGGCTCAGCCTGTTGCAGATCAGGCGTCGTCTCTGGCGTCCGATCGCTCACAGCGTCCTTGATCACCGGCTCCGCTTCTGGCCCTGCGGGTTCGATCCGCCTCAGGAAGCCGGCAACGATGTGCGCTCCCTTGTTCTCCTTCGGTGGGTGATTCCCATCCGGCGCGCCAGGTGTCTTGCGGGCCGGCCTTGAATCTGACTTGAGCATGGGAAGTAACGTGACAGTTCGATGACAGGGCGCGAGCATATAGCCGATAGACCGCGCGAGGAATAGTCAGGTTACGTCGCAACGCATCCCCGTCCACATACGACAACCGAGCGCGAACCCGGCGTGTCACAATTCGGCGCATGCAGACCTGGATTGGAGCCGCTCGAAGCAAGTGGGAACCCTCGGATGCGGCGGCTGCCACCGATTCGCGGCGCAACAAACCTGTTCCCTCGGCCAGCGTCGAACTATCGTGCGAGCGGCGGCATCTCGGATCATCGTCATCTCTTTGGAACCTTCATCGTGCTCGCGCTTGAACCGGCATGAAAAGTCCATCACCGGGGATGCGCAGGGCGCTGCGCCAGGCGCGATTGTACGGGCACCTGCTCGTGCGCAACGACAGGCTGTATCACCCGGGCGGCAATCATCCGATCTGCTCGATACAGCTTGCGCGAGAGATGGTCAGGTCAGGATGGATGACCAAGCAGGACGGCGAATACGAGATCACGCCAGAGGGGCAGCTTGCCGCCGAAAGCGAACTCGGTCGCTGAGGAGCCCATGCTGCAC
Source organism: Bradyrhizobium sp. USDA3516 (assembly GCF_057651995.1). Lineage (NCBI taxonomy): Bacteria > Pseudomonadati > Pseudomonadota > Alphaproteobacteria > Hyphomicrobiales > Nitrobacteraceae > Bradyrhizobium > Bradyrhizobium sp. USDA3516. Next base: position 266,977 of record NZ_JBYGYN010000004.1, on the reverse strand, counting down.
CGTCCACTTCCCCGCCGGGGAGTCGGGCCTGTTGACTGATCCGGCGATTGCATCATTGACTAGCGGCACGGTCCCCACCAAGAGCTGCCATGCCCTCGTTCCGTCCCGTCATCGCGTTGTCGAGAGGCCTCGAGGTCCTGCGCGTCATTAATCAGGAACGGCAATCGACCGTGGGCTCGCTGCACAAGGCGACTGGCCTCGACAAGGCAACCATCGTCCGCATGCTCGAAACGCTGGAGCATGAAGGATATGTGGTGCGACGGGCCGATCCGCCCAGCTATGCCCCGACGGGACGGGCGCTCCTGCTCAGCGCCGGCTACGACGAACCGAATTGGATCGGCGGTATCGCCGAACCCATGCTCAACAAGTTTCGCCAGCAGATTCAGTGGCCCTCGGACGTGGCCGTGCTCGACGAGGAATCCATGGTGATCGCGCACACCACCCGGATCGGCGGTTCGCTGCTGTTCCACCGGCCCCCGGGTTTTCGCTTTCCCGTGCTGGGCACCTCGATGGGGCGCGCCTATTTGGCGTTTTGCGAGCCGGCCGAGCAGGAGCGCATCGCGGCGCGCCTTGCCCTCATCCCGGAGCCCTGGAATGACCTCGCCCGCAATCCCGCCAAGCTCACGAAGGTGCTGCGCGCGATCCGGAAAGCCGGATTCGCAGTGATGGACGAGAGCTACAGCCGCCGCATCTTCGGCGGCGCCGTCTGGGCCATCGGCGTTCCCGTCGCTGTTCCGAACCGCCTGTTCGCGAGCATGAACGTAATGATGCTGCGCGAAGCCGTCAGCACCGAGGAAGGTCTCCGGCGCTTCGTGCCGCAGATGCAGAAAGTCGCCTCCGCATTGGCCGAGACGCTCAGCGCCAAGCTTGCCGCGACAGGCCCGTCCGCGGCTGCCAAGAGCTAGCCATTTCACACAATGAAATGTTGTTTCTATTTTCCGGTCCCCGTGTGACATCTCTGCCCGGCGGCCAAAGGGCGCCCAACGACGCAACAGGGAGGGGCAAGTGAGGACATTCGTCGGAATGCTGGGCGCTGCAATTGCAGGCCTGGTGCTGGCCACGGCTGATGGGGCTGCAGCCGAAGCGTGGCCGAGCAAAGCCATCAAGATCGTCGTCTCGACGCCCGCCGGCGGCATCACCGATGCGTTCGCCCGCGCCTATGGCGATTACATCTCTCAGAAGCTCGGACAGCCCGTCGTCGTCGAAAACAAGACGGGAGCGAGCGGTGCGCTGGCTGCCCAATCGGTCAAGGATTCGGCGGACGGCCATACGCTGATGTACACGATCTCGTCCACGTTGCTCGGAAACCGGCTACTGCTGAAGTCGCTCGCCTACGATCCGGACAAGGATTTCACGATCGTCGCGGTGACGCCATCGGGTCATCTGCCGCTGGTCGTGCATTCCGCCACGGGTGCAAAGTCCATCGAAGATTTCGTCGCACATGCGCGCCGCAACAAGGTCACGGCAGGCTCGTACGGGATCGGTTCGTTTGCGCACATCGTGATCGCCGAGCTCAACCGCCAATACGGCCTCGACATCTCCATCGTGCACTATCGCGGCGAAGCGCCGATGTGGCAGGACCTGGCGGCCGGCGTCATCCAGGCCGCGACCGGCAGCTATCAGGCCGCGCTTCCAGTCCTCGATACCGGCGTCGGCCGCGCGATCGCCGTGCCGACACTGGTTCGCATGAAGAAACTGCCGGAAACAAAGACGTTCACCGAGCAGGGGGTCACCGGAAAGGTCTTCCAGCTGACGAGCTTCACGGCCCTGGTGGCGCCCGCAGCGACGCCGCCCGACCGGATCGAGCTGCTCGCCAAGCTCATGGTCGAAGGCGGCAAGACCGAGCGTGTCCAGAAGCTGCTCGAGGCCTTCGGCGTCGATGCGCCGGCCATGGATCGCGCATCCTCGGCCGTCCTCTACGAAAAGGAAGGGCCGGTCTGGCTGGAGTCGATCAGGAATCTCGGATTGGAGCCACAATAGCATCCGCACCCGCCGACCCCGTGCGCTGGCGAGGAGCTTCTCATGCCCCCAGCACGTCCGCGAGCCGCAGCTCGTCGGCGGCGGGATCCTTCAGGAACAGCTCCGCCTCGATCTCGTTCAGGTGCGACAGCATCAAGGCGCCCGCGCGCGCCTTGTCGCGTTTGCGGATCGCAGCGACGATCCCGGCGTGATGATCGGTGCCGCACGCGGGCGTGTCGTGACGGCGGTAGAGCAGGATGATGAGCGAGGAGCGCGCGATCAGCTCCTTCAGGAACCCGAGATAGACGCTGTGGCCGCTCATCTCGGCGACGAGACGATGAAACTCGCCGGACAGCCGCACCGAGGCGCGGGCATCGCCGCGCAACTCAGCCTCGCGTTCTTCCGTGAGATGGTGCTGCAGGCGATCGAGCCAGGCCGGCGAGACCGCGTCGATGGCGCGGTCGACGATGCTGGGCTCGATCAGGCGCCGCGCCTCGAACACCTCGCGGGCATCGGCCGGCGTCGGACGCGCGACGAAAGCGCCGCGATTCTTCTCGATGTTGACGATGCCCTCATGCGCAAGCTGCTGCAGCGCTGTACGCACCAGCGTCCGGCTCGCGCCGTAGATGTCGCCGATCTCGTCCTCGCCGAGCTTGGTGCCGGGTAGCAGACGATGTTCGAGGATCGCGGCGGTCACACCCTCCCGGATCCGGCTGACGCGATCGCTCGCATCTGGCGCATCGGGTTTCTGGCGGGTCTTGGCGGCCATGATTGTGGGGGCTCGATCGACGAACGTTCGGCCTGCAATGTTAGTCGACGAGCTGTATCCAATCACAGGCGAAACTTTATACAATCTTCGCCCGTTTTGTGTGCAGCTGGCTGCACAAGCAGCGGTCGGACAAATCCGGCCGGAATCGATCTAACGATCTGACTCCGCTGCACAGTTCTGCAAATTCATACCGTCCCGGGCTGTTGGCACGGACCTTGCGGAGGGAGGCGGGACGCATCGCCCCTCCTCGGACACGCCATGGCCATTCCCGCCGCTCTCGAACTGGTCGCCGTCACCAAGCGCTACGACGCCACGCTGGCCGTCGACAACGTCAACCTGAAGATCCCGGCCGGCACCTATTGCTGCCTGCTCGGCCCCTCCGGCTGCGGCAAGACCTCGACGCTGCGCATGATCGCAGGTCACGAGGCGGTCAGCGAAGGCGACATCATCCTCGGCGCGCAGAACGTCACCGACCTCGAGCCGGCCAAGCGCGGCACCGCGATGATGTTCCAGTCCTACGCGCTGTTTCCGCACCTCTCCGTGCTCGACAACGTCGCCTTCGCCCTGAAGATGCGCGGCATCGACAAGGCGACGCGGCACAAGCGCGCCGGCGAATTGCTCGAGCTGGTCGCGATGAGCCAATATGCAGGCCGTCTTCCGGCACAGCTCTCCGGCGGCCAGCAACAGCGCGTGGCGCTCGCACGCGCGCTGATCACCGAGCCGCAAATACTCCTGCTCGACGAGCCGCTCTCGGCGCTCGATCCGTTCCTCCGCGTCAAGATGCGCGGCGAGCTGAAGCGGCTGCAGCGCGAGCTCGGCATCAGCTTCATCCAGGTCACCCACGGCCAGGAAGAGGCGATGGCCCTCGCCGACCACATCGTGGTGATGAACCACGGCAGGATCGAGCAGCAGGGCACGGCGCGCGACATCTTCCATCGTCCCCGCACCGAATTCGTGGCCCGATTCATCGGCGGCCACAACGTGCTCAGCGACGCCGGCAATCTCATCGCCGTTCGCGCCGATCAGCTCGGCATCGTGCCGTTCGTCGACGGTGCCTTCGGCGCGCCGGCGCTGCTGACCCAGACCGAGTACCAGGGCTCCTACATCGCCGTCTCGCTCACGCTCGACGACGGCACCGCCCTGTTCTCCCACGTTCCCGAGTCCACCTTCGACGTGCATCCGTTCCGTCCGGGCGATCGCGTGCTGGCGACCTGGGATCCCGCCAAGGCGCAACGCCTGCAATAGCACCCTTCACCACGGAAAATGCGCAACACAGAGGAGTGAGCGAAATGACCGAGACGACCAGGAAGACCGGCGTCAGCCGCCGCACGCTATTGAAGGGCACCGCAGGTCTCGCCGGCCTCGCCGCCGGCTCCGGCGCGATCACCGGCTTTCCCTACGTGAAGTCGGCCGATGCAAAGGTGCTGCGCTATCTCGGCACCGCCGTGAACGAGGGCGACGACATCGCCAAGCAGTGCCTGAAGGACACCGGCATCAAGATCGAATACATCACCGCAACCACGGACGACGTCACCAAGCGCGTGATGACCCAGCCGAATTCCTTCGACGTGCTGGACACCGAATATTTCTCGCTGAAGAAGCTGGTGCCGTCGGGCAACATCCTTGCGCTCGACGCCAAGAAGATCAAGGAGTTCGGCAACATCACGCCCGTCTTCACCAAGGGCGAGACGCCCGGCGGCAAGAAGATCGGCGGCCAGGGCACCGCGCCCTGGAAGGTGCTCTATCTGGAAGGCAAGGACTCCAAGAAGTTCGCGACGTCGGCGACCGAATTCGTCACGCTGATCCCGACCGTGTACAACGCCGACACGCTCGGTATCCGCCCCGACCTGATCAAGCGTCCGATCACCACCTGGGCCGAGCTGCTCAACCCCGAGTTCAAGGGCAAGGCCTCGATCCTCAACATTCCCTCGATCGGCATCATGGATGCCGCGATGGTCGTGGAAGCCTCCGGCAAGTACAAATATGCCGACAAGGGCAACATGACCAAGGAAGAGATCGATCTCACCATGAAGGTGATGACCGAGGCCAAGAAGGCCGGCCAGTTCCGCGCCTTCTGGAAGGACTTCAACGAGAGCGTCAACCTGATGGCCTCGGGCGAGACCGTGATTCAGTCGATGTGGTCGCCGGCGGTCACCAAGGTCCGCTCGATGGGCATCCCCTGCACCTTCCAGCCGCTCAAGGAAGGCTACCGGTCCTGGGCTTCCGGCTTCTGCGTATCCAAGGGCGTCTCGGGTGCCAAGCTCGAATGGGCCTATGAATTCGTGAACTGGTTCCTGTCGGGCTTTGCCGGAGCCTATCTCAACCGCCAGGGCTATTACTCCGCGGTGCTCTCCACCGCGAAGGCGCACATGGAGCCTTACGAATGGGCCTACTGGATGGAAGGCAAGCCGGCCGAGAAGGACATCAAGGCGCCCGACGGCTCGCTGCTGGAAAAGGCCGGCGCGGTGCGTGACGGCGGCTCCTACGAGGATCGCATGGGCGGGGTCGCGTGCTGGAACGCCGTGATGGACGAGAACGACTACATGGTCCGCAAGTGGAACGAGTTCATCGCGGCGTAACGGACATGTCGGAAGAAGTCCTGCAACAGGCTGCCCCGGGCTTGATCCCGGGGTCGGGCACCGCGCGCGCCGCAAAACCGACGCGCCTGTCGCCGTCCTTCATCTCCTGGCTCCAGGCCGGGCCGATGATGCTGGTGTTTCTCGCCTTCTTCCTCATCCCGCTCGTCTTCGTCGTCATCGTCTCGTTCTGGGACTACAACGAATACCAGCTGCTGCCGGCTTTCTCCGGCCGCGGCTACACCGACACGTTCGAGGGCTGCATCGCGCAGCTTCCCGACCTCTGCACCATCGGCAAGACCTATGTGATGACGCTGAAGCTCTGCTTCATGGTCTGGGCCATCACCCTCTTCGTCGGCTTCTGGGTCGCCTACTTCCTCGCCTTCCACGTCAAGTCAAAGACCTGGCAGATGGGCTTGTCGCTGCTCTGCACGATCCCGTTCTGGACCTCCAACGTGATCCGCATGATCGCCTGGATCCCGCTGCTCGGCCGCAACGGCCTCGTCAACTCGGGCTTGATGAAAACGGGCCTGATCAACCATCCGATCGAATGGCTGCTGTTTTCCGAATTCTCCGTGGTGCTGGCGCTGGTGCATCTCTTCACCTTCTTCATGGTGGTGCCGATCTTCAATTCGATGGTGCGCATCGACAAGTCGCTGATCGAGGCCGCCTATGATGCCGGCGCCACCGGCTTCCAGACCCTCGTCAACGTCATCATTCCGCTGTCCAAGCCCGGCATCGTGATCGGCTCGATCTTCGTCATCACCATCGTGATGGGCGATTTCATCACCATCGGCGTGATGGGCGGCCAGCAGATCGCCGCCGCCGGCAAGATCATCGAGACGCGGGTCAACGCGCTGCAGTTCCCCGCCGCCGCGGCCAATGCCGTGATCCTGCTCGTCATCACCTTCCTGATCATCACCATGATGTCGCGCATCGTCGACATCAAGAAGGAGCTCTAGAGCATGAAGGAAGGACGCCCGCGCTCGTTCTACGTGCTCGCGATCTTCTTCGCGGCCTATGTGCTGTTTCTCTACGGGCCGATGATCGCGATCTACGTGCTGTCGTTCCAGGGGCCGCAGGGCGGCCTCACCTTCCCGATGAACGGCGTCTCGACCTTCTGGATCGCGAAATTGTTCCAGGGCACCGGCATCGTCGATCTCGGCGCCGCCTTTCGCCGCTCGCTTCTGCTCGGCATCGTCGTGATGATCGTCACCGTCGTGCTGTCGGTCGCCGCCGGCATGGCATTCCGGCGCAAGTTCAAGGCGCAGAGCATCCTGTTCTACTCGGCGATCGCCAGCCTCATCGTTCCCTCGATCATCACCTCGCTCGGCATCTCGCTCGAGTTCCGCATCATCGACGACCTGATCAAGGCGCATTGGAACGAGAATTTCGAGACCTCGATGGGCCTGCTCACGTCCGGGCTCGGCGCGCACCTGACCTGGACGCTGCCGTTCGGGCTGCTCATCATGTTCGCAATCTTCAACCGCTTCGACCCGCGCCTCGAGGAAGCCGCGCGCGATCTCGGCGCGACACCGTGGCAGACGTTCCGTCATGTCGTGCTGCCGATCATCCTGCCCTCTGTGATCGGCATCGGCCTGTTCGGCTTCACGCTGTCCTGGGACGAGCTCGCACGCTCGAGCCAGGCGATCGGCGCGGTGAACACGTTGCCGCTGGATCTTCAAGGCCTCACCACCACCGTGACCAACCCCGACATCTACGCGCTCGGCACCGTGATCTCGGCGGTCTCGTTCACGGTCATCACGCTTGCGCTCGGCACCATCCACGTGCTCAACAAGCGGCAGGCGGCCAAGGGCTCGGACGCCGGCAAGGGACTCGTCTGAGATAAGGACTCGCCTGATCCGATGCGGCTTCACGTCGTCAATCCCAACACTACCGCGTCGATGACGGCAAAGATCGCCGCTGCCGCGCGCAGCGTTGCCCTCGCGGGCACCGTGATCGATGCGCGTCAGCCGGCGATGGGCCCGGTCTCGATCGAGGGCTTTTACGACGAAGCTTTCGCGGTGCCCGGCATGCTCGGCTGCATCCGCGAGGCCGATCGCGACGGCGCGGACGCGCACATCATCGCCTGCTTCGACGACACCGGCTTGGATGCCGCGCGTGCAGCCGCCAAGACACCGGTGATCGGCATCGGCGAGGCCGGCTTCCACGTCGCGAGCCTGATTGCCGCGCGCTTTGCGGTGGTGACCACGCTCGGCGTCTCCATCGTGCCGATCGAGCACAATCTGCGCAAGTACGGCCTGGCCGAACGCTGCGCCCGCGTCCGTGCGGCCGAGGTCCCCGTGCTGGCGCTGGAAGAGCGCAACATCGATGCGCTCGGCAAGATCTCGGCGGAGATCACCGCCGCCATCCGTGACGACCGCGCGGAAGCCATCGTGCTCGGCTGCGCCGGCATGGCCGATCTCGCAAGCGAGCTCGCCGCTGCGCACGGCCTGCCCGTGGTCGACGGCGTCGCGGCCGCCGTGACGCTGGCGGAATCACTGGTGCGGCTTGGGCTGAAGACCTCCCGGCTCGGCCCCTACGCGGCCCCGCGCGCGAAGAGCTATTCCGGGCCGTTTTCGCAATTTCAGCCTTGATCCCTGCCCCGCGCGGCGCTCCGGGCCTGCAAGGGCCGCTGATCACTGGTTTTTTGCCGCTCAGCCTCTTTTTGGTCCCATTCCTTGCCGAAACGTAAGGCTTTCGGGACGCCCCGGTGGCCCTTCTGGGTTGCCGGTCTTCGCCACTCACCAAGTTTCAATTTGGGTTTTGTCAGCGATGATCGATCTCGCCCAGGACACGCCGTCCAACCCGCTCCTTCGCCTTGGCGCCCAGCCGATCGCGCTGACCGCTGCTGCCCTCCTGCTGCTGATCGCGGGCGTGACGTCGATCGCGATCTGGCGCGCCTATACCGGCGCTGCCCCCGAGAGCGACCGGGTGGTGGCATCGCGGCAGCTTCAGGCCCGCACCGCCCAGGCCTCCGAGCAGCTGGTTGAGAAGACCAAGGGGCTGGAGGCGACCCAGCAGGAATCGATCGACCAGCTCCAGGTGGTGCAGGACCAGCTTCAGACGATGAAGCGGCTGCTGGCGGCGCAACAGGCCGACACCAAGCGCCTGTCGGAGCAGGTTACGGCCTTGAACGAATCCATCGACGGCCTGCGGCAGTCCTTCGCCAGTGCACGGGCGACCGAGGTCGAGACGCCATCGGTTACCCGCAGGAAACCGGCGCGGCACCGCGTCCAAGCCAGCGCGCGCAAGCGCTCGCGCGGCTGAGCCGGTCACGAGGCGGGAACTTTATTTTCGCCACTTGTGAACTGGATCACATTCGCCCGTATGATTCCGCGCGATGCTCGCTGTTACCGGATGGCGTGAGCCGATTTCAATATCCGGGGCTGGCAAGGTCGTTGACGGTATACTGCGTCAACGACCTTGTTTTTTAACGGCAATTTCGCCTCACTCGCAGACGTCGACCCGGCGGTAGCGCCATCCCAATGGCGTCATGACACGCTTCCGCACGACGTAGCAGCCGCCATAGCCATCGTTGTAGGCAGGGCCATAATCGTCGGGGACGGCGTAGTAGGGATAGCCGTAACCATATCCGTAATAGCCGCCGTACAGGCCGGCGCCGGCGAGACCTACCCCGATCCCGACCCCTGGCCAGAAGCCGCCGCCATGCCAAGGACGGTGCCCCCAGCCATGGAAGCCGCCACCACGGAAGCCGCCGCCGTGAAAGCCTCCACCATGTCCGAAACCGCCGCGCGCCTCGGCCTTTTGTGGCGCCGACAGCCCGACCGCCGCCACGGCCAGTGCCGTCATCATCATCCTGCGTAACATCACTTGATCCTCCGCGTGGGGGTTGCTCCACGCTTCAACGCAAGGACCAAGTTACCGTCAGTCGGTCATTCGTGACAGCCATGCTGTCTCACTTCCACGCGAGCATCCGCAGCCGCGCCGGCCTTGCCCGTCCGCTACGCAGCCGCGCCCATCTTCGCCCCGAGATCCTCGACCATGGTCACGAAGACATGCGAATCCTCTCCGTCGCCGCCGATTTGAAGGCGCCGCCACGACACCTTGCGCCGGCCGCGGATCGGATTGTTGATCGTATCGGTGATGGGCTCGAGTTGCTGCTGCTGGGCGAGCAGCTGCTTGTCGCGCCGCTCGATCAGATCGGCAGTTTCCCTGGAGAACAGTTCGCGCGCGGTCTTGCCGACGATTTCGGCGCGCGACATGCCGATCTGCTTCTCGGCAGCCTTGTTGATGAACAGATAGCGCAGGTTGCGCGCATCCTTGGCGATGATGCCCTCGGTCACGTTCTCGACGACGATGGCGAGCAAGCGCTCCATGCGCTCGTGCATGCGCTCGCGCTGACGCTGCTCGGTAATGTCCTCCTGCACCGACACCCAGCCGCCGCCGTCCATCGGGCGCTCGTAGATCTTGATGATGCGGCCGTCGTTCAAGGCAAGCTCGGACGCCGCCGGCTCGCGCCTGGCGATCCGGTCGAGAACCGCCGCGACATATTTCGCGACGTCGCCGCTGAACAATCCGCTGTTGACCCTGTGCTCGAGGATCTCCTGCAGGCTCGATCCGGTCTGGATCGTCTCCGGCAGATCGTAGATCTTCCGGTAATTGGCGTTCATCGCGACCACATTGGCCTTGCCGTCGAGCATGATCAGCCCCTGCGGCATGCTGTTGATCGCCGCCGAAAGCTGCCATTTCTTGGCCTGGTACTTGTCGTTGAACTTGTCGCGCTCCGCCATCGCGGCATCGCGTTGCTTGGAGATATCGAATTCGAGCTGTTCCAGCTCGAAGATCTGCGCGACTGCGTCGCGGAAGTTTTGCACCGCGCGGGCCAGACGGCCGATCTCGTCGTAACGGCGCAGGTGCGGCACCTCGCTCCTGATATCCCCGGTCGCGATGCGGTCGGTGGCCTGAGAAATTTCTGCGAGCGGCGCCAGCACCGAGTCGCGCATCACGAGGACGTTGAGCGCGGCGAGCACGAGAGCGGCCAAACCCAGCATGAACAGATACCAAGCCGCGTAGCGATTTTGGTCCGCTAGCTCGTCCGCCTGACGGGCGCGCTCCGCGTAAGTGTGTTCGAGCGCTTCGAGGTCGCTGTTCAGTCGGCTACGCAGTGTCCGGTTGGCGTCGTTGTCTCCCCATTCGCGGGCTGCTGCGGGGCTGATCTCGAGGCCGCGCCGCACCAGCTCCTGGCGGAAGTCGATGAATTGCAAGATGCGCTGGCGGAAGGATGAGAACAGCTCGGCGTCGTCGTCGCGCACCGTGCGCTCCATGCGCTTCACGGCCTCAGCGAGCTCGCGGTTGCGACGGACTAGCCCGTCCGCGAACTGCTTCGCCGCGTTGCGATCGGCGGACATGTAGATGCCGCGCGATTCCATCACGATGCCGTAGATCAGCGCATTGATGCGCCCGACGTTGATCGCCGCTGCGGCCGAGGACGCGTGCATGTGACGATAGGTCGTCTGCAAGCGCACCGACTGGACCGACATCACCAGCAGGAAAGTGGTGACGATCGCCAGGAAGGCGGCGATGCTGTAGACCTTCTCTGCAACGGTCAGCGTGTCGGCGCCGCGCGCGGCACGAACTAATCTATTCAAAAATTTGGTTCCGGCACTGAAACCGGATTCCAGCGCCGTAGCACGCATGGCGCCGCTCCTCCTGGTTGAAAACGCCGGATGATAAGCGTAATCGCGCTAGCAGAGCATTAAAACGCCAAGCTGTATTTTTACGGTATGGCCCGGCGTGGGCGAGCGCGGCCGGCAGGTCAGCTGATCCGCTTCAGGCCCTGCTTGAAGCGCGGACCGTTGGCCACGTAGAACCTCGCCGCGCTGCCCATCTTCTGCACCTGCGCGTCGTCGAGGGTGCGGATCACGCGCGCGGGCGAGCCGATGATCAGCGAGCGCTCGGGGAACGCCTTGCCCTCGGTGATGACGGAGCCGGCGCCGACGATGCTGTTGCTGCCGATCTTCGCGCCGTTCATCACGATCGAACCCATGCCGATCAGCGCGCCCTCCTCGATGGTGCAGCCGTGCAGGATGACGTTGTGGCCGACCGTGCAGTTCCTGCCGATGACAAGCGGAAAGCCGAGATCGGTGTGGCAGGTCGAGCCGTCCTGCACATTGGCGCCCTCGCCGATCTCGATCCACTCATTGTCGCCGCGCAGCACCGCGCCGAACCAGACGCTCGCGCCCGGCTTCAGGCGGACCCGGCCGATCACGGTCGCGGTCTCGGCGATGAAATAATTGCCGTCGGCGGGAAGGTCGGGCGCCTGCCCGTCGAGCTCGTAGATGGCCATGGGGATCTCCTGTCGCGTTGACGACTGGCATAGCCAAACGGCAGCCGCGACGCAAAGGGCCGGCCGCGCGCAAGGCGCGGGATCAGACCAGAAGGCCGGCGGCGCGCAGCGTCATCAGGAAGAAGGTGCCGCTCATCATGCTCCAGAAGGCGGCGATGACCGTCGCCATCATCACGAACTCGACGCGGCGGCTTTCCACCCGCACGCCGCGCAGCGTGTTGCGCATGATGATGAAGGGCGCCGCGAACACCAGGAATGGAACCGCCGCGAAGGTTTTCGGGGCTACGCCGTCCTGCAGCAGGCCGAAGCCGGCGGGCCGCTGCGCCAGCGCCTGGTATCCGCTCACGAGCGCGCCCGCGAGCGCGAAACCGATGCCGATCGAGAAGAAGGTGTTGAGAGCTTCAGGTGTCATCGGAACTGCTCCGCCCTTACACAACGCGCGTGCCTTCCTGTGACAAAGAGGGCGGGTTAACGCTACATTATCCTTAAGGAAAGGTTAACGCGGCCGGCCGCCCCGTGCAGGGCCCTCCCCGGTCCAAGCGGCCGGGAACGCTCCGCGAAACCGCCGCCACATGGCATATTCGCCGCTGATTCGTCGGCCATCGGCCGACCTCAGGTCGACTTGCGCCATTCATGACATCGTTCTCGGCAGCTCCCCTCAGGTCCCCCCGCACGCGCACCCGGGCGCATGTCGTCCCGATCGTGCTCGGCGGCGCGGCTGCGGCCTGTGCGGTTGCGCTGGTCGCCTATCTGCTGTGGCCGACCTGGGGCAGCCGCGGCGCCAACGCGCCGGACAAGCTGCCGGTGAGCGTCGGCGGCACCTTGTTCAACCTGCCGGTGACCGCGATCCGGATGAAGATCCAGCGGCACTCGGGGCCGCAGGAGCGCATCGATCTCGACTTCCTCTACCCCGCGCTGGAGCCGCCCGGCCCGCCCAAGCACGTCACCTCCGACACGGCGGAAGCGGCGCTGCAGTCCATCGACCGCATCTTCCTGTCGATCGCAGCCCATCACGATGCGCTCTCGCCCGAGCAGCGCACGGCCACGATCTATCCGCGCTATCTCGATCAGGCCGCAGTGATGCCGGCGGACGGCTTGACGATGCGGATGTTCCGAACCGACACGCCCTACGGCAGCGAGGACCTCTATTCGGCTGCAAGCCCCGCGCTCACCGCGCGCTGCACCCGCGATGCGGCCACGCCCGGCATGTGCCTCTCGGAGCGCCGCGTCGGCGGCGCCGACCTCACCTTCCGCTTTCCGAGGAGCTGGCTGTCGCAATGGCGCGAGGTGGCGGAGGCGATGGACAGGCTGACCGCGCAGCTGCGCGGGCCGCGGGGCTGAGCGCGGTCTTGCTGCCCGGCTGCGCATGAGCTTGAAGGACGGCTGGAGCCTCCAAAGCAAAAACCCGAAAACAACCCCATGCACAGTAGGCAAGCGTGGGTAGCATCAACCGTTTTTCGATTTTTTCGAAAGATGATTGACCCGTCGGGGCGAAACAGGGCATGATGGCCGCATTGATATGTGACTGATATCACTGATCGTAGATTGCATTTGGCCATGCTGCGAATAATCTGACGCTATTGCATTCGGGGGCAGGAATGCGGCTTCGGCTGTTTGTTTTGTTGATTGTTGCGATCTGGATCGGGGCCGGACCGGCGCACGCCGAGAAGCGCGTTGCGCTCGTCATCGGCAACTCGGCCTACAAGAACGTGGCGCGGCTGGCGAACCCCGCCAACGATGCTGCACTGGTCGGCGGCATGTTCAGGAATTCCGGGTTCGATAGCGTCGACATCAAGCTCGATCTCAACGGTTCGGAGATGCGCAGGGCGCTGCGTGACTTTGGCGGCAAGGCGCGGGAGGCCGGGGTCGCGGTGGTTTATTACGCCGGTCATGGCATCGAACTGGACGGCGTCAACTATCTGATCCCGACCGACGCGACGCTGGAGACCGACAGCGACGTGCTCGACGAAACGATTGCGCTGGACCGCGCGCTGTTCGCCGTCGAACCTGCAAAGCAGCTGCGCCTGATCATCCTCGATGCCTGTCGCGACAATCCGTTTGCCAAGACGATGAAGCGTACCATCGCCTCGCGCGCGATCGGACGCGGCCTCGCCAAGGTCGAGCCGACCAGCCCGAATACGATGATCGCGTTCGCCGCGAAAGCGGGCTCGACGGCGTCCGATGGCGATTCCAAGAACAGCCCATTCGCGGCGGCTCTCGTCGAGCGTCTGCCGACGCCCGGGCTCGATCTGCGCAAGGCGTTCGGCTTCGTGCGCGACGATGTGCTCAAGAATACCGGCAGCAAGCAGGAGCCGTTTGTGTACGGCTCGCTCGGTGGCGACGATTTGGCCCTGGTTCCGGCGAAGCCGGTGGCGGCCGGGCCGCAAGCGAATCCCCAGGATGCGGTTCGCCGCGATTACGAGCTGGCGCTGCAGGCCGGTGATCGCGACGCATGGCAAGCGTTCCTCCAAGCCTATCCTGAGGGTTTTTACGCGAACCTTGCGCGGGTGCAGTTGAAGAAGATCGGGGCCGAAGATGCCCGCGCCATCGCAGCAGAGAAAGCCAGGCAGGCCGAGGACGAGAAGGCGCGCCTCGTGGCAGAGCGCGCCAAGAAGGCCGAGCAGGACAAGGCTGCAGCCGCCGCAAAGGCCGCCGAAGATGCCCGCATCGCCGCGGAGAAGGCGAAGCAGATCGAGGAGGCCAAGGCGGCGGCCGCCGAGCAGCGCCGGAAGGATGCAGAAGCCGCCGTCGCCAAAACGCTGGCCGACAAGCAGGCCGCTGAAAAGGTGCTCGCCGAAAAGATTGCAAACGACAAGGCAGCCGAGCTAGCCGCCAAAGAGAGGGCTCAGCGTGACGGCGAGCAGAAGGTCGCGGCGGTAGCCCCCACTCAATCCCCGCCGAGTCTGTCGCCGCAGGAGACGGCCAAGCTCGTGCAGTCAGAACTGCGCCGCGTCGGATGTCTCGCGAGCAATGCGGACGGCGACTGGAATGCGTCATCACAGCGCTCGCTGACGCTGTTCAACAAGCATGCCGGCACGAAGTTCGACGCCAAGCTGGCGAGCTTCGAGGCGCTCGATGCTATCAAGGCAAAGCCGGGGCGGGTCTGCCCGCTGGTGTGCGATCACGGTTTCAAGGCCGATGGCGATGCTTGCGTCAAGATCGCCTGTCGCGCCGGCTATCGCGTCAACGACGACAACGAGTGCGAGAAGATCCAGGACAAGAAGCCGGTCGCAGCCCGCGAAGACGCCAAGCCGCGAGGCGATGAGAGGAAGAAAACTGAAGCTGCGCCATCGAAGCCGCAGGCGGCTGGTCAAGTCATTTGTACCAGCGCAGGCTGCCGGCCGGTGAGACCCGGCTGTCGAATCGGAACCCAAAACTACGGCACCGCAGTCTTCGTGATAGGAGGCGGACAAGCGGAAGTGTGCGACTGAGTGGCCGCTGGAGAGACAGTGTGAGAAACATCACGGATCGTAGATTGCATTTGACCATGCTGCGAATAATCTGACGCTATTGCATTCGGGGGCTGGAATGCGGCTTCGGCTGTTTGTTTTGTTGATTGTTGCGATCTGGATCGGGGCCGGACCGGCGCTCGCCGAGAAGCGCGTTGCGCTCGTCATGGGCAACTCGGCCTACAAGAACGTGGCGCGGCTGGCGAACCCCGCCAACGATGCCGCATTGGTCGGTGGCATGTTCAGGAAGGCCGGCTTCGATATTGTCGACATCAAGCTCGACCTGAGCGTCGTCGACATGCGCAAGGCGCTGCGCGAGTTCGGCAGCAAGGTCCGAGATGCGGACGTTGCGGTTGTCTACTACGCCGGCCATGGCATCGAGCTCGACGGCACCAATTATCTGATCCCGACCGATGCCGCCCTGGAGACCGACACCGACGTTCTCGACGAGGCGTTCCCGCTCGACCGGGTGCTGTTTGCGGTCGAGCCGGCAAAGCAGCTCCGCCTCGTCATCCTGGACGCCTGCCGCGACAACCCGTTTGCCAAGACCATGAAGCGGACGATCGCCTCGCGCGCGATTGGACGCGGCCTCGCCAAGGTCGAGCCGACCAGCCCGAATACCATGATTGCCTTTGCGGCGAAGGCAGGCTCGACGGCGTCCGATGGCGACTCCAAGAACAGCCCATTCGCGGCGGCTCTGGTAGAGCGTTTGCCGACGCCAGGCCTCGACCTCGGCAAGGCCTTTCGCTTCGTTCGCGATGATGTGCTCAAGAGCACCGGCAACAAGCAGGAGCCGTTTGTGTACGGCTCGCTCGGCGGCGACGATTTGGCGCTGGTTCCGGCAAAGCCGGTAGCGGCCGGGCCGCAAGCCAATCCCCAGGATGCGGTTCGCCGCGACTACGAACTGGCGCTGCAGGCGGGTGATCGCGACGCGTGGGAAGCGTTCCTCCATGCCTACCCTGAGGGTTTTTACGCGAACCTTGCGCGGGTGCAGTTGAAGAAGATCGGGGCCGAAGATGCCCGCGCCATCGCAGCTGAGAAAGCCAGGCAGGCCGAAGACGAGAAGGCACGGCTCGTAGCGGAACGCGCCAAGAAGGCCGAACAGGAGAAAGCCGCTGCAGCGGCCAAGGCTGCCGAAGATGCTCGGATCGCCGCGGAGAAGGCCAAACAGATCGAGGAGGCCAAGGCGACCGCCGCCGAGCAGCGCAGGAAGGACGCAGAAGCAGCTGTGGCCAAGGCCCTGGCCGACAAGCAAGCTGCCGAAAAAGCGCGCGCCGACCAGATTGCTAACGACAAGGCGGCTGCCGAGCTGGCTGCAAAGCAAGCAAACGACAAGGCGCAGGGCGAGCAGAAGGTCGCGGCCGTGGCCCCTGCCCAATCGCCGCCAAGTCTGTCGCCGCAGGAGACAGCCAGACTCGTGCAGTCAGAACTCCGTCGAGTCGGATGCCTCGCAAGCAACGCAGACGGCGACTGGAATGCCTCGTCACAGCGCTCACTGACGCTTTTCAACCAACATGCGGGAACGAAGCTCGACCCCAAGCTCGCGAGCTTCGAGGCGCTCGACATGATCAAGTCCAAGCCGGGCCGGGTCTGCCCGCTGGTGTGCAATCGCGGTTTTAAGGCGGACGGCGATACTTGCGTGAAGATCACCTGTCGCGCCGGCTATCACGTCAATGACGACAATGAATGCGAGAAGGTGCAGGACAAAAAACCGGTTGCGACCCGCGAGGATGCCAAGAAGCGAGACGCGGATCGCAAGCAAACCGAAGCGGCACCAGCCAAGCCGTCTGCGTCCGGTCAAATGACTTGTAACAATGCGGGCTGTCGCCCGGTAAAGCCTGGCTGTCGTCTTGCTAACAAGCAGTACTGGGGGGCGGGATTTTCACAAGCGGAAGTGTGCGACTGAGCAGCGGCAGAGAGAGGCAGCGTGATAAACATCACTGAGCACAGATTCGATTTGGCCATACTGCGAATAATCTGACGCTATTGCATTCGGGGGCTGGAATGCGGCTTCGGCTATTTGTT
Source organism: Bradyrhizobium sp. USDA3516 (assembly GCF_057651995.1). Taxonomy (NCBI): domain Bacteria; kingdom Pseudomonadati; phylum Pseudomonadota; class Alphaproteobacteria; order Hyphomicrobiales; family Nitrobacteraceae; genus Bradyrhizobium; species Bradyrhizobium sp. USDA3516. Next base: position 249,889 of record NZ_JBYGYN010000004.1, on the reverse strand, counting down.
TTGTTAATTCTTGCGACTTCGCTTTGGACCGGCGCTGCGCTGGCGGAGAAGCGCGTCGCGCTCGTCATGGGCAATTCGGCCTACAAGAACGTGGCGCGGCTGGCGAACCCCGCGAACGATGCCGCGCTGGTCGGCGGCATGTTCAGGAAGGCCGGGTTCGACACCGTCGACATCAAGCTCGACCTCAACGCCGCCGACATGCGCAGGTCGTTGCGCGAATTTGCGGGCCGGACCCGCAATGCCGACGTTGCCGTCATCTATTATGCGGGACACGGCATCGAGCTGGACGGCGCCAACTATTTGATCCCGACTGATGCCGCACTGGAAACGGACGGCGACGTGCTGGACGAGACCGTCGCACTCGATCGCGCGCTGTTTGCCGTCGAGCCGGCCAAGCAACTCCGCCTCGTCATCCTGGACGCCTGCCGCGACAATCCGTTTGCCAAGACGATGAAGCGGACGGTGGCCTCACGCGCGATCGGCCGCGGGCTTGCCAAGATCGAGCCGACCAGCCCGAACACTTTGATTGCCTTCGCGGCGAAGGCGGGCTCGACCGCATCGGACGGCAACTCCCAGAACAGCCCGTTCGCGGCGGCTCTCGTCGAACGTCTCCCTACGCCCGGGCTCGACCTGCGCAAGGCGTTCGGCTTCGTGCGCGACGACGTGCTCAAGACCACCGGCTACAAGCAGGAGCCCTATGTGTACGGCTCGCTCGGCGGCGATGACGTGCCGCTGGTTGCTGCCAAGCCGGTGATAGCCGGACCGCAGGCCAATCCCGACAGCGAGATCCGGCGCGACTACGAGCTGGCGCTTCAGCTCGGCACGCGTGACGGATGGACGGCCTTCCTCAACCGCTTCCCGAGCGGCTTCTATGCCGATCTCGCCAAGGGCCAGCTGAACAAGATCGCTGCTGAGGAAACCCGCACTGCCGCCGCGGAGAAGGCCAGACAGGCTGAGGAGGAGAAGGCAAGGCTGGCATCCGACCGCGCCAGGAAGGCCGAGCAGGAGAAAGCAGCAGCGGCCGCAAAGGCCGCTGAGGACGCCAAGGCAGCGGCGGAGAAAGCCAAGCAGATCGAGGAAGCCAAGGCGGCGGCCGCCGAGCAGCGCAGGAAGGATGCCGAGGCGGCAGCGGCCAAGGCCCTGGCCGACAAACAGGCCGGCGAAAAGGCACTCGCCGAGAAGATTGCGAACGAGAAGGCGGCTGCCGAGCTGGCTGCAAAGCAGGCAAGTGACAAGGCGCAGGCAGAACAGAAGGTCGCGGCACTTACCCCAGCTCAATCCTCGCCCAGTCTCTCGCCGCAGGAGACAGCAAAGCTGGTGCAGTTGGAGCTGCGCCGCGTCGGTTGTCTGGCGGCCGCCGCCGATGGCGACTGGAATGCGTCGTCGCAACGCTCCCTAACGCTGTTCAACCAACATGCGGGAACGAAGCTCGACCCCAAGCTCGCGAGCTTCGAGGCGCTCGACACCATCAAGGCCAAGCCGGGCCGGGTCTGTCCGCTGGTCTGCAATCGCGGCTTCAAGGCGGACGGCGATACTTGCGTCAAGATCGCCTGCCGCGCGGGCTATCGCATCAACGACGACAACGAATGCGAGAAGGTGCCGGACAAAAAGCCTGTGGCAACGCGGGAAGACGCCAGACGGCGAGACGACGAGCGGAAGAAGGTCGAGACCACGCCTTCGAAGCCTCAGGCAACGGGTCAAATCTATTGCAGCAGCGCGGGCTGTCGTCCCGTCCGGCCGGGCTGCCGACTGGACGTGGGCAGCATTGGCAGGACCACCAACCTCGGAGCTGGTAACGCTGAAATCTGCAATTGAGCAGGCATAGCTGAGCAGGATGCTGCTCCGGGAATGTTCGCGCCGATACGCGCGTGTTGGCGTAGGAAGCTTGGGCAGAACTATGGAAGCTTGATCGTTTCCTGACCGGAATGATGCGGCAGCTCGTACACCATGATGACCCGCATATTGCCGAGATATTCGAGATGTTGCCGATCGCACGGTTGCTGCCTAGCCCAAGATTATCGCCCATGACTCGTTGCGGCAGTCTGCGCGCACGCTCGTCCTTCGAGACGGCGCTAACGCGCCTCCTCAGGATGAGGCTCATCAGCGTCAGCGCCTCTTGAAACCGCTGCCGCGCACTCCGCCCTCATCCTGAGGAGCCCGCCCAAAGCGCGCGTCTCGAAGGATGGCCGCAGGGAAAAGCTCTCGAAGGAGATAGCCTCGATCTCGATGAGTGCCCCGGACGCAGCGCAGCGTCACTTGGACGGTGCGCTGCTGAGCCGGGGCCCATGCTGGAGAGATGGGGTGTGTGGCTTCTGGGTCCCGGCTCTGCACTGCAACGCCATAGCGTGTCGAAGACGCGCGTAAACGCGCTTATGGAGCGTTGCAGTGCGTCCGGGACACGAGAGAGCGCCGCGCACAGCGAAGCCTCCGCTTCGCTCGCGACGACGTCATGACAACAACAATTATTCCTGATCGACCAGATCGTCCTCGAGGATCGCCATCTGGAACTGGAACGAGCGATCGTCGTCCTCGTCGTCGACGAAGAGCACGCCGATGAATTCCTCGCCGATATAGACTTCGGCGGAATCGTCCTTCTTCGGCCGCGGCACGACGCGGATCTTGGGATTGCCGAATACGCGCTTCAGATATGCGTCCAGCTTTCTGACTTCTTTGACGTCCACGGCAAGTCTCCGATCGAAAATGGTCGGCGGGTTTTAGGACGAGATGCAGCGAACCGCCAGTACGAATTGTCAAAGAATTCGGGAAGGAAAAGGGTCGGAAAACCCGGCCCTTCGCAGCAGCAAGGGCCCGCTCAGAGCCCCATTGCGTTGATCATCTGGTCCATGGTGCGCGACGGCTCGGCGCAGCCGGCTTCGCCGACGATCTTGGCCGGAACGCCCGCGACCGTGACGTTGTGCGGCACCGGCTTGACCACGACCGAGCCGGCGGCGATGCGCGCGCAATGGCCGATCTCGATATTGCCGAGGATCTTTGCGCCGGCGCCGATCAGGACGCCGTGGCGAATCTTGGGGTGACGGTCCTCGTTCTCCTTGCCGGTGCCCCCGAGCGTGACGCCGTGCAGGATCGAGACGTCGTCCTCGATCACAGCGGTCTCGCCGCAGACGAAGCCGGTGGCATGGTCGAGGAAGATGCCGCGGCCGATGCGCGCGGCGGGATTGATGTCGGTCTGGAACACCGCCGAGGATCGGCTCTGAAGGTAATAGGCGAAATCCTTGCGGCCCTTCAGATAGAGCCAGTGCGCAAGGCGATGGGTCTGGATGGCATGAAAGCCCTTGAAGTAGAGCAAGGGATCGATGAAGCGCGAGGTCGCGGGATCGCGGTCGTAGACGGCAACGAGGTCGGCGCGGAAGGCGTTGCCGAGATCGGGGTCGTCGCGCAGCGCCTCAATATAAGCCTGGCGTACGAGATCGCCCGACAGCGCGGAATGATCGAGCCGGTCGGCGACGCGGTGGACCACCGAATCCTCCAGCCGGCCGTGATGCAGCACCGCCGAATAGATGAAGGTCGCAAGCTCCGGCTCGCGGCGGACGATGTCCTCCGCTTCGCTGCGGATCCGATCCCAGATCGGATCGAGCGATGCGAGCTTTCCTCCCGGATTGACCTGATGCACTGCCATGGATGTTCTCTTTGGAATTTGCTCTTCGAATGGGCGTCTTTTGCTGTTCGTATAGCACAGTTTAGGCGACAAAGTCCCGACGGGCTTGCCTGAGAGTGAACAGCACCCTGCCCCGCGGGGTCTGCCAAGACCTTGAAACACAAGGGTTTCATTGGACGCCCCAAGCGGCAAGGTCGGCTCAAAGTGGTCAGAGTTCCGCCAAATTCAAGGCGGGCGGCTTCAAACTCTTGGTGAATTCCCTCTGAGCCGTTATTGGGGTCATTGATCCCCAGTGAGGCCGGGAGCGGATTTGAGCATTACCACCGATCAATTGCGCGCGCGCGCCGCTGGTACGTTTTGGCTGCGGCTGGCGGCGGTGGCCCTGCCCCTTCTCTTGCCCCTCCTGATGATCGCGCCGGCGCTCTGGAACGGCTATCCGCTGTTGCAATGGGATACCGGCGGCTATCTGGCGCGCTGGTACGAGGGCTATCTCGTCCCCAGCCGCTCCACGGTATTCGGCCTCTATTTGCATTATGGCGAGAGCTTCGGCTTCTGGATCAACCTCGCCGCCCAGTCGCTGGCGACGCTGTGGCTGCTGCAGCTCACGTTGCGCGTGCTGGACTTGATGCAGACCTTCCGCTTCGTCGCGATCAGCCTCGGCCTGATGGTGTCGACCGCGCTGCCCTGGCTTGCGAGCATGCTGCTCACCGACATCTTTGCCGGGCTTTCGGTGCTGTCGCTGTTCCTCTTGGCGATCGGCGCAAGCCGCACCTCGACGGTCGAGAAGATCGCGCTGTTCGTTTTCACCGCCTTTGCCGCGGGGACGCATAGCGCCACGCTCGGTGTGCTGCTCGGTCTTTGCGCCGCGGGCTGGATGGCGCGGCCGTTTGTGGGCGCGCGGCTGCCCATTGCGGGATTGACGCAGGCGAGCCTCACCATCGTCGCGGGCGGCCTGATGCTGGTGTCGGCAAATTACGCCCTGTCCGGCAAGCTGGCCTGGACGCCGGGCGGCTACGGCGTCGCCTTCGGCCGCATGATGCAGGACGGCATCGTTGCGCAATATCTCAACGACCGTTGCCCGCGCGAACGCTACAAGCTGTGTCCCTATCGCAACGAGCTGCCGGCGAGCGCCGACGAATTCCTGTGGGGCAAGAGCGTGTTCAACACGCTCGGCCGCTTCCAAGGCATGAACGAGGAGATGGGCACCATCGTCGTGCAGTCGCTGAAGGATTATCCGGCCTGGCAGGCCGGCGCGGCGCTCCGCGCGATGGGACAGCAATTGCTGCACGTGGCGACCGGCGAAGGCACCGACGGCTGGATCCCGCACACCCGCGGTATCATCGAGCGCTACATCCCCGCGCAGGGCGCGCCGATGCGCGCGGCGCGGCAGCAGAACTGGGGTCTCAATTTCGATTACGTGAACTGGCTGCATGTCCCCGTTGCGCTGGCCTCGATGCTGGCGCTGCTCGCCCTGCTCGGCCATGCGCTGGCGAGGCGCCGGCTGGACGACGTGACGCTGCTGGCTGGGACAGTGACGCTGGCGCTGCTCGGCAACGCCCTCATCTGCGGCGTGATCTCGGGGCCCCACGACCGCTATGGGGCGCGCATGGTGTGGGTGGCGACGTTCGTGGTGCTGATGGCGGTGGGGCGACGGTTTGGGGAGGACGGCAAGGCGGGGTGAGAAAATACCTGATCAGGTTAGACTGTCGCAGCCGGAAACTGTGAGACACCAGAAGGATCTTTGATTTGGCTACAACCTTGAGTTAACCTCCATGACTGGAGGGGCTTTATGGCCGGCCAAGGAAAGATTTTCATCAGCTACCGTCGCGATGACGCGGCTGCGGACGCTCGGTTCATCTATGAATGCTTGCGAGCCGCTTTCGGGAAAAACAATGTTTTCATCGACGTTGATAATATGCGAGCGGGCCAGCGCTTTGAACGCGAGCTCGACAAGGCCCTCGCTGCCTGCAACGTCCTAATCGTCGTTATTGGCTCTCACTGGATGAAACTTCTGCACGATTACGCGAGCGTGCAAACCCGCGACTTTGTACGAGAAGAGATTGCATCGGCCCTAAAGCGAGACATAACGGTTATCCCGGTGCTCGTTGGTCGCGACACTAACATGCCCCAACTGCCGTCCTCTAACGCTCTTCCGGACGACATTAGAGATCTAGTAGCTTTTCAGAAGCATAGCATTCGCCACGAGAAGTCTGGGCCTGACAGCGCCGAATTGGTGGCCGCAATCAGGGAGGCATTGCCTCGGCGGGAACGGCCGCTGCGCGCTTTCCTTGTTACTTCAATACTCGCGGCAGCTTTGATCGGCATATGGCTATTTGCCTCAGGTGAGCTTTCTCAGCGCGAGAGGAAGAACGCAACGTCGGGCGACGGCAAAATTTCGGACTTGCCAACACAAGCAACTCCCCCTTCGACCAAAATGGCCGGCCCGTCGCCACAAGCTACTCAGACGCCGCCGACACAACCGGTAGCGCTCCCGGCCCTCAAAGATAATCCCGTCGTTTTCAATTTCGTCGACTACAAAGGCCCTCGTTTTACAGCATCCTTTAGTAAGCTTCTTGACGACTACCCCAGCGGGAAATGGATTGAGGACAAAAACGGGGGTGACCGATACTTTCAGTACAAAGGAATGCTTTTGGATCGTTCCGCTGACATCTTTATCTACGGAAAGCCAAACACCCCGACTATTACCCGCGTCTCCTTTTCCTTGTTTGATAGCTACTTTGAAACGTTAGACTCGAAATACTCAACGCGCCGAGCCGGATCCCGCAAGGAGGTCGACAAACTCTGCACGTCCTTCACGATGCAGTTGCGCGCGGAACTGGAGAAGAGCATGGGACCAATCGTCGATCGTCCGATAGTGATTGCCGAGGACCTCGAGGTCCCCGACTATGGCGGTAACTGCAAGCTGTATCCGGGAACGTTCAGATGCGACAATTCGGGGACAAAGAACATCACCAAGGCTATCTATAGAAGCACGAAGCTTGCTACGCTCACTGCAACGCGAATAGACCGCCGGCAAAATGTGGATAAGCCGGCTGGCGATTATGTAAATCACACTGATGGCAGCTGCCAAATTGTGCTTGAGGTTACCGAAATCAAGAAGTGACTTGTGTAGGACGCACGTGGCCTTGAATGGACTAAGCACCCTATTTGCGGAATAAGTTTCAGTATAGTTGCCCTTCGCCCACCACGCCTCACCCCCGCCGTGAGAAACTCCAGCACGCCGTTCTTGTACACCTTGTCGCCGACCGCGCGCATGTGGTCGCGGTCCGGAATGTCCACACTTCCGAGCCGGGGATGATGGCGCCGAGCGCGCTGGCGCTTCCTGCGACGTCGTCGGTCGAGCCGACTGCGGTCAGCATGGGCGTCGATGCGCGCGGCTTCGTCCCGGGTCATGAGGTCGCGCGTGCCGCGGAGGCAGGCGGCGAGCGCACGATGATTGGAGCGGGTCTGAAATGACGATGCCAGTGCAACAATCCCCATATCTGACAGCTCTGGTCAGGGCAAATTATCGTGCACCGTCACCGCAATCTCGCAATTTCACATCGCCTTGGCGAGCGCGAACAGCCGGAAATCCTCGAGCGCCGCGTGCCGATGCGGGGCGACTTCGCGCCGGTAGGTCTCGGTGTCGACGATCGAGCGGAAGGTGGCGAAGTCGCCGTATTCGTTGATCGCCGCTTCGTCCCAGTGCTCGCCGGGCGCGCCGACGAGGCTCGCCAGGAGCGGGCCGGAAAACATCGGCGCGAGCGGCTTACCGGCCGCAAGGCGCCGGAATGCCGGCCTGTAGCGTTCATGAAAGGCTTCGCGGCCCGTGCAGGGCGCGGCGTCGAATCCGTCTTCGTAACGCGCCTGCGCGCGGTAGCGCAGCAGATTGAGCATATAGACCGGCTGGCCGGGCGGAATCGCACGTTCGGCGGCGTCGAGGGCTTGCAGAGTGATTTCGATTGGGTTCATCGGACTTCCCGCGTTTTCCAGCGCCGCTGAATGCGCGCTGACGCTCCCTGACTAGCCGTTCGGGGCCAGTGCTTGTAGTGACTTCGCAGCCATGATTATGTGGACTCTATGTCCACAACGACTTTGCCTCCCGATCTCTCGCGCCTCCTCGCCTTCGTCCGCGTCGTCGAGGCCGGCTCCTTCGCCGAAGCCGCGCGGCGGGCGGGGACGACCACTTCGGCCATGTCCAAGGCGGTCGCCCGCTTCGAAAAAGCTCGTGGCTTGCGGCTCTTGCATCGTTCCACCCATTCGCTCGCGCTGACCGCAGAGGGCGACAGGCTGATGGCGGCGGGACGCGCGTTGGCCGAAAGCCTCGCCCGTGTCCAATCCGCGCTCGGCGAGGTCGCGCGCGACGATGGCGGACGGGTGCGCGTGACCGCTCCCGCCTCGTTCGCGCGCGCCTGCATCCTGCCGCGACTGCCCGCGTTCCTGCGGGAACGGCCGGAGATCGAGATCGAGGTCAAATTCCGCAACGAGATTCTCGATCTCGCGGCGGAAGGCGTCGACGTCGCGATCCGCTCAGGGCCCCTCGACCGCGCGCCCGGCCATCAGGCGCGGCGGCTTTGCACGTTCTCCTGGATCGCCTGCGCCTCGCCCGCCTATCTGAAGGCGCGCGGCGCGCCGGCGACGCCCTTTGAGCTTTCCGGGCACGACCACGTCGGCTTCCGCAATCCCGCGACCGGTCAGATCCTGACCTGGCGCTTCGCCGACCCGCGCGGCAGAGGCCCCATTCGCATCACGCCCAAGCCCAAGCATATTTGCGACGACGCGCATGCTGCGCTCGCTTTGATCGCGAATGGGTTCGGGATCGGCTGGGGGCCAGCGTGGCTCGTCGGCGAAGACCTTCGCGCCGGCCGGCTAGTCGAAGTGCTTGCGCCCTGGCGCGCACCTGAGGAACCCCTATGGATGCTGCGCACCTCCGGACGCCGCCCGCCCCTGCGCACGCAGCGCGTCATGTCATTCCTCAACACGCTTCCCGCCGCGTTCGGCGACAAGGCGGTGTGAGGCAGCTGCCGTCATCGACTTTTGGTCGCCAAGCGCACGAGCTCAATCGCCATATCTTTTGAACGAGAGTTCGAAGACGGATCCATCCGGCCCCGATCTGGCGAGCCGCAGGGATCCTCCATGGCTTTCCACAATGGTTCGACTGATCGCCAGACCTAGTCCAAGGCCAGAGCGCTTTGTCGTGAAGAATGCCTCGAAGATGAGGTCATTATCGCCGGCCGCAATGCCCGCACCGGTATCGGCCACCGAAAGCAATACGGTCGAGCCGCTGACGCTGGTCGCCAATCGCAGCAAGCGAGCGTCGGATCCAACCGAGCTCATCGCATCAATCGCATTCCGGATGAGGTTCAGAATGACTTGCTGCAACTGGATCTGATCGGCATAGACCAGCACGTGATCGTCCTGGAAGTCGGTCACGACGGATACCGCGCTGTTCAGAAGATCCGGCTCTGAAAGAACGAGAGATCGACGGGCAATGTCTCCCAACTCGGCCGGTCCGCGGCTACCGGTGGTCATCTTGAACAGGGAGCGCGTGCCAGCAATGACGTCATCCACCCGAAGGCTGTCGGCTTCGATGTCGCTGAGGATGGCCTCGATCTCCCCGAGCCGCGCGATGGTGTCCGAAGTTGCGTGAGGGCGGCACTTGCGTTGAGCGTGATCGCGCCGAGCGGACCGCGCACTTCGTGGGCGATCGCAGCCGTTGCTGCATCCACGCTCATCAGGCGGTTGGCGCGCTCGCGACGCAACAGCGAGAACGCGTTTGCGATGCGGGAATACAGCACTGTCATTTCGGTCAGAAGCACGCAGAGAAGCATGAAGCTTGCGATGAGTGCGAAACCACGGCCCGCATACCAGCCCAGCGAGAATCGTACCGAGCTGGCGAGCGCAGCCACCAGGAAATTCGGCAACCATGCCATCAGGACCACAATGAGCCAGATGTCGAGCATCGTGCGTCCTCGCGCCACGAGGACTGCAAGAGCAATGCAGTACCAGAGCAGCAAGCCGACATTGGCCTGATTTCCCAGGTTGGTTTGCCTGATGATGCTGTCTTCATAGAACGCAGGCAGGCTTCCGACATGCGCGCTGACGAACCACGTGGTCACGCCTACCGCGATGAAAACGGCAACAACGGTCAGGATCATTGCTGTCGCAGCCGTTCCCACGGATGGATTCGTCGGCTCGCGACCATCCTTCATGAGAGCATAGACGAGTATGCCGAGCGGGAACGTTGCGTGCCAGAGCACGAAGAGCCAGGCCGGTGTGTTCGGTCCGTCTCCGAACAGACCCTGAGGCCCATAGGCGCCCGGGAACGTGAGCGTCTGCAAGAACGCATATGATGCACTGCACAGATATGCGCTCGCCACGGCAAGGAGGGCACGTTGTGGCAGGACGCGATACTGGGCTAGCAACAGAATGGCGGTGATGAGATCAGCGAGGGCCAGAACTGTTTGAAGGACAGGAACGAAATTGTCGATCCGCGGCAGCGGCGTTGCCGCGAATGGCGCGACAATAATTGCGACCGTTGCCAGAACGGCGACGACATAGACAGCCAATCGACGCTGTTCGTAGGAAGCCGGGGTTATCGCAATCGCGACAGGGAAGTCCCGGTCGGTTTCGTGGTCGATCTCGGCACCTGTGCCCCCAGCTGGCATTGCCCCTCCCATTCCACCGGGCAAGACGAAGCTAAGCCTAAAGCCTGTCGATCATAGGGATTTCCACGGAATTAGGCGAGCCTACGAAAGTCGATCTGGAGGCGTCCATCATTCATCCCTCAGAGGAGTGGATGGCCTTTCGGGATGGACCTTCAGGACAGCTGAACACCGCCCTGATCGTATGCGACCTCATCGTCTCAACCGCGGCGCGACAGGAAATCCAGCACGCCTGATTTGTAGACCTTGTCGCCGACCGCGCGCATGTGGTCGCGGTTCGGAATGTCCAGCACTTCCGCGCCGGGGATGAGGGCGCCGAGCGCGCTGGCGCTTCCGGCGACGTCGTCGGTCGAGCCGACGGCGATCAGCACCGGCACCTCGATGCGCGCGGCCTGCTGTCTCGTCATGAGATTGCGCGTGCCGCGCAGGCACGCGGCGAGCGCCCGGCGGTCGGAGCGGGTCTGGTCGGCGAACGCGCGGAACGTGCGGCCGACGGGATCGGTGACGTCGTCGAGCGACGGAGCCTCAAGCGCTTTGGCAACGTTCTCGCCGGGGCCGGTGCCCTCGATCAGGCCGCCGATGCCGATGCCGCCGAGGATCGCCGAGCGCAGGCGCTGCGACTCGTTGAGCGCGAGCCAGGCCGTCATCCGCCCGCCCATCGAATAGCCCATGATGTCGGCCTGCGGGATGGCGAGATGATTCATCAGTGCGAGCACGTCGCCGGCCATCACGGGAATGGAATATTGCGCGGGCTCGTAGAGCTTTGCGCTCTCGCCGTGGCCGCGATTGTCGAGCGCGATCACGCGGCGGCCGTTCTTGCGCAGCTCCGAAACCCAGGTCGGATAGACCCAGTTCACGTTCTTGCTGGAGGCAAAGCCGTGCACCAGGATGATCGGATCGCCCTCGCCTTCGTCGAGATAGGAAATTTCAACGGCGCCGTTGTGAAAGCTCGGCATCAGCAGTTCCGTGAGATGTTGAGGGGAATGACGCCATCTTAGAGCACGATCCGGCAAAGTGTGCAGCGGTTTTCCGGCAACATCATGCTCAAACAATAGCCCGAAGCGGATCGCGCCTCAGGCCGCCGCGGCCGCGTTGGCCAAAGCGGCGTCGGCGGCCGCCTGCGCGCGGCGAAGCCGCCGCGCTCGCCTGCGATCGCACCAGGCCTGGGTCAGGCGCTCGGTGGTCGCCTTGATGGAGGAGAGCAGGCCGAACAGCGTCACGACCGCGCCAAACAGCCACATCGCCAGATCGAACGCGCCGCCGACGAGCAGCAGCGCGCCGCGGCCGAGCAGCTTGATGATCGCGCGCGTCTTGCCGCCTTGCGCTTCCGCAAGCCGCGCGGCGCGCGCGATGTCCTTGGGACCCTCGGCGATACGCAGCGTATCCATCGCCCCGCGCGTGCCGGTCTTTCCGGCGACGCGCGTGACGTCCTTGCCGAGCCGGACCAGCGCACCGGCCTTCTCGGCCCGGAACGCGGCCTTGATCGCGCTCACGGTCTGGCCAGGGCGCAGCACCGAGCCCGATGCCACCGCGTTGCGCAGCATCGGCGCATCGACGACCTCGCGCGCGGACCGGCCGGCCCATGCGGCGAGCCCGTCGCCGAGCCGCCCGAGTTTGCGCGCATCCTTCACCAGCGTCAGTCCGGCGCGCACCGGCGCGGCGCCGCCCACGGAGACGTAGGTTGCCGCCGTCACCGCAAGGCCGGCCGCCGCAAGGGAGAGCACGAGGCGGTCGGTGTCTTCGCCCATGGCGAGGTGCTTGCCCTCGCGCACCACGTCCCTGATGTCGCCGAACACGAAGAGATCGCCGGCCACGGTCCCGGACAAGCTGGCGACATCGTCCGCGTTGCCGGTGACGAGACCGGCGGCGAAGCGCTTGGCGAAATGCGCGGTGGAATTCTCCGCTTTCACGGCGTCATTGACGCGGCTCAGGAGGTCGTCGGGAAGCGCGATGTTGCGCTCGCGCGCCAGCGTGACGAAACTGTCGGCGAGATCGGCATCGCCGGCCGCGAGCGCGGCCTCGATGTTGTCCTGAACCAGGCGGTCGTTGTGCCGGAGCAGCGCATCGAGCTTCAGCTCGGAGAGCGCGGCCGGATCATCCTGGGCGACCAGGATCGCGCCGGCCTCGCGGGCATGCGGCGCCACCTGCGCGAGCACGAAGCCGCACACGGCCATTCCCGCCAACGCCGTACTGATTCGCAGCCACTTCATGTGGAAAAGCCCGGATGCCCTCAAGATCGCTTGCGCGGAACACTACGTCTTTCGTCCCGGTTTCACGCAACCACAGAGATAGTATGCCAAAATTGCGACACAACGTCCCCGACGAAAGAAGGGCTTCTCTAGGGGCGCAAGATTGTGTCGAATTTGCATGAGCAAATGAGCATGGGGCGCTTGCGAAGCTTTTCGGTTCCGCTGGACTAGCAATCACCTGTACCCGCCAGTATGGTCCGCGGCGCCTCAAAGATGCCGCGTCAGTTCGTGATTGTGTCTGCCGCCATTGCCACTCCAGGATGAACTTCGATGTCCGACCATGTCGTCCCGCACTTCCATAACGATGCCGGTGTTCCCGTCATCGAGATCGGCTCGAAAGAGTTCATGTGCGTCGGCGCCAATCCTCCGTTCGACCATCCGCACGTCTTCCTCGACCTCGGCAACGACAACGAGATCATCTGCCCCTATTGCTCGACGCTGTACCGCTTCGCGGCCGACCTGAAGCCGGGCGAAGCCCGCCCGCCGGAATGCGTGCTGAAGGACAAGGTGGCCTGACCGCGTCCCCGGTTGAGGGGTGGCGCTCTCCCGAACGATCGTCATCGCCGGTGCCGGCATCGGCGGCCTGACGGCTGCGCTCGCGCTCGCCGCGCGCGGCTTCCGCATCGTCGTGCTGGAAAAAGCCGAACGCCTCGAGGAGGTCGGCGCCGGCCTGCAGCTCTCGCCCAATGCCAGCCGCGTGCTGGTCGATCTCGGCCTGACCCAGCGCCTCAAGCTGCGCGTCGTCATCCCGGAAGCACTCTCGATCATGAGCGCGCGGGCCGGCGGCGAGCTGCTGCGCATGCCGCTCGGCGAAGCCGCCTCGCTGCGCGCCGGGGCGCCCTATTGGGTCGTGCACCGTGCCGACTTGCAAGCGGCCCTCGCCGGCGCAGTCGCCGACCATCCCGACATCGACCTGAAGCTCGGCGCGACCTTCGAGGACGTCGCGCCTCATGCCAAGGGCCTGACGGTGGTCCATCGCAGCGGCACGATCCGCCGCAGCGATCTCGCCAGCGCGCTTGTAGGCGCCGACGGCATCTGGTCGACGGTGCGCCAGCATCTGTTTCCCGAGGTGCAACCGCGCTTTTCCGGCCTGATCGCCTGGCGCGGCACGCTCGATGCCACGCAACTGCCGAAGGACTATACCGCGCGCCGGGTGCAGCTCTGGATGGGACCGAACGCCCATCTGGTCGCCTATCCCATCGCGGGCGGACGCCAGATCAACGTGGTCGCGGTGCTGCCGGGCACCTGGAACCGGCCGGGCTGGAGCACGCCCGGCGATGCCCATGAGGTGATGGACGCCTTTAGCGGCCCACGCTGGCCGCCCGCGGCGCGGATGCTGCTCGCCGCGGTCGACAGCTGGCGCAAATGGGCGCTGTTCGGCGTGCCGGACGGCTGCCCCTGGAGCAAGGGTTCGGTGGCGCTGCTCGGCGATGCCGTGCACGCGATGCTGCCGTTCGCAGCGCAAGGCGCCGGCATGGCGATCGAGGATGCCGCCGTGCTCGCCCGGCATTTGAGCCTGGAGGCCGCCGAGAGCAGCAAAGCGGTTGCCGCCGCGCTGACGCAATACGGCCGGGCGCGCCAGGCGCGGGTACGGCGGGTGCAGCGGACCGCGCGGCAGCAGGGCCGCATCTATCATCTCAATGGGCCGCTCGCGCTCGCACGCGATCTCGCCATCCGCGCGCTCGGCCCGGAGCGCATGCTGGCGCGACAGGACTGGATCTATAGCTGGCGGCCCTGATGCGAAGCACCGTGGGCGCGGCGCCTCAGCGGGCGGCTTTGCCGGATTTCGCTGCGGGCTTGGCGGCGGCCGCCGGCGATGCCGGAGGCGGCGGCTCCTCGGGCGGCGACTCCCGGCATCTGTTGCGGCGCCAAGCGTCTTCGGCCAATTGAGCCTGCCCGCGCACGGCGACATAGTCGTTGCGATAAGCGAGCTCGGACACGACGGCGCCGCCGGCCCCGGTCTGCGCCTTGTCCATCAGTCTCTGCAAATCGGCGGTGCGATTGGCGAGGTTCTTGCGCTCAGCCTCCAGCTGCTTGCAATCGTGCAGCTCGTATTTGGCGGGATCGGCAAAAGCCGGTGCGATCGTCTCGCTCACGCCGGCGCAGCCAGACAGCGCGAGGCCAGCCGCAAGCAGCGCGAACAGCGCGCCAAAGCCGCGCAGCGATGAGGAAGACGAAGCAGGCATGCCGGATGAATAGCCCCCGTGGATTGAGAATGCCTAAAGCAGCAACAGATGTCCGGATTGAGGCTTTGCCTTGTGCCCCCACCTCGCTTAAGGAAGAACCGTCCCTCCGGCGGCAAACGCGCCAATTCCAGACCGCCGGCACGGACTTAAGTGTTTGATCTCGTTGGATCAAGCGGGCATGGCGGAATTGGTAGACGCAAGGGACTTAAAATCCCTCGGTGCGCAAGCGCTGTGCCGGTTCGACCCCGGCTGCCCGCACCACGCGATTTGGCGGCCCGGCGCGGCCGCAGCCTTCGGAAGCGGGCCTATGGCCATGACGCGCCGCATAAGCCATCGGTGGAAGATGGTCTGCCACCGGCTGAGTCAACTTTAGGGCGATAGCGCCCCACATGTTCTTGAGAAATGCGGCGCTCGCTGCTAACTCGGGCAAGAACAAGGCGCAGGCTCCATGGCTCAAACCTCCTTTCCCGCCCGGCCAACGACGGAAGGTCTGAAAGTCGGGGCCGATACGTATTCCAGCGCGATCGCCGACGCACAGAATTACATGACCTGGGTCGTCGACCAGTTCCGCCCCTATCTGAGGGGTGAGATCGTCGAGATCGGGTTCGGACATGGGCTCTACAGCAGGGTGCTCGGAGAGCTCGGCGACTATTACGGCGTCGACCACGACCGCGAAAGCGTCGAACGCGCCACCAGGGCGATGCCCGACCGCAAGTTCGCCGTCTGCGACATTCTGATCCGCGATCAGTTGCATTCGCTGTTTCCCGATGGCGTCGATGCGGTCTTCACCATCAACGTTCTCGAGCACATCGAGGATGATGCTACCGCGATTGCCAACTTGGTGCAGGTGCTCAAGCCCGGAGGACATCTCCTGATCAGCGTTCCGGCGTTGATGCTGCTCTACAATGATCTCGATCGCCTCGCGGGGCACTGCCGCCGCTACACCACGGCGCGCCTCGCCAAGCTGCTCGCCGATCAACCGGTCGAGCTGGTCCGGCTGAACTACTTCAATCCGATCGGCGGACTTGGATGGCTTGCCAATCGCCTGAAGCGCCATCAGTCGCTCAACGATGCCGCCGTCAACGGGCAGATCGCGCTGTTCGACAAATATGCGGTGCCGCTGTCGCGTGCGCTCGATCCGCTCTCACGAAGCTTCTTCGGACAATCTGTCACCTGCATTGCACGTCGCTTATGATTTCAATCGTCATTCCTGCGCTCAACGAGCGCAACGGCATTGTTGAAACCATTGATCGAGCCAAGGCGGCTCTCGACGGCGCTCAACTCACCCCCTATGAAATCGTCATCATCGATGACGGTTCGGTCGACGGGACCGGCGAGCTCGCCGAACAGGCGGGTGCAAAGGTGCTCAGGCATCCCCATAACATCGGCTACGGCCGCTCGCTGAAGGACGGGATTCGCGCAGCGACGTACGATACGATCGTCATCAGCGATGCCGATGGTTCTTACCCGATGGAGGCGATTCCGGCGCTGGTAGCCCGCTTCAACCAGGGTTTTGACATGGTCGTCGGCGCCAGGACCGGGCCGAACTACCGCGAGTCGATGCTGAAGTCGCCGTTGCGCGCCGTCTTGAAGACGATCGTCGAATTCACCGCCAACCGCGAGATTCCCGATATCAACTCCGGTCTGCGCGTGTTCGGCAGGCAGGTCGCGATCTCCTATTTCGAGCATGTCAGCGATCTCTTCAGCTTCACGACGTCCCTGACGCTCGCCTACATGATGAATGCGAAATTCGTCGACTACATCGATATCGACTACAACGAGCGGATCGGTCGGTCCAAGGTGAACCTGTTTCGCGACTCAATTCGGACACTGCAATACGTTCTCGAGGCCTGCACCTACTACAACCCGCTGAAGATCTTCGTGCTGCTGGCGATGATGTGCATGGCGCTTGCACTGGTCTCGCTGATCGGCGGGATCATCATGCAGCTCGTCAGCGCTTTCGTGCTGGGCGTCGGCGCGATCTTGCTCAGCATTCTCGTCGTCGCCATGGGGCTGCTCGCGGTGCTCCTGAAGCAGATCATGAATCAGCGACCATGACCTTCGTCGGCAAGAGAACGCGATGTGCGGGATAGCGGGCATCTTTGATCGTGACGGGCGCCCCGCCGACGGCCGCGCGGTTGCGGCGATGTCGGCTGCGCTGGTTCACCGCGGGCCGGACGGCGACAGCACCTGGCTGGACGGGCCTGTCGGCCTCGCCCACCGCCGGCTCGCCATCCGCGATCTATCCGATGCCGGGCGCCAGCCTATGCTCGACGCGTCGGAGCGCATCGTCGTCACGTACAACGGAGAGATCTACAACGACCGCGAATTGCGCAGCGAGCTCGAGCAATCGTTCGGCGTCCGGTTTCGCAGCACCTGCGACACCGAAATCCTCCCTTACGCCTATCTTGCCTGGGGCGAAGCGATGTTCGGGCGCCTCGAGGGCTTTTTCGCGATCGGCCTGTGGGATCGGCAGGAGGGCCGCTTGATCCTGGCCCGCGACGGCATTGGGATCAAGCCGCTCTATTATTCCGAGAGCAGCAGCCGCGTGCTGTTCGCAAGCGAGATCAAGGGACTTACGGCGAGCGGAGACCTCGCCGCGCGGATCGATCCCGTATCACTGCATACCTATCTCGCCGCAGGCCATCCAGGAACGCAGCAGAGCCTGTACCACGACATCAAACAAGTCCCACCCGGCACGATGGTGGGATTCACCGCCCGCGAGCGGAGCGAGCGACGCTTCTGGAGGCCGGTGCGCGCACCCGTGATCCGCGACCTCGATGAAGCCGTTGTCCGGCTGCAATCGACGGTCGAGACAGTGGTGAAGAGCCAGATGGTGAGCGACGTGCCGCTCGCCGTGCTGCAGAGCGGCGGCATCGACAGTTCGCTGATCAGCCTCACCCTCGGCCGGCTCGGATTGAAGCCGCCCTTGTTCACGGCCGGCTTCACGGAGAAGAGCCATGATGAAACTGCGGTGGCGCGCCAGATTGCCGCTACCGCAGGCCTGTCGCTTCAGGTCATCGACGGGGAAGCAGGCGAAGGGGCCGAGAGTGCGCTCCGCGCCGTGGTGTACCATTTCGACGGACAGTGCGCCGACACCGGCGCGCTTGGCTTCTACCATCTGGCCGGCGCCGTCCGACAGCACTGCACGGTCGTCTTGTCCGGCGATGGCGGTGACGAATTCTTCGGCGGATATGAAACTTACGCCGCGACCATAATGGCAGAGCGCGTGCGCCACGTCGTGCCACGCCCCGTCGCAGGCCTGGCCGGCCGCATCGCCTATGCATCCGTGCGCGGCAACGAGAAGCGGCTTCCGGCGGCAGCCCAACTCGCGCGCTTTGCGCTCGGGCTGAGTGAAGCCGGCAACAGCCCCCACCTGCAATGGCGACGCCTCGTTCCCAGCTTTCTGGCTGAAAAGATCTATGACGGCGAGATGGCCGATCTGGCGTCGACCGATCCTTTCGCCGAATACGCCGAATATTACGCCGAGCCGCACGCAAACGTGCTTGACCGGGCACTAATCGCCGACCAGCGCTTCCATCTGCAAAGCGTCCTCGCTAAGGTCGATGCGATGAGTATGGCCCATTCGTTGGAGGTGCGCGTTCCGATCCTGGACCGACGGATGATGGACCTCGCAGGTACCATCGACACCTCGCTGCTCAATCCCTGGCCGAAGGGAGCGCCGAAATACGTGCTGCGCAAGCTCGCCGAACGCCTGGGCATGCCGAGCGGAGCTGCCTGGTCACGCAAGCGCGGCTTCAACGTGCCCATTGCGCAATTGATGCGGAGCGGGCTGCGGTCGATCTGCGACCGCGTTCTCAACCGGGAAGCCGACGTGTTTGCGCCATTCTTGAGGCCCGATGCGGTCCGGCAGCTGTGGAACGACCATCTCGAGCGCAAGAACGACAACGCATTCGCGTTGTGGCCGATCCTCACCCTGGGAATCTGGTTGCTGGGGCTCGCCCGCCCTGCGCCGCGCTGAGCGGACGACGCCGGAACGCTCGCCATGCCCGATCTGAAGGAAGACACGATCAGAGATTTCGGAGAGCAATGGAGCGCGTTCCGCGACAATCCGGGCTATTATGGATCCGCCGTCTTACTCGCCGACCTCCTTGGTCCACTCGTCGCGCTTGATGAACTCAAAGGCAAGACGATCGCCGACATCGGCAGCGGCTCGGGGCGCATCGTCAACATGCTGCTGGATGCCGGAGCCGCTCGCGTCGTTGCGGTCGAGCCATCGGCCGCCATGCAGGTCCTGAAGGACAACACGGCCGCGCGCAAGGATCAGATCGACTATCTGCAGATTGCCGGCGACCGGTTGCCGCCGGATCTCGGGCTGGACTACGTGGTTTCGATGGGCGTCTTGCATCATATACCGGCGCCGATTCCCGTGGTTCGTGCGGCGTTCGAGGCATTGCGTCCCGGGGGGCGATGCATCGTCTGGCTCTACGGTTACGAGGGCAACGAGACCTATCTGTCGCTCGCGGTCCCGCTACGCAGGCTCACGGTCCTGTTGCCGCACCGTCTGCTCGTGGCGCTATCCTACATTCTGGAATGGGCGCTGACGGCCTACATCGGGCTGTGCCGAATATTGCCGCTCCCGATGCGGTCCTACATGCGTTCGGTGCTGGCCAAGTTTCCGCGCAGCGTCAGACGTCTGACCATCTACGATCAGCTCAATCCTGCCTATGCCAAATATTACACGCGCGAAGAGGCCGGGGCGCTGCTCCCAGCCGGCGGATTCGAGGACGTGAAGATCTATCATCGTCACGGATATAGCTGGACGGTGTGCGGGACCCGGCCTGCGCGAGGGGCATCCTGAGGGAGGGCCGCTGCCGCCTTCACTCAGACAATCCGGAGAGTCCATGCCTACCACCGACATCCAAGAGGTAGAGGGCCCGCTGACGGGGCGGCCGGCACGCTGCACATGGGCAAGCCGCATCGTGTGGCTCTGGATCTGGCTCGGAGTGATCGCTCTGGCGCTATTGGTTCACCTGGCTTTTCTGGTGTCCTGGCCGGATCATTTCCTCCACGAAGATGGCGGTGCTTATCTGGACGAGGCGCAATCCATCCTGACGGGCCATTATCTCGATGACCCGGGAAAACGGCCTTACGGCATGGCCATCTTCCTGGTGCTTCTATCCAAGCTGTTCGGTCCGAATATCATCGTCTTCGTCATAGCTCAGCATCTGGTGAGCATCGGCACTGCCCTTCTGATCGCCGCGACTTTGCGCCTTGCCGGCATTCCCCGCATTCTGTCAGTCATGGCGTTTCTGTTCGCCGCGCTCTACGGGCGCACGGTTCACTACGACAACACCATTGGCGCTGAGACCATTTCCAACTTCCTTATCAGTCTTGCGGCCTTGCTGGCCGCGGGCGTCATCTTCAGGAAATGGCCGGCGTTCCTGACCGCAGCGGGCGTGGGGCTGACGCTGGGGGGAGTGATGACTTGCCGGTCGGCGGCGGTCGGGCAAGCGAGCGTGATCCTGCTTTGGCTAGCCGTGGTGCTGGATGCCGGATGGCCTCGCCGACTGGCTGTGCTTGTTCTGGCAGGCGGGCTTGCGACGGCCGTGTACCTGATCCCGACTGCCGTCAACTACGCGATTGGAAAGCGTCCGGCGGGCAATGAGAGCCTCGCGGTCATGGCGTTCGTGGTCGGCTATTCCGCCGACTTCGATCACGGCGTCCATCTCGACCGGAAAGCGAACGCGCGCGCGCTCGTCGAGAAGATGCGGGCAGCCGACACCCCGACCGGCTGGCCCGACTCGGGCGTATATCAATGGCCGTTTGCAGCCATGCATTTGCTGGAGCAGCCCGGCGACAGCGCAGCCGAGTTCGAAAAGGTGGTTCGCGACATCTTCATCGAAACGCTGACGACACCATCGACACTGTATCGGCATCTCACCG
Source organism: Bradyrhizobium sp. USDA3516 (assembly GCF_057651995.1). NCBI lineage: Bacteria > Pseudomonadati > Pseudomonadota > Alphaproteobacteria > Hyphomicrobiales > Nitrobacteraceae > Bradyrhizobium > Bradyrhizobium sp. USDA3516. Next base: position 229,266 of record NZ_JBYGYN010000004.1, on the reverse strand, counting down.
CGCATTTTCTGCGCGAGATGTATTTCCTGCTGTTCGATGCAAACAGCACCGCGCGGCGAACCGTCAATCCGCAGGGCTACGAGTTCTTTGCCCGACGGGACCCATTCCCATTCTTTGGAAGTCCAACCGGACTCAAGCCAGGGCAGCTGATCCATGACTATTACAAACCTCATTGGCGGCTTGAGCGGTTGGTCTTGCCGACGCCGGCCCGGTTGCAGCTGGGGCTGAGCTACCTCCTGACGTTTGGTTACCAGCCGCGACCGGATCTGGCCGACCTATGCTGCGGCCTGACGATCTCGAGCGAGTACGACGACCTCCCTGGGCCGATCCGGTGGGTATCCGCGGCAACTCTGATCCTCGTGGTCGTTCTGGTCACAAGCCTCGTCGCGGCCAGACTCGGATTGATGCGGCCACTCCCCGCGGGCCTGCCGGCCGCCGGAACATTGATGATCTCGCTCGCGCTGATCAGCGTCGCATTTCCGGCCTTTCTCATTTACGGATTCAACCGTTACGCCTACTACGCCGTCCCATTTCTCGGGGGAGCAAGCGCGATCCTGGGCGCCGTGGCGTTCGATCAGGTCAACCGCTCTGGCGTACCGGAAATGTTAACCTCTTGGGCGCGTCGCAAGCGTTCCCTTGTACGGCCGCAGCCTCCAGAAGCGGGTCTGCAGCCATAAGGCAGGCCACGGGATCGCGACCCTGCCGGAAGGTGCTCCAATGCGCTGGTTGTCATGCCCGTTTCAGACTGAAGAAGCTGGCCTCCGCATCAATCAGCCCCGCTCGAGACGCTCGGGCTCTGCGCGGAAATCGAGCAGCACGATCCAGAAGCAGATCAGCGCGATGACGAGGAGGATGAAGGTGCCTTCGATCGGTGCGCCCAGAAGCGAGACCAGGGCCGGGAAGGCGAGGCCGATGCCGAGGATGGCGGCGAGCGCCGCGGCCGGCAGATCGACGATGAGGATCGCGGCAAGAAGCGCGAGCTCGAAGAAGGCATATTCCTTCAGACGCGGCGAAGTGAGATAGAGCGCGAACATGGCGAGCACCGTGATGCGCATGGCGGTGCGCGGGTGATCCATCAGCCAGCGATCGAGCTGCGTCAGGATCGGTACCCCTCCCCGCATCGATCCGCTCGCGGCCGCGCGCAGGACGGACTGCGCGAACGGCACCAGCACGAGCGCGAGTGCCGCGAGCACATAGGCTGCCAGCATCGCCGGCTTGCCGTCACCGAAGCCGGCCTGGGCCAGGAGGTCGCGCGCCAGCAGCAAGAGCGACGGATTGGTCTCGACGAGACCGACGGCATGCTGGCCGGGAATTTGTCCTGCGATCGCGAGCAGCCAGCTCGCGAACAGATCGGGGTACAGCAGCCGCGACACTGCGACCGGCAACGCGAAGGCGAACGCGGCCACCGCGATCAGGGCCAGCTTGCGGCCGCGCGGCAGCGGCAGGAAATAGAGCGCCGCCAGCACCGGGACAAACACCAGCTTGAACGAGGTCACGAGGCCGAGTAGCGCGGCGCCCGCGAGGCGCAAGGAAAAGCTCGGATCTCGTTCGGGCGCGAGCGGTCGTAGCAGCAGCTTCAGCGCGATCGCGGTCAACACGCCGCTCAGCAGCGCAAAATTCCCCGACGCCACCACGAATTCGAAACCGACGAAGGCGCCGAGCGCGCACAGCACCTTCAAGCCGGCATCGCGCGCGCTGGCACGCGCTCCAAAGCCGGGCAGAAGCAGCGCGCAGAGCACGGCGAGAACGAGATAGATGCTCCTGTAGTGATCGAGGAGAACGCCGCCCGCGCAGAGCGGACGGAAAACGTCCAGCGTCACCGGCAGATAGGGATAGGAATAATTGGTGCCCTTCAGGTTCTTGACGAAGTATGGATCGAGGCCGTCGGCATATGCATCGACCGCCGCGCAATTGACCCGGACGTCCCAGCCATACGGCAGGTCGAGCGCGGCATCGTTGGCGAGATTGCCGAGCACCAGCAGCGCGGTCAGCGCGACCACGCCGGCAAGCCAGACGTTGCGCCTGCCGGCCCTCGCCGCAGGCGCCAACCATCGTGCTGCACCTGAGATGTCGGACACGGCCGATACCCTGCTTGGTCTGGTTTCTCCCGGCGCCGTTGCGGCGGCCGGTCCGGCCACAATGGACAGGACGGGTTGCCGATTCATCTCCCCGGCGCGCCATGCGCGACTTTATGGTGAATCGCTGGTTGCCGGCTCCAGTCGTCCGGACGCGGCTTCGGAAAACGCTTCGATGTGCGGCGGCCGTCGAGGATGACCATCCGACCGGCGACGGGCCTTCACCTGTTTTTGACCGCTCCTGCCCCGCCTGCCAGCCATCCCGAAACATGGGTTGTGCAACGCAGCATCGGGGCTCAATAAGTCGCTCGATTGCAGGGGTAAGCTTCTTGTCCGACGTCAATGCCGACGCTTGGGTGTCCGCGGGACACCGCCCGATGGGTTTTCCGGAATTCGTCATCGTGATCGCGTCCATCATGGCGCTGAATCCGCTCGCGATGGACATGATGCTGCCGGCGCTGCCCAATATCGGCGCCGCCTTCAAGATTCCCGTCGAGAACCATCTGCAACTGGTGCTGTCGACCTTTCTGATCGGCTTCGGCGCCGGCCAGTTCGTCATGGGCCCGCTGTCGGACCGTTTCGGGCGCCGGCCGGTGCTGCTCGGCGGCATGGCGGTCTATGCGGTGGCGAGCGTGCTGGCGGTCGCCGCACCCTCGTTCGAGACGCTGCTGCTGGCGCGTGCGCTCCAGGGGCTCGGCACCGCGGCGACGCGCGTGATCGCGACCTCGATCGTGCGCGATTGCTATGTCGGCCGCCGCATGGCGAGCGTGATGTCGCTCGCCATGATGGTGTTCATCGCGGTGCCGGTGGTCGCCCCCTCGTTCGGGCAGGCGGTGCTGCTGGTGACGGCATGGCGCGGCATCTTCGTCGTGCTGATGCTGTACGGCCTGCTCGCACTCGCATGGTGCGTGCTGCGCCTGCCTGAAACCCTTCCCCAGTCGGAGCGCCGATCCCTGGCGCCCTCCGACGTGCTCTCGGCGTACGGGCAGACCGTGACCCATCGCCAGACCATCGGCTATGCCACGGCTGCCGGCAGCGTGATGGGCGCGCTGTTCGCCTACGTCTTCTGCGCCCAACAGATCTTCACCGGCATCTATCACCTCGGCCACTACTTCCCGCTCGCCTTCGCGGCGATCGCGGCCGGCGTCGCCATTGCGGGATTCCTCAATGCAAGGCTTGTCGGCCGGCTCGGCATGCGCGTGATCTCGCACGGCGCGCTGACGCTCTACACGCTCGTGGCCAGCGTGATGCTGCTGACGGAAAGTCTCGGCGTGCTGCCGCTCGCCTTGTTCATGATGCTCTCGGCCCTGATGATGTTCTCGTTCGGCATGATGGTCGCCAACTTCACCGCGCTGGCGATGGAGCCGCAGGGCCACATCGCCGGCACCGCCTCCTCGCTGTACGGCTCGATCACCACGCTGATCGGGATCGTGGTCGGCATGGCGATCGGGCAGAGTTTCGACGGCACGTTGCTGCCGTTCTCGGTCGGCTTCTTCCTGTCCACCCTCGCCGCGCTCGCGATCGTGCTGGTGGTCGAGAAGGGACGGCTGTTCAGGCCGCATCATCGTCACGTCGCTTGAGGAACCTCGCGCTCCTCTCGATGTTGTACTGCAGCAATCGAGAGGATGCCGAGATGGAACAAGAGAGCAGACTGGATCAGCCGGCCGCGGAACTCGAGCAACCCACTTCAAAGCCGGCCGAAAAGCGGCCGAACAGACACCTGCCATTTGCAAGTGAAGGGCTTGAGCAAGTGCGCGACAGCCACTGCTAGCGCAGATTCGCGCAAGGGATCACGCAAAGAAAACGGCGCCGCAGGAAGCCTGCGGCGCCGTTCGCTTTACCGGAACCAAGTGTCCCCGCTTACTCCGTCTTGTCGACGTTCCAGAACACCGGCGTCGCGGGACCGTCGAGCACGCCGTTCAGCGACTTGCGCCAGCCGCTCGCGATGAGATACTGCCCCAGCGGAATGTAGATCACCTGCTCATAGGCCTGCTTCTGGATGTCCGCGGCGATCTTCTTCTGCTCGTCGAGCGAAGACGCGCGGACGAAAGCGTCCTTGAGCTGCTCGATCTTGGCGTCCTCCGCCCAGCCGAACCAGCCTTTCTTGCCGAGGCCGCTAATCGAGAGATTGGCGATCGGGTTGGACACGTCGGCTGCGACCCAGTTGGTGAAGAACATGTTCCAGCCGCCTTCCTTCGGCGGCTTCTGGCTGGCACGGCGGCTCACCACCGTCTGCCAGTCGGTCGCCTGCAGGTCGACCTTGAAGCCGGCTTCGCGCAGCAGCTGGGCCGCGACGATCGGCTGCGCCTTCAGCGTCGTGACGTCGCCGGGCGCCATGATCACGATCGGCGTGCCGTCATAGCCGGACTCGGCCAGCGCCTTCTTGGCTTCCGCCATGCCGTTCCCCTTCACCAGGGTCTCGGAGCCGACATCGGTCGCGAGCGGCGTGTCGCACACGAAGAATGCGCCGCAGATCTTCTGGTACTTCGCATTGCCGACCAGCGCGTCGAGCACGTCCTTCTGGTTGATCGCCAGCAAGGCAGCCCGCCGCACCTTCACGTTGTCGAACGGCGGATGCAGGAAGTTCATCCGGCCGAGCGTCTGAAAGCCGAACTTGTTCAGGACCTCGATCTTGAGCTCCTTGTTGCCTTCCAGCACCGGCAACATGTCGAAGGGCAGGTTCTCCATGAAATCGATGTCGCCCGACTGCAGCGCATTCACCGCAGTCTGCGAGTCCGGCATGGTGAGCCATTCGACGCGGTCGACCTTCACCACCTTGCCGCCGGAGGTCCAGCTCGCAGGCTCCTTGCGCGGCACGTAATCGGTGTTCTTGACGTAGACCGCCTTCACGCCGGGCTGAAATTCGCCCTGCACGAACTTGAAGGGGCCCGAGCCGATCTGCTCGGGAATTTGCTTGTCCGCCGGCGTCTCGGCAAGGCGCTTCGGCATCATGAAGGCGACGCGCGAGGACGGCTTGCCGATGGAATCGAGGACGAGGCCGTAGGGCTCCTTCAGCTTCAGCGTGATGGTCTTGGCGTCGGTCGCCTCGATGCTGGCGGTGAAGTCCATGAGCTTCTGGCCCATGCCGTCGACCGCTGCCCAGCGCTTCAGCGAAGCGACGCAATCTTCCGCGGTTACCGGCGCACCATCATGCCACTTCAGGCCGTCGCGCAGCGTGAAGGTGTAGGTGAGCTTGTCGTCGGAGATCTTCCAGTCCGCCATCTGCGGCTGGACCTTGAAGTTCGAATCGGTCGCCACCAGCGTGTCGTAAACCATGTAGCCATGGTCACGCGTGATGTAGGCCGTGGTGAAGATCGGGTCGATGATGCGCAAATCCGAATGCATCACCGCGGTGAGGGTCTTGCCGGCCGCGAGCACCGGCGAGGCCAGCGCGGTCGAAAGCGCGACGACCGACAGCGCAAGTGTGGAGGCGAACGCGCGAGGCCCCCGGCGCATGAAATTGAACATGGAAAGTTCTCCTGACGTGAAACTGTTCAAAGGCAGGTTATTGATTGAGCATGAAGTCCGTTCGTTGGGCGAACTAACCTCATGCAATGCCTTCATCTTTTCGAGACTTGCAGACAGTGCCGAGCGCGTCAATCCGGTTTCGTTGCAAGCCCTTGCGGCGCATGCACGGGCTCCACAGGGATCGATTTGGCTCTACAACACCTCCACTCGTCCTGCCCGCGCCGATGCAATGCGCGTTCCATCTTCCCAAGCTCGAGAGACATTGAGATGAATCCTGCCAATCTCCCCTTTGATTCCGAGGCAATGCTCGCGGGCCTGCGCACCTGGGTCGAATGCGAAAGCCCGACCTGGGACGCGGGCGCCGTGGACCGCATGCTCGATATCGCGGCGCGGGATATGGCGATCATGGGTGCGACGATCGAACGCATCGCAGGCCGCCAGGGTTTTGGCGGCGTGATCCGCGCGCGCTTCCCGCATCCGAAGCAGGGCGAGCCGGGCATCCTGATCGCCGGACACATGGATACCGTCCATCCGGTCGGCACCATCGAGAAACTGAAATGGCGGCGCGAGGGCAACAAGTGTTACGGCCCCGGCATCTTCGACATGAAGGGCGGCAATTACCTCTCGCTGGAAGCGATCCGGCAGCTGGCGCGGGCATCGTTCACCACGCCGCTGCCGATCACGGTGCTGTTCACGCCGGACGAGGAGGTCGGCACCCCCTCGACGCGCGACATCATCGAGGCCGAGGCCGCACGGAACAAATACGTGCTGGTGCCGGAGCCCGGCCGCGCGGACAACGGCGTCACCACCGGACGTTATGCCATCGCACGCTTCAACCTCGAAGCGACGGGCCGGCCGAGCCATGCCGGCGCCACGCTGTCGGCGGGACGCTCGGCGATCCGCGAGATGGCGCGGCAAATTCTCAACATCGACGCCATGACCACGGAAGACTGCACTTTCTCGGTCGGCATCGTGCATGGCGGCCAGTGGGTCAATTGCGTCGCCACCACCGCGACCGGCGAAGCGCTGTCGATGGCCAAGCGCCAGGCCGATCTGGATCGCGGGGTCGAGCGGATGCTGGCGCTGTCGGGCAGCAACGACGACGTCACCTTCAAGGTCACGCGCGGCGTGACGCGGCCGGTGTGGGAGCCGGATGCCGGCACGATGGCGCTGTACGAGAAGGCGCGCGGTATCGCCAAATCTCTCGGCATGGAATTGCCGCATGCAAGCTCCGGCGGCGGCTCCGACGGCAACTTCACCGGCGCCATGGGGATCCCGACGCTCGACGGCCTCGGCGTGCGCGGCGGAAATGCCCACACGCTGGAGGAGCACATCGAAGTCGAGAGTCTCGTTGAGCGAGGCCGCCTGATGGCGGGGCTGCTGGCGACGCTGGCGTGATCCAGGAGACCCCGTCATGGCCGGGCGTAGCCGTCCGAAGGACGGCGTCGCTTCCGCTCGCCTATGACCCGGCCATCCACGCCTTTGCCACCGAACGCGAAGAAAGACGTGGATGCCCGGGTCAAGCCCGGGCATGACGACCATTGGGGTCCCGGCCCAGATGGCACGGGAATTGCTGAAATGTTAGGCTGATGGCAGGTTGCCAAGGGCCCTGCCCAAGAAGCCTGCCCAATTTGACTCTAAACTGACGGATCCAACTTGCTCGGATATCTCGTTCGCCGAATTCTCGCCGCCGTGCCCGTGATGGGCGTGGTCGCGCTATTCGTGTTCCTCCTCCTCCGCCTCACCCCCGGCGATCCCGCCGCGATCCTCGCCGGCGACAACGCGACGCCGGAACGGCTGGAGCGCATCCGCGAATCGCTTGGTCTCAACGAGCCGCTGATCGTGCAGTTCATCACCTGGGTGAACAAGCTGCTGCACGGCGACCTCGGGACGTCGCTGATCTCCAACCTGCCGGTGATGAAGATGATCGGCCAGCGCGTGGAGCCGTCGATCTCGATTGCGCTGTGCACCATCATCCTCGCCGTCATGGTCGCAGTTCCCTTGGGGGTGGTCGCGGCTTGGAAGCACGGCACCTGGATCGACCGTTTCGTGATGGGTCTGTCCGTGCTCGGCTTCTCGGTGCCGGTGTTCGTGGTCGGCTATGTCCTCATCCAGGTCTTCGCGATCGAGCTGCGCTGGGTGCCGGTGCAGGGCTTCCGCAGCATCTTCAACGGCTTCGGTCCGTTCTTCGAGCGCATGATCCTGCCGACCTGCGCGCTGTCCTTCATCTACATCGCACTGATCGCGCGCATGACGCGTGCGGCGATGCTCGACGTGCTCGGCGAAGACTACGTGCGAACGGCGCGGGCGAAGGGCATCAACGAGGTCGCGGTGATGATGCGCCATGCGCTGCGCAACGCCGCCGTGCCGGTGATCACCGTGATCGGCACCGGCTTTGCGCTCTTGATCTCCGGCGTCGTCGTCACCGAGAGCGTGTTCAACATCCCCGGCATCGGCCGCCTCACCGTCGATGCGGTGCTGGCGCGCGATTATCCGGTGATCCAGGCGATGATCCTGCTGACCTCGCTGATCTACGTCGTCGTCAATCTTCTCATCGACGTCGCCTACACCCTGCTCGATCCCCGGATCCGGTACTGAGGCAAGGACAAGAACAAAATGTCGGTTGATACCCTTCCCCAGTCCTCCATTCCGATCACGTCGCCGCTGCGGCCGCGCTTCGGATTCCTCACCTCGACGCCGATCATCGCCACCGCGACGTGCCTGCTCGCCTTGATCGTGGTGATCTCGATCCTCGCGCCGCTGATCGCGCCGCATGATCCGATCCAGCTCGCTCCGTCGCAGCGGCTCAAGCCGTCCTCCGCACAGTTCCTGCTCGGCACCGACGCCTACGGCCGCGACGTGTTGTCACGCGTGATCTATGGCGGCCGCATCTCGCTTCTGATAGGCATCGGCGCGGCGATCCTGTCGATCGTCATCGGCCTTTCGATCGGCCTCGTCTCCGGCTTCTTCAAGCTGGTCGATTCCGTGATGATGCGCGTCATGGACGGCCTGATGGCGATGCCGAGCATCCTGCTCGCGATCGCCGTGGTGTCGCTGTCAGGCGCCAGCCTCTGGACCGTGCTGATCGCGATCACGATCCCCGAGATTCCGCGCGTGGCACGCCTGGTCCGCTCGGTCGTGCTGTCGGCCCGCGAGGAGCCTTACGTCGAGGCCGCAATCTCGGTCGGCTCGAGCCTGCCGAAGATCATGTGGCGCCACCTGATGCCGAACACGATCGCGCCGCTGATCGTCCAGGGCACCTATATCTGCGCCAGCGCCATCCTCACCGAGGCGATCCTCTCCTTCCTCGGCGCCGGCATCTCGCCGGAGACGCCGACCTGGGGCAACATCATGGCCGAGGGCCGCCAGTACTTCCAGATCAAGCCGTCGCTGATCTTCTGGCCGGGCCTGTTGCTCTCCATCGCCATCCTCAGCATCAACCTGATCGGCGACGCCGCCCGCGACGCCCTCGATCCGCGCATGAAGCAGCGGGAGGGCAAGTGAAACCATCAACACGGTCATTCCGGGGCGCGCCTCTTGGCGCGAGCCCGGAATCTATTTCACCCCTCGTGCTGCGGCCCGATGGATTCCGGGTTCGCGCTACGCGCGCCCCGGAATGACGGCGGAGAGAATTGACGTGACCAACACTATCCTCGACATCAACAACCTCGTCGTCTCCATCGGCAAGCAGCCGAAAGGCGCCAACATCATCGACGGCATCTCGATCCAGGTGCGCGAGCGCGAGACGCTGTGCCTCGTCGGCGAGAGCGGCTCGGGCAAGTCGGTGACCTCGCTCACCACGATGGGCCTGCTGCCGAAGGGCACCCTGGTGCCGACCGGCGGCAGCGTGAAGCTGGTCGGCGAGGAGCTGCTCACCGCCACCGACCGCCGCCTGCGCCAGCTCCGCGCGACCAAGATGGCAATGATCTTCCAGGAGCCGATGACGGCGCTCAATCCGGTGGTGCCGGTCGGCCGCCAGATCGACGAGGTGCTCCGCGCCCATACCAGCCTCGACGCGAAGGCGCGCAAGCAACGCATCCTGGACATGATGGAGCAGGTGCGCCTGCCCCAGGTCGAGCGCATCTTCGCCTCCTACCCTCACCGCCTCTCCGGCGGCCAGCGCCAGCGCATCATGATCGCGATGGCGCTGGTGCTGGAGCCGAAGCTCCTCATCGCCGACGAGCCGACCACCGCGCTCGACGTCACCACGCAGAAGCAGATCCTGACCCTGATCCGTGACCTCCAGCGCGATCACGGCACGGCGGTGCTGTTCATCACCCACGACATGGGCGTGGTGGCCGAGATCGCCGACCGCGTCGCGGTGATGCGCCAGGGCCGCCTGGTCGAGACCGGCCCGCTCGAGACCGTGCTGCGCAATCCGACCATGGAATACACCCGCAACCTGCTCTCCTCGGTGCCGAGCCTGGTGCCGCGCCCGCCGCGCGAGGAAACCCGCGAGCCCGTGGTGCTGGAGGCCAACGAGCTCAGCAAGGTCTACAAGGAGCGCGCCTTCTTCGGCAAAGGCCGCGAGGTCGTCGCGGCTGACAAGGTCACGCTCACCTTGCGCAAGGGCCGCACGCTCGGCATCGTCGGTGAAAGCGGCTCGGGCAAGTCGACGGTTGCGCGCTGCATCGTGCGCCTGATCGATCCGACCTCGGGCGGCGTGCGCCTCGCCGGCCGCGAGATCGCCGACATCTCGCGCCGCCTGCTGCAACCGCACCGGCAGAAGATCCAGATCGTGTTCCAGGATCCCTATCGTTCGCTCAACCCGCGCATCACCGTCGGCGAGAGCATCGCCGAAGGCCCGGTCAATTACGGCGTGGCGCACACCGAGGCGATGAAGCGGGCGCGCGAGCTGCTCGAGCTGGTCGGCCTGCCGCCGGACGCCGTGACGCGCTATCCGCACCAATTCTCCGGCGGCCAGCGCCAGCGTATCGCGATCGCCCGGGCGCTCGCGCTCGATCCGGACGTGCTGGTCGCGGACGAAGCGGTCTCAGCGCTCGACGTCTCGGTACAGGCGCAGGTGCTGGAGCTGCTCGACGAGATCCAGAAGCGGCTCGGCATCGCCATCCTGTTCATCACCCACGATCTGCGCGTCGCCGCCCAGATCTGCGACGAGGTCGTGGTGATGCAGCACGGCCGCGTCGTGGAACAGGGCCCCGCCGGCGAGGTGCTGACGCATCCGAAGGAAGCCTACACCAAGGCGCTGCTGGATGCGGCGCCCGGGCGCAACTGGGATTTTGCGAACTTCCGGCCGGTGGCGGAAGGCGTGGGGGCGAGCGCTTAGTCTATCGGCTCGTCATTGCGAGCGTAGCGAAGCAATCCAGAATCCCTCCGCGGGAAGACTCTGGATTGCTTCGCTGCGCTCGCAATGACGGTGTGCGCGGCACACATTCCCAAAACGTCTTGACCCCATGCGTGGCACGATTGCTTCCTGCCTTGCTCTCCCAACAAGAGCAAGGCTAACGTCGCGCACTTCAATCGGGACTGAACTGAATGACACGCATCGCCGTCGGCGGCTTCCTGCACGAGACCAACACCTTCGCTCCGACCAAGGCGACCTTCGCCGACTTCCAGCACGGCGGCGGCTGGCCGGCGATGACGGAAGGTGCCGACGTCTTGAAGGTGATGCGGCGCATCAATGTCGGCCTCGCCGGTTTCGTCGACAGCGCCGAGGCGAACGGCTGGGAACTCGTTCCGACCATTGCCTGCGGCGCGAGCCCGTCGGCGCATGTCACCAAGGATGCATTCGAGCGCATCGTGAAGGTGATGGTCGACGGCATCGCAGCTACTGGGCCGATCGACGCCGTCTATCTCGACCTGCACGGTGCCATGGTGACCGAGCATCTCGACGACGGCGAAGGCGAGATCCTGGCACGCGTGCGCCGCGTCATCGGCAAGGACGTTCCGCTGGTCACCAGCCTCGATCTGCATGCCAACGTCACGCCCGGGATGATGGAGCATGCCGACGCGCTGATCGCCTATCGGACCTATCCCCATGTCGACATGGCCGAAACCGGCCGCGCCTGCGCGCGCCACCTCGCGCTGCTGCTGCAGACGAAGCAGCGCTTCGCAAAGGCGTTCCGGCAATTGCCGTTCCTGATCCCGATCAGCTGGCAATGCACCAACGATCAGCCGACCAAAGGTATCTACGAAAAGCTCGCGGCGCTGGAGAGCGATGCCGTTCCCACCCTCTCGTTTGCGCCCGGCTTCCCCGCCGCCGATTTCCGCGACTGCGGCCCCAGCGTGTTCGCCTACGGCAAGACGCAGGACGACGCCGATCGCGCGGCGGACGCGCTTCTGAAGCTGATCGAAAGCCACGAAGACGATTTCGACGGCAAGATCTGGTCGCCCGACGATGGCGTGCGCCACGCCATGGAACTTGCCAAGAGCGCGCGCAAGCCGATCATCATCGCCGACACCCAGGACAATCCCGGCGCCGGCGGCGATTCCGACACCACGGGCATGCTCCGCGCGCTGGTGCGCAACAAGGCGAGTGCGGCAACCGGCGCGATCTACGATCCGGAATCGGCCAGGGCCGCGCACGCGGCCGGTGTCGGCGCCACCGTGACGCTGGCGCTCGGCGGCAAGTCCGGCATTCCCGGCGACGAACCCTATCGCGAGACTTTCGTGGTCGAGCAGCTTTCCGACGGCCGCTTCATCGCGCCCGGTCCCTATTACGGCGGCCGCGAGATGGAGATGGGCCCGTCCGCAGCCTTGCGCATCGGCGATGTCCGCATTGTCGTCTCCTCGCACAAGGCCCAGCTCGCCGACCAGGCGATGTACCGCTATGTCGGCATCGAGCCGACCGAACAGAAGATTTTGGTCAACAAGAGCTCGGTGCATTTCCGCGCCGATTTCGAACCGATCGCCGAGAAGCTGATGATCTGTGCCGCACCCGGCGCGATGCCGGCCGATACCGCTTCGCTACCCTGGACGCGCCTGCGGCCCGGCATCCGCATCAAGCCGAACGGCCCCGTTTTCACGCCTCCCTCACGCTGACTGGAGAACACATGCCCACGATCGACCGCATCGACGGCTATGCCGACGAGCTCACTGCCATCAGGCGCGACCTCCACGCCCATCCCGAGATCGGCTTCGAGGAAGTGCGCACCTCCGGCATCGTCGCCGACAAGCTGAAGAGCTGGGGCATCGAGGTGCATCGCGGCCTCGGCGGCACCGGCGTGATCGGCGTCATCAAGGGCAAGGGTACGGGCAGCAAGCGCATCGGGCTTCGCGCCGACATGGACGCGCTGCCGATGGAAGAGAACACCAATCTGAAGTGGAGCTCGAAGATCCCCGGCCGCTTCCACGGCTGCGGCCATGACGGCCACACCACCATGCTGCTCGGCACCGCGCGCTATCTCGCCGAGACCCGGAACTTCGACGGCACCGTGCACCTGATCTTCCAGCCGGCCGAGGAAGGCCTCGGCGGCGCCCGCGCCATGATTAAGGACGGGCTGTTCGAGAAATTTCCCTGCGACGAACTCTACGGCCTCCACAACGCGCCCGATCTCAATCACGGCGAGATCGCGATCCTGCCGGGGCCTGCGATGGCCAGCGCCGATTTCTTCGACCTGCGCATCACCGGCTACGGCGCGCATGGCGCGATGCCCGAGCGCTCCAAGGACGCAGTCGTCATCGCGACCACACTGGCACAGGCGATCCAGACCATCGTCAGCCGCAACGTCGACCCGCTGCAGGCTGCGGTGGTGTCGATCACCCAGATTCACGCGGGCTCCGCTTACAACGTCATCCCGGGCGATGCGCATCTGTGCGGCACCATCCGCACCTTCTCGAAGGAGGTTCGCAGCCTGGTCAGCGAGCGCATCCGCACCATCTGCGCCGGTATCGCAAGCGCCTACCAATGCGTCATCGACGTCGACATCCGCGACACCTTCAACGTGCTGGTCAACCAGGTCGAGCAGTCCAAGGTGGTCGAGGAGGTCGCGCGCACCATCGTCGACCCCGCCAACGTGATCACCCGCACCCAGCCGAAGATGGGCAGCGAGGATTTTGCCGATATGCTGGAGACCATTCCCGGCGCCTATTTCTGGGTCGGTCATGACGGCTCGGTGCCCGTGCACAATCCCGGCTTCGTGCTCGACGACAAGATCCTGCCGATCGGCGCCAGCATGTTCGCCCGCATCGTCGAGACGCGCATGCCGGTGGGTGGCAATGCATAAGAAGAGCGTCGAGGAAGCGGTCACCTCGCTGCACGATCTGTCCGCGGTCGACCTGATCGCGGGCTATCGCGCCAAGCAGTTCTCGCCGAGCGAGGTGCTGGAGGACGTGCTCACGCATGTCGCGGCGTGGGAACCGCATCTGAAGGCGCTCTATGCGTTCGATCCCGACGGCGCGCGCGAGGCCGCAAAGGCCTCGACCGCGCGCTGGACCGGCGGCGAGCCCTCCGGCGCGCTCGACGGCGTGCCCGTGACGGTGAAGGACAACATCGCGACCAAGGGCGTGCCGGTGCCGCTCGGGGCAGCCAGCGTCAAGCTCGTGCCGGCCGAGAGGGATGCGCCGCCCGCCGCGCGTTTGCGTGAGGCCGGCAGCATCATCTTCGCCAAGACCACCATGCCCGATTACGGCATGTTGTCCTCCGGGCTCTCCTCGTTCCATGCGCTCGCGCGCAACCCGTGGGACCTCAGCAAGAACCCGGGCGGCTCCAGCGCCGGCGCAGGCGCCGCGGCCGCGGCCGGCTACGGGCCCTTGCATCTCGGCACCGATATCGGCGGCTCGGTTCGCCTGCCCGCCGGCTGGTGCGGCCTCGTCGGCCTGAAGCCGAGTTTTGGCCGCGTGCCGATCGACCCCACCTATGTCGGCCGTGTCGCAGGCCCGATGACCCGCACGGTCGACGATTGCGCGCTGATGATGAGCGCGATCGCAAAGCCCGACCGGCGCGACGGCATGAGCCTGCCGGCCGAGCTGCTGAACTGGAAGGGCCTGGAGAAATCTCCGCGCAAGCTGCGCATCGGGTTGATGCTCGATGCCGGCTGCGGCCTGGCGCTGGAGAAGCCGGTGCGCGAGGTCGCGGTGAAGGCCGCGAAGGCGTTCGAGTCCGCAGGCGCCGTGCTCACCGAGGTCGATGGCATCCTGACGCGCGAGATGCTCGATGGCCTCGACAATTTCTGGCGCGCGCGGATGTGGGACGATCTGTCCAAGCTGACGCCGGCCGAGCAGACCAAGGTGCTGCCCTATATCTTCCAGTGGGGCGAGTCCGGCGCGAAGCTCTCGGGCGTCGATGTCATCCGTGGCTTCAACCAGACCATGGCGATCCGCGCGGCCGCGGCGAAGCTCTTTTGCGAGCTCGACTATGTGATCTCGCCGACCGCGCCGAACGTGAACTATCCGGCGGAATGGGCTTCCCCCACCAACGATCCGATGAAGCCGTTCGAGCATATCGCCTATACCGTGCCGTGGAATATGTCGGAGAACCCGGCGATCTCCCTCAACGGCGGCTTCGACGCCAAAGGTTTTCCCATCGGCGTGCAGATCGTCGGCCGCCGTTTCGACGACATCGGCGTGCTCGGCATGGCCAAGGCGTTCGAAGGTCTGCGCGGCCCGCAGCGGCCCTGGCCAAAGCCACCGGCGAAGTAGACTTTCGTCATGCGGGGACAGCGCGCCCTTTAGGCGCAAGTCCGACTGATTTGGGACGGGCAACATAGAAAGACTCCTGCTTACCCTCCCCTGGAGGGGGAGGGTCGGTTCACATTGAGCGCAGCGAAATGTGAGCCGGGGTGGGGTGACGGTCTCTCGGCGTCCGACACTGCCCGAGTGGAGAGATCACCCCGCCCCGCTCGCGCTATGCGCGATCGACCCTCCCCCTCCAGGGAGGGTAAAAGGACAAACGTCTGCGCAGCGAAGGACAAAAGGAAGGAAACCACCATGGCGTATGAGACGATCAAGTACGAGGTCGCCGATCAGATCCTCACCATCACGCTGAACCGGCCCGACAAGCTCAACGCCTTCAACGCGCAGATGCAAGGCGAGCTGATCGACGCGTTCGACGCCGCCGACAAGGATGACAATGTCCGCGCCATCATCGTCACCGGCGCCGGCCGCGGCTTTTGCGCGGGCGCCGATCTCTCCTCCGGCGCCGACACGTTCGACCGCGATGCGCGGCGCGGGCCGGTCAAGCGCCTCGCCGACGGCAAGGTCGACTACAGCGACCTGCAGGTGCGTGACGGCGGCGGCCAGGTGACCTTGCGCATCTTCAAGTGCCTCAAGCCCGTGATCGCCGCGGTGAACGGTCCGGCCGTCGGCATCGGCGTCACCATGCAGCTCGCGATGGACATCCGCATCGCCTCGGAGGCCGCACGGTTCGGCTTCGTGTTCTCCCAGCGCGGCATCGTCCCGGAGGCGGCCTCGAGCTGGTTCTTGCCGCGCATCGTCGGCATCTCGCAGGCGCTGGAATGGTGTTATTCCGGCCGCGTCTTCCCGGCGCAGGAGGCGCTCGCCGGCCGCCTCGTCAGCAAGGTCGTGCCCCCCGATGATCTGCTGCCGACCGCCCGCGCGCTCGCCAAGGAGTTTGCGGCAAAGACCGCGCCGGTGTCGGTCGCGCTGATCCGCCAGATGATGTGGCGCATGATGGGCGCCGACGATCCCATGGAAGCCCACAAGGTCGACAGCCGCGGCATCTATGCCCGCGGCCGTTCGGAGGATGTGAAGGAAGGCGTGGTGTCGTTCCTGGAAAAACGGCCGGCGCAGTTCAAGAACAAGGTGTCCACGGACATGCCGGACTATTTCCCGTGGTGGACGGAGCGGGAGTATAAGTGACGCGAAGCGTCATCCCGGGGCGATGCGAAGCATCGAACCCGGGATCTCGAGATTCCGGGTTCGCCCTTCGGGCGCCCCGGAATGACGATGATAGAGGTCACTCCATCACCAACGCCACGCGCCCGATCGCCTTGCGGTCGATCAGCAGCCGCATCGCCTTGGCATAGTCTTCCAGCGGCAGGCGGTGCGAGACGTTGGGGCGCAACTTGCCCTCCTCCGCCCATTGCAGCAGCGCCTTCAGGCGGACTTCGCCGAGCGCGGGATTCCTGCGCACCGCCTCTCCAGCGCGCACGCCGAGCACGCTGGCGCCCTTGATCAGCAAGAGATTGGTCTTGGCCGAACCGATGCCGCCGGTGAAACCGATCACGAGCAGCCGCGCGCCCCAGGCGATGCACCGCATCGAATCCTCGAAGACCTGGCCACCGACGGGGTCGAACACGACGTCCGCGCCGCGACCGTCGGTGATGCGCTTGACGGCATCGCGAAACGGCTCGCGGTCGTAGCGGATGAGATGATCGGCGCCGCGCGATTGCGCAATGGCGAGCTTCTCGTCGCTGGAGGCAGTCGCAATCACGGTCGCGCCCAGCATCTTGCCGATCTCGACGGCGGCAAGGCCGACGCCGCCGCCGGCGCCATGCACCAGCAGCACCTCGCCCGGCGCGAGCCGGCCGCGGTCGATCAGCGCATGATAGGCCGTGCCGTGGCCGGCGAGATAGGTCGCAGCTTCCGCGTAGTCGAAGGTCGACGGCATCGGCGTGAGCTGTGACGGCATGACCACGGCTTCGTCCGTGAATGCGCCATGGCGCATCTTGACGATCACCTTGTCGCCGACGGCAACACCTCGCGCCTCGGGACCGATCTCGATGACGTCGCCGGCGGCTTCCATGCCCGGCGTGAACGGCAGCTCCGGCTTGAGCTGGTATTCGCCGGCGGCCATCAGCACATCAGGAAAATTCAACCCGGCTGCCCGGATCGCGACCCGCACCTCGCCGGGTTTCAGGGCTCGCTGCGGAAACTCTTCCAGCCGCAAGCTCTCGGGCTCGCCGAGCGTGCGGCAGACGACGGCGCGCACCATCAGGCCGCGCTCGCCTTGCTGCGCAACAGCGCCTCGCGGATCAGCGGCAGGCGGTCATTGCCGAAATACATGTCGGTCTTGTTCACGAAGATCGTCGGCGAGCCGAAGCCGCCGCGGGCGACCACCTCTTCTGTGTTGGCCTTGAGCTGGTCCTTGATACCCTGCTCGGCAATTCCGGCGAAGAACTTCGCCTCGTCGATGCCGACCTTCCTGCAGATCTCCGCGAGCACCGCGTCCTGCGAGATGTCCTTGTCCTCGCCCCAATAGGCCTCGAACACCGATGTCGCGAACGGCACCATGCCTTGACCGAGCCAGATGCAGCCGCGCATCGCCTTGACGCTGTTCACCGGAAACACCGTCGGCGGCATCTTGATCGCAAGGCCCGCCGAACGCGCCCAGTCGGCGAGGTCCTTCTTCATGTAGCGCGCCTTCAGCGGCACCGGCTTCTCGCGCTGCGCGTAGACGCTCGGATTGACGGTGTTGAAGATGCCGCCGACCAGGATCGGACGCCAGGTGATGTCTGTCCCGAGTTCCCTGGCAAGCGGCTGGATGTTGTGGAAGGCGAGATAGGTCCAGGGGCTGGAGCAGTCGAAGAAGAATTCGATCATGGCGTTTCCCGTCGTGTTATTCGCACTCTCCTCGTCATTGCGAGCGCAGCGAAACAATCCAGACTGCCTCCGCGGTGGGATTCTGGATTGCTTCGTCGCAAGGGCTCCTCGCAATGACGGGGAGAGAGCAGAGGCTGTTTCCTTCCCGCGCAAACCTGCGGGCGACTTTCGTTGTTCTGTACCTCGACGTTAGGACATGGCAGGAAGGGGCGCAACAACCTGCCGGGAGGGCCGCCATGCTGTTTCCAACCACGATCGCCGGCTCCTTGCCGAAGCCGGAATGGCTCGCCGAGCCCAACATGCTCTGGGCGCCCTGGAAGTCCGAAGGCGACGAGCTCGCCCGCGCTAAGCGCGATGCGACGCTGATCTGGCTGAAGCTCCAGGAGGACGCCGGCATCGACATCGTCACCGAGGGCGAGCAGGCCCGGCAGCATTTCGTGCACGGCTTCCTGGAGAAGATCGAAGGCATCGATTTCGCCCACAAGGTCGAGATGGGCATCCGGAAGGATCGCTACAAGGCGATGGTGCCGCAAGTGGTCGCCCCGCTCCGGCTGAAGGACCGCGTCCATGCCTTCGAGGCCCGCGTCGCGCGCACGCACACGAAGAAGCAGCTGAAATTCACCCTGCCCGGCCCGATGACCATCATCGACACCATTGCCGACCGCTATTATGGCGACAGGGTCAAGATGGCCTTTGCCTTCGCCGAGCTCTTGAACGAGGAAGCCAAGGCCTTGCAGGCCGATGGCGTCGATCTCGTGCAGTTCGACGAGCCCGCCTTCAACGTCTACATGGACGAGGTCGATGATTGGGGCATCAACGCGCTGGAGCGCGCCGCGCAAGGCCTCACCTGCGCCACCGCCGTCCACATCTGCTACGGCTACGGCATCAAGGCCAATACCGACTGGAAGGAGACGCTCGGCAGCCAATGGCGGCAATACGAACAGATCTTCCCTGTGATCGACGCGAGCCCGATCCAGCAGGTCGCGATCGAGTGCCGCAATTCGAAAGTCCCGCTCGACCTGCTTGCGCTGCTGAAGAACAAGATCGTGCAGGCCGGCGTGATCGACGTCGCCAGCGACACGGTGGAGACCGCCGAGGACGTCGTGAAGGTGATCGAGGCGGTGTCGCAATTCGTGCCGAAGAGCAACATCATCGCCACCACCAATTGCGGCATGGCGCCGATGCGGCGCGAGGTCGCCGAAGCCAAGCTGATGGCGCTCGGCGCAGGCGCCGCGCTGGCGCGCGAGCGGCTGGGGTGAGAAGCCGGGGAAGTCGGGAGTCACGCTGCTTTCGCAGCAGCAACGTCGCGGCGCCCGTCGTCGGCCGCGGTCGTTCTGCTGACGTCGTGCGGGCGATCGGCCTTGCAAGAATGCTCGTCATGCAGCTCCAGCCCGCGCAGAAAGCGGCCGTGCTCGTGCATGTTGTTGGTCAAGTATTGGTCTATGCGACTGAGAAAGTACAGCATTTGACTCTCCTCGATGTTGCACGAGAAGGTAAGCTGCCGGGCATAGCCGATCGATGGGACCGTCAGGACGATGTTATAAAGGCGATATAGCCATCGCCGGCACGACTTGCCCGCAAGAGCAATAAGATGTCGCCCGCGCCTCGACGGTTCGCAATATTATGAGGAATACCGGCGCCGCAGCACGGTAAGAATTCATAGTACACGTCCTAGCTGAGCGCCGTCGGATGCAGCCTGGACTGATAGCCCGCATTCAGAGCACGCAGTGTCGAGGGCGGCGTCAACAGCTTGACATCGTCGAGCCGACCCCGAGCGCCGGCATAGCCCGCCGGCGACCACAGCAGCGCCTGTCCCTGGATCACCAGAAAGCACTCTTCGCCCTGCTGCACCATCGCTCCATCGGGTAATTGCGCGAGCGGCATCGGCAATTGATGCAGCCGTTTCCTGCCGCGATCGAGACGCTCTCGATGCAGAACGGCATCCATCGCCTTGGCGCTGATGCCGCTCACACCATTGCCCTTCTCCCACGCCGCGCGAAACCGTTTGGCGTCGTCGCGCCGGCAAAAGAAGCAGGGCCGGTGCCCCGCCGCAAAAGCCGTCGCCTCGTCGAGGAAGAACAGCTCGGTCCAGCTCCGCCGCGCCATCACCGGTCGCCGCCAGCCGCGGAACTCGCACAGGCAGGTGATCCAGGCCGGTGTCGACCAGCGCTTCTTCAACAGCGTCTTGGTTGCGGGATCGTGGATGATGCCGCGATTACCCGTGAACAGGCCGCGATGTGGTGTGGCGATGATGGCGCCAGTCGGGGTGACGCGGTTTTGCAGCGGGCGAGTAGCGAATGGCGAATTGCGAATAGGGGATTCCTTACTCGCCATTGGCCACTCGCCATTCGCCTTTGATCACGCCGCCCCATCCCGCAGCGGCGGGTGATAGGACAGCGCCGTGTCCCAGGGGAAGAAGATCCAGGTGTCCTGCGAGACTTCGGTGATGAAAGTGTCGACCAGCGGGCGTCCCATCGGCTTGGCGTAGACGGTGGCGAAATGCGCATCGGGCAGCATCTCGCGCACCATCCTGCCGGTCTTGCCGGTGTCGACGAGGTCGTCGACGATCAACAGGCCCTTGCCGGTGCCGCCGCCGAGCGTCATGGTCGCCTCGGAAATGCCCTTGAGCACCTGCAGCTCGCCCTGCTTGTTGTGGTCGTAGCTGGCGATGCAGACCGTATCGATGACGCGCACCCCTAGCTCGCGCGCCACGATCGCGGCGGGCACCAGGCCGCCGCGGGTGATTGCGATCACCGCATGGAATGGGCCGACCTCGTTGAGCCGCCAGGTCAGCGCCCGGCAATCCCGGTGGAACTGGTCCCACGAGACCGGGAAGGCCTTGCCTGCCCGCTCCTGCGCACTCAGTTCCGGTGCTTCACCAGCCATCGCCTGTCTCCTGCAATCTCGTCCCGCCTTTCCTGCTAACGGCTGACGTTCAGTCCCGCCAGCATTTCCTTCACCGCCGCCATTGCCGCCGCGAGCTTCTCGGGATCGCGCGAGCGCACCACCAGGTTGGTGTTGGGCTTCTGCTCCTCGTCCATGAAGGGATAGCTGCCGATGATGGTGTCGGGATGGGCGGCTGCGATCGCCCGCAGCGGGCCGCCGATGTCGCCCTCGCGCGCATTGGCGCGAACCGACTCCGACAGCATGCGCACGCCCGACTTCAGCTTGGGCGCGACGATGTCCATCATCGCCTGCATGATCGATGGCACGCCGGCCATGACGATGACATTGCCGATCTTGAAGCCGGGAGCGAGGATGGTCGCGCTCTGGATCAGCTCGGCACCGTCCGGGATGCGGGCCATGCGCAGCCGAGCCTCGTTGAGGTCCTGCTCGCTCCAGCGCTCGCGAAAGCGGGCAACCACCTCCGGGTGATGGTCGATGCCGACGCCGAACGCCTTGGCGACGGCATCTGCGGTGATGTCATCATGGGTCGGCCCGATGCCGCCGGTGGTGAAGACGTAGGTGTAGCGGTGCCGCAGCGCATCCAGTGCTGCGATGATGTCGGGCTCGTCGTCGGAGACGACGCGGACCTCCTTCAGATCGATGCCGATATTGGTCAGGTATTCGGCGATGAAGCCGATATTCTTGTCCTTGGTCCGGCCGGACAGGATTTCGTCTCCAATGACCAGAATGCCCGCCGTGACGATCTCGCTCATGCCTTAAGTCCCTCACCTGTGACGCCGACTTTGCCGAGGTAACGCGTTGAAGTCACGCGGTTTTGCTTCTGAAATAAGCAGTCTTCAGCCATTTTTTCAGGCACGCCGCCGGCCGTCGGCGGCAAATGGCCCCTCTCCATGCTTATCGCGCTGGCCCGGCCCTTGCTACCACATGAAAGTCATGCACTGTTGACGCATGGCCACAGGACGTTGCGGTCTCATCAAGGCCGACGCGACCTGGCGCATGGCGCAACGCCTGGGGAGACAAGTCGGGATCTATGGCAGTCGCGTTTGACGAAATGAACATTCCCGGCGGGGACCTCCGCCCCGCCTATCAGGAGCTCGCGCGCTGGCTGAAGGAGACGCCTCCCGAGGCGCTCGAATATCGCCGCCAGGAGGCCGAGCTGCTGTTCCGCCGCATCGGCATCACTTTCGCGGTCTATGGCGAGGCCGAGTCCACCGAGCGACTGATCCCCTTCGACGTGATTCCGCGGATCATGTCCGGCAAGGAATGGACGGTCCTGGAGAAGGGCCTCAAGCAGCGCGTGCGCGCGCTCAACATGTTCCTGCGCGACATCTATCACGGCCGGGAGATCCTCCGCGCCGAAATCGTGCCCGACGATCTCATCTTCCAGAACCCGGTGTTTCGGCCCGAGATGAACGGCCAGCAGGTGCCGCACGACGTCTACGTGCACATCGCCGGCATCGACATCGTCCGGGTCGACGCCGACGACTTCATCGTGCTCGAGGACAACGCCCGCACGCCGTCCGGCGTGTCCTATATGCTGGAAAACCGCGAGATCATGATGCGGCTGTTTCCGGATCTGTTCGCCCGCCACAAGGTGGCGCCGGTCGAGCGCTATCCGGACGAGCTGCTCGCCGCGCTCCGCTCGGTCGCGCCGCAGAGTGCATCCGGCGAGCCGACCGTCGCCCTGCTCACGCCCGGCGTCTACAACTCCGCCTATTACGAGCATTCGTTCCTGGCCGACAAGCTCGGCATCGAGCTGGTCGAGGGCCGCGACCTCGTGGTCAAGAACAACGAAGTGTTCATGCGGACGACGGAAGGGCTGAAGCGGGTCGACGTGATCTACCGCCGCGTCGATGACGATTTCCTCGATCCCCTCACCTTCCGTCCCGATTCCGTGCTCGGCGTGCCCGGACTGATGTCGGCCTACGCGGCCGGCAACATCACGCTCGCCAACGCCGTCGGCACCGGCATCGCCGACGACAAGGCGATCTACTCCTACATGCCCGACATCGTGAAATTCTATCTCGGCGAGGAGCCGATCCTGAAGAACGTGCCGACCTGGCGCTGCCGCGAGCCGAAGGACCTCGCTTATGTGCTGGACAATTTGAGCGAGCTCGTCGTCAAGGAAGTGCACGGCTCCGGCGGCTACGGCATGCTGATCGGTCCCGCCGCGACCAAGGCGACGATCGAAGCGTTCCGCGACAAGCTCAAGCGCGAGCCGGAAGGTTTCATCGCCCAGCCGACGCTGGCGCTTTCGACCTGCCCGACCTGCACCGCATCCGGTCTCGCCCCACGTCACGTCGATCTTCGCCCCTTCGTGCTCACGGGCAGCAAGAGCACGACCATCGTGCCGGGTGGGCTCACCCGCGTCGCGCTCAAGGAAGGCTCGCTGGTGGTGAATTCGAGCCAAGGCGGCGGCACCAAGGACACCTGGATTCTGGACGAGTAGAGAGATGCTGTCGCGTACCGCCGAAAACCTCTACTGGCTCGCCCGCTACGTCGAACGGGCCGAATATCTCGCGCGCACCATCGATGCGACGCTGCGGGTCACCGCGCTTCCCGCCGCCTATATCGGCAAGACCAATGAATGGGATTCGGCGCTGCTCACCGCCGGCGTCGCCGCAAGCTTCTATCAGGCCTATGAGGAAGCCAACGAGCACAACGTCGTCGAATATCTCTCGTTCTCCCAGAACAACCCGTCCTCGATCCGAAACTGCATCGAAGCGGCGCGGCTGAACTCGCGCTCGGTGCGAACGGCGCTCACCAGCGAGATGTGGGACACCATCAACTCGGCCTGGATCGAGCTTCAGGCGGTGTGGAGCAAGGGCACCTCGACGCGCGAGGACCTCGCCAAATTCCTGCGCTTCGTGCAGGAGACCTCGCTGCGCTTCGACGGCTCGGCCTATCGGACCATGCTGCGCAACGACGCCTATTGGTTCTCGCGCATGGGCGTGCACCTCGAGCGCGCCGACAACACCGCGCGCATTCTCGACGTGAAGTACCATGTGCTGCTGCCCGAGGAGGAGCATGTCGGCGGCCCGCTCGACTTCTACCAGTGGAGCTCGATCCTCCGCTCGGTCTCGGCGCTGACGGCCTATCACTGGGTCTATCGCGAGACGCTGAAGCCCTGGCTGATCGCGGACCTGTTGATCCTCAACGACACGCTGCCGCGCTCGCTCGCCAGCTGCTACGGCAATCTCGTGCGCAACCTCGACCAGATCGGCGTCGCCTATGGCCGCCAGGGCCCGGCCCAGCGCCACGCCCGCGGCATCCGCAACCGGCTGGAACACAGCAACATGAACGATATTTTCCAGCATGGCGTGCATGAATTCATTCAGGAATTCATCGCGGACAATTCCAGGCTGGGCGAAATCATCACGAAGCAGTATTTGATCTGATCTATCGCTGTCGTTCCGGGATGGTCCGAAGGACCAGACCTGGAACCTCGAGATTCTCAGGTGCGCAATTGCGCCCCGGGTTCGGTCCTGCGGACCGCCCCGGAATGACGGAATGAAAACATCATGCGCCTGCGAATCCAGCACACCACGACCTATCGCTACGAGCCGCCGGCCACCAGCGTGATCCAGATCCTGCGCATGACGCCGGGCGGCCATGACGGGCAGTACGTCGCGGAATGGCAGATCGACGTCTCCACCGACACCAAGCTCGACATGCATGAAGACGCGTTCGGCAACGTCACCCACGTGCTGTCCTGCGGGCCTGTCGGCGACATCCGGATCATTGCCGAAGGGTTGATCGAGACTCACGATACCGGCGGCGTGCTGCGTGGCAGCGATGAGCGCTTTCCCCCCGGCATGTTCCTGCGCGTCACCGACCTCACCTCGGTCAATCCGGCGATGACGGCGGTCGCGCGCCAGTTGCGCAGCGAGGCAGAGAGCGACACGCTGGGCTTCCTGCACACGCTGATGTCGCAGGTGGCCGATCACATGACGTTCGACGAGGACCCGACCAACAGCGGCACATCCGCGGCGGAGGCGTTCACGCTCAAGCGCGGGGTCTGCCAGGATTACGCGCACATCTTCATCGCCTGCGCCCGCGCCGGCGGCGTGCCGGCGCGCTTCGTCTCCGGACATTTCCTGCGGGCGGACGACACCGTGCACCAGGACGCCGGCCATGCCTGGGCGGAGGCCTACGTGCCCGATCTCGGCTGGGTCGGCTTCGATCCCGCCAACAGCATCTGCGCCACCGACGCCCATGTCCGCCTCGCGATCGGGCTCGACTATCTCGGCGCGGCCCCGGTGCGCGGCACGCGCTACGGCGGCGGCACGGAGACGCTGACGGTGGCGGTGAAGGTCGAACAGGCCGGCCGCGGCGGGCAGTCGCAATCGCAGTTCCAACGGCAGAGCTAGGAGCCGCCGGCCGAGCACATTCGGCGTGCTACAAGTGCGGCGTCAGATCAGCCCCCGCGAGGTAGCCATGGCGACTGTGAAACTGCTTTCGGATGACGAACTCTCGACTGAAGCGCGCGCCGTCTTCGACGACATCCGCAAGGTGCGGAAATCGGACTTCGTCAACAATTTCTGGCGCGCGCTGGCGCATGATCCGAAGACGCTACGGCGAACCTGGGAGAGCATCAAGGAGGTGATGGCTCCCGGCACGCTCGATCCCAAGGTCAAGGAAATGCTCTACGTCGCGGTGTCGATCGCACACGGCTGCAGCTATTGCATCCACTCCCACACGGCCGCGGCGCGGGCCAGGGGCATGACCGAGGCCGAATATGGCGAGCTGCTCGCCATCGTCGGCATGGCCGCGGAGACGAACCGGCTGGTGACGGCGCTTGGCGTGCCGGTCGACGAGGCGTTTCTCGTCGATGCGGCGGACTGAGCGGCAAGGCTGGCGTCATTCCGGCCTCGCGCTCGCGCGCCCCGGAATGACAGCCTTCCCCCGCGGGAATCGGGGGTTTCATGCCTCCCTGAAATTGGCTAGTAATTCCGCGCAAACGCGTTCGGGGACTGGAAATGACCTATTGCTGCGGAATCCTGGTTCGGGACGGTCTGGTGATGATCGCCGATACCCGCACCAATGCCGGCCTCGACAACGTCTCGACCTTCCGCAAGCTGCACATCTTCTCCAAGCCCGGCGAGCGCATCATGGCGATCGCCAGTGCCGGCAACCTCGCCATCAGCCAGTCGGTGCTCTCCACCCTGACCGAAGGCCTGGAGGATCCCAACACGGGCGAGATCGAGACGCTGATGAACGCGCCGACCATGTTCCAGGCCGCCCAGCGCATCGGCCGGGCGATCCGGGCGGTGCATGCCACCGAAGGGCCTGCCTTGAAGTCCGAGGACGTCTCCTTCGACGTCTCCTTCCTGTTCGGCGGCCAGATCAAGGGCTCGCGCATGCGCCTGTTCATGGTCTACACCGCCGGCAATTTCATCGAGTGCACCACCGACACGCCCTACCTGCAGATCGGCGAGCACAAATACGGCAAGCCGGTGCTCGACCGCGCCATGCATTACGACGTCGAGCTCTACGAGGCGCTGAAGACCGGCCTGATCTCGATGGACTCGACCATGCGCTCGAACCTCGGCGTCGGCCTGCCGATCGACGTGCTGGTGGTGCGCACCGATGCCTGCGAAGCCGATCTCAACCATCGCATCGAGGCGGGCGAGCCCTATTTCCACGACCTTCGCTCACGCTGGTCGGCGGCCTTGCGCGCGGCTCACCAGAACATTCCGCGCCCGCCCTACAAGAACGACAAAGAACCCAAAACCTGACAGCAGAAGAGAAAAGGCAGGAAACGATGAGTGACGCGAAAAAGATCGCATTGGTGACGGGCGCCGGCACCGGCGTCGGGCGCGCGGCGTCGCTGGCGCTGATGAACACCGGCTTCACCGTGGTGCTCGCCGGCCGCCGGCTCGACATGCTCGAGGAGACGGCAAAGCTCGGTCCCGCCGGGAAAAGCCTCTGCGTCACCGCCGACATGACCAAGCCGGACTCCATCGCGGCGCTGTTCGACAAGGTGAAGGCGACCTATGGCCGGCTCGACGTGCTCTTCAACAATGCCGGCATGGGCGCGCCGGCGGTGAACTTCGAGGACCTCAGCCTCGAGCAATGGCAGGCCGTGGTGAACACCAACCTCACCGGCCCGTTCCTGTGCACCCAGCATGCCTTCCGCATCATGAAGGACCAGACCCCGCGCGGCGGCCGCATCATCAACAACGGCTCGATCTCGGCGCACGCACCGCGGCCGTTCTCGGCGGCCTATACCTCGACCAAGCACGCCATCACCGGCCTCACCAAGGCCTCCAATCTCGACGGCCGCATGTACGACATCGCCGTCGGCCAGGTCGACATCGGCAATGCCGCGACCCCGATGACCGACCGCATGGTCAACGGTCCCGGCGTGCTGCAGCCCGACGGCACCACCAAGCACGAGCCGCGCATGGACGCGAAAGCGGTCGGCGATGCCGTGGCCTACATGGCCAGCCTGCCGCTCGATGCCAACGTGCTGACCATGACGGTGATGGCGACCAAGATGCCGTTCGTGGGGCGGGGCTGAACAAAAGCGCGAAAACAACCCCATGCACAGTAGGCGTCAAGAGGCGCCTGCTGCTGCCGGGCCGCGGGTGCGACGCGAGTTAAGTCTCCACGCCATCTCAACAATCGTCATTGCGAGCGCAGCGAAGCGATCCAGGCTGCCAAATGCGGCGAGATTCTGGATTGCTTCGTCGCATCAGCGCAAAATTGCTTCGCAATTTTTGTCGCGAGCTCCTCGCAATGACGTGGAGAGAGCGGAGGCCTACTCCAAACTCTCCACCTTTCGCAGGCTCGGGAACAGCTTCATCCAGAACAGCGCCACTGCGACGGTGGCGACGCCGCCGAGCACGGCGGCGGGCACGGTGCCGAGCAGCGCGGCTGCCACCCCGCTCTCGAACTGGCCGAGCTGGTTCGAGGCGTTGATGA
Source organism: Bradyrhizobium sp. USDA3516 (assembly GCF_057651995.1). Classification (NCBI taxonomy): domain Bacteria; kingdom Pseudomonadati; phylum Pseudomonadota; class Alphaproteobacteria; order Hyphomicrobiales; family Nitrobacteraceae; genus Bradyrhizobium; species Bradyrhizobium sp. USDA3516. Next base: position 201,427 of record NZ_JBYGYN010000004.1, on the reverse strand, counting down.
ACAGGAAATTCACTGCGCCGACCCGGCCGCGCATCTCGTCGGGCGTGGAGAGCTGCACCAGCGAGAAGCGGATCACGACGCTGATCGTGTCGGCGGCACCCAAAACGGCGAGCGACAGCACCGACAGCCACATCCAGGACGACAGCGCGAACACGATGGTGGCGAGGCCGAACACGATCACGGCCTGGAACATGCGCAGGCCCATATGCCGGGAGATGGCGTGTCGCGCCAGCACCATGGTCATCAGCAAGGCGCCGACGGCGGGCGCGGCGCGCAGCACCCCGAGCCCGACCGGGCCGGTCTGGAGGATGTCGCGGGCATAGATCGGCAGCAGCGCCGTGACGCCGCCGAACAGCACGGCGAACAAATCGAGCGAGATGGTACCGAGGATTGCCGGATTGCTGCGGATGAAGCGGACGCCGGCGAAGATGTTGTCCGAATCCATCCCCTGCTTTGCGATCGCCTGCGGGCGCGGGCGGATGAAGCCGGTCAAGATCATCCCCAAAACCCAGAACAGGACCATTACGGCATAGGCAAGGTACGGCGCGACCGCATAGGCAAGGCCGCCGAGCGCAGGTCCCGTGATGGTCGCGACCTGCGCCGCCCCACTGGAGACGGCGGTGGCGCGCTGGAGCGAGCCCTGCGGCGCGATCAGCGGCAGCAGCGCCGCCGTGGTCGGGCTCTCGAACGCGCCGGCGATGCCGAGCAGGAAGGTCGCGATGAAGAGCTGCACCTCGCTGACCGCACCGAGATAGGTGATGGTCGCGAGATAGAGCGCGGTCGCGGCCTCCACGAGCTGGCAGAGCTGGACGACGCGCTTGCGCTCGTAGCGATCGGCGGCGTGGCCGGCGACGAACACCAGAAGCGCGGTAGGCAGGAACTGGACGAGGCCGACCATGCCGAGGTCGAAGGCCGAGCCGGTGAGATCGTAGATCTGCCAGCCGATCGCGACCGCCGCGATCTGGCTGGAAAAGCGCGACAGGCTGCGCGAGAGCACGAAGAACAGGAAGGCGCGGTGGGCGAGAAGCGCGCCGGCGCTGACCGGCCGATGTCCGGATATTGGCTGCTCTGGCATCACCTGTTGGGTCACCCTCGGACCGCTCTTTCCCTGTCGAAGAAGCTCCCGCGTGGCCGAGGTGGCCCCGCTTGTCAACACCGGGGCATTTCAGCCGCTCCCGGCATTGCCTTTGCAGCGCGCGAGCGGCCATAATCATCGAGGGGCTTGGGACATCATGCTGCGCCTGCAATCTGCACTCGGCATTTTCGCATTGCTGCTGATCGCCTTCGCGCTGGCGGAGAATCGGCGCGCCGTGTCGCTGCGCCAGGCGTCGATCGGCCTCGCCGCGACCTTCGTCACCGCCCTGGTGCTGTTGAAGCTGCCGGTCGTCGCTCATGCCTTCGGCGCCATCAACGACGCGGTCGGCGCGATCTCGGCGGCCTCGCGGGCCGGCTCCGCCTTCGTGTTCGGCTATATCGGCGGCGGACCCCTGCCCTTCGACCTGAAGGCGCCAGGCGCTGACTTCATCCTGGCGTTTCAGGCACTGCCGATCGTGCTGGTCATGAGCGTGCTCACGACGCTGTTGTTCTATTGGCGCGTGCTGCCGCCGGTCGTCCGCGGCATGGCCTGGCTCTTGGAGCGCACGCTCGGCGTCGGCGGCGCGGTGGGGCTCTCGACCGCCGCCAACATCTTCCTCGGCATGGTCGAGGCGCCGCTGTTCGTGCGGCCGTATCTGGCACAGATGACGCGCAGCGAGTTGTTCCTGGTCATGACCGGCGGCATGGCCGGCATCGCCGGCACCGTGCTGGTGCTCTATGCGACGCTGCTGGCGCCGCTCATTCCCGACGCCGCCGCGCATTTCGTCATCGCCTCCGTGCTCGGCGCGCCGGCGGCGATCCTGATCAGCCTGATCATGGTCCCTGAAACCTCCGACAAGCGCACCGGCGGCGCGCTGGAAGATCCCGACATGGAGATCGCCAGCACGATGGACGCGATCGTGAAAGGCACCAGCGCGGGCATCGAGCTCTTGATCAATATCGTCGCGATGCTGCTGGTGCTGGTGGCGCTGGTCTATCTGGTCAACGCAATCCTCGGCCTGCTCCCGCACGTCGGCGGGGCCGCGATCTCGCTGCAGCGGCTGCTCGGCCTCCTCATGGCGCCGGTGTGCTGGCTGATGGGGCTGCCGTGGGATCAGGCGATCACCGCCGGCAGCCTGATGGGCACCAAGACCGTGCTGAACGAATTGATCGCCTATGTCGACTTCTCGAAGCTACCGCCCGATACGCTCGAGCCGCGCTCGCGCCTGATCATGCTCTATGCGATGTGCGGCTTTGCCAATTTCGCCAGCCTCGGCATCATGATCGGCGGCTTGGGAGTGATGGCACCCGAGCGGCGCGAGGAGATCAACGCGCTGGGGCTGAAGTCGATCGTGTCGGGGACGCTGACGACGTGTCTGATGGGGGCGGTGGTGGGGGTGTTGGCGTAGGTCTCTCCGCACCGTCATTGCGAGCCACCGGGTCCGCGCGAAGCGCGGCCCGATGACAGGCTCCGCGAAGCAATCCAGAAATGTGTCCGCGGCAACAGTCTGGATTGCTTCGTCGCAAGAGCTCCTCGCAATGACGGCGGTGAGAGTCACGGCAGTGAGAGCTTATGTCCCACCGCACAATTTCGACTTCTGCAGGATGCGACGCACCTCGGGTATCTTGGCACGGCACGGCTCGGCCGCCATGGCCTTCGCCTCGCTGGTTCGCCCCTGCACCCACAGCAACACCGCCATCAAGCCCTGCGCCCCGGAGCGCACCGGCCCTCCCGCCACGTCCGAAGCGGCGAGCGACATGGCGGTTCGCGCTTCCGTCTCGGCGGCCCTGAAATTCGCTTTCTCGAGGAAGAAGACGGCACGGTAGACGTGAGCCCGCGCGTCCTTGGGGTAGCGGGTGACGAGATCGAGCGACCGGCTGACCATCTCCTCAGCCTTCGCCGGCACTTCCGACGCACGGATATAGTGCGCGGCATCGGCCATGTAGGCCGAGTAATGCGCGGCGGCGAACCCGGCACAAACCAGCGATCCGGCGAATCCCGCGAGCAACGTCATGCTCGCGCTCCGCGGCAGGCTGTCATAGGACCAGAAGGCGAGCCACGGCGTGACCGCGAGCGCGGCGCCGGCCACCGCACCGCCTGCATGGGCGTAATAGTTGACGTTGCCGGACGCGCCAAAGGCCATTGGCAGCAGTGCGGGAACACCGAAGAACAGCGACGTCTTCAGCCTCGATATGGTCTGATCGGCGTCCGCTTCGGGATCGAAGCTCGCGACGAACAGCGCAGCGATCAGCCCGGTGATGGCGCCGGACGCACCGACGCCGACCGTGCCGGGGCCGTTGCCCAGCAGCGAGCCGGCCTCTCCGGCTAATGCACTGGCAACGAAGATCAGCGCGAACCAGCCGCGGCCGATCAGCGACTCCAGCCTGACGCCGACGATGAACAGCGCGACGCAGTTGCTCAGGAGGTGCCATCCGCTGCCATGGAGAAGCGGCGCAAGACCGATCCGCCACCACTCCCCCCGTCCGACCACGAGATCGTAGCCGGACGCGCCTTGAGCGATCAGCGAGCGCACATCGAGGTCGCCGTCCCGCGCAATGTCGATGGCCAGGCTGCGTTGCAAGACGAAGATCAGGAGCAGACCGAAGATCAGGCCGATGGTCAGGAAGGGGATGTCGGCCAGAAGCTTGTTGTCGGCAAAGAGCGTCTCCTCGCTGGAGGAGGGCTCCTCTATGGCGACCGGCGCGGCGGCAGGTTGAAACGATGCTCTTGGAGCTGGCGCTACGGTGCCGCGTCGGCCAAAAGTGTTGGTCGCCATGAAAGCATCTCCCGCGTTGTCACAGCCTGGAGTTGACGCGAGAGGTATTTTCGACTGGTTAGCACCGTGCTGGCGGGGCGGCTGAATCATCCCGATTGCTGACCGCCCGGTTTCGCGGATCGACCGCATTTTAGCGATCGAGAATCGCGCCTACGCCTTCAGCTCCACCGTCTTGAACTCGGCGGGGAGGATCACCTCCAGCAGCTCCACATCGTCCGAATAGTCCAGGATCATGTGCCTGATCTTCGGCGGCTGGGTCCAGGCGCTGCCTTGCTTCATCAAGGTCTCGCCCTGCCCGTCCATATAGGTCTTCACCCAGCCCTTGAGCACGTAGACCATCTGGAATTCGACGTCGTGATAATGGAGCTTGGAGACCTCGGCCGGGTTGCAGGGGCCTTGCAGGCGGATCACATGCGCCTGCGCGAGGCCATGGGTCGCCTCGGCGATGCCAAGGTCGCGATACTTCGCGTAGGCGCGCAGGCCGTCGGCCTTGAAGTCTTCCTCGCGGTGATGGCTGACGGCGATGCGCTGTTTCGGACGTGCGGGCTTCTTCGGCGCGGCAGTGCGCGCCTTCGCCTTCACGGCCTTGCGTGCCGAGGATCGTGCCGCCGCCTTGGCGCCGCTCTGCTTCTTGACCGCGGTCTTCAATGCGAGCCTCGATGCCTTTTGCTTGGCCATTGTCTGCCTCCCTGTTGTGAGCCGCGCCGTCGCGCCGGTGTGGCCCGAAGGCCAACTTACCGAGTCTCGTGAGAGGCAGCAATTGCAGAGCTCGTTGGGTTCGAGTAGCGCCGCATCCGCGCTCGCACCCTCCCCTGGAGGGGGAGGGTCGGCTCACATTGAGCGCACCGAAATGTGAGACGGGGTGGGGTGACGGTCTCTCCACGTCGCATACTGCCCGTGTGGAGAGATCACCCCACCCCGCTCGCGCTTCGCGCGATCGACCCTCCCCCTCCAGGGGAGGGTATGAGGCTGAGGCCCTCACGCGATAACGTCGTCGATCGTAGCTTGTCCCAGGCTGGCGCGGCGAGCGGGGGTCGTCTCGTCTTCGTTCTCTCGCTGAACTAGTCTCGCCGGGAAATCCGGGGAATTGATTCATGGGCAGTAACGTCGGTCAGCGTGCATTTCAAAATGCCCGGCTTCAGAAGCGGCAAAAGGCCGACGTGCTGCCGTTGCTCGGGCAAGCGCTCGAATTGCACAAGCAGGGACGCCTGCTTGAGGCCGAGGCTGCCTATCGCCAGCTCCTGCAGATCGCGCCCAATCAATTCATCGCGCTGCATATGCTCGGCGCCTTGGAGTCCGATGCCGGAAACTATCAGCAGGCCGAAATCCTGTTGAGCCGGGCGGTTGCCGTGGATCCGCGATCGGCCAAAGCCCATGTGAGCCTCGGCGTCGCGCTGAACGGGCTGAAACGTCACACTGATGCCCGCGAGAGCTATCGCAAGGCGCTCGCCTTGCGGCCCAACTACGCCCTCGCCCTGTCCAACCTCGGGAACGCCAGCGCGGCCCTTGATTGCTACCAGGAAGCGCTCGAAAGCTACGATCGGGCGCTCGCCATCGACGCAAACCTTGCCGAAGCCCACAACGGCCGCGGCTCCGCGCTCTGCCGTCTGCGCAACTACGACGAGGCTCTCGCAAGCCTGAACCGCGCGCTCGCGATCAAGGCCGACTATGCGGCTGCGCTGGCGAACCGCGCCGTCGCCTTGCGGGAGCTGCAGCGATTCGACGAGGCCATGGCGGATTGCAACCGAGCCATCGCCCTCGCCCCTGGCGACGTGAACGGACGGCTCTGCCGCGCCAATATCCTGCTCCAGACCCGGCAGGTGGCCCAGTCACTATCCGATTGCGAGAAGGCGCTGGCGATCGCGCCCGATTCCGATCAAGCTCATCTGGTGCTGGGTCTTTGTCTTGCCGGACTCGGCCGGATCGACGAAGCCCTCGCCAGTTTCGACAGAGCCCTCGACATCAGGCCCGATCTCGAGAGCGCGATCTCCAGCAAGATCTTCACGCTCGATTTCCTGCCGGACGCCAGCGTCGGGCAGCATCAAGAGGCGCGACGCCTATGGTGGGAGCGGATCGGCGCGAAGATCGCTTCAGAAGCGGCGGCGCCGCACGACAACAGCCGCGATCCGGATCGTCGCCTGGTGCTCGGCTACGTCTCGTCGGACTTCAACGCGCATTCGGCCGCGTTCATCTTCAAGCCCGTGCTGCAACACCATGATCGGGCCCGGTTCGAGATCGTGTGCTATTCGTGCTCGTCGAAAGTGGACGCGACGACACGCGAGTTTCAAGGCATCACCGATCGCTGGCGCGACGCCTCGCAATGGAGCGACGATCGCCTCGCTGCCGAAATCCGCGCCGATGGCATCGATATCCTGATCGATCTGTCAGGCCACACAAGAGGACACCGCCTCGGCGTATTTGCGCGCAAGCCGGCACCGATCCAGGCGCACGGCTGGGGTCACGGCACCGGCACCGGGCTGCCGACGATCGACTATCTGTTCTCGGATCCGGTCGGGATTCCACACGACGTTCGGCATCTGTTTGCAGAGACCGTGGTCGACCTGCCGTGCTTCGTGACGCTGGCGCCGCTGCCATCAGGGATTGCGCAAGCCGCAACGCCGGCTCTCTCGAACGGCTTCGTCACCTTCGGTGTCTTCAACCGCATCAGCAAGATCTCGGACGAGGCGGCGGCCGTCTGGTCCAGGATTCTCGAGCGGGTGCCGGGCTCGCGCCTGCTGATCAAGGACGTGGCTCTCCACGATCCACTGGTCCGGGACAAGCTGCTGGCGCGGTTTGCGGCGTGCCGATTGCCGGCCGAACGCGTCGATCTGCTCGGGTCCACCTTGCGGGTCGAGCATCTGGCATCGTTCAATCGCATCGATATTGCCCTCGACCCGTTCCCGCAGAACGGCGGCGTCAGCACCTGGGAAGCCCTGCAGATGGGGGTGCCCGTGGTGGCGAAGCTCGGCAACAGCCTGCCCGGCCGCGCCGCCGGCGCCATCCTCACGGCACTTGGCCTGCCGGACTGGGTCGCCGACAGCGAGGAGGCCTATGTCGAGATCGCGGCCAGCCGCGCGGCCGAGATCGGCGAGCTCGACAAATTGCGCCGCGAACTGCCCGCAACGATCAACGCCGCGGCTGCGGGCAACCCCGTCTCATATGCGCAAGCGGTGGACGCGGCCTATCGCGCGATGTGGACGCGTTATTGCCGCGACGCTGTCGGTGCGTGATATCGTAGGGTGGGCAAAGCGCAGCGTGCCCACGACTTCTCTCAATCGGAAACAGACGGTGGGCACGGCGCGCGAAGAACGCGCCTTTGCCCACCCTACGAGACCGGTGCTCCGTTCAATGCAGGCGGAACACGCCGTCGACGGCGCGCAGCTCGGCCGGCTTGATCAGCTTGGAATGCGCCACCGTGACCGAATGGAGAGGGCCGTCGAGCTTCTCCTGCCAGAACGCCAGGAAATCCTTCAGGGCCGGAAATTTCGGAAACATGTCGTAGTTCTGCCAGACATAGGTCTGGAGCAGCGAGGGATGATCCGGCATCCGATAGAGAATTTGTGCCGTCGTCAGCCCGTAGCCCAGCATCTGTTTCCGGAATTCCTCGGAAACGCCCCCAACGCGCAGTCCCATGCCAAACCTCCTTTGCAGGAGCGCATTCGCGTGGTGGCCTGTCCGTGCCCCGGGGAGCCACCCGGAAACGATGCGCTCACATGACGAGAAATGTGACGCAAACTGACAACCCATCTCAAGCTCAAAAGTTTAACAAGCTGTTGAAATTCAATGCTTTAGCAGCAGAGACGGCTCCGTGCTAATACGGTCACGGCTGCCCGGTTAACGATGGCGGGGAGTTTCTGGCAGTCCGCGCTTTCGGCTGCTAATTTTTCTGCTACAAACCCTTGCCCCCGCAAAATTCCTGTCCTATTTCAGGCTCGCTCGTGCTAGCACTCACGGGCAACGATTGCTAACAATCTCAAAACCTCAACCCGAGCAATTGCTTAGGAGGACTGCATGAAATTCCGTCCGCTTCACGACCGCGTCGTGGTCAAGCGCATCGACGCCGAAGAGAAGACCGCTGGCGGCATCATCATTCCCGACACTGCCAAGGAAAAGCCCTCCCAGGGCGAAGTCGTCGCCGTTGGCCCCGGTGGCCGCGACGAAGCTGGCAAGCTGATCCCGATCGACCTGAAGGTCGGCGACCGCGTGCTGTTCGGCAAGTGGTCCGGCACCGAGGTCAAGATCGACGGCCAGGACCTGCTGATCATGAAGGAGAGCGACGTGATGGGCGTTCTCGAAGTCAGCGAGTCCAAGAAGAAGGCGGCTTAAGAGCCCCTCTCCTCCCTCCAGTCAAAACCCTTAAGGAAAAATCCAGATGGCAGCCAAAGAAGTCAAATTCTCGGTTGAAGCGCGCGACAAGATGCTGCGCGGCGTCGATGTTCTCGCCAACGCGGTGAAGGTCACGCTCGGTCCGAAGGGCCGCAACGTCGTGCTCGACAAGTCGTTCGGCGCTCCCCGCATCACCAAGGACGGCGTCACCGTCGCCAAGGAGATTGAGCTCGACGACAAGTTCGAGAACATGGGCGCGCAGATGGTGCGCGAAGTCGCCTCCAAGTCCGCTGACGCGGCCGGCGACGGCACCACCACCGCCACCGTGCTCGCCCAGGCGATCGTGAAGGAAGGCGCCAAGTCGGTCGCCGCCGGCATGAACCCGATGGACCTCAAGCGCGGCATCGACCTCGCGGTCGAAGCCGTCGTGGCCGACCTCGAGAAGAACTCGAAGAAGGTCACCTCCAACGACGAGATCGCCCAGGTCGGCACCATCTCGGCCAACGGCGATGCCGAGATCGGCAAGTTCCTCGCCGACGCCATGAAGAAAGTCGGCAACGAGGGCGTCATCACCGTCGAGGAAGCCAAATCGCTCGAGACCGAGCTCGACGTGGTCGAGGGCATGCAGTTCGACCGCGGCTACATCTCGCCCTACTTCGTCACCAACGCCGACAAGATGCGCGTCGAGATGGACGACGCCTACATCCTCATCAACGAGAAGAAGCTCTCCTCGCTGAACGAGCTGCTGCCGCTGCTCGAGGCCGTGGTGCAGACCGGCAAGCCGCTGGTCATCGTCGCCGAGGACGTCGAAGGCGAAGCGCTCGCGACCCTCGTCGTGAACCGCCTGCGCGGCGGCCTGAAGGTCGCGGCCGTCAAGGCTCCGGGCTTCGGCGATCGCCGCAAGGCCATGCTGCAGGACATCGCGATCCTGACCGGCGGCCAGGCGATCTCGGAAGACCTCGGCATCAAGCTCGAGAACGTCACGCTCAACATGCTCGGTCGCGCCAAGAAGGTGATGATCGACAAGGAGAACACCACGATCGTCAACGGCGCCGGCAAGAAGGCCGACATCGAAGCGCGCGTGGCCCAGATCAAGGCGCAGATCGAGGAGACCACCTCGGACTACGACCGTGAGAAGCTCCAGGAGCGTCTCGCCAAGCTCGCGGGCGGCGTCGCGGTGATCCGCGTCGGCGGCGCGACCGAGGTCGAGGTGAAGGAGCGCAAGGATCGCGTTGATGACGCGATGCATGCGACCCGCGCGGCCGTGGAAGAAGGCATCGTTCCGGGCGGCGGCGTCGCCCTGCTCCGTGCCTCCGAGCAGCTCAAGGGCCTGCGCACCAAGAACGACGACCAGAAGACCGGCGTCGAGATCGTGCGCAAGGCGCTGTCGGCCCCCGCTCGCCAGATCGCGATCAACGCCGGTGAAGACGGCTCGGTGATCGTCGGCAAGATCCTGGAGAACAAGGCCTACAATTACGGCTTCGACTCCCAGACCGGCGAATATGCCGACCTCGTCAAGAAGGGCATCATCGACCCGACCAAGGTGGTCCGTACCGCGATCCAGAACGCAGCCTCGGTGGCCGCGCTCCTGATCACCACGGAAGCCATGGTCGCCGAGCTGCCCAAGAAGGGCGGCGCCGGCCCCGCGATGCCTCCGGGCGGCGGCATGGGCGGCATGGACTTCTAAGTCCAACGACCTCTCAAGAACGACGAAACCCCGGCAGCGATGCCGGGGTTTTTGTTTGTAGTGAGCACGTCATTCCGGGGCTCGCGCTTCGCGCGCCCCGGAATGACGGGCCTGGACCTCACTCCACCTTCCCGAGCCGCTCGAAGCGGGGCTCGCCGTCTTCGTCGAGGGACCAGAAGATCCGCGTCACCTTGCCGATGAGATTGTCCATCGGCACGAAGCCGAAGGTCGACAGCATGCGGCTGTCGGTGGAATTGTCGCGGTTGTCGCCGAGCACGAAGAAGTGGTTCGGCGGCACCGTGAAAACGTTGGTGTTGTCGAGATAGCCGTTGTCGAGGCAGTCGTACGTCACATAGGACGCGCCGCTCGGCAGCGTCTCGCGCCAGCGCTTGACGGCCGCACCGCCGTCCACGCCGCAGGCCTCGCCGGCCGGTGCCGCCTCCAGGGCGACGCGGGTCACCGGTCGGTCGTTGAGGATGAGCCGGCCCTGCCGCATCTGGATGCGGTCTCCGGGCAGGCCGACGACGCGCTTGACGTAGTCGGTGGAAGCGTCCTTCGGCGACCGGAACACGACGATATCGCCGTATTCGGGATCGGCGGCGAGGATGCGCCCCGAGATCCAGGACGACGCGAACGGGAAAGAATAGCGGCCATACCCGTAAGTGTATTTCGCGGCGAAGACGTAGTCGCCGACCATCAGCGCCGGGGTCATCGAACCGGACGGAATGTTGAACGGCTGATACAGAACGAAGCGAAACAGGATCACCGGCGACCACAGCACCGGGATCATGAGGATCAGGACGACGATCGCCTTCCAGTCGCTGGATCGTGCCGCGGGGCGGATCGATTCCTGAAGAACGGTCATGTGCCTTCCCTGATCAAGACGTTGCGGCCCCAAGATGACGCAACCTGCGAGCGCGCTCAATCCCCGGCGAGCTCAAATTGGTCGCGCTTCGCGCCGACCGCGTTCATCGCAGACGGCAGCAACGTCGATGTGAAGGGCCGCCCATGGGCGGCCGGCGAGAATTATCCACGAGGCCGCCCTGGCCGAATCGTCGGACCGCTTCGCGATCATCGCGCAGAGCGACGCACTGACCTGAAGAGCTCTTTGCGATGCCGCAGCTCTATCTCTTTCCGATGGCGGCGTTCACACTCCGGTCTGACTGATAAACTTGATATTGAAATAGCCCTCCATCGCCTCGGTGCCGCCTTCCGAGCCATAGCCGGAATCCTTGATGCCGCCGAACGGCACTTCCGGCAGAGCGAGACCGAAACTGTTGATCGACATCATGCCGGCTTCCACTGCCGAACCGATCGCGGTTGCGGTCTTGCTCGAGCTGGTGAAGGCGTAGGAGGCGAGGCCAAACGGCAGGCGGTTGGCTTCCTCGACGACTTCGTCGAAAGTCGAGAAGCGCGAGATCAGGGCGAGCGGACCGAAGGGCTCTTCGTTCATGGCGCGCGCATCCTTCGGCACGTCGCTCACGACGGTCGGTTCAAAGAAGTACCCCTTGTTGCCGACGCGCTTGCCGCCGGTTTCGAGCTTGGCACCCCTGCCGACGGCGTCCTGCACCATGCCTTCGATCGCGGTCACGCGGCGCGGATTGGCGAGCGAACCCATCTTGGACTCGGGGTCGAGGCCGTTGCCGACCTTGAACGCCCTGGCACCATCCACGAACTTGTCGACGAACTCCTTGAAGACGTCGTCCTGCACCAGCATGCGGGTCGGCGAGATGCAGACCTGGCCCGCGTTGCGATACTTCGCCGCCGCCAGAATCCTGGCAGCCGAGGTGACGTCGGCATCCCCAAACACGATTGCCGGCGCGTGGCCGCCGAGCTCCATGGTGGCGCGCTTCATGTGCAGTCCGGCAAGCGCATTGAGCTGCTTTCCGACGGAAGTCGAGCCGGTGAAGGAGATTTTCCGGATGACCGGATGCGGGATGAGATATTCGGAGATTTCCGCCGGCACGCCGTAGACGAGATTGATGACGCCGTCCGGCACGCCTGCGTCAGCGAACGCGCGGATCAGCTGCGCCGGTGAGGCCGGGGTCTCCTCCGGCGCTTTGACGATGATCGAACAGCCGGCGGCAAGCGCGGCCGAGAGCTTGCGCACAACCTGGTTGATCGGGAAGTTCCAGGGCGTGAACGCCGCGACGGGGCCGACCGGCTCCTTGATCGCGAGCTGGTAGATGCCCGGCCCGCGCGCCGGGATCACACGGCCATAGGCGCGCTTGGCCTCTTCGGCGAACCACTCGATCACGTCGGCGGCTGCCATCGCTTCCATCCTGGCTTCGCCGAGCGTCTTGCCCTGCTCCATGGTGAGCAGCGGCGCGATCTCGTCGTTGCGCTCGCGCATGATCGCCGCGGCCTTGCGCATGATGCGGCAGCGCTCGAACGGAGCGACATTGCGCCAGACCTTGAAGCCGGCTGCGGCGGCAGCGAGTGCCTCGTCGAGGTCGGCCTTGCCGGCATGGGCGACGGTGCCGATCACCTCTTCGGTCGCGGGGTTGACGACCTCAATGACCTTGCCCGACTGGGCCGGACGCCATTTGCCGCCGATGAAAAGCTGGGTGTTCGAATAAGCCAACGGTCTCTCCCCTTGATCGCTTCTATGTTGGTTCAATGCGTGGACGGCCGGGCTGCCGTGACGATGGCGTCGGCGACCCGGGTCATCTCCGGTCCGAGATAAGAGCGGAAGCGGGGCTCGGCGACAAGGGAGTGGAAATCCGCCATGCGCCTCACCCCGCCGCCGGCCACGAACAGGAATTGCTCCGCGATCTCGGCCAGGATGTCCAGGTGCCAGCTCGCGGTCGGGTGCATGCAGAGGATGACCAGCCTGCCCTCGTCGCGCAGCTTGCGGAAGAAATCCAGCATGAAGCCGATATAGCCGTCCTGCAGGTTGAATTGCGGCTCGTCGAACAGATGCACCAGGGGCGTCCGGGTCGGCGACGGCGCCAGGAAGGTCGACGGCACCCGCTTGCGAAAGCGCCGGACCTGGTAGGATTGGTGATAATGGATCGCCAGCCGGTCGCGCTCGCGGTATTTGACGGCGTGGATATCGGTACCGGCGACCAGCACGCGGCCAGAGGTCGGGGCGTTGGAGCCGGTCATCATCTCGAACAGCGTGGTCTTGCCCGCCCCGTTCGGCCCGACCACGCCGACGATGCCGGGCTCGTCCAGCGACAGGTTTGCTTCGAGCGTGAAGGTCGGACGGCGCATGATCCGGCCCCGTGTGTAGACCTTGCGGATATCCTCGAGAACGAGCAGCGGTGCAGACACTCTATTGCACTCCCAGCAAGCGCCGACGAAGATCCCGATCATCGCGGAGCATGGCAGCCTCCCCCGTCCAGACGATCCGGCCCCGATCGATCACCGCGGCGTGATCGGCGACCGACAGCGCGATCTCGGCATTCTGCTCCACCAACAGCGAGGCGATGCCCTCGCTCTTCATGCGCAGAATCGTCGCCAGCACGTCGCCGACGATCTTGGGCGCCAGTCCCTGGCTCGGCTCGTCGAACAGCACCAGGCCGGGCGAGCCGACCAGCGCGCGCGCGATCGCCACCATCTGCATTTCGCCGCCCGACAGGTTCTCGCAGTCACGCTCCATCAAATATTCGAGCGGCGAGAAGATTGCGGCGGCCTCCTTGACGGACCAGTTACGGAAGCGCGTGCGCTTCTGCGCGATCGACAGATTGCGCGCCACCGACAAGGTCGGGCACAGCCGCCGGTCGTCGGGCACCCAGCCGATGCCGGCGCGCGCGATCTCGTGCGTCGGCTCGCGCGTGACGTCGTGGCCGTCGAAACGAACCGCGCCACGGCGCGGCCGTGTCAACCCGAGGATCGAGCGCAACATGGTGGTCTTGCCGGCGCCGTTGGGTCCGAGCAGCGCAAAGACCTTCGCCTGCTCGATGGCGAGCGAGGCGCCGAACAGCGCCTGGGTTTCGCCGTAGAAAGTATCGAGCCCGTCCACTTCGAGGATCATGCGAACTTCCCGAGATTGGAGCGCCGGACCCATTCGTTCTGCTGCAGTTCATGCGGCGTGCCGCGCGCCACCACTTGGCCCCAATGGATAACGGAGATGCGGTCGGCGAGCGAGAACAGGAACTCCATGTCGTGCTCGATCGCGACGATGGTGAGCTTGCCCTTCAACCGCGCGACGAGAGCCGCCAGCCGCTGCACGCCGTCTGAGCCGAGGCCGGAGGTCGGCTCGTCCAGGCACAGCACCCGCGGAGCCTGTGCCAGCGCGACCGCAATCTCCAGCGCGCGGCGGTCGCCGTAGGAGAGATCCCTGGCGCGGATATCGCCCTTGTCCGCAAGCCCGACGGCGGCGAGCGCTTCGCTCGCCTGATCGGTGAAGCTGCGATCACCGGCCGCAGCGCGCGCGATGTCGAGCCCCCGTGCGCGAAACGCCGGCAAGCCGACCATGACGTTGTCACGCGCGGAAAATTCGTCGAACAGCGTCATGATCTGGAACGAGCGGGCAATGCCCTTGGCCGCAATGCGATGCGGGCTAAGGCCCGTGACGTCCTCGCCGCCGAGCCGGATCGAGCCGCGACTCGGTTTCACCTGGCCGGTGAGGACGTTGAAGAACGTGGTCTTGCCGGCGCCGTTCGGCCCCATCACGCCGTGGAATTCGCCCTCCCCGACGGAGAGATCGACGCTCTCCAGCACCACGCGATCGCCGAAGCGGACATGCACGCCCGCGGCCTCGATCATGCTCATCGCCCGCCTCCGACCAGGAGCCGCATCGCGGACGTGCCTCGCCGCCTGAGAGCGTTGAGGGAATGCTGGCGCACGGCCGCCGAGAACGCACCCGCGATGCCTTCGGGCCGGAACAGCACGATCGCCATGAACAGAAGGCCGAAATAGAGCATCCAGGCATTGGTCAGCGCGCCGATCACATCGCGCGCGGTGAGGAAGAGGAACACGCCGATCACGGGGCCCCAGAAGCTGACAAGCCCGCCGCCGACCAGCGTCATCATCACGACGTAGCCGGATTGATGCAGGCTCATGACGTCGGGGAATGCGGCAAGCTGCGCCATCGCGAACAGGCCGCCTGCAAAGCCTGACAGCGCGGCGGACAGGGTGAAGACCGAGGCCTTGTAGAGCCACACATTGTAGCCGAGATGCGCGGCGCGAACTTCGCTTTGCCGGATCGCAGCAACGATACGGCCATAGGGCGAATGCACCAGGCGCCACATCACCGCGACGGCGACCGCGAACACCGCGAGCACGAAATAGTAGAATGCGACGTTATCGGTGAGATCGAACGACACCAGGCCAAGATCCGCCGGAAGCCGCTTGATCTTGAGCAGCCCGTCCTCACCGCCGGTGACCCGATGCGACTTGATGGCAAGCGTCCAGAAAATCTGGCCGAAGGCGATCGTCATGAAGGCGTAGTAGATGCCGCGCCGGTGCGAGATGAACAGCGCCACCAGCGCGCCGGCAAGGCCGGCCGCGAGCGTCGCCGCAGCAAGACAAACCCAGAGATTGGCGACGATATCGAACTGGCAGAGCCCGAAGGCATAGGCGCCGATGCCGAAATAGGCGCCGTGGCCGAACGACGGCAGCCCGGCCGTACCCAGCACCAGGTTGAAGGCCAGCGCATAGAGCGACCAGATCAGGATCTCGATCCCGAGATAGGGATAAAGACCGATACGCGTGATCCAGAGCGGCACCGTCGCCAGCACCAGCCAGAGCACCAGCATCGTCGGCGTGACCAGACGCGCAGCGTCGGATGAGGTCGTCGAGCCTACAATCATTCCCTAGACCTCGAGCACGCTCTTCTTGCCCCAGAGGCCCCGCGCGCGGAACGTCACGACGGCAACGAGCAGGATGTACATGGACAGCAGCGACCATTCGGACGCATAGGCCCCGGCGAGGCCGACGCAAAGCCCGACCAGGAGACCGGCGACGACAGCGCCCCAAAAGCTTCCGACGCCGCCGAGCACGATGACGAGGAAGGCGGGGATGACGGCGTCGACGCCCATATGCGGGCGAATGCCCCAGATCGGCGCGACGATGATGCCGGCGATCGCCGCCAGCATGGTGCCGAACACGAACACCAGCAGTCGCAGCCGCGACAGATTGATGCCGAGCGCGCGCACGATCTCGCTGTCATGCGCGCCCGCCTTCACGGTCGCACCGAACGAGGTCTTTTCGATCAGGACCCAGACCAGAGCGATGATCCCGGCCGCGATGCCTGCTGCGTAGAAGCGATAGCTCGACCAGATCAGGTCGCCAAACAGAAAGCCGCCATTGATGGCTGAAGGCACCTGCAGCACATAGTCGCGCGTGCCCCAGACCAGGCGGATCAGCTCCTCGATCACCATCGCCGCGCCGAAGGTCAACAACAGGCCGTAAAGCGGGTCCTTGCCGTAGGTCCGCCGCATGCAGAACTCGATCAGCATGCCGATAAGGCCGACGATGACGGGCGCGACGACGAGGGTGACTGCATAGCGCCAGCCGAGCGGCAGCGCGAGCCACGCTTTCGCAAGATCAGCCGGCAAGGGCGGGCGCGGCCCGGTGAGTTGCATGGCGACATAGGCGCCGAGGGCGAACAGCGAGCCGTGCGCCAGATTGATCTGCTCCATCAGCCCGACGATGAGCATGAAGCCGAGCGCGATCAGCGCGAACAACAGGCCGAGCGTCAGGCCGTTCACAAGATGCGGAAGGAGGTCGAACAAGGTTTTGGTCTCGCAACTGTCATTCCAAGACGGGCGCGGGTGACGCCGCACTGGTGGCGTCACCCCTTCCATCGATATGACGACCCTTCCTCAGGAATCGACGGTCGGCACCTGCTCATAGGGCGTCAGCTTGCACTTGGTCGGCGCGGCGTCATCGGCGGCCGATTTCGGTTCGGTCCAACTGATGATCTCGTAGAGATCGGTGTTGTCCGTCGGCTTGGCGTTGCGCCGAGCCAGATAGATCGTCTGCTGCATCTGATGCGTCACCGGATCCATGTAGGCATCGAAATGCTGCATGCGGTCGGTCGCCGAGACTTTCAGGTTCTCGAGCTCCTTGATGATCTTGACGTTGTTGGTCGACCCTGCCCGCTCGATCGCCCGGAGCAGCTCGCGCGTCGACATGTATCCGTTGTAGGAGACATTGCCGGGCACCGGGATCGGTCCGTCCCTGTTGGCGGCCTGCCACTTCTTGACGAACTCGGCGACACCGGGCAATTGCAGCTTGTGGTACCAGGTCGTGCCGAACACGCCGAACAGGCTGTCGGGCGCGCCCCAGACGTCGGGCCAGTCCTGCTGGTTGTTGATCCAGGCCGGCTTGCCGTCGAGCTTGAGCTGCGCCACCTGCTCGCGCAGCGCCTTGATGTCGTCACCGCCGATCGCGGTGGCGACCACGTCGGGTTTGGCTTGCTGGATCTTCAGCAGATACGCCGTGAAGTCGCGCGTATTCTGCGGCACCAGCAGATTGTCGATGATCTTGCCGCCGGCAGCCTCGACCTGGGTCTTGGTCGCGGCGGACGTCGTGTGGCCCCAGACATAGTCGTTGGTCAGCAGCATCCAGTTCTTGCCGATGGAATCGACCGCGTTCTTGACCGATGCCTTGGAGAAATTGGTGCCGTTGCCGTCCCAGACGAACTTGACGCGCGAGCAATTCTCGCCGGCTTCGCTCGGCGCCGAGGAGTTCGTGTTCAGATAGATCACGCCGTATTTGCTGGCGACCTGGGTGATGGCGTTGGCGACGCCGGAATGCAGCGCGCCGATCAGGATGGTGCAGTCCTCGCGGGTGATGAAGCGTTCGGCGACACGGCTGCCGGTGGCCGGCGTCGTTTCGGTGTCCGCGGTGATGAAACTGACCTGACGGCCGAGCACCCCGCCTTTGGCGTTGAACTCGTCGATCGCCATCTTGATGCCGCGGAAATCATCCTGGCCGCTGTTGCCGTATTGACCGCTGGCATCGCAGGTCAGGCCGAGCTTGATCGGCTTCGCGCCTTGCGCCCAGACGTGGTTCTCCCGCCATGGCCCGAAAAAGCTGCCGGAGCCGGCGAGCACACTGGCCATCAAGCTGCCCTTCAAAACGCTCCGCCGTGAGATCTGACGCACTCTCATCGCTTCCTCCCGTTTCGATGTTCTTGCTCTTCTTTATTCATTTAGAATATTCATTCCATGAGATAAGTAAAGTAGAATGTTTGATCCAAATCGTGAAATGCCGTTAAACAGGTTGGCCGATCCGGAGACCCGACTCGATGAACAAGGCCCAGGGCGTGATGAGTTACGACGAGCTGCGCGGCGCGATTGCGCAGCGGCACCGCGCCTTGTCGGGCCGGCTGCAGCAGATCGCGGAGTTCGTGCTCGATCATCCGACCGATGTCGCGCTCGGCACCGTGGCGGAGGTCGCGCAGCGCTCTGGCGTGCCGCCCTCGGCGATCGTGCGCTTTGCCCATGCGCTCGGATTCGGCGGCTTCACCGAGATGCAGCAGGTGTTCCGCTCCCGACTCGTTGCCGGCGTTGCTCCCAGCTACAAGGCGCGGCTCGCGCGCATGAAGAGCGAGGAGAAATCAGTGCTCGGCCGCCAGCCCGCCGCGGTGCTGTCGCGCTTCGTCTCGGAAGCGCAATCGGCGCTGATGACCCTCAGTCAGTCCGTGCACACGCGCGAGCTCGAGGCAGCGACAGCGATCCTCGCGAAAGCGCGCGACATCTATCTGCTGGGCCTCGGCGGCTCCTTTCCGGTCGCGATTCACCTCGCCTATGTCTTGCGCAAGCTCGGACGCCGCGTCGTGCTGCTGGACGGCGTCGGCGGCAGCATCCACGAGCAGTCGCACGCAGCCACCGCAGACGATGCGCTGGTCGCGATCAGCTTCCGGAACTACTACCCCGACACGGCCCGGCTGTTCCCCGACCTCATCGCGCGCGGCGTGCCCACCATATCGATCACCGACAGCCTGCTGAGCCCGATCGTCGAAGGCGCAAGCGTCGTGTTCGAGATCCAGGACATGCCCGAGCCGGCGCTGCGCACGCTGGTGGCGCCGATGTGCCTGGTGCAGGCACTGGCGATCGGCCTCGACCTCGCGGCAGACTGACAATTCATAACGGAGAAGATCATGGCGTCGCATGACGGAACGAGAATCCTGGCCGGCCAAGTCGCGCTGGTGACGGGCGCGGGACGCGGGCTCGGCCGCGCCTTTGCAGAGAAGCTTGCCGCGCTCGGCGCCGACGTCGCCATCCACGGCATGCGCGAGAACGGGCCGGCGGAATACGGCGAGGGTACCACGCTGACCGCGGTGGCCGCGGAGATCGGCGAGCAATATGGCGTACGCAGCAGGCCTGTGCTCGGCGATCTCACCAGGAGCGAAGACATCGCACGCGTGTTCGCCGAGACGGAGAGCGCGCTCGGTCCGGTCGATATCCTCGTGCACAATGCCGGTGGCGATATCGCGGCTGCCGGCGGCAAACCCGATCCGAACGATGCGGTTCATATCAAGGAAGCCGACATCCGTGCCGTGCTGGAGCGTAACCTGCTCTCGACCATCCTGACCTGCCAGGCGGCCGCAAAGGGCATGATGGAACGGCAGCGCGGACGCATCGTCACGCTCGGCTCGGTCGCCGCTTTCAAGGGGCGCACCAACGGCTCGATCTATGCGGTGGCGAAGGCCGGCGTGACGCATTACACACGCTGCCTCGCCGACCAGCTCCGCCCCTACGACATCGCGGTGAACTGCATCGCGCCGGGCGACACCCGCACCGGCCGCTTCCTCGGCACCCGTGCGGTCGATCCGAACCGGATGGTCGAGACCGGCACGCTTGATCGCATCGCGACTGTCGATGAGATCGCGCGGGTCGTCGAGTTCTTCGCAGGCCCCATGGGCGCCTTCGTCTCAGGCCAAGTGCTGCGGATCGACGGCGGCGGACAATGCTGGCCGGGCTGACAACCCAGAAAATGAAAAGGGCCGCTGCGAGCGGCCCTTTTGCGTCATCTCGAATTGCTGCGCCTCACTCCACCCGCGCCAGCACCGCGAGCTTGCGGATGCCCTTGTTGCGATAGGCGTCGAGGAACGCGTAATAATCCTTGAACGACACGCAGCCGTTGGAATCGCCGTTCGGCCCGAGCATGAAGGTGTGGGCGAGCAGGCCGTCGCGACCGTAGATCGAGCTCTCGCCGCCGATCGGGGTGAGGCGCAGCGCCGGCACGCCGTGGAACAGCGCCTCGCGCGGCTTCAGCGTATAGATGTGCGGCGGCGTCACGCCGCGCATGCGCAGGCGGCGCGAGTCCGGATCGTCGCGGTTGGCGCCAAGGCCGGAATGCGCCTCGAGCCTGGTGCCGTCGGGCAGATACACCATCTTGGCCGTGATGTCGTAGACCGCGGTGTCCCGCTCATAAGGCGGAGCGCCGCCGAACATCGGGTTCTGCTCCTTCGGGGCGATGGACGCAGTGATGCTGGCATCGGCCGAGGCGTAGGCGAGCAGCCCGCCGGACGCTTCGCGCTTGCCCCACAGCTTTTCCACCATCGCCTGGCGCGGAGCGGTGATCGACATCACCGCGGCTTTGGCACGGTCGGCGAAGGATTTTTGCTTGGGCTCGGGCGCCGGCACGATCTCGGCCGGGTCGGCCGAGGCGAGTTGCAGCTGGGCAGCCGGCGCGCGCTTGGTCTTGTCCGCGGTGTTGTCGGCGCCCTTGGCCGCCGGCTTCAGCGCTTCCGCGACCTTCGCGATCACGCCCTGCTTCGGGGCGTCTTTGGCCACCGCAACGACCTGCGTTGCGGGTGCGGCGCTTGCGGCATTCGACGGCACACCTTGCGTTGCGGCCGCGGCAAAGCGCTCGTTGAACATCTCGCGCGAGATCGGAGCTGCGACCTGGAGGCGGTCGGGCAGCAGTGCGAAGGTTTCCTTGATGGCCTCGCCGGCCTCGCGCAGCACCACCCTGGGCGCGCGCTTGATCACCGGCTCGTCGTAGCCGCTGCTGCCGACGGTCGGATAGACGCTCGCGCCGAAGATGTTGCTGTGGATAGTCCAGCCGGCGCCCATCACGGCGCAGCCGATCGCTGCGGCGCCAAGCCAATTGGTCGTGGTTATTTTCCGGGAAGATTTCCGCGAATTGTTCGTCGAGAAATTCTTGGACTTCCGTGCCGCGTTACTCTGCGCAGCGATACTCGTACTCATTCGCCTTGCGTCCAGGACGGTGTCACTCAGTCCCCCTTCGAAGTGCCGCTGGTCACGATCCGGGAACAGCATCTCGCAGAGGGTCGGAGCGTCATTAAGGCGACTTTTAGTTAAATGCGGATTAAGTTTTGGCGGATCTGCGGCAACACGTTAATGCTGTCCCGTTTTGAGAAAAAAGCCCGCAGAATTACGGACTTAGTCGGGTCTGTTAACTATAATTCCCGGCCGGTTCAGCACGCTTTGCCGACGTCTGCGGCCACATCCATGACGCACTCGAGAACGTCGTTTTCGTGGCCCTCGACTGCCCTGAACGTAACGCGCCAGCGTTGCGCGGGGCTGGTGAACGACGCGTCCGATTGGCCTCGTCCGCCGACCGCGCGGCCGGGGCGCATGCGCATGACGCGCCGCGCGACATCACGCGGCACGGCGCCGTGACTGAAAGTTGATCGCGTCGGTTCTGGACATCGCGGGCGCGAGAAAATAGCTCCCACTTCGGCACTTTTCAGCAGCCTCTGCGCGTGATACGGTACCGTATCATCCTGCCCTGAGCTGTGCCGAGCACGCAAACGGAGGCTGGCATGAGAGGGATCGCGCGCGCAGGGTTTTTCGCCCTGGCGGGGTCGTTTCTGTTGATCGGATCTGCGACTGCGCAGCCCGCGGCGAACGCCGGCTGCACGGCCTCGCCTTCGGCTGCCGGGACGCAGACCTGGCGTTGCGACAACGGCATCACCATCGTTGCGGAAAACGGCGCCAGATTTGAACTTAAGGACGCCAACCGCGACGGACATATAGACTCGGTCGAATTGAGCAGCAAAGCGTTGCTGGTCGAGGTGCCCAAGAAGCCGCGCGGCAATCCTTTCAAGGTGCTGACGCCGCAAGCGATTGCCGCGGTGCGCGGCACGAAATGGGCGGTCGATGTCGCTGACGCCAAGACTTCCGTGTTCGTCGCAGACGGCCGCGTCGGCGTGAGTCGCAGGGCTCGTGGACGCGCCGTCGTGCTCGGCCCCGGTGAAGGCGTCGATGTCGAGGCAACCGGCCCGTTGACCGTCAAGACCTGGGGCCAGCCGCGCGTCGACGCGCTCATGGCCAGACTCGGGCAATGAGCCCGGGCCGGCAAGGCCCGGCCCATGAGATTTGGATTATACGATTGCAAGAGAGCATGCGTAGCCGACGCGTTCAGATCCTGGTGGCCCTCGTCCTCACCGCGCTGTGGGGCGCGGCCATCTATGCGACACACGCCCAGGGCCATCTGCGCTTCCTGGACCGCCTCGAAGCCACGTTGACGGATTGGCGGACCCAGGCCCGCGGCGTGCGGCGTCCGCCGGATCTCGTCACCATCGTCGCGATCGACGACACCGTCGTGAAGCGCGGCGGAACCTATCCGCTGCCGCGCGCCGATCTTGCCCGCGTCGTCGACACCATCGTGCAGTTCAAGCCGAAGGTCGTGGCGATCGACCTGCTGCTGATCGACCGGAGCGCCGCGATCGGCGATGCGACGCTGGCCAACACGCTCGCCACCGGCCCCATGGTGCTCGCGGCCGCCGCCATCTTCCCCTCGGCCAGCGAAACCGTGGCGCCCAGCCGCGAAGGACCGCTGGCCGTGCTGCCGGAGGCCGAGCGATTCCTGCAGCCATTGTCCGCATTCGCCGAGCACGCCGAGGTCGGCATCGTCAATGTCGCGACAGGGCAATCAGGCTCGCCGCTCGCGGTGCCGATGCTGTTCCGGACACGCGACAAGGTCGAGCTGTCGTTCCCGTTGCGCGTCGCGGCCCGCGCGCTCGACGAGCCGCTGACCGTCGCGCCGGGCCATCTCATGCTCGGCGATCGCGTGGTGCCGACCGACGGCAATATGGCATTGCCGATCACCTATTACGGCCCGCGCCGCACCATCCGCACCGTCAGCGCACAGAGCATCTTCGACGGCACGCTCGATCGTGCGGCGATCGAGAATCGGATCGTCGTGATCGGCGCCTCCGTCGCCGGCGGCGGCGACTTCTATCCGACGCCGTTCGATTCCCTGATGCCCGGCGTCGAGGTGGTCTCGACCGCGATCACGCATCTCGTCGCCGGCGACGCCATGTTGCGTGACCATCGGGTCCGCATTGCCGACGCGCTCACGGCGATCCTGTTGCCAATGCTGCTGGTGGGCCTGCTCGCCTGGCGGCGCATCGCGCTCGGCACCATGGCGGCGGCCGCGGTGATGATCGCCTGGGCAGGGCTCAACCTGCTCGCGTTTACGCACGGCGTCTGGCTGAATGCTGCGACCACGCTCGCCGCGGCGGTGCCGCCGGTCGCCGTCTTTGCCGGCATACAGCTGTGGGCCGGAAGCCGCCGCACGCAATACTTCGCCGCCAAGAGCAGGTTGCTCGCGCAATTCCAGGCGCCGGCCGTGCAGGAGTGGCTGGCGCACGACCCGAACTTCCTGTCGAAGCCGGTGCGGCAGGATGCAGCCGTGGTGTTCGTCGATCTGTCCGGATTCACCGGCCTGAGTGAGCGGATCGATCCGGACGAGCTCACGGATGTTCTGAAGGCGTTTCATGCGCTGATCGACCGGACCGCGATCGATTGCGGCGGCATGATCACCGGCTTTCTCGGCGACGGCGCCATGATCCTGTTCGGGCTGCCGCGCGCGATGCCCGACGATTCGGCGCGCGCGCTGAAATGCGCGGTCGACCTGCACCGCGGCCTCGCACGCTGGATCGCATCGCTGCCGCCGGCGATCGCAGGTCAGCTCGGCTTCAAGATCGGCGCGCATTGCGGCCCCATCGTCGCCTCGCGGCTCGGCGAGAGCCATCAGCACATCACGGCGACGGGCGACACCGTCAACGTCGCAAGCCGGCTGATGGAGATTGCCGCGCAGAACGATGCGCGGCTCGCGCTGAGCGACACGCTGCTGGATGCGGCCGACTTCCAGGGCGCGCCCGACGGCGTCCTGTCCGGCCCCCTGCTCGCCCAGGTCCGCGGCCGCTCGGGCGTCGTGACGGTCTGGTTCTGGCGCGATCGCGATGGGCGCAAGCAGGGCGCGACCAAGGCCGAGGCGATCGACTAAGCCGCTACCGCGCTTCCGGCGGCGGCGAGCGGTCCAGCACCTCGCCTTTGGCGCCTTCCAGCAGGTCGATGCCGTAGGTCTCGATCACGAGCGGTCCGCGCTTGCGCTGCAACTGCGCCACCTGCGTCACCTTCGCAAAGAGAGCGTTGAGGGCGGGATGACCGTCGGCGCGCAGCTCGTCGACATAGAGCAGCTTGCCGGCGAGCAGCTTGGGATCGGGCTCGGCCATGTTGATCCAGCGGATGCGCTGACTTTGCTGCGCGACGCAGGTGCCGCGCGGCAGATAGAAAGCGAGCCAGCTCGTGGTGCCGTAATCCTGCGCGAGCACGCAAGCCGCGCCATGGCGCGCGCGCTCCGCTTCGATTCCCGCGGCGAGCTCGCGCCAGCCGACACCGACACTGCGCACGGTGGCATCGCGGCGATATCCGGACAACCAGCCGGTATTGGCCTGCACGATCAAGGCTGCGAACATGATGATGCCCACAGGCGCGGCCCAGCGCAGACAGAATTCGACGATGCGCCGCTGCCGCGGCTTCCATTGCGCGAGGTTGGCAGCGGCCGCGGCAATGACGAACGGCGGATACACCGGCGCGAACCAGTTGGCCTCGACGCGCGCATGCAGCGAATGCCAGACGAAATAGGCGACGATGGTCCAGAACATCGTCTCGATCAGCACGCGCGAGGCCAGCGCGCCGGCGCGCTGCCAGGTCAGCGCGTGGAGGCCCATCGCGCCGAGGATGAAGACCAGCGGCGTTGCGAACGCGATCTGGGTCGGGACCAGCTCGGCGATGAAGACGGGGCGGAAGTCCTCGATCCTGGCGCGGCCGAGCTGCTTTGCGAACGAGACCCATTGATGGTCCGCATTCCAGAGGATCACCGGCGAGAACAGCGCCAGCGCGACGAGGCCGCCGAGATAGGGCCAGGGCGAGAGAAACCAGCGTCGCAGTTTCGGTACGCACGCAAGCCAGATCAGGATCGCCGGCCCGAAGAACATCGCGGTATATTTCGACAGCAGCGCCGCGCCGACCGCCACGCCGACCGCGAGCCACCAGGCGCCCCGTCCCGTCTCCAGCACCTTGGCGAGGAAGAACAGCACGAAGCTCGAGGCGACCAGCAGCGGCGCATCGGGCGTGACGATCAGCGTGCCGACGGAGGCCAGCAGCGTCACGTTGAGCAGGATCGCGCTGGTCGCAGCCACACGTGCGCCGCCGAACAGGATCGCGGCGGAGCGATAGACCGCATAGCTCATCGGCAGCGCCAGCAGGATCGAGACGAGGCGGACGCCGAGCTCGGTGTCGCCCGCGATCATGGTGCCGGCGCGGATCACATAGGCGACCATGGGGGGGTGGTCGTAATAGCCTCCGGCGAGGCTCTTCGACCACATCCAGTAATAGGCTTCGTCGAACGTAATGGGCGTGAACGCGGCTGCGACGAGCCGCAATCCCACCAGCGCGACAATCAGCAGCGCGGTGTTGCGGACGATCCGCGCGTCAGCTCCGCCCATGTCGCGCTATTTCTTGCGCCAGACGAACAGTCCGGACATCGCGTAGTTCCACACCACGCCCATCAGCGCGCCCGCCAGGCCCGCCAGCCACCAGATCGGCTCCTGGTCGTAGACCGAGAAGGCGACCCCGACATTGGCGAGCAGGCCGACGCTGCACACGATGTAGAAGGCGATCAGGCCGCGGAGCAGCGCAAGACCCTTCAGCCGCTGGTCGCGATAGGTGAGGAAGTTGTTGAGGATGAAATTGCTGGTCATGGCGACGATGGCGCCGGCGGCCTGCGCCTCCGGGAACGGCGCGTTGAACAGGCGAAGCGCGATGAACAGCGTGGTCAGGTGCACCACGAGGCCGATGCCGCCGACCATCGCGAACAGGATGAAGCGCAGCGAGACGACGTCGTTGGTCAGCTTGGCGAAGACGAGACCGAGGAAGTCGAGCGCGACCATGGAATCGAGCTTGCTCTCGCCGTGCTGGCGGGCGCCGAAGGTGTAGGGAATCTCGACCGCCCGCAAGCTGCCGTGTGCCGTCGCGACGATGTCGAGCAGGATCTTGAAGCCGTGCACGGAGAGCTTCGGTGCGAGCTGCTCGAAACGATCGCGGCGGATCATGAAGAAGCCGCTCATGGGATCGGCAATCTCCACCCGCAACATCTTCTTGGCGACCTCGGTCGCGAGCGCGCTGGCGCCGGCACGCTGCCTGTTGAAGCCTTCGCTCTTGTAGCCCTCGATGTAGCGGCTGCCGACGACGAGATCGGCCTGATCGCTCGCGAGCAAGAGCAGCATCTTGGGCAGCTGCGTCTCGTCGTGCTGGAGGTCGGCATCGATCACGGCCACGAAAGGAGCGCTCGAGGCAAGGATGCCCTCGATGCAGGCGCCCGACAGGCCGCGGCGGCCGATGCGGCGGACACAGCGCACGCGGCTGTCGCGCTGCGCCAGCTCGCGCACGACATCCCAGGTGCCGTCGGGCGAATTGTCATCGACGAACACGACCTCCCAGGCGACGTTGGCGAGCGTCGCCTCGAGGCGCCGATACAGCACGGTGACGTTGTCGCGCTCGTTGAAAGTCGGGACGATGACCGATAGTTCCGGCCCCTCGTGGGCTTGGTTGTCGACGCCCGGTCTGATCGCTTCGTTCATGACGGCAGCGTATATCCGCCGCATCCTGCGCTGCCAAGCCGGGGTTCTGGGGAATGGCCGAAAAGGGGCCTAAAATGCCAACGACCCCGGAACGGCGGGCCGCGCGTACATCCGGCGCAAGCCTTAAGCTATTCCAAGGTCGTCCCAGCGACGGAGGTCTTTACGCTCAACGTCGCCGTTAGAAGCTAGATGGGAATGGCAAAAGCGTTCCGCAAGGGGCGGAAATCCGATTTTCAAACCCTATTGGTTGGGCACTTCCCGGATGACCGGCCCGCGCGGCGCGGGCGCGACCGGCGCTGCGGGCGCCGCCGCAGGAGCCGGCTCGGCCTTCGCCGGCTTGGGCGGCTTGCCGTACTGGCCGATCGGCCCGAACACGACGGCAACCGCAAGGACGACCGCCGCGACGATCGCCCCCAGAATGCCACCCACCGACTCAGACGACATGCAAGTTCCTGCTCCAGACAGGCTCACTGATACCATGGATGAGCGCGCGACTGGAAGGCCCAGGGCGAATCGCCAATGGCGAATGAGCCTGGCCTGCGTTGTCGTCCTATTCGCTATTCGCCACTCCCCTACTTCTGGGGCGGCCGGTGCTTGACGAAGGCCATCACGATGTCCTTCTGCGCCGCCTCCACCGCTCTGTTCGCGGTGGCGAGATGAGCGCCGGCATCGATATCAGGATATTGCGTGGTGAGATAGTCGAGCAGCGTGACCCGGTAATATTGCCGCTCCGACGGACAGGCGCCCGCAACCGAGCGGCCGAAATCCTGCTCCGACAGGCCCTGATTGGACTGCCGCGAATATTCCCGCGCCAAGCAATGCCAGTAGTCGTCGCGGCCCTGCTGGGCGAGCTTCTGCGCGCCCTTCGCGTCGTCGTCATCCGCCACGGCAGAACTTGTCACGGCAGAACTTGTCATGGCAGCAGATGTCATCATGACGAGCGCGGCTCCTACCACCAGCATCCGCATCTTGGTCTCCTTCTTCGCGGGCCCGTCGCGAGCTTAGACCGGACCGGCCAACTGGCCAATCACATCCGGTTTGATTAGGATGAGATCCCTCCCCGTCGATGCGAGATCCTCCCGTGGCCAAAGCAAAAACTGCGTCCAAAAAATCCGGCAACATCTACATCGGTATCGGCGGCTGGACCTTCGAGCCCTGGCGCGGCGTGTTCTATCCGGAGAAGCTCGCGCAGGCGAAGGAGCTGTCCTATGCCGCCTCGAAGCTGACCTCGATCGAAATCAACGGCACCTATTACGGCTCGCAGAAGCCGGAGAGCTTTCGCAAATGGGCGAGCGAGGTGCCCGACGGCTTCGTGTTCTCGGTGAAGGGACCGCGCTTTGCGACCAACCGCCGCGTGCTCGCGGAGGCCGGCGATTCCATCAAGCGCTTCTACGATTCCGGCGTGCTGGAACTCGGCGATCATCTCGGGCCGGTGCTGTGGCAGTTTGCGCCGACGAAGAAGTTCGACGGTGCCGATTTCGGCAAGTTCCTGGAGCTGTTGCCGCGCAAGCTCGAGGGGCGCGCGCTGCGCCATGTCGTGGAAGTGCGCCATGATAGCTTCTGCACGCCGGACTTCGTGGCGCTGATCCGCGAGTTCGAGACGCCCGTGGTTTTCGCCGAGCATGGCAAATATCCCGCCATCGCGGATGTCGCCGGCGATTTCGTCTATGCGCGGCTGCAGAAGGGCAATGACGAGATCAAGACCTGCTATCCGCCCAAGCAGCTCGATGCCTGGGCCGAGCGCTTCCAGGACTGGGCTTCGGGCGGTGAACCCGACGATCTCCCGAAGGTCGACAAGACGAAGCCGAAGAAGGAGCCGCGCGACGTGTTCGCCTATGTCATCCACGAGGGCAAGGTGCGCGCACCGCACGGCGCCATGGAACTGATCGCGCGAGTGAGCTGAGGATCAGATGGCAAAGGCGAAGAAGCTCTTCACGATCGGCTATGAGCAGACGCCGCCCAAGGCCGTGCTGGACGAGCTGGAACAGGCCGGCGTCAAGCTCGTGGTCGACGTGCGCGCGGTGACGTCGTCGCGCCGGCCGGGCTTTTCCAAGAAGCAGCTGTCGGCGGGCCTCGACGAGCGCGGCATCGGCTATGTCCATCTCGCCGCGCTCGGCACGCCGAAGGAGGGCCGCCTCGCCGCCCGCAGCGGCCAATACGACGTACTGGAGAAGATCTTCTCCAAGCACCTGAAAGCGCCCGAGGCGAAGGAGGCGATGGACGAGCTCTCGGCGCTGGTGAAAAAGGCCGGCCCGGTGTGCCTGCTGTGCTACGAGCGCGACCACACCCATTGCCACCGCCAGATGATCGCGGAAATCATCGAGGAGCGCGATGGGGTTGCGGTGAAGAATTTGGCGGGGCGGATCCTCTAGCTGTCTTCCGGGGCGCGCGTAGCGCGAACCCGGGATCCATCTATCCACCAACCCTGCTGCCCGATGGATTCCGGACTCAGCGCTTCGCGCTGCCCCGGAATGACGAGTTGAAGAGCTCAGCCCTCTCCCGCCAGCCGGAACGTCCCCTCCATCATCTGCACGCAAGCACCGCCGACGTGGGCGGACACGATCTTGCCGTCCTGCTTGCGCACGCGCGTCGAGAGGAGGCTCGGACGGCCCATGTCAAAGCCCTGGCCGAGTGTGAGCTTGAGCTCGCCGTCGCGCAGGGGATCGAGATCGGCGAACAGCGCGGCGGCGGCAACCGTGGCGCTACCGGTGGCGGGGTCTTCGATCAGGCCGCTTGCGCCGGGAAAGAACATCCGCGCCTGACGCTCGCAGGGTGCATCCGCTTCCGACACATCGCGCGTATAGAAGTAGACGGAGAAGGCGCCGTCGCGCGGCAGCATCCGACCGAATGCCGCGGCATCGGGCTTGGCGCGCCGCACGGCCTCGCGCGATCGCACCTCCGCGACCACGAACGGCGTTCCGACGCCGACGACTTGCGGCGCATGATGATCTGTCGTGATGTCATCCGCCGCCAGGGAAATACAGGCAGCGACGTCGGCTGCGGGAATCTGCGCGAGCCTTGTCAGCGGCTGCGGCGCGGTGAGCTCGGTGCTGACCACCCTGCCCTGCTCCCGCACGATGTCGACCGGGACCAGGCCGGCCTTCTCCTCGAACAGCAGCCGCGGCTTCGACTCTTGCGCGATCGTCGCCAGCACGAAGGCGGTGCCGACATTGGGATGGCCCGCGAAGGGAAGCTCCCGGACGGGAGTGAAGATGCGCACTTCGGCGTCGTTCGCCTTGTCGCGCGGTGGCAGCACGAAGGTGGTCTCGGAATAATTGAACTCGGTGGCGATCGCCTGCATCTGCTGCGTCGTCAGCCCGCCGGCATCGAGCACCACGGCGAGCTGGTTGCCGCCGAAGGCGCGGTCGGTGAACACGTCGACGGTGATGTAGCGGCGCTGCATCGTCACTTCCCCATGCAAGTCGCGGCCGCAACCGGCCGCACCACGCAGCACTCTACAGGCCGAAAATATCGCTCGTCATGCCCCAAAATTGAGTGCAATCGGAGCAATCGCGATGACGGGTTGAAAGACGCAGCCGCAACACATTCGCGGCGCCGGGCCGGCAAGCTATCGCCGCCCGGCGCCGTCTGCCGCGACCGTCAGTAGCCGTATGGGGTGCCGGTGTTCGGCAGGCACGGCGGCTGCGTATAGGGTGCCGTGGCATAGGCGCCCTCTGCCGGCGCCCTGATGCAGGTATCGGTCCTTGCCTGGGTTGCGGCGGCGTGAGTCGCGGTCATGTGGCGCGCAGATGCGGCCTGCGTCTGGGCGACGGCGGCAGCGATCAGAGCGGCTGCAACGAGGGTCATTCGAGTCATTGGCTTTCTCCGGATTACATGCGGAAGCCGAGACGTTTCGACCTCCACGATGCGGGACCCGAAAACTAGCCGAGATCATTCATCACGCGTGTTCAACGCCGCGCGACTCGGCTTCAACCAAATGCGACTCGCCGTTGAAGAGACGTTACCCCAGCTGAAACACCGGCACCTTCTGCTCGTAGCCGCGCACCTCGACCTCGCCGAGCGCGACGGCATCGCTGCCGTCGTCGCCGAGCGCCTCGCGTACGGACGCGGAGATCAGGAGCTGCGAGCCGAAATCCTTGTTCAGCGCCTCAAGCCGCGAGGCGAAGTTCACGGTATCGCCGATGACCGTGTATTCCTTGCGCCGGGGCGAGCCGATATTGCCGGCGACGACCTCGCCGAAATGGATGCCGATGCCGATCCGCAGCGGCCAGCTTGTCTGCGCATTGATGCGGTCCATCGCGGTCAGCATCTCGCGCCCGGCGGCAACCGCACGCTGCGCGGCGTCGGAGGCTTCCAGCGGCGCGCCGAACAGGGCGAGAAAGCCATCGCCCAGGAACTTGTTGACGATGCCGCCGTGCCTGTCGAGGATATCCACCAGCACGGCAAAGGCGCCGTCGAGCCGGTCGACCACCTCCTGCGGGCTGCGCGATTGCGCGCCGGCGGTGAAGCCGCGAAAATCGACGAACATCACCGCGACGCGGCGGACGTCACCGCCTCCGCCGGTGCCTGCCGTCATCAGCCGCTCCACCACCTGCGGGGAGACGTGCTGGCCGAACAGGTTCGTCACGCGGTCGCGTGCGGTCGCCGCCGCGATGCTCGCGGCGAACTGGCGGCGCAACTGAGCGCCGACGGCACCCGCCAGCACGCCACAGATCAGGATCACGATGCTGCGCACGGCGTGGAAATAGATCAGGGGATCGCCGGCTTCATCAGTCGCGTTGTAGTACAGCGCGACCGACAGAAGCCCGGCGGCAGCGACCAAGCCTGTGAAGGCCGAGAGCCAGAAGTCGAGCCGCAGGGTCGAGAGGATGACGAAGATGAAGTACATCAGCGGCACCGCAAAGCCGAGAGCCTGGCTCGGGCCCATGGTCCGGGTCTGCAGGATCAGGATCACCGTGGGCAGCGACGTCTCGATCAGGGTGCCGATATAGCGCCTGACCACCGGCAGATCGCGATCGAGCCGGAGGTTCTTTCTGATCTGGGTGTGGACCCAGACCTCGAACAGGATGAAGCCACCGAGGAGGCCGTAGACCTCGACAATCCCCTCCGTTCCGCGCCACACCCGGTTCACGACGCTGGGGTCGATCAGATAGATCGCGGTGAGCAGCAGCATCATGACGCAACCCGTCGCGATCAGCGCCCGCACCCGCAACAGCTCGGTGCGCATCACCTCCCGCGTCAGCTCGCGCTCGAAATCCTCCGACAAGACGGCATGCTGCCGCGCTTTCCTGCTCGCAAGCTTGGCCATCATCCCCCCCGGGTCGTTCCGGGGCGATGCGACAGCATCGAACCCGGAACCGCGAGATTCTATGGTACGCAATTGCGTACCATACTTCACGCTACGCGATCCCCGGAATGACATCGAGGACATCTTGCCTCAATCCAGCGTACGGCGGAAGCGCGTCACGGCGACGGTCATGGCGAGCAGCATCAGGGCCGCCAGCGCCAGCGCGTCGAAATGCAAATTCTGCATGGTCGCGCCCTTCAGCATGATGGCGCGGACGATTCGCAAATAATGGGTCAGCGGCAGGCATTCGCCGAGATATTGCGCCCAGGCCGGCATCCCTGCGAACGGGAACATGAAGCCCGAGAGCAGAATGCTCGGCAGGAAGAACATCATCGACATCTGCATGGCCTGGAGCTGGTTCTGCACCAGCGTCGAGATGGTGTAGCCGATCGCCAGATTGGTGGTAATGAACAGCGTCGACAGCAGCGCCAGCAGCACGAGATTGCCGAGCACGGGCACGCCGAACAGGCCGACGCCGATGCTGATGATCAGGAAGGCCTGGACGAAGCCGACCAGTACGTAGGGGATGATCTTGCCGAACATCACCTCGACCGGCCTGATCGGCATCGACAGCAGGCTCTCCATGGTGCCGCGCTCGACCTCGCGCGTGACCGAGAGCGCGGTGAAGATCAGCATGGTCATGGTGAGGATGGTGCCGACGAGGCCGGGCACGATGTTGAGGCTGGAATTCGCGGCCGGATTGTAGCGGGCATGGGCGCGGATCTCGAACGGCATCTCCGGGGGCTCGCCGATATAGAGATCATGCGCGAGCGCCGTCTGGACGACCATGCCGAGCGAGCCCAGCGCCGCGCTTGCGGCGACGGGGTCGGTGGCATCGGCCGCGACCAGCAGCGCCGGCCTGTCGCCGCGCCGTACCGCCCGCTCGAAGCCGCGCGGGATCTCGACCCCGAACAGCACCTTGCCGGATTTCAGGAGGTTGTCGAAATCGTCGACGTCGTGAACCTCGTAGAGGAAGCGGAAATACTTGGTGTTCTCCAGCGCCTTCAGCACCGAGCGGGCGAGATCGGAATCCTCCTGAAGCAGCACCGCGCTCGGCAGATGACGCGGCGTGGTGTTGATGGCATAGCCGAACAGCATCAACTGCATCACCGGCAGCATCACGATCATCGCGAACGAGACGCGGTCGCGCCTCAGCTGGATGAACTCCTTGACCAGCATCGCGTAGGAACGCCGCAGGAAGCCGAAGCGCTCGCGGATGTCGCGCCGTGGTGCAGGATGGTCGACTGCGCTCATTGGAAATTGTCCTTGGAGCGTCCCATCAGCTCGATGAACACGTCTTCGAGCGAGGGCTTGGACTTCTGCCAGTGCAGTCCGCCCTTGTCGCGCCAGGGCGCGATGCTGGCTTCGAGCGCCGGGACGTCGCGGCCGGAAACATGCAGCGAAGTGCCGAACGGCGCCACCATGTCTATGCCGGGCTTGCCCGTGAGCGCAGCGCCGAGCTCGTTCAGGTCTTCGCCCGTGACGGTATAGGTCGTCAGCGCGGATTTCGCGATCACCTCCTCCACGGTGCCGTGCGCCAGCAGGTAACCATAGGCGATATAGGCGATCTCGTGGCAGCGCTCGGCCTCGTCCATGTAATGGGTCGAGACCAGCACCGTGAGACCCTCGGCCGCGAGCGCATGGATCTCGTTCCAGAAATCGCGCCGTGCCTTGGGATCGACGCCGGCGGTCGGCTCGTCCAGCAGCAACAATTGTGGATTGGGCAGCGTGCAGGCTCCGAGCGCCAGCCGCTGCTTCCAGCCGCCGGACAGCTGGCCCGCCAGTTGCTCCTCGCGCCCGGAGAGCCCGAGCCGCTTGATCATATCGCGCGCGGCGCCGCGCGCGTCAGCGAGACCATAGAGCCGCGCCACGAATTCGAGGTTCTCGCGCACCGAGAGATCCTGGTACAGGCTGAAGCGCTGGGTCATGTAGCCGACCTGGCGCTTGATCTTCTCGGCGTCGCGGCGGATGTCGTAGCCGAGACAGGTGCCCTCGCCGCTGTCGGGCGTCAGCAGCCCGCACAGGATGCGGATGGTGGTGGTCTTGCCCGAGCCGTTGGGACCGAGGAAGCCGTAGATCGAGCCGCGCTTCACCTGCATCGACAGATCGTGCACGACCTCGCGGCCGCCGAACGACTTGGTCAGGCCTTTGACGTCGATCGCGATGCCGTTGCCGTTGCTCATCGCTTGTCCGCCACCGGTGTCTTCGGATGAAGGTAGACATCGATCGGCTGTCCGACCCGCAAGGCATCGGGCCGCGAGGGTCGCGCCTGGATCAGATAGACCAGCTTGTTGCGCTCTTCGAGGCTGTAGATGACGGGCGGCGTGTATTCGGCCGAGGTCGCGATGAAATAGATCTTGGCGGTGAGGTCGGCGGCGCAATTGTCGCAGGAGACACCCACCGTGTCGCCGATCGCGAGCTTCGGCAACTCGGTCTGCGGCACGAAGAAACGCAGCTTCATGTTGCCGGGCGGCATGATCGAGAGCACCGGCCGCTGCGCCGCCACCATCTCGCCTTCGCGGAAATAGATCTGCTGGATGGTGCCGGCGACCGGCGCAAAGCCCTTGCGCCGCGCCATCCGCGTCTCCGAGGTCGCCACCCGCGCCTCCGCGACGCGCAAGGCGGACACGGCGGAATCGAGATTGGCCTGCGTGCCAGAACCGGTCTTGTTCAGCGAGGCCGCACGGTCATAGGTCTGCTGCGCGTTCGCGAGCGTCGCCTTCTGCTGGTTGAGGTCGGCAAGCTGGAGATCGTCATCGACGGAATAGAGGTGATCGCCGACCTTGACCTCGTCGCCTTCACGGACGTTCAGCTTGGTGACGCGCCCGGCTTCATCCGGACTGACGAAGATCATGTCGGCCTCGACCCAGCCCTGGAAGCCGGGATCGCGCTTCTCCTTGCACCCGGCAAGCCCGGTTGCGAGCACAGCGAGCAATGCCAAGACAGAAATTGGTTGCGACGACCTCATGTCGTCCTCCGTTCGCCAAAAATCAAATCGAGATGAACGCGCAGCATCTCCTGCGCGTCGAGCGGCGCATGCCGCGCAAACAGGCTCTGCCAGATCACGGCGATCATCGCCGGCGCGACCAGGATCTGCGGATAGCGCGCGAGATCCTTCTGCCGGATCTCGCCGCGCGCGATGCCGAGCTCGATCAGCGCGCGCATGGCGGTGATCCCGCGCGAGACCACCTCGCGGTAGTAGAAGTCGGCGACCGACGGAAAGCGCGGCCCCTCCGCCACGATCAGGCGCACCAGATCGCCGCGCCTCGTTCCGATCACTTCCTTCAGGAAGTTGCCGGCAAACGTCTCGATGAGGTCGCGCACCGAGCCCGCCGGCGGGGGCAGCGTGGTCAGCCGTGCGACCACGGGAACGATGACGATGCGCACCAGCTCCTCGAACATCGATTCCTTGTCCTTGAAGTGCAGGTAGATGGTGCCCTTGGCGACGCCGGCGCGCTTGGCGATGTCGTCGAGCCTGGTGGCGGCAAAGCCGCGCGCGATGAACTCCTCCATCGCCGCCTCCACGATCGCCGCTCGCCGCTCTGCCGCGCGCGTGGCGCGGTTCGAGGCAGGCGCCGCGTCGGGGCCTGCAGCCGCAGGGCCGTTTGCGAGGGCGGGAGCCGCAGAGGGCGAGGCGATTTTGGTCGACTTCTTCGTCATTCGATATATATGACTGACTAGTCAGTCAAAGTCAAGAGCAATAAAGCGCCAAACGAATTAGTGTTGACTAATGCATTAGTACTTGCTAATTTGATCTCATGATTGAAGCCGCTCCAAATCCCGTCACCACCGTGATGCGCGCCCTTGCCGATCCGACCCGCCGCGCCGTGTTCGAGCGCGTGTTCGAGAGCAAGGAGATCAGCGTCGCCGAGCTGACGCGCGGCAGCGGCGTCACGCAGGGAGCCGTCTCGCAGCACCTGAAGTCGTTGAAGCAGGCGGGCCTCGTCGCCGAGCGCGCCGAGGGCCGCAACGTCTATTACCGCGCCGCGCCGCAGGGACTGGAGCCGCTGGTCAGCTGGATGGACCATTACGGCGTCTTCTGGCGCGAGCGTTTCCAGAACCTGCGTGACCTCTTGAAGGAGATCGACCCGTGAATGCTGCCGCGTTGAAAGCCGACACGAGAGACATCGTCATCGACGAGGTCTTCCCTCACACAGCGGAGACGATCTGGAAGGCGCTGACCAGCGCGCAGCTGATCGGGCGCTGGCTGATGCAGCCGACCGGCTTCGAAGCCGTCGAAGGCAAGGCCTTCACCTTCCAGACCAAACCGGGCGGCAACTGGGACGGCGTGATCCATTGCCGGGTTCTGGAGGTCGTGGCTTTCAGGCGCCTCGTCTACGCCTGGAAGGGCGGCGACGAGCGCAACACCGGCTATGGCGCCCCGCTCGACACCCTCGTGACCTGGTCCCTCACCCCGGTGGAAGCCGGCACGCGGATCCGCCTCGTCCATGCGGGCTTCGTCCTGCCCAGGAACGAGTCGGCCTACACGGTGATGAGCGGCGGCTGGAAGAAGGTCGTGCGCCAGCTCGATGAGATCAGCGGCGAA
Source organism: Bradyrhizobium sp. USDA3516 (assembly GCF_057651995.1). NCBI lineage: Bacteria > Pseudomonadati > Pseudomonadota > Alphaproteobacteria > Hyphomicrobiales > Nitrobacteraceae > Bradyrhizobium > Bradyrhizobium sp. USDA3516. The sequence continues at coordinate 164,908 of NZ_JBYGYN010000004.1, read as the reverse complement.
GGTTGAGCGGGAGATATCACGATGGAGAAGCCCTATACCGGCGGCTGCGCCTGCGGCGCGATCCGCTATTCGATTGAAGGGGAGCCCCTCTTCAGCAATCACTGCCAGTGCCGGGACTGCCAGCGGGAAAGCGGCAGCGGCCATGGCTCGTACGCCACCTTCGCGCGCGCCGGCGTCACGCTGACGGGCGATGCCAGGCACTGGGACATGGTCGCCGACAGCGGCAAGGTGAAGACGCGCGGCTTCTGTCCGCAATGCGGCGTGCCGATCTACCTCACCTTCGCCGCGATGCCGGACATCTTCACCATCCGCGCCGCAAGTCTTGACGAGCCTGCCCGCTACACGCCGCAAGCGGTCACCTATGCGGCGCGTGGGCATAGCTGGGATCACCTCGACCCCACCCTGCCGAAGTTCGAAGGCATGCCGCCGGGTTAGGGCTTTAGCTAAAATCCAGCACCATGCGGCCGTCGATCCTGCCGGCCTTCATCCGGTCGAAGACGTCGTTGATCCCTGCGAGCGGCACCTTGGTCACCTCGGCCTTGACCTTGCCGTCGGCGGCAAATGCGATGGCTTCGTCGAGGTCACGCCTCGTGCCGACGATGGAGCCGCGCACGGTGATACGCTTGAGCACGACGTCGAAGATCGGCGTCGGGAATTCGCCCGGCGGCAGGCCGACAAGGCTGACGGTGCCCTTGCGCCGCACCATCTTGAGCGCCTGCGCGAAGGCCGGCGTCGAGACCGCCGTCACCAGCACGCCGTGGGCGCCGCCGCCCGTCGCCGCCAGCACCTTGTCCACCGCATTGGCCGCAAGCGCGTTCACGGCGAGATCGGCGCCGGTCTCGCGAGCAAGCTGAAGCTTGTCTTCGGCGATGTCGATGCCGACAACCTTCAGCCCCATCGCCTTGGCGTACTGGATCGCGACATGGCCGAGCCCGCCGATGCCGGAGATCACGACCCACTCGCCGGGCTTGGCCTCGGTTTCCTTCAATCCCTTGTAGGTGGTGACCCCGGCGCAGAGGATCGGCGCGACGGCCGCGAAATCGATCGTCGCCGGCAGCTTGGCGGCGAAGGCGGCCGAGGCGATGACATATTCGGCAAAGCCGCCATTCACGCTGTAGCCGGTGTTGTGCTGGTGCTCGCACAGCGTCTCCCAGCCGGTCTCGCAATATTCGCACGACATGCAGGCGTCGTGCAGCCAGGCGACGCCGACGGCATCGCCGACTTTCAGATTCTTCACGCCGGGCCCGAGCGCGGCGACGATGCCGGCGGCTTCATGGCCGGGGATGAAAGGCGGCACCGGCTTCACCGGCCAATCGCCGGAGGCGGCATGCAGATCGGTGTGACAGACGCCGCAGGCCTTGACCTTGACCAGAACCTCGCCCGGACCGGGCTGCGGCACCGGCACGTCCTCGATCACCAGCGGCTTGCCGAATTGCTTGACGATTGCGGCTTTCATGGTCGGCATCGCTCTGCTCCTTTGCGATATGCTGGGCAGACTAGCGATGCCGGCGGCCTTGCTTTTGACGGGCGTCAAACAGCACAAAGTTTGCGCAAGGGGCAGGTCCATCATGACACTGCGATGACGCCGCGCGGCGCTCTCGACCTGTCAGCTATGGAACTTGAGGCCGTCGACGATCTTGTCGATCGCCTTGCGTTCGGCGCGCATCGCAATGCCGACGAGGTTGAGCTCGGTGCGCGCAACCGCCCTCACCACCTCGCGGTTGGCGGCATCATGCGTGGTCTTGAACATGTCCTCGGTATAGACCGCCGCCTTGACGTTGCGACTGAGCGCGCGGTCCAGCGCGCGCGACAGCGCCGGACCATCGGCGCCGTAGATCAGGATCGGCTGGCCGATCAGCGCGTGATACTTCGTACCCGAGGCGTCCTCATAGGCTTCGCCGATGCATTCCGGAAAGGCCGCGGCGATGCCGCTGGTGAGGAAGGAGGCGACGTTGAGCTTCTGCCAGGCTTGAAGATCGGTGCGGATCACGACCGCGATCTTGGTGTCGAACTGCATGTATGCCTTCCACTGTCATTGCCGAGGCGATGCTACGCAACGCCCCATTACGACAGCAAGAGGAAATCACCCCTTGGCGTCGCAGGCCCAGGCGCGGATCACGCATTCCTTGCCGCCGTATTTGTAGCATTCGCGCGTAGCGGCATTGAGCGAGGTCGAGATCTTCGGCTTGACGGCGTAGCCATAGGCACCGCAGGGATTGGCGAGATCGACCGACATCGCGGCGCAGGCGCGCTTCATCGTGACGGTGGTGCAATCGCCCTTGCATTGCTTCTGCGCCGCGGCGCGGGCCTCGTGCTCGTGGCCATAATCATAGGCCTGGCCATAAGCGCCGCACTTGCCGACCGCAAAGGCGCCGGCGGCGTGCGCATCCGTGATGTGGCGAGCGCCGGCGACGCAAACGGACAGCGCAAAGAAAAACATCGCGCAACGGCGCGCGACGACGTTCGAAGCCATGGAAAAACCCCTCCCCCCAAGGCAGGTGGCGGCAACTCTAAGCGGCGGTCGTTTCCAGATGGTGAACGGGGGGTTGAAAGCCGGATTGACGAATGAGCGACCATATACATCTTTTAGTTGTAATTTCAAACAGCGTCATTTAAGGTGGTTTCAGCTGGAAGCGCCAAGCAAAGCGCCGGAGGAACCGCCATGCATCGAATCAATGGAATGCTCTTTGGAATAATCGCATCGATGGGCCTGATCGGATCGGCGCATGCGCAATCGGTGAACTGGACGTGGAGCAATCAGTACGGCTCGACCCTGGCCATCACCAGCTTCAATTCGAACACCGGCGCGATCACGGGGACCTACACCAACAACGCCGCGAACAGCTGCGATGAGGGCAAGCCGCAGGGCGTGACGGGCTGGCTGGCCTACGGCAACACCGGCACTGCGATCAGCTTCTCGGTGAATTTCCTCAACTGCGGCTCGACCACTGTCTGGACCGGGCAGCTCAACAACTCATCCGGATTCCAGGGACTGTGGTATCTCTCCCTCGCTGAGGCCGTCGCATGGAACGGCATTAGTGCCGGCGCCGATACCTTTACGTTCAACAGCGGCGACAAGGCCCTGCTGACGAAGAGCGGCATCGACCTGAAGGCTGCCACGGAGAAGTTGTCGAACACGAAAAAGTAGGCGAGCGGCAAGGTGGTGCGCAGGATGGACAGCTCGCGGCTGCGCGAAGTCACCCCCGCCGTGCCGCCTCCAGCGCCTGCGGCGTGTCGATGTCGAGGAAGGCGCTCTCGCCGTCCACCGGCACCTCGGCGACGGCCTCGGTGTGCTTGGCGATGAGATGCCGCGCGCCGACGTCACCGTCGAGCGTCATCAGCTCCTTGAAGAAGCGGCGCGACCACAGCACGGGGTTGCCGCGGCGGCCCTCGCTGACGGGCACGACGATGAGATTGCCGCGGTCCGGTGCAAAACCGTCGATGAGCTTATCGATCAGGCCGGCGTCGATCAGCGGCATGTCGCCGAGACACACCACGGCGCCGTCGCAGGTCTCGGGCACGGCCGCGATGCCGGCCTTCACAGAACTGGCGATGCCGCCGGCGAAGTCCGGATTGCGGACGAATGTCACCTTCAGGCCTTGCAGCGCCTGCTCGACCAGCTCGGCCTGATGACCGGTGACGACGATCACCTCGGATGCCCTGGAGGCCAGCGCCTGCTCGGTGGCGAGACGCACCAGCTTCTTGCCGTCGAGCTCGGCGAGCAGCTTGTTCGGCCCGCCCATCCGGGTCGAGCGACCCGCCGCGAGCACGATGGCCGCGACCTGGCGGTTGCCGTCGGTCTCCGGCTTGGCGCGCGGCTGCGGCCGCGTCACGATCTCCATCAAGAGGCCGCCGACGCCCATGCCCATCAGCTCGGACCGCGTCACCTTGATGCCGGCGAGAAGCCGCATCAAGACCCAGTCGAAACCGTTCTCGACCGGCGAGCGCGCGCAGCCGGGCGCGCCCAGCACCGGTACCTCGCCGGCCCGCGCGATCAGCAGGAGATTGCCGGGGTCGACCGGCATGCCGAAATGCTCGATCTCGCCGCCGATCCCGGTCACCGCCGCCGGAATCACGTCGCGGCGATCGGCGATCGCGGAGGCACCGAACACGATCACGAGCTCGGCGCCGAGGCCGAGCAATTCCTTGATCGCGGCCGACAGCGCCTGCTCCTCGTGCGGGACCCGGCGCTCGGCAATGATGTTGGCGCCGGCCGGCGCCAGCCGTTCGGCGGTGACGCGCAGGGTCTTGTCGATCACCTTGGCGGACAGGCCCGGCAGCAGCGTCGAGACCACGCCGACGCGTTTGATCACGTAAGGCGCGACCTTCAACACGTCCTTGCCGGCCGCCTTCACCGCGGCATCGCGCAAGCTCGCCTCGACGCCGAACGGGATGATCTTGACGGTGCCGACCATCTCGCCCTCGACCACCGGCTTGTAGGCGGCGAGCGTCGCAAAGGTGATGGCTTCGTCGATGTTGTTGATGCGGTCGACCGCGGCGCGATCGATCACCAGCACGCCCGCTCGCGCGGCGAACAGATTGGCGCGGCCGGTGAACGCGCGCTCGACATGGATGCCCTCGCCGCCGATGGCGAGCGCGATGCTGGCGGCCGCAGCGTCCTCGGAGACGTCGCCCGCCTCCATCCGCACCACGACGATGTCCTTGATGCCGGCGCGCTCGAGCTGTTCGACCTCGGCAGGTCCGATCGTCGTGCCCTTCTTCAGCACCAGCGATCCCTGGCGCAGGGTGTGGACGGTCACCCCGCCGATCGCATCCCTCGGGCTCGCCGGGCCGAACTTCATGCCGCTTCTTCTTTTTCCTTGGGAGGCAGCCGAAGCACGGCGGTGATCTCGGCCATGATCGCCACCGCGATCTCGGAGGGCGAGACCGCGCCGATCGCCAGCCCAATGGGCGCGTGGATGCGCGCGATGTCGCTTTCCCTGGCGCCCTGCGCCCGCAACCGGTCGCCACGCTTGGCATGCGTCTTTCGCGAGCCGAGCGCGCCGATGTAGAAGCAATTGCGCTCGAAGGCGTGCAGCAGCGCGGGGTCGTCGATCTTGGGATCATGAGTCACCGCGACGAAGGCGGTGTAGGCATCGACATTGAGCGGCGGCAGCGCCGTGTCGGGCCATTCGGCGATCAGCGGAATGTCGGGAAAGCGCTCGGGGCTGGCAAAGGCCGTGCGCGGATCGACCACGGTGACGTCATAGCCGAGCGAGCGCGCCAGCGGCGCCAAGGCCTGGCTGATATGGACCGCGCCGATGATGACCAGCTTTGCCGTTGGGGCGTAGACGTTGAGAAACAGCTTCTTGCCGCCGGCCTCGACACTGGCGCTCTTGCCCATGCGAAGCTGCTTTTCCAGCTCGGCCCGCAGCGGATCCTTGGCGAAATCCTTCGCCTTCACCAGGCGCTGCTCGCCGCTCTCGGTGTCGGTCACCAGGATGACCGGGCGGCGCGCGGCGCGCTCGGCATTGAGTTCGTGCAGGATGTCGAGCTTCACGGCTAGCCGACCTTCTCGACAAAGACGCGGATGGTGCCGCCGCAGGACAGCCCGACGTTCCAGGCGGTCTCGTCGGCGACGCCGAACTCCAGCATCTTCGGCGTGCCGCTCTGGATCACATCCATGGCCTCCGTGACCACCGCGCCCTCGACGCAGCCGCCGGACACGGACCCCAGGAACGTGCCTTCGTCGTTGATGACGAGGCTGGAGCCCGCGGGGCGCGGCGCCGAGCCCCAGGTCTCGACAACCGTCGCCAGCGCGACACCACGGCCGGCCTTCTGCCAGTCCTCCGCCGCCTTCAGAATGTCCTCGTCGCGATCGAGCATGGCTGGCCTCTCAAGCTGCGGAGCGGATCAGGCTGCGGTGATGCGGCGGCAGCGGCTGGGAGAGCGTCGTGATCAGCTCCTGGATCGAACTCAAATTATGTACCGGGCGGAATTCGTCAACGTGGGGGAGCATCATTTTGATGCCCTGCGCCTTGGCCTCGAAGCCCCCGTACCGCAACAGCGGGTTCAGCCAGATCAGCCGCCGGCAGGACCGGTGCAGCCGGTCCATCTCGAAGGCGAGCTTGGAATCGGCCTCCCGTTCCAGCCCGTCGGAGATCAGGAGCACGATGGCGCCCTGGCTCAACACGCGGCGCGCCCACAATTTGTTGAAGTTATGCAGCGAGGCCGAGATGCGGGTGCCGCCGGCCCAGTCCTCGACCGAGGCCGAGCAGCTCGCCAGCGCCTCGTCCGGGTCGCGCTGGCGCAGCGCACGGCTGACATTGGTGAGGCGCGTGCCGAACAGGAACACCGAGACGCGCTTTCGGGCATCCGTGATGGCATGCAGGAAATGCAGGAACAAGCGGGTGTATTCGCTCATCGAGCCCGAGATGTCGAGCAGCGCCACGATCGGCGCCGGCTTCTCGATGCGCCCGAGGCGATGGATGTCGATGATGTCGCCGCCGGTGCGTAAAGATGCGCGCAGCGTCCGGCGGAGGTCGAGGCGCAGGCCGCGGGCATCGGGCCGGCGCCGGCGCGTCAAGAGCTCGGCCTGCGGCAACCTCATCCGCTCGATGGCACGGAGCGCCTCGGCGATCTCCGTCGCGCTCATCTGCGCAAAATCCTTCTTCTGCAGGATTTCCTTGTCGGAGACCGACAGGCGCAAATCCTGCTCCTGGTGCTGCGGCGTCTCGGTCATGCGCGGCTGCGACATCGCCTCCTGGACGCGGCGGGCGCCGGCCTGCGGCTTCTTCTTGGCCTCGTCCGGCAGCGGCACCGAATCCAGCATGTGCTTCCATTCTTCCGAAGCGCGGAAGAACAGGTTGAAAGCCTGGCTGAAGATCAGCGCATGCTCGTGACGCTTGACGAAGATCGCCTCCAGCGTAGTGAAGACGTCGGATCGGTTGCCGATGTCGATCACCTGCAGCGCGCTCATGGCATCGATCACCGCGCCCGGCCCGACCGGCAGGCCGGCGGCACGCAGGGCGCGGGCGAAGCCGACGATGTTGTCGGCGAATTGCTCGGTCTTTTCGGGGGCAAGGTGGTTGATGGCCATGGTCTATCCTTGCTCCGTCATTCCGGGGCGCGCCACTTGGCGCGAGCCCGGAATCCATCCATCCACCAACTCTGCGGCCCGATGGATTCCGGGCTCGCGCGGACGCGCGAGACGGAATGCGGGAGCAGCTATGATGCGCGCGAGATCAATTCTCGCTCGTCGCGTCCTTCAGCACCTTCTGCAGCGTGTCGCCCTGCATGCGGGTGATGTCATCCTGGTACTTGAGCAGCGCGCCCAGCGTGTCGCCGACCACTTGCGGGGTCAGCGAGCGGGCATCGAGCTCCGACAGCGCCGTAGCCCAGTCGATGGTCTCGGCAACGCCCGGCGACTTGTAGAAGTCCTGGTTGCGCAGCGCCTGCACGAAGCGCACGACCTGCTGCGACAGCTTGGCGGAGATGCCGGGCACGCGCGTCTTGACGATCGCGAGCTCGCGCTCGGCGGCGGGATAGTCGACCCAGTGATAGAGGCAGCGCCGCTTCAGCGCGTCGTGGATCTCGCGGGTGCGGTTGGAGGTGATGATGACGATCGGCGGGTGCGGCGCCTTCACGGTGCCGAATTCGGGGATGGTCACCTGGAAGTCACTGAGGATCTCGAGCAGGTAGGCTTCGAACGCCTCGTCGGCGCGGTCGAGCTCGTCGATCAGCAGCACCGGCGGTCCCGCGACATCAGGCTCCAGCGCCTGGAGCAGCGGCCGCTTGATCATGTAGCGGTCGGCGAAGATATCGCTCGAAAGCTGATCGCGATCAGTGTCGCCCGCGGCTTCCGCCATCCGGATCGCGATCATCTGCGACGCGCTGTTCCATTCATACACCGCGGAGGAGACGTCGAGGCCTTCATAGCACTGCAGGCGGATCAGCTTGCGCCCCAGGGCTGCCGACAGTACCTTGGCGATCTCGGTCTTGCCGACGCCCGCCTCGCCCTCCAGGAACAGCGGCCGGCCCATGCGCAGCGACAGGTACGTCACCGTCGCCAGCGAGCGCTCCGCGAGATAGCCGCGCGACGTCAGGAGTTCGAGCATCGCATCGACCGATGCCGGCAAAGCACCGGAAGAAGTGGCCGCTGAAGTCATGGAAAGCCAGTCTCGCTACGCCCTCACCGGGGACAGGTCTGGGACCGAGGAATGAGGTCGGCTCATTCCTTGGCATTGGCGGCATCGACGGCGCGCCGGGTCAGCACGCCGATGAGATGCGCGCGGTATTCGGCGCTGCCGTGGATGTCGCTGTTGAGGCCTTCCGCTGGCACCGTGATGCCCTCCAGCGCCTTCGAGGCGAAGCGCTTCTTCAGGGCCTCCTCGAATGCGGTGACGCGGAACACGCCTTCGGATCCCGCACCGGTCACGGCCACGCGCACGTCCGACGGACGCCGGGCCACGAACACGCCGACCAGCGCGTAGCGCGAAGCCTGATTGCGAAACTTGATGTAGGCAGCCTTCTTCGGCAGCGGGAACATCACCTTGGTGATGATCTCATCGGCTTCGAGCGCGGTCGTGAACAGGCCCTGGAAGAACTCTTCCGCCTTGAGGCGGCGCTTGTTGGTGACGATGGTGGCCCCGAGCGCGAGCACCGCGGCGGGATAATCGGCGGTCGGATCGTTGTTGGCGAGCGAGCCGCCGATCGTGCCCTTGTGGCGCACGGCGGGATCGCCGATCTGGCTCGCGAGATTCGCCAGCGCCGGAATGGCTTCACCGACGATGGCGGAGGTCGCGACCTCGGCATGCTTGGCGGTGGCGCCGATCACGAGCGAGCGGCCCTTCATCTCGATCGCATTGAGCCCCTCGATGTGGGAGAGGTCGACCAGATGCGGGGGGCTCGCAAGGCGCTGCTTCATGACGGGAATCAGCGTGTGGCCGCCGGCGATCACCTTGGCGTCCTCGTTCTTCACCAGGAGGTTGGCCGCCTGGCGAACGGTCCCAGGGCGATGATATTTGAATTCGTACATCTGTATGTCCTGATCGCGGGAGGCGCGTTACGCGAGGTCGGATTTGGCCATCGCCTTGGCGCCGGCGGAGATCGAGGCGACGATGTTCTGGTAGCCCGTGCAGCGGCAGAGATTGCCTTCGAGCTCCTCGCGAATGGTGTGGTCGTCCAGTTCGTGGCCCTTGCGGTGCACGATGTCGATCGCGGTCATGATCATGCCGGGCGTGCAGAAGCCGCACTGCAGGCCGTGATGCTCGCGGAAGGCCTCCTGCATCGGATGCAGCGGCGCGCCGTCGGCAGCCAGCCCCTCGATCGTCTTGACCTCGTGACCGTCGGCCATCACCGCAAGCGTGGTGCAGGACTTCACGGCCTTGCCGTCGAGATGCACGACACAGGCGCCGCACTGCGAGGTGTCGCAGCCGACATGGGTGCCGGTCAGCCGCAGATTCTCGCGCAGGAATTGCACCAGGAGCGTGCGGGGATCGACGTTGGCGGTCACTGGATTGCCGTTCACGATGAGGGAGATTTTTGCCATAAGCACTCTCTGTCAGCGCCCCGACGGGTCCCGTCGAAGCGGTTCTTATAGTTATTCCAACCCATCATATGGGCCAATATGCCCCGGGGCAACATCGCCCCGGACGCAAGGCGCCATGCCGAAGGCGCTACCCTAAAGGTACTGGACCTTCAGCTCTGTACGGCCTTGGCGAAGTTCGCGAAAAACTCGTCGGCCAGCTTCTTGGCGGCACCGTTGATGAGGCGCTGGCCGAGCTGCGCCAACTTGCCGCCGATCTGCGCCTCGACGTCGTAGGAGAGCAGCGTGCCGCCGTCCTTCTCGGTGAGCTTGACCGCCGCGCCGCCCTTGGCGAATCCGGCCACCCCGCCCTCGCCCTCACCGGAAATCTTGTAGCCGTTCGGGGGGTCGAGATCGGACAGCGTGACCTTGCCCTTGAAGCGTGCCGACACCGGGCCGACCTTCATTTTCGCCGTCGCGCGGAAGCCGCCGTCGTCGGTCCTCTCCAGCTCCTCGCAGCCGGGGATGCAGGCCTTCAGCACCTCGGGATCGTTGAGCTTGGCCCACACGGCCTCGCGCGGCGCCGCAAGCTGGACTTCGCCGTTCATCGTCATGGCCATGAGGGTGCCTCCCGGATCGCGCAACTATAGTGCTGATCAAGTAACGCAGCGAAGCGGCAAAGGAAAGACCGGCGCCCGGTCACGTGCAATGCATATTCGCAACTGCAAAATGACGCGTGCGGACGGCGGGGGTTGGCAGGGCCGGGCCATGATGATTAGGTCGCGCGCAACATGAGCACATCCATCTCCCCCCTGCTCGCACCGATGCTGTCGGGCGCCGCCATGCGCGTGGTCTGCGACGACCGGTCGACCTTGCAGAACATGCTCGATTTCGAGGCAGCCTTGGCACGCGCCGAGGCGGCCACCGCCGTGATTCCGGCATCCGCGGTCGGACCGATCGAGGCGGCCTGCAAGGCCGATGGCTTCGACCTGGCCGCACTGGCCGACGCCGCGATGCGATCGGGCAATCTCGCGATTCCCCTGGTCAAGATGCTGACCGCCCATGTCGGCAGGAACGACGCGGAGGCGGCGCGCTACGTGCATTGGGGCGCGACCAGCCAGGACGTCATCGACACCGCGACCATGCTGATGCTTCGCGCCGGCATCGCGGCGCTGGATGCCGACCTCAGCCGCGCCATCAAGGGCTTTGCCGCACTGGCGCGCAGCCATCGCAACACCGCGATTGTGGCGCGGACCTGGCTCCAGCACGCGCTGCCCATGCCGTTCGGGCTGAAGGCCGCCGGATACGCCTCGAGCCTTGCCCGCGCCCGCTGCCGCCTGCGGCGGCTCTCCCGCGAGGGCCTCGCGCTGCAATTCGGCGGCGCCGCCGGCACGCTCGCTGCGCTCGGCGACAAGGGGCTCGCGGTGGCCGAACGGCTGGCGCAGGAGCTCGATCTGCCGCTGCCCGAGGCGCCCTGGCATACCCATCGCGACCGCATCGCCGAGGCTGCATCGTGCTTCGCCATTCTCGCCGGCAGCTGCGGCAAGATCGCGCGCGACGTCTCGCTGCTGATGCAGACCGACGTCGCCGAAGCGTTCGAGCCGGCCGGCGAAGGCCGCGGCGGCTCCTCGACCATGCCGCACAAGCGCAACCCGGTCGCCGCCGCGAGCGCGCTGGGCGCTGCGACCATGGCCCCGCAGCTCGCCGCGACGATCTTCGCCGCACAGGTGCAGGACCACGAGCGCAGTGCCGGTCCCTGGCACGCGGAATGGCCGACGCTGCCGCAATTGATGCTGGTCACATCGGGCGCGCTGGCGGCCGTCGTCGACATCGCCGAGGGTCTGGAGGTCGACACGGCGCGCATGCGCAGCAATCTCGATGCGACGCACGGGCTGATCATGGCCGAGGCCGTCACCTTCGCGCTCGCCGAAGCCATCGGCAAGAGCGATGCACATCATCTCGTCGAAGCCGCGAGCAAGCGCGCGGTCGCCGAGAAGAAGCATCTGCGCGAGGTGCTGTCCGCCGATTCGCAAGTCACCGCGCACCTTTCGGCGGAAAAAATTACGGCATTGTTCGAGCCGATGGCCTATCAAGGGGCGTCACAGGCGCTGATCGACCGGCTACTGGATTCATTGGATCTCTCCTGATGTCATTGCCGGGCTTGACCCGGCAATCCATCACTTAGGGAAGATTCTTTTTTAGATGGATGCGCGGGTCAAGCCCGCGCATGACGAGGAGCATGCCATGCCCATGATCGATGCCGACGGATGCCTCCTCAACGTCTCCGTCGAAGGCCGCGACGGCGGGCCGACCCTGATGCTCTCCAACTCGCTCGGCTGCACGCTGCAGATGTGGGAGCCGCAGATGAAGGCGCTGACGCAGGTGTTCCGCGTCATCCGCTACGACCGCCGCGGCCATGGCAAGTCGAACGTCCCGCCCGGCCCCTACACGATGGAACGCTTCGGCCGCGACGTGCTCGCCATCCTCGACGATCTCAACATCGAGAAGGTGCATTGGTGCGGCCTGTCGATGGGCGGCATGGTCGGGCAATGGCTGGGCGCCAACGCGCCCGAACGGTTCGGCAAGCTGATCCTCGCCAACACGTCCTGCTACTACCCCGATCCAACTAACTGGCACAACCGCATCAAGGCGGTAAAGGAGGGCGGCATCGCGGCGGTCGCGGATGCCGTGATCGCGGGCTGGCTGACCCAGGATTTCCGCGAGCGCGAGCCTGCGATCACCGCGAAGATGAAATCGATGCTGCTCGCCTCGCCTGTTGAGGGCTATCTCGCTTGTTGCGAGGCGCTGTCGACGCTCGACCAGCGCGCGCTGCTGCCGAAGATCAAGAGCCCGACGCTGGTGATCGCCGGCCGCCACGACGTGGCGACGCCGATCTCGGCGGCCGAATTGATCCGCTCCAGCATTCCCGGCGCCAGCATGACCATCATCGACGCCGCGCACATTTCGAACGTCGAGCAGCCGCATGCGTTCACGGATGCGGTGGTGGGGTTCCTGACGCAGCGCTGATTTTACAACTCGTCATTGCGAGCGCAGCGAAGCAATCCAGACTGCCGCCGCGGAAATATCCTGGATTGCTTCGCTGCGCTCGGCAATGACGAAGGAGAAACACCATGGACGACCAGAAGCGCCGCGATGCCGGCATGAACGTGCGCCGCAAGGTGCTGGGCAATGCCTGGGTCGACAAGTCGATCGCGAACCGCAACGCCTTCAACACCGACTTCCAGGACCTGATCACCCGCTACGCCTGGGGCGAGATCTGGACGCGGCCGCATTTCGACGAGCGCACGCGGCGCGTGCTGGTGATCGGCACCATGGTCGCGCTCGGGCAATGGGACGAATTCCGCCTGCACGTGCGTGCGGCGCTGGCCGAGGGCGGCTTCACGCCCGATGACATCAAGGAGATCCTGCTGCAGCAGGCGATCTATTGCGGCGTGCCGGCGGCGAACCACGCCGTCAAGGAAGCCTCAGCGATTGTGCAGGAGCTCGGCCTGCTCAAGTCCTAGCGGCTCAAGGCTTGACGGCGCGGCGACCTCGACCGTCTTCGCCGCTGCGTCCGGCTTCTCGATCACGACCACGATGGCGGCACCGAGCAGCATCGGGAGCTCGGTGGCGTGCAGCCGAAGCGCGGCCATCTCGCCGACCTTCGAGGCCATCACCATGCTGGCAAAGGAGATCAGGCTGCCGATCGCGAGCGCAATACCGAGCGCCTCGTCGCTGCCGCCGCTCTTGCGGGTGCGGGGAATGCAGAGCAGCACGAGATAGATCGCGAAGAACGCCACCACGGTCAGCCGTCCGAGCGCCAGCAGCCAGGCGGCACGCACCGTGTCCATGCCCGCCATCTGCAGATGGTCGCTCAGGTACAGCGCCACCGCAACGCTCGGCCGCTCGTAGAGGCCGCGCACGGGCGCGACGATGATGCTGAAGGCGATGAGGCTCCAGACGGGAATGAAATAGGCCGCCAGCAGCGCGCCGTTGACCGAGCCGATCCGCCAATTCCTGAACATGCCGCTTCCCGCCTGGTTTGCCGGGCCTTCGATGGAAGGCGGCGGCCATGCCGAGCTAACTCGCATCAGACTGTGGCGGCAATTTAAACCCTTTGTTTACCTTAACTGCCCTCGTAACCGTCATTCCGGGGCTTGCAGAGCCGAACTATGGTGCGCATTGCGCACTTGAGAATTTCGAGATTCCGGGTCTGGTGCTGACGCACCATCCCGGAATGACGGGCAGATGATGCCCCAAGAAAGCAGATGATGCCCCAAGAAAAAGGCCCCGCCTTCCGGCGGGGCCTCTCCTCACTCCTAGGCTCCCAAACTCGCTATTCCTGGTCGCGCTGGCCGCCCTGCTGCTGGCCCGGGCGATCGCCCTGGCGCGGATCCTGCTGCTGCTGTCCGGGTTTCTGACCGCCGCCCTGCTGCTGCCCCGGCTGTTGGCTTGGGCGCTGCTGGCCGGGGTTCTGGCTCTGCTGACCCGGATTCTGGTTCTGCTGCTTCGTCATTCGGGGAAACTCCCTTGTTGGACGTCAGAGGCAAGACAACGGTCGGCATCCACTTTGGTTGCCGACGGAACCCGGTTCCTTCCGTTGCTGGAACCCCGCCCGGAAAATGATCTCTGTACAAGCCTTAAGGTGGAGACCGGGCCAGTTGCAGCCGCCAGTTCCCTCCTGTTACAAAACCCAAACGCTCAAGGGCTGCCGGGGCCCAAGAACTCTCTGCAAGAGCTCCCTTTGAGCCGCGTCAAGTTTGGGTACGGCAGCTTATGGATTATTTCGCCCAGCAGCTCATCAACGGCCTCGTGCTCGGCTCGATCTACGGCCTGATCGCGATCGGCTACACGATGGTCTACGGCATCGTCGGCATGATCAACTTCGCCCATGGCGACGTCTTCATGATCGGCGGCTTCATCGCCCTCATCACCTTCCTGATCCTGATCTCGTTCGGCCTCACGGCCGTTCCCGTGATCCTGCTCGTGGTGCTGCTGGTCTCGATGGCGATCACGGCGCTCTATGGCTGGACCATCGAGCGGATCGCCTACCGGCCGCTGCGCCATTCCTTCCGCCTCGCCCCGATGCTGTCGGCCATCGGCATGTCGTTCGTGCTGACGAACTATTCGCAAGTGGCGCAAGGCGCCCGCGTCAAGCCGATCCCGCCCGTCATCACCGGAGGCTATACGCTGCACGAAAGCGCGGACGGCTTCGTGATCCAGCTCTCCAACATCCAGATCATCGTGGTCATCACCACCATCGTGCTGCTGGCGATCTTCACCTGGCTGGTGTCGAGCACAAGGCTCGGGCGCGACATGCGCGCCTGCGAGCAGGATCAGACCATGGCAGCGCTGCTCGGCGTCAACGTCGACCGCACCATCTCCATGACCTTCGTGATCGGCGCCGCGCTCGCCGCCGTGGCGGGCCTGATGTACCTGCTCTATTACGGCCTGGTCGACTTCTTCATGGGCTTCGTCGCCGGGATCAAGGCCTTCACCGCCGCGGTGCTCGGCGGTATCGGCTCCCTGCCCGGCGCCATGCTCGGCGGGCTCTTGATCGGCCTCATCGAGACGCTCTGGTCGGCCTATTTCTCGGTCGAGTACAAGGACGTCGCGGCGTTCTCGATCCTGATCGTCGTGCTGATCTTCATGCCGACCGGCCTGCTCGGCCGTCCCGAAGTCGAAAAAGTCTGACGGACCGGCCGCGTGACAGCACCCTCGACCCACACGACCAAACCTGCAACGGGCATCGCCGCCCTCCTCAAGACCGCCTTCATCAACGCCCTCATCGCGCTGGTGCTGTTCTCGCTGATGGTCGGCGTCCGCACCGAGGCGGGCTCCGACGGCCAGCTCACCTACTGGACGCGTTTCGGCGAGCTCGCCTCCCTCGTCGCCGTGGTGTTCGGCGGCTCGATCGTGATCGAGCTGCTCAGGCAATGGATCGGCCCGGCCGGCACCGAGAAGCTGGTGCCGCCAGCGGTGCAGAAGGGCATGTCGCTGGTCGGCCGCTATCTTGCGCCCGCGCTACTGATCTTCACGCTGCTGGTGCCCGTAATCTTCTATGAGCAGCGCTACATCCTCGACCTCGCCATTCTCGTCCTCACCTATGTGATGCTGGGCTGGGGCCTCAACGTCGTGGTCGGGCTCGCCGGCCTGCTCGATCTCGGCTACGTCGCGTTCTATGCGGTCGGCGCCTACTCCTACGCGCTGCTCGCCACCAATTTCGGCTGGTCGTTCTGGATCTGCCTGCCGCTCGCCGGCATCCTCGCCGCATTCTGGGGCGTGCTGCTCGGCTTCCCCGTGCTGCGCCTGCGCGGCGACTATCTCGCCATCGTGACGCTCGCCTTCGGCGAGATCATCCGCCTCGTCCTGATCAACTGGCAGGATCTGACCGGCGGACCGAACGGCGTATCCGGTATTCCGCGTCCGACCCTGTTCGGCATTCCGCTCGACAGGAGCGACGATGGGCTGGCCGCCAAGCTCGGCATCGAGTTTTCACCGACCCATCGTATCGTCTTCCTGTTCTATCTGATCCTGGCGCTGGCGCTGCTCACCAATTGGGCGACGATCCGCCTGCGCCGGCTGCCGATCGGGCGCGCCTGGGAAGCCTTGCGCGAGGACGAGGTCGCCTGCCGCGCGCTCGGTATCAACACCACGACAACCAAGCTCACGGCGTTCGCGACCGGCGCCATGTTCGGCGGCTTCGCCGGCGCCTTCTTCGCCACCCGCCAGGGCTTCATCAGCCCGGAATCCTTCACCTTCCAGGAATCGGCGCTGGTGCTCGCCATCGTCGTGCTCGGCGGCATGGGCTCGCAGCTCGGCGTCGCGCTCGCGGCGCTGGCGATGATCGGCGGGTTCGAGCTGTTCCGCGGCCTCGAGACCTATCGCATGCTGGTGTTCGGCTGGGCCATGGTACTGATCATGATCTGGCGGCCACGCGGCCTGGTCGGCCATCGCGCGCCGACGGTCTACCTGAAGAAGTCGCAGGCCATCTCCTCCGACCTCGTCAAGGAAGGCCACGGATGAGCGGCAACACGATCCTCAGCGTCGACGGGCTGACCATGCGCTTCGGCGGCATCGTCGCCGTGCAAGATCTCTCGTTCGCCGCCGAGCGGAAGAAGATCACCGCGCTGATCGGGCCGAACGGTGCCGGCAAGACCACCGTCTTCAACTGCATCACCGGCTTCTACAAGCCGACCGGCGGATCGATTCGCCTGACCCACGACGACGGCAGGGAAATCGCGCTGGAGCGGCTCAACGATTTCCGCATCGCCAAGCAGGCCAAGGTCGCGCGCACGTTCCAGAACATCCGCCTGTTTCCCGGCATGACGGCGCTTGAGAACCTGATGGTGGCGCAGCACAACGCGTTGATGCACGCCTCGGGCTTCACCTTGCTCGGCCTTGTCGGCGCGCCCGCCTATCGCGAGGCCGAAAAGCGCGCGATCGATCTTGCCACCGACTGGCTGAAGCGGGTCAACCTGCTCGAGCGCGCCGACGATGCCGCCGGCAATTTCGCCTATGGCGACCAGCGACGGCTGGAAATCGCGCGCGCGATGTGCACCGAGCCCGCGCTGCTATGCCTGGACGAACCCGCCGCCGGCCTCAACGCGCGAGAGAGCGCAGCCCTGAACGAGCTCCTGCTTTCGATCCGCAATGACCTGGGGACGTCGATCCTCCTGATTGAGCATGACATGTCGGTGGTGATGGAGATCTCCGACCACATCGTGGTGATGGATCACGGCGTGAAGATCGCACAAGGCACGCCGCGCGAGGTGCGCGACGATCCCAAGGTGATCGCCGCCTATCTCGGCACCGACGAGGAAGAGGCCGTGGCCGTCATGGAGAGCGGGTCGTGACGGCGGCGCCCCCCCTGCTTGCGATCCGGGGCCTGCGCGCGGCCTACGGCAAGATCGAGGCCTTGAAGGGCGTCGACGTCGACATCAATTCCGGCGAGATCGTGGCTCTGATCGGCGCCAACGGCGCCGGCAAGTCGACGCTGATGATGACGATCTTCGGCAAGCCGCGCGCTCGCGCCGGGCAGATCCTGTACGAGGGCAAGGACATCACGGCCGTCCCGACCCACGAGATCGCCCATTTGCGCATCGCGCAGTCGCCCGAAGGCCGCCGCATCTTCCCGCGCATGAGCGTCGCCGAGAACCTCCAGATGGGGGCCGACGTCACCGAGAGCACGCCGGCGGAACGGGAGAGCACGCTCGAGCGCGTGTTCGCCCTGTTTCCCCGCCTGAAGGAGCGTTTCGCCCAGCGCGGCGGAACCCTGTCCGGCGGCGAGCAGCAGATGCTGGCGATCGGCCGCGCCTTGATGAGCCGCCCTCGCCTGCTCCTGCTCGATGAACCCTCGCTGGGGCTCGCCCCGCTCATCGCGCGGCAGATTTTCGACGCCATCCGCACACTGAACCGGCAGGACGGCCTGACCGTGCTGATCGTCGAGCAGAACGCCAACCACGCGCTCAAGCTCGCCCATCGCGGCTATGTCATGGTCAACGGCCTGATCACGCTGGCCGGCAGCGGCGCCGAATTGCTGCAGCGCCCGGAAATTCGCGCCGCTTATCTGGAAGGCGGCCGGCACTGACCGGCCCCGCCCTGCGCGAGAATGCGGCTAGATATCTTGGCGTATGCCCGTATTTTGCCGGTGACTTCTCCTCGAATTCATTCAAGAATGGCGCCGGTTTGAACCGGGCATGCCCCGGCAACTTCCACAGGCGACCACCCGCGAGGTATCTCATGAAATCACTGAAGCTCATCGGTCTGGCATTCGGCGCATCGCTCGCGCTGTCGAGCGCGGCATTCGCGCAGGATGTCACCGTCGCAGTCGCAGGCCCGATGACCGGCGGCGAGTCCGCCTTCGGCCGCCAGATGAAGAACGGCGCCGAGATGGCCGTCGCCGACATCAACGCCGCCGGTGGCGTCAACGGCAAGAAGCTTGCGCTCAACGCCGAGGACGACGCCTGCGATCCGAAACAGGCCCGCTCGGTGGCGGAAAAGATCGCCGGCGCCAAGATCCCGTTCGTCGCCGGCCATTTCTGCTCGTCGTCTTCTATTCCGGCCTCTGAAGCCTATGCGGACGGCAACGTCCTGCAAATCACCCCGGCTTCGACCAACCCGCTCTTCACCGAGCGCAAGCTGTGGAACGTGGCGCGGGTGTGCGGCCGCGACGACCAGCAGGGCCTGATCGCCGCGCAGTACATCGCCAAGAACTACAAGGGCAAGAACATCGCGATCCTCAACGACAAGACCACCTACGGCAAGGGTCTTGCCGACGAGACCAAGAAGGCGCTCAACAAGGCCGGCATCACCGAGAAGATGTACGAATCCTACAATAAGGGCGACAAGGACTTCAACGCGATCGTCTCGCGCCTGAAGAAGGACAATGTCGAGCTCGTCTATGTCGGCGGTTATCATCAGGAGGCCGGCCTCATCCTGCGCCAGATGCGCGATCAGGGCCTGAAGACGGTGCTGATGTCGGGCGACGCGCTCGCCGATAAGGAGTACGCCTCCATCACCGGTCCCGCGGGCGAAGGCACGCTGTTCACCTTCGGTCCCGACCCGCGTAACAAGCCGACCGCGAAGAAGATCGTCGAGGCGTTCAAGGCCAAGGGCATCGATCCGGAAGGCTATACGCTCTATACCTACGCTGCGCTGCAGGTCTGGACGCAGGCGGTCAAGAAGGCCGGCACCACCGACGCCAAGAAGGTCATGGAGACCATCAAGGCCGGCAAGTGGGACACGGTGCTCGGCCCGATCGAAATTGACGCCAAGGGCGACCTCAAGCAGATCGACTATGTCGTCTACAAGTGGGACGCCAAGGGCAATTACGCCGAGCTCGGCGCCAAGGGTTCCTGATCGAAAAGAGGTCCTGATCCAGGATGCTCTTCGGGAATCCCGATCAGCGATCCCCGAAGGCTCCTGCCATCGCTGCCACGCCCCGGCTCGCCGGGGCGTTCTTTTGCCCGGTCAGACCGCGGCCGAGATCTCGCCATCGGCCGCGGCCTGAGCCTTCCGCAGGGCCTGCAGCAGATCGTTCGGCCGAAATGGCTTTTGCAGGCCGACCACGTTGGCAAGATGGGGCGATTGGTCCATGAAATCGAGTGCCGTCATCCCGGATACCGCAATCACCGGCAGCGCCGGCGCGCGTTCGCGCAAGGCGGTGATGACATCGACGCCGCTGGTATCGCCGAGGAAGATGTCCACAATCGCCGCGTCAAAGGGGCCTTCCGCAAAGGCCTTCAGCCCCGCCGCGCCGCTTTCGGCCTCCACGACCTCGAAATGGTTGACCCGAAGCACGATCGCCACCATCGCACGGACGTCCTTCTGGTCGTCGATGATGAGAACGCGGGGCATGGGGCAAACTCCCGACCTCAAAATCAAAATCGCCTGTTTCAAGCCTGGAACCGGCCGCAGCAGCAGGGCATTATGACACCGCCCCGTAAAGCGCCCCTTACCAATCCCCTGTTCCGTGCTCTGACCGAAATTAGGTAAGCTGTAACCCTCGGTTGAGTCGTAAACCGGTTCCGTTGACCACCCACGTCCAGAACCCGCTACGATGAACGGACTGCCGCCGAATGAGACCAGCGGAGATGCTCAAGCCCACGGACTCGCGCGAAATGGACGTGCCTGCGCCGATCGACCGAAGCACATTTCTGTCGACCCTGCCGGCCACCTCGACCGACCGCACTGCAGCATTGACGGTCGTCGGTGTGTCCTCGCTGGTGTTCGCCGCCGCCGTGCCGTTCGCTGGTACCCCGCTCCTGCCTGTACCAGCCTTCGTTGCCAGCTATCAATCCGCGCTGGCCGTGAGCGACATCGTCACGGCAGTGCTGCTGCTGTCGCAATTTGCCATTCTGCGGACCCGCGCGCTGCTGTGGCTCGCGGGCGGCTATCTCTTCACCGCCGCGGCGGCGTTGCTTCATGCCCTCACCTTCCCAGGACTGTTCGCCCCGACGGGACTCCTGGGCGCGGGCCGGCAGACTACGGTGTGGCTGTACATGATCTGGCACGCCGGCTTTCCGCTCTGCGTGATGGCATATGCCTGGCTGAAGGAAAAGGACGGTGGGCCCCGGATTCGCGGCCCGGTAAGCAACGCGATTTATGCCTGCGGGCTCGGCGTCGTCGCCGCGATGGCGGTCTTCGCCTGGATCGTTACCGCGCAGCACGATCTGTTGCCGGTCCTGTTGAGCGACGGCCGCTACACCGCGACCATGATCGGCGTCGTGTCCTTCGTGTGGTCGCTGAGCTTTGCCGCGCTGGTCTCGCTCTGGTTCCGCAGGCCGCATACGGTGATCGACATCTGGCTCATGGTGGTCATGTGCGCCTGGCTGTTCGACATCGCCCTGTCGGCGATCGTCAACGTCGCGCGCTTCGATCTCGGATTCTATGCCGGCCGGCTCTACGGCCTCGCCGCGGCAACCTTCGTGCTCGCGGTGCTTCTGATCGAGAATGTCCGCCTCCAGGCGCGTACAGTGGGCCTCGTCGGAAAGCTGCGGCAGCAATCGGCCTCGGAACGCGACTATTTCGGCAAGCGCCTCGCGCTGTACGGCGCCGTGGTCGAATCCTCCAATGACGCGATCATCACCAAGTCGCTCGACGGCATCATCACCGGCTGGAACAAGGCCGCCGAAAATCTGTTCGGCTACTCCGCCGCCGAGGCCGTCGGCAAGCCGATCGACATCATCGTGCCGCCGGATCGCAGGGGCGAAGTCAGGGGCATCCTCAACCAGATCGCCAGCAATGAGACGATCGCCCAGCATGAGACGGTCCGAATCCGGAAAGACGGCCGCCCGCTCGACGTCATCCTGAACATCTCACCGCTGCGGACCGACGATGGCGCGATCATCGGCGCTTCCAAGATCGCCCATGACATCACGGAAGAAAAGCAGGCCAGAGAAAAGCTGCGCCGCGAGACCGAGGAACGCCAGCGCATCTTCGAGACCTCGCAGGACCTGATCCTGGTCACCGACGGCTACGGCAATTTCATCCAGGTCAGCCCGAGCGTAAAGAACATTCTCGGCTACAGCCCCGAGGACATGGTCGGGCACAGCGCGATCGAGTTCATCCATCCCGACGATCTCGAGAAGACGCGGAGCGAGATGCGCGCGGCCCGGCGCGGCGCGGTCAAGCGCAGCTTCGAGGCGCGCTACTACCATTACGACGGTCACGAGGTCACGCTGAACTGGATGGGCACGTGGTCGGAGCCGGTGAAACGCCACTTCTTCATCGGCCGCGACCTCACCGACAAGCAAGCCGCCGAAGCCCAGCTCCGCCAGGTCCAGAAAATGGACTCGATCGGCCAATTGACGGGCGGCGTCGCCCACGACTTCAACAACGTGCTGACCGTGATCACGGGCACGATCGGCATTCTCAGCGACGCGGTCGCCGACCGGCCCGAGCTTGCCGCGATCACCAAGCTGATCGACGACGCCGCCGAGCGCGGCGCGCAACTGACCAAGCACCTGCTCGCCTTCGCCCGCAAGCAGCCGCTGCAGCCGCGCGAGATCGACGTCAACGCACTGGCGCTCGAAGCCGCCAAGCTCCTGCATCCGACGCTCGGCGAGCAGATCACCATCATGCCGCAGCTCACCGAGGATGCCTGGCCGACGCTGGTCGACCCGGGCCAGCTCTCCACCGCGATCCTCAATCTCGCGCTGAACGCGCGCGACGCCATGCCCGAGGGCGGCACCCTGGTGCTGGAGACCCGCAACATCTTCCTCGACGACGGCTATGCCAGCATGAACCCCGACGTCGTCGCCGGCAATTACGTGATGATCGCGGTCAGCGACACCGGCACCGGAATTCCTGCCGAGCTGATCGACCGGGTGTTCGATCCCTTCTTCACGACCAAGGAGGTCGGCAAGGGCACTGGCCTCGGCCTCAGCATGGTGTTCGGCTTCGTCAAGCAGTCGGGCGGGCACATCAAGATCTATAGCGAGGAAGGCCACGGCACGAGCGTGAAGATCTATCTGCCGCGCTCGACCGGGGTGCAGGAGACCGAGTTCGAATCGCTCCAGAATGCGCCAATCACCGGCGGTAACGAGAAGATCTTGATCGTCGAGGACGATTCCTTGGTGCGTCAGTATGTCGTGACGCAGGTCAAGAGCCTCGGCTATACCGCGCTCGAGGCCGCCAACGGCGCCGAAGCGCTCAATATCATCGACAGCGACGAGACCATCGACCTGCTCTTCACCGACATCATCATGCCCGGCAACATGAACGGCCGCCAGCTGGCGGACGAAGCCCACAAGCGCCGCCCCGACCTGAAGACGCTGTTCACCTCGGGCTACACCGAGAACGCCATCGTCCATCACGGCCGGCTCGATTCCGGCGTGCTGCTGCTGGCCAAGCCCTACCGCAAGTCCGAGCTCGCCAAGATGCTGAGGACCGCGCTCGCCGGTTGAGCCTGCGGCATTGCTGCGCTATCGCAGATCGTGAATTCTCAACCACGAGGCCGCCTTGCTGAACCTTCTCACCGATATCGCCGGCGTCCGGGTCGGTCACGCCGAAGATCCGAAAGTCGGTTCCGGCGCGACCGCGATCGTCTTCGATTCTCCTGCGGTCGCCGCGATCGACGTGCGCGGCGGCGGCCCCGGCACGCGCGAGGATGCGCTGCTCGATCTCGCCAACACGGTCGAGCGCGTCGACGCCATCGCACTGTCGGGCGGCTCGGCCTTCGGCCTCGACACCGGCGGCGGAGTGCAGGCCTGGCTCGCCGAGCAGGGCCGCGGCCACCGGGTTCGCGAAGCGCTGATCCCGATCGTGCCGGGCGCGATCCTGTTCGACCTGCTCAATGGCGGCGACAAGGCCTGGGGACGCTTCTCGCCCTATCGCGACCTCGGCTATGCCGCGGCGACCGCCGCCACCAACGCGGATTTCGCGCTCGGCAGTGCCGGTGCCGGCTTCGGCGCCACCACCGCGACGTTCAAGGGCGGGCTCGGCTCGGCATCGGCCGTGACGCCGAGCGGAATCAAGGTCGCGGCGATCGTCGCCGTCAACGCGGTGGGCAGCGTCACCGTCGGCAATGGCCCGTGGTTCTGGGCGGCGCCGTTCGAGGTGGGCGGCGAATTCGGCGGGCGCGGCCTGCCGGACAAGTTCACCGAGGACATGCTGCGCATGCGCATCAAGGGCGGTCCTGCCGCGAGCGCGCGCGAGAACACCACCATCGGCGCCGTCGTGACCGACGCGGTGCTGACCAAGCCCCAGGCCAAGCGGCTGGCGATGATCGCGCATACCGGCTTCGCCCGCGCGATCTATCCGGTGCATGCGCCGACCGACGGCGACGTACTGTTCGCCGCCGCCACGTGCGAAAAGCCGATCGAGCCACTGATTGGCCTCACCGAGCTCGGCACGATCGCCGCCAACGTGGTCGCCCGCGCGATCGCTCGCGGCGTTTACAGTGCGACGGCCCTGCCGTTTCCGGGCGCGCAGCCGACTTGGAAGGACCGGTTCGGCTAGAGCATGATCCGGAAAAGTGCGTAGCGGTTTTCCGGATCATGCTCAAACAATAACCCAAAGCGCGATGATGATCATCCTGATTGCATCGCGCTTTGGACGAGAAACGAAACGGCTTCCAAAGCGTTACCCGGCGGACAAGGTGCGCGGCCATGCCCTCATCCGTGATCCGCTTCTTTCGCTATGCGCCCGAGAAACGCGAGCTGAAGGTGACGTTCGTCAGCGGGCGCCTCTATGTTTATGAGGATGTTCCGCCCGAGGTCGCTGCTGCGTTCGGGGATTCGCGTTCAAAAGGAATATTCTTCAATCGCGAGATCCGCGACCGCTATGCCTGTCGTGACATCACGCACGGACCTGCCGGTTAGGGATGTGCTCACACGCTGATCGACATCGATGACGCTGCTGATCCCGCGCTGGCCTGCGCCTGGCGCTGCATCATCTGCCCGAACCAGTCATAAGGCGAATTGCCGCCACCTTTCGCATTCGACGAGCTGGAGGCGCCCGGCACCGTGGTCGACATCTTGAAGCCGTCGGCATAAGTGACGGTGGTGGTGGTCGAGCCGTCGGCGTTGGCCGTCGTGGTCGACGTCGAGCCGCGGCTGGATTGCGACGAGGAATCCGAACCATCGCCCGCGCCTTCCGCGTGATGACGGCCGCCCCTCAGCGCCTTCGTCATCTCGCCGAGATTGACGCTGCCGTCCGCGTTCGCATCCATCTTCGCGAACACGTCGTCGGCCTGGGCCAGGTTGGTGCCGCCCGCACCGAGCGCGTCCTCGAACTCGGACTTGGTGATGCTGCCGTCGCCGTCGCCGTCGATCTGCGAGAACAGATCCTTCAGCGCAGCCTCACGGCTCTTCGACGTCGAGGATGTGCCGTCGGCCGACTGGCTCTGCGCCGCGAACAGCGCGTTCATCGTCTCCGCCGAGATCTGCGGATATTTGCCTGCATTGACCGACGAGGTCGCGCCGGTCGTGCTGTTGCTGCCGCTGTCGATCGCGAACGGATTGGTCGGTGCGCTCTGCGAGGAGCCGGTCTTGTGCGCCGCCGACGACGATTTCGCGTTCGTCAGCGACTGGATCGCGTCGAGCGCGCTCGATACCGCACCAAGGGCGAACAACATTGCACAACTCCAACGGGATGCGGCATGCCGCGACCAATGTTCTGCGGCTGAAGTCAGCAAGCGCCATGCCATCGCGAAAAGCTCAACGAAATCCGCATCCGCCCGGTCATGCCGGCCGCGGGAACATCGGCAATTCATGCCGCCGGGGGCAGAAATTTCCGCCCACAGGAAGCCCGCCCCTCCTGCATTGCCCGCCACAAAGGCCCATGTTAGGCGAGGCCATTCGTCGTCCGTCCGCCCCCCGGGAAAACGCGCCATGACCCAAGCTTTCGTCCCCCGCCCCCTGGCCATCGCGCCCTCGATTCTGGCCTCGGATTTCTCGAAGCTCGGCGAGGAGGTGCGCAGCGTCGACGCCGCCGGCGCCGACTGGATCCATCTCGACGTGATGGACGGCCATTTCGTCCCGAACATCTCCTACGGCCCTGACGTCATCAGGGCGATGCGCCCGCACACCAAGAAGATCTTCGATGCGCATCTGATGATCTCGCCCTGCGATCCCTATCTCGAGGCCTTCGCGAAGGCTGGCTGCGACCACATCACCGTGCACGCGGAGGCAGGTCCCCATTTGCACCGCTCGCTCCAGGCCATCCGCGCGCTTGGCAAGAAGGCCGGCGTCTCGCTCAATCCGGGGACGCCGATCAGCGCGCTCGAATATGTCCTCGACCTCGTCGACCTTGTTCTCGTGATGTCGGTCAATCCGGGCTTCGGCGGCCAGGCGTTCATCCCCTCCGCGATCGGCAAGATCCGGGACATCCGCGCGATGGTTGCGGGCCGTCCGATCGACATCGAGGTCGACGGCGGCGTCGGCCCCGATGTTGCCGGCGCGCTCGCCGCGGCCGGCGCCAACGCTTTCGTCGCCGGCACCTCGGTGTTCAAGGGCGGCACGCAGGACGCCTACAAGGCCAACATCGCCGCGATCCGCAACGCGGCACTTGGGGCACGCGGCGAGGCGATCTGAGACCCTCGCCATCCGAACCGGAGATGCGGCCGCCGCGACCAAGTGGGATGGATGCACTCCGCGCCACTCCGTTTTCTGCCGGCCTGCGTCGTCTGCTCGCCGAGTCCCTTCAGGATGGAGAGCAAGTGGTCTGGCAGGGGCAGCCCGACGGCATCGCAAGCGCGACAATGTGGCGATTTCTCTGGTGGATCGGGTTTCCCTGGTTGCTGCTGACCGTCATCGCCGCCAGGAACGATTGGATCGACCAGGCGATCCAACCCCTGGCGATGCTCGGAATCGGGATGGTTGCAGCTCCGTTCGTGATGCTGCTGCAAGACCTGCAGACGCTTTATGTGATCACCGACCGCCGCGCGCTGATCCTGCGCACGGCCTGGAGCAGACGCAGCGTGACCGCGACTTCGTTCGACACCATGGATGCAGCGTTCGAAATCCTCGACATCGGCGGCGGCGTCGGCCACCTCAACTTCGCATCGGGACGCTCGACCCGCTCGCCCGACACCGATTACACCGGGCGCTACGGGTTTCGCTGTGTTCGAGACGCACCGCGCATCCGGGATATTCTCGATCGTGCGCGCACCGGCAAGGTACGTCGGTCGCACGCGGGAAAAATTGCGGCTTCTACGGGCGCTGCTACGCGCAAAGCTTAAAATTGTAGCCGTGGTCCGTACTCATCCGGACTTCCCTGATTCGCGCAAATCACTGCAAGTGATTCCTGCCTGTTTTCGCGGGAGCACATCATGACGACGACCCTGGTTTGGACTGGCGTGGCGTTGTGGATCGGTTTCAGTGCGTTTGTGGTGTTCGGTCCGTCGGCCGGACCGGTCGAGGCCCCGGCACGTTCGGCCCGCAACATCCGTCGCGACCGCACCAGGGGCTGACGCCATGCAGATCGCACTCGTGAAGCGTCAGCCGAAGCGCCGGTGCCGGATTCCACGGCGTCCGCATCCGAGCCTCGATTATTTCTTCGGCCGCCTCGAGCGCGCCGATGGCACGCTGGACGACGATGCCGGGCTCGACAATTCGGACATCGACCGCTCGCTTGGCTCGCCGCGCCGACACTGAGACCTCTTTTCCGGACCGCCCATGAAACCGCATTGCCCGAACTGCCTGAAGGAAATGACGAAGGCATCCGCGTCGCGTAACCTGTTCAATTGCGAGCCCTGCCGCGAGATCATCCAGTATTTCGGCGGCAGCGCGGACCACGGCGAGCCGGGGCCGCAATTCTCCTGGCCGATCCGCCGCAAGCGCGCATTTGCCGTCCACGCGGCCTGATCCGGCCCGCAAATCGCCCCGGCCGGCTTAACCTTCGCCGGCCTCCGGCCCACCGCCGTCCCCAGCCATCCGCGGCGGCCGCACCACGGTGACGGTGCAGCTCGCCTCCGAGGCCACCTTGGCCGACACGCTGCCGAGCAGGGTGCGGCGGAACGAGCCCTGCCGCGCGCCGATGATGACGTGGTCGACCTGGTTGGCTTCGGCAAATTCCAGGATCGCGGCGGCGGGATCGACCGCCTCCAGCACATGCGCCGACAGCCGGCTCTCGTCCAGCTTGAGCGGCGTCGCCCAATGCCTGAGCGCGACCAAGCGATCGATATGCTTGTTGGAGCCCTGATCGTCCAATGTCCGGTCGATCGCAATCCGGTTCAGCTTGAGCACGTTGACGCAGGCAAGCCGCGCCGAGGGCAAGGTGGCGAGGATGCGCTCGGTGGTCACACGCAGCGCCTCGTTCAGCTCCGGAGCGCCCTCCGCCGTGTCGAGCGCAACGGCGAGGATCGGGCTCGATGCGATCTGGGCTGCGACATCGGATTTCGCGCGCGGCGCCATGGCGCCCTGGTTGAAGCGCCGGCGCCAGACGATGCCGAGGGAATCACGTTTCACCCGCTCCGCGCGCGCGGTGAGCTTGACCTGGTCCGGATGAGCGAGATCGAAGGCAAGCTGGGACGCGGTCGGATAGCGCCACACCGGCTCGATCTCGAGACAGCGCAACACCACCTCCTGCAGCCAGGGCGGATAATCCGGGCGAAGCTTCCGCGGCGGATGCGGATCACGCCACAGCCGGCGCCGCATCGCCCGCAGCGTCTCGCCCTCGCCGAACGGCCGCTCGCCGGTGGTGAAGAAATAGAGCAGCACGCCCAGCGAAAACAGATCGCTGCGCGGATCGTCGCGCACCCCGAGCAGCCGCTCGGGCGCCATATAGGGCGCGGTGCCGTAAGGCAGGCGGAATTCCTCCTGCAACAGGTCCGGCAGGTGGTTGTGATGCGACAGGCCGTAGTCGATCAGCACCGCCTCGCCGCTCTCGCGGACCATGATGCTGCTCGGCTTGATGTCGTGGTGGATCACGTTCTGCCGGTGCAGATCGGCAAGCGCCGTTGCGATCCTGGCGACGAGCTGGCGCGCCTCGTCGTACGGCAGCGGCAGGTCGGGGAGCCGCTTGTACAGCGTGGCACCTGGAATGCGCTCGATCACCACATAGGCCTGACGGGCGAAATCGCCGGTGCCGTAGCAGGCCGGCACGTGCGGCCCCGCGAGCCGCGGCAGGATCATCATCTCCATCTCGAAGGAGACGATCGCGGCGGGGTCCTCGCCCTCCGACACCCGCGGGATCTTCATCAGCAAGGGCACGTCGATGCCGGGATGGGTGACGGTCCACAGCGTCGCCATGCCGCCGGCATGAACGCATTCGCCGATCGTAAAGCCGTCGATCTCCGCGCCTGATTTGACCAGGGGTTTGGGCATCGGCCTCTAGCGCCCCTGCGAAAGCCGGTCGGCCAGCCAGGAGGGCAGCCCGTTGTCGCGGATCCTTCCTGCCGCGGTGGCGATGTCATAGGGCGCGCGGCAATAGGTGATCTGGCTCGACTCGGTGTCGAACAGCACGAAGGCCGCCGACGGATCGCCGTCGCGGGGCTGGCCGACCGAGCCGAGCACGGCGAGCCATTGCCGTCCGCGCAGCAGCTGTACCGGCACGTCAGTCTTTGGCACGAAGCTCGTCATCTTCGCCGTCACCGACATCGAATAGAGCGCCGGCCTGTGGATGTGGCCGCAAAAGGTGACGTGGGCCTTTGTCGCAATCAGGCTCTTGGCGGCGTCCACGGTCGAGCGGACATAGTGCCAGCGCTGCGGATGCGAGGCTTCCGCGTGCACGAACAGGCGGCCATCGTCCTCCACCTGCATCGGCAGCTCAGCCAGGAAGCGCCGCTGTGCGGCGTCGAGGCGGCCGCGGGTCCATTCGATCGCGATCTGCGCCTCGGCGTTCATGGTCTCGGCCGTGGAATTGACCGCCTGGTCGTGATTGCCGCGCACGGCGACGGCGCCCTGCGCGACCAGCTCCATCGCGGTGTCCACCACCCATTCCGGATCGGCGCCATAGCCGACGAAGTCGCCGAGCAGGACGAAGCGCTCCGCGCCCTTCGCACGCGCGATCTTCAGGCAGGCCTCGAACGCCTGCCTGTTGCCGTGGATATCCGAGAAGACAGCGAGAAGCACGTACCCTCCACCCTCAAATTCTTATTCGAGGCCGATGAGGCCAAATTGAGGGAGGTCAACAGGATGCGCCAGCACTGGGCCGTTTGCCAGCGCTGCTCTGCGGTGATGGTGAAGGGCCTATTGCTCGTCCTTTGGCGGCATCCGGGGCGGCGGCAGCGGGGTGAACACGGCGCCTTCCGCGCCGGCGGGCGGGGCAGTGAACTCGCCGGTCGAGGAATCGCCGCCGCTGGTCTCCAGGATGGTCTTCGGCGTCACATATTCCCGGACCAGGTCGATCAGGCTGCCATCGCCGCCGCCAAAATCCGCCGCGCGCCCTCCTTGCGGATGACCGGCCGCGATCTCGTTCTCCGCGGCGTGGGTCTTGTCGGCCAGCCGGTCATTGTACGGCACGCGAAAGGCGCGCGGGATGCCGCTCGGGCGATTGTCCTCGTCCAGCGCCTCGACCCAGAGGTAGATCGAGCCGGGATCGCCCTGAAGCGAATGCGGCTCGACGATGCGGGCCTTCAGGAGCTTGAACGTGGCCGGCAGCCGGTCCGTGCTGGCCCAGCCGAGCAGGCCGCGCATTTCGGTGAAGCTGACGATGTAGAAGGTGCTGGTCACGACCACGGCGACCGCCTTCAGCGACCAGTGCAGACGCGCATAGACCAGAACGACCAGCAGCAGCGCGCCGATGACGGCATAAGCGACCGACAGCGTCAGGATGACCGTTTGCAGGCTAGTCACGGCGGACCCTCGTCGCGTTCTTGCTCACGCCGGTTCTGGGGTCGAGATCGCCGCCGTTGCGCCAGCTGCTGCGGAACGTCTCCAGCAGCGATTTCGGCCGCTGATCGACATCGACGACCTTGCCTTCCACATCAATCCGGAATCGGACCGCAGTCTTCTCGTCGCCGGTGTGGTCGAGCGTGAACTTGTTGTCGAAGATCACCTGCGCGGTCGGATTGAGCTTCTGCACCTTCACATTTGCCGTCACAGGCTCGCCGGTGGTGGCGACGAAATGCGAGACGTTGACGGTGTACTCGCCGGCGAGGATGCCGCGCACGGTGACGATCTCCTCGCGGATCGGCGAGGCGATCTTCTGGCCGTTGACGATGATGAAATTGTTGGCCCCGCCGCGGTCGTCGCGGTCGAGCGTGAGGAAGCCGGCCTCGCGGTGGCGATACCAGGCGATGTTGCCGGCGGGATCCTGCACGAACAGGTCGAGATCGTCGGGGTGGTTGTCGGGCCAGTCCAGCGTAATCATGAACTCCGCCTTGGAGTCGATCTTGCCCTCCTTGGCGTCGGGGGAGACCGCGAGCAGCGCCAGGAAGAACAGGAACGCGATCACCTGGAGCGCCTTGAACAGCATCACGCCCAAGGGATCGAACGGCTCCTCGCGCGGATAGAGGCCGAAATCATCCATCATGACGGCGCACCTGAACCCTTGCGCTCCAGCACCGGCGTCACATAGGTCTCGGTCAGCACCACCGCATCCGAGAACACAAGCTGCGTCGCGGCGTCGAGCATGTAATACTGGATGCGGACCAGGATCGAGCCGACGAGGCCGGCCAGCGTCGTGTACATCGCGACCGCCATGCCGTCGCTCATCAAGCCCATCGAGGAGCGCATCGCGACCTTGTCGGCGGCGTCCAGCCCCGCGATCGGCGCCAGCATGATGATGAAGCCGATGATGGTGCCGAGCAGGCCGAGCTTCATCAGCGTATCCGAGACGAAGGCCCCGAACCCGTTGGAGCCGCGCAGGCGGTCGGCGAGCGTCCGCAGCAGCAGCGTCTGATCGACCGGGCGATAGTCCTGCGCGGCGGCCTTGGTCACCAGGCTTTCGATGTGGTCGCGCACCAGGCCGCGCGGCAGCGCCGCGGCGCCCGCATCCAGCGCCTTGCTGCCGCCGGCTGCCGACAGCACCGCGCGGCAGCGCCGCGCCGCCGCCCCCTCTCGCGCGATCGCCCGCGTCCGCAGGAAGCAATGGCCGCAGGTGACGACATAAAGCAATGCGATCACGCTCGAGATGTAGGTGCGGTCCGAGGTCAGCATCAGGTGGATCAGGCCGAAGCGCCACAGCAGCACCACGGCGAAGATCGAAAGTCCGGTGAAAATCATCCAGAACAGCAAGGCGCTGCGCTCGGATGGATCGGCAGCCTGGCTCGCGATTGGTCCAATCGTCATCGAACTCATGCTGCACCGCTCCTGGCTTGCAGGCACCGGCCTGCAAATTGTCCTCACCGATTAGATCAAAGCCGCCGTTTCAGGTCCAAAGACCCATGCCCAATCCGGCTTGGGAAATTTGCCCGAGCTGCAATCCCGGCCTTCCCTGCGATTGGCAAGGCGCGGCGGCGTTGTTAGGTTGACCTTAGCAAACGTCGGGGGTGATCGCATGCGCCTCGTGCTTCAGCTTGTAGCCCGCCTGCTCCTGATCGTCGCGCTGTGCCTGGGAGCCGCGACCGTATGGGCCACGTTCGACGCCTATCGCAGCGTCGACCGGGCGACGGCGGCCTCGGCGCAGCGGGTCGCGCAGGCGCTTCAGGCGCTGTATTGGCGCGAGCTGCTGTTGCGCAGCAGCAGGGCGCGCGAGCATCTCCTGCCGGTTCCGGACTGGCGCACGCTGGAGACGATGAAGCTGATCTCGCCCGGCGTCTGCGTCGAGTTCCAGCCCGCGGCGGCCTTCGAGAAGCCGCTCTGCGGCCAGAGCGAGGGGCTGGGCAAGACGCCGCCGCGCTGGTTCGCCGCCATCGTGCCGACCTTCCTCGGCAGCCACGCCGAGGTGGTACGGCCCGTCAGTCCCCGCGCTGCTGCCGCCGGCACCGTCGTTGCAACGCCCGACGCGACCGCCGCGATCGCGCTCGCCTGGGACTATATCCTCAACGTCATCGACGTCGCGCTGCTGATGGCGGCGGCGATCGCCCTGCTCGCTTCGCTCGCCATCGCGCACGCGCTGGCGCCGGCGCGCGCGATCGTCACCGCGCTTCAGCGCATGGCGCGGGGTCAGTACCGCACCAGGCTGCCGCGCTTCCGCTCGATGGAGCTGGCGATGATCGGCAGCGCCGTCGGCGAGCTCGGCGGCCGGCTGGAGGAAGCAACCGAGCAGCGCGCCGCGCTGACGCGCCGCCTGATCGAGATCCGCGACGACGAGCGCCGCGCGCTCGCCCGCGAGCTGCACGACGAGTTCGGGCAGAATCTGTCCGCCATTCTCGCCTTCGCCAACACGATCGAGACGGCGAGCACGAAGCAGCACAAGGATGATGGGATCGCGCAGGACGCGCGCATGATCTCGCAGGCGACGCACCATCTGATGGCCTCGCTGCGCGACGCGCTGAACCGGCTGCGCAATCCGCTGCCGGAGGAGCTCGGGCTTGAGGCGAGCCTCGTCAATCTCGTCGACAGCTGGCGCTCGCACAGCACGGCGCGGCCGGCGATCCAGCTCGATCTCAGGGGCGACCTCACCGACATCAGCGGCCCGGCCGCCACCACGGCCTATCGGGTGGCGCAGGAATGCCTGACCAACGCGCTGCGCCACAGTGCAGCGCGCGAGATCTCGCTCCGCGTCGAGCGGCGCGCCGGCGAGGACGATGCGCTGCTGATCCGCGTCGAGGACGATGGCGGCGGCGACGCCGAGCGCGTCGCGCAATCGGCCGGCTTCGGCCTCACCGGTATCCGCGAGCGCGTCACGGCGGCCGGCGGATCGCTGTCGATCCTGCCCGCCCGCGGCGGCCTCAGCGTTGCCGCGACCATCCCGCTCGCGGCGTGAGGCGGGCATGAGCGAGGTTGCGGCAACAGGCATCTCCGTGCTGCTGGTCGACGACCATCCGATCGTGCGGCAAGGCTATCGGCGCGTGCTGGAGAGCCAGGGCGATCTGCATGTGGTGGCGGAAGCCGACAACGCCGCCGACGCCTACGGCGCGTTCAAGGCGCATGACCCCGACGTGGTGGTACTCGATATCTCGATGCCCGGCGCGAGCGGGCTGGAGGCGATCCGCAACATTCGCGCCCGCAGCCCGCGAGCGCGCATTCTCGTCTTCACCATGCACAACGAGGCCGTGCTGGTGAAGTCGGCCTTCGGCGCCGGCGCCTCCGGCTTCGTCACCAAGAGCAGCGAGCCGTCCGCGGTCGTGAACGCCATCCGTAGCGTCGCCCGCGGCGAGCGCGCCATGAGTGACGACATCGCGCACGTGCTGGCGGAGGACAGCCTGTCGCCGACCGGCTCGGTGCTGGATCAGCTCGGTGAGCGCGAGATCGAGATTTTGCGCCAGTTCGCCGGCGGCGCCACCACCGAAGAGATCGCGGCGCGCCTCAATCTCAGCGTCAAGACCGTGCAGAACTATCACTACCTGATCAAGTCGAAGACGGGCGCGCGCACCGATGCGCAGCTGGTGCGGCTCGCCGCGACCTGCGGGCTGACGAGGATCTAGCAGCACAGCTGCCGCACGGCCTCATCCCTCGCGGTCCTCAATCTGCCGAACGAAATTGGAACGGTTCCGATCCGGCGCCGGTTAGTACGGCAGAGAAGGAGTAAAGGGTCATGAGTAAGGGTCACCCCAAGGCAAACCTTAAAGCAAACCCCAAGGCAGTCGACCATCCCCCGATCATCACCGTAGGCGAACTCATCGACGAACTTTGCCGCCTGCCCGACACCGCCATCGTCCATTTTCGCTGCCCGATGTTCGATCAGGAGCTGACATTCTATCGGCTTCGAAGGCGGTCGAAGGACGCCGTCGAAATCGCGGTCAACGCCTATCCGGATAGTCCGCCGGTCGTGCCATCGTCCGATCCCGCCTTGCACACGCGAA
Organism: Bradyrhizobium sp. USDA3516; assembly: GCF_057651995.1. Taxonomy (NCBI): domain Bacteria; kingdom Pseudomonadati; phylum Pseudomonadota; class Alphaproteobacteria; order Hyphomicrobiales; family Nitrobacteraceae; genus Bradyrhizobium; species Bradyrhizobium sp. USDA3516. The sequence goes on along the minus strand of NZ_JBYGYN010000004.1, from coordinate 130,646 downwards.
GACATTCGGCATCGGCGCCCTCGTCCCGCGACGGCGCCGCTCTCGAAAAAACGCGAGGTTGATTGACAGCACCGGGGCTGAAGGGGTTCTGCGGCCCTAAGCCGCCTTCAGCCCACGCAGCAGCAGCGCCAGCGTCGCATCGAGGCGCGCGGGGAGATCGGCGTCCTTCCATTCCTCGGCATGGGCCGGATGGTGAAAGCGGACGGTCGCATCGAAGATCGCGCGCGCGGTCACCTTGACGTCACCCACGGCGAACTCGCCCTGCTGCACGCCGTCGGTCAGGATCGCTGCGATCTGGTCGATCATGGTGTCCTTGTGGCATTTGACCGCCGCGCAGGCCTCGCGTGCCAAGGTCAGATAAGTCTCGAACATCTCGGGGTCGTCGAGCACGCGCGAACGCTTGGCCGCGAACAGCGTGCGCAGCCAGCGGTCGAGCCTGCCGGGCGCCGGCCCCTGCTCCCTGGCGATCGCCAGCAGCGGGGCGTCGATGCGGTCCAGCCAGCGCTTGGCAACGGCCTCGCGCAGCGAGGCCTTGCTGGGGAAATGGCGGTAGACGCTGCCGTGGCTCACATCGAGCGCGCGGGCAACGTCGACCACGGTGGCCTTGGCGAGTCCGTAACGCCTGAGCACGTCCTCGGTGACTTCGAGGATCCGCTCCGGCGTCAAGACAACTGCTTCATTCATGCCAGCACCATGTTCCCATTCAGGGCTCAGTTCACTCCGGCACCAGGGCTGCTTCCGAAGCGCCCTGGCCGGTCGTTTCGGAAAGCCTATGCCTTAATGCGGCAGTTTTGCAGCCTGCGCCGCGATCTGGCGCGCCACCAGCAAATTGAGCCAATGCCCAATCACGCCGGTCAAATTGAGGATTTCGGTCGTCATTGTCTAAGTCTCCATTCGTCCGCGGTCCCCTCTCTTCAATTTCGGCCCTCAATCCGCATTTGTTTCGGATATCGAGGCTCTCCGGGGGTAGCCGCGGGACGCCCAATCGGAGCGTCCGAGACGGATATACACGTCTCACTGACAGATTTCAATATCTGTCAGTCAATGATCCGTGAATGACAGTTAATATCTGCGGCCGGGTCCCGCCATTTCGGCCGGCAGTCCGGTGGAAAGCTCGGCGATCCCCCGCGTTCCGGGGCCTGGATCGTTTGTTTCGCCCTGCCCGCTCTGTTACATCACGGCGTAAAAAGCATTTGGCCGGCGCCGCCGTTGAGGGTCGCCCGCCCACCTTCCTGGAGCCGCCCATGATCCCCCGCTACACCCGCCCCGAAATGGCCTCGATCTGGGAGCCGCAGACCCGGTTCAAGATCTGGTTCGAGATCGAGGCGCATGCGGCGGACGCGCTTGCCGAGCTCGGAACCATCCCCAAGGAGGCTGCCCGGACGGTCTGGGCCAAGGCCAAGGACGCCGTCTTCGACGTCGCCCGCATCGACGAGATCGAGCGCGAGACCAAGCACGACGTCATCGCCTTCCTCACCCACCTCGCCGAGATCGTCGGCCCCGAGGCCCGCTTCGTGCACCAGGGCATGACCTCCTCGGACGTGCTCGATACCTGCCTCAACGTCCAGCTCACCCGCGCCGCCGACCTGCTGCTCGCCGACCTCGACAAGGTGCTGGCCGCGCTCAAGAAGCGCGCCTTCGAGCACAAGATGACGCCGACCATCGGACGCAGCCACGGCATCCATGCCGAGCCCGTGACCTTCGGCCTCAAGCTCGCTTACGCCTATGCCGAGTTCACGCGTGCCAAGGAACGTCTGATTGCGGCGCGCAAGGAGGTCGCGACCTGCGCCATCTCCGGCGCCGTCGGCACCTTCGCGCAGATCGACCCGCGCGTCGAAGAGCATGTCGCCAACGCCATGGGCCTCGTCCCCGAGCCGATCTCGACCCAGGTGATCCCGCGCGACCGCCACGCGATGTATTTCTCCACCCTCGGCGTGATCGCCTCCTCGATCGAGCGCATCGCCGTGGAAATCCGTCACATGCAGCGCACCGAGGTGCTGGAGGCCGAAGAGTTCTTCTCGGAGGGACAGAAGGGCTCCTCCGCGATGCCGCACAAGCGCAACCCGGTGCTGTCCGAGAATCTCACCGGCCTCTCCCGCATGGTGCGCGCCTATGTGACGCCGGCACTGGAGAACGTCGTGCTCTGGCACGAGCGCGACATCTCGCACTCCTCGGCCGAGCGCATGATGGGCCCGGACGCCACCGTGACGCTCGACTTCGCACTGGTGCGCCTCGCCGGCCTGATCGACAAGCTGCTGGTCTATCCCGCCAACATGCAGAAGAACCTCGACCGCCTCGGCGGCCTCGTGCATTCGCAGCGTGTGCTGCTGGCGCTGACCCAGAAGGGCGCCAGCCGCGAGGACGCCTACAAGCTCGTGCAGCGCAACGCCATGCCGGTCTGGCGCGGCGAAGGCGACTTCCTTCAACTGCTGAAGAAGGATGCCGAGGTGAAGACATATCTCACCGACGCCGAGATCGAGGAGCAGTTCGACCTCGGCTATCACCTCAAGCACGTCGACACGATCTTCAAGCGCGTGTTCGGGGAGAGCTGACTACTGGTGTCATTCCGGGGCGCGCGAAGCGTGAACCCGGAATCTCGCGCTACAATCTCCAGATTCCGGGTCCGATGCTGCGCACCGTCCCGGAATGACAAGAGCCCCACAAGAAACGGATCATCTCATGCCCATCGTCAACCGTGTCGCCGCCCTCTCCGACGAAATGGCCGCCTGGCGCCATGACTTCCACGAGAACCCCGAGCTGCAATACGACGTCCACCGCACCGCCGGCATCGTCGCCGACCGCTTGCGCGAGTTCGGCTGCGACGAGGTAGTGACGGGCATCGGCCGCACCGGCGTGGTCGGCGTGATCCGCGGCCGCAAGTCGGCCTCCGGCAAGACCATCGGCCTGCGCGCCGACATGGACGCGCTGCCGATTATGGAGACGTCGGGCGTGCCTTATGCCTCAAAGGTCCCGGGCAAGATGCACGCCTGCGGCCATGACGGCCACACCGCGATGCTGCTGGGCGCGGCCAAATATCTCGCCGAGACGCGCAATTTCGACGGCACGGCCGTGATGATATTCCAGCCCGCCGAGGAAGGCGGCGGCGGCGGCAAGGCCATGGTCGAGGACGGGCTGATGACGCGCTGGAACATCCAGGAGGTCTACGGCATGCACAACATGCCCAACCTGCCCGAGGGTCATTTCGCCACCACGCCGGGGCCGATGCTCGCCTCCTCCGACAACATCCAGATCACCGTCCGCGGCAAGGGTGGCCACGCCGGCGCCGGTCCGCACAAATCGGTTGACAGCGTGCTGATCGGTTCGCAGATCGTGAACGCGTTGCAATCGATCGTGGCGCGCAACGTCGATCCGCTGAAATCGGCGGTGATCTCGATCACGCAATTCCACTCCGGCACCGCCTTCAACATCATCCCGGAGGTCGCCGAGCTCGCCGGCACGGTGCGCACGCTCGACCCCGAAGTGCGCGATCTCGTCGAACGCCGCATCGGCGAAGTCGCCGACAGCATCGCCCGCGCCTATGGCGGCTCGGCCGAAACGAAATACACGCGGATGTATCCGGTGACGATGAACCATGCCCGCGAGGCCGGCCTTGCCGCCGACGTCGCCCGCGACATCGTCGGCGCCGATCGGGTCAACGACAAGTTCGTCCCGATGATGGGCGCCGAAGACTTCTCGTTCATGCTGGAGGCGCGTCCCGGCGCGATGGTGCTGGTCGGCATGGGCGACGGCAACGAATGCCACCACCCGGCCTACGTCTTCAACGACAACATTCTGGGCCACGGCGCCTCGTTCTGGGCGCGCCTGGTCGAAACGCGGATGCCGGCGTAAGAAACAAATCGCCGCCCGACTTACGCCTGCACGACCTCGTGGCGCATCACGAAGGGTGCAAGCAGTGCGTGCACCTCGCTCTCCACCGCTTCGCGCTGGTCCGCCGGCAGGCCCGTCAGCGTCACGGTCGCGATCGAGCCGTGGCTGCCGTGCGGACCGACCTTCACCTTGCAGTCGATGCCGCGCTCGACCAGCGGCGCCAGCACCTTGGTGAACACGCGCTGCGCCGCGTCCCAGCGCAGCTGCGGCTTGAACACCTTGCCGACGCCCGTCACCGGCATTGGATCGATCGGGATGACCTGCACCGGAACGGCGGCGCGCTCCGGCGTGCGCTCGCGCACCCAGGCTTCGAGCTCGCCCGGCTCGACCTTTGCGCCGGGCTTGAGCTGCACGTAGCCTACCGGCAGTTCGCCGGCGTAAGCGTCGGGCTGGCCGACCACCGCGGCGAAGCCGACGGCGGGATGGCGGAACATGATCTCCTCGATCGGCGCCGGATCGATGTTGTGGCCGCCGCGGATCACGAGATCCTTGGCGCGGCCGGTGATCCACAGATAACCGTCGGCATCGAGCCGGCCGAGATCGCCGGAATTGACCCAGACCCCGTCGATGAAGGCACCCTTGTTGTGCTCGTCGTTGAGATAGCCGCCGAACACGCCGGGCCCGGCCATAATGACGACACCGATCTCGTCCGGCTTGCAGTCGCGGATCAGACGGCCGTCGGCGTCGAGCTGCACGATGCGCACCCGCGCATAGGGCATGGGAAGGCCGACCGAGCCGAGCCGGATCGGCCGGCCCGGATAGGCGAGCGTGTGGACGCTGGAGGTCTCGGTCATGCCGTAGACCTCGACCACCGGCAGCTTCAACTTCTCCTGAATCGCCGAGCCGACCGCGACCGGAATCGCCGAGCCGCCGCCGGCCGCATATTTCAGGCTCGATATATCCGCATTCCCCGGCGGCACCCCGAGGGTCGCGGCGAGCACGGTCGGCACGCTCGACAGAGCTTCGGGCTTGAAGCGCTCGACCAGCTGCCAGATGTTCTTCACCGCGTTCGGGTTGCGCCAGCCGCTCGGCGACAGCACGACCAGCGAGCCTCCGCCCGACAGCGTCGTCAGCACCTGTGTCAGCGATCCACCGACATGAAACAGCGGCATGCCGAACAGCAGGTTGGCGCCGGGCTTGCCCTTCAACAAAAGATTGAGTGCCCAGGCCTGATAGACTTGGTTGGCATGGGTATGCCGCACCAGCTTGGGCGTACCCGTGGTGCCGCCGGTGTGGAAATAGGCGGCGATGTCGCTGCCGCGAATTTGGCGTCCGCTGACGAGCCGATCCGACGGCTGCTGCTTGATCAGGTCGCTGAAGGCGAAGATGCCATTGGGCGGATCGCCGCCGCCGAACACCTGCACGATGGCTTTCAGATGCTTCAGCTGCGGGCGGATCTGCTCGACCTTCTGCCAGATGTCGGTGCCCGGCATCGGCCCGAGCGCCACCAGGATCTTGGTGTTCGCGGCCTCCAGGATTTCGGCGATCTGGTGCGGCTCGAGCAGCGGATTGACGGGATTGGCGATGCCGGCGGCCTCGGCGCCGAACAGCGTGACGAACGCATCCGGCACCAAGGGCAGCATGAAGCTGATGACGTCGCCCTTCTCGGCGCCGAGCGCGTGAAACATGTTGGCGGCCTGGGTGACGCGCGCGATGAAATCGCGGTGCGTGACGACCAAAGGCGTGTCGGCGGGATCGGCATTTTGCAGGAACTGGAGCGCCGCCCCGTCCGGATTGCGCTCGGCACCAAGCCTGATGGCGCCATAGGTGCTCTCGGCCGCGACGCGGTCGGCGTAGGGGACCTGCTCGAAGGCCCGGACCTCCTCGTCCGTGAGCAATTCCGGATAGTCGTTGCCGATCAACCGATCGAGCGCGTGGATGCCCGCCATGAAAATTCCGTCCTCCCTCAGATGCATGTCCCCGCCGCCGTATCTTGTGACAGTTTGGTTCGGCGGAACCTCGGCCGATGGCCGGCCGCACATACAATGGTGGATGATTTGCCGTTCGTCCATGGCCGGAGAACCGGCTCGCGCGGAAAGACGTCAGCTAAGCACCGATCTAGGTACGGTCCCGCGACCAGCCGACCGCGTTGAAGTCAGCGGGAGCCGGCATCACCTCGGGCTCGGCAGTCGCCTGGCGCATGATTGCATCCGCACGATTTGAATCCGATATCTCGATCGGAAGGCCCGCTTTGTTGACGGCGAGCAGTCCCGTCAATGCGGGCGGTGCGCTCATTACGTAACTGTCCGCGGCTTCGATCAAACGAAGCGCCTCGTCGCGAATGAAGGCCGTCGTCCATTCAATCGGCAGCCCTTTCACGGCGGCAAACTCCTCAGCCGGAATCGACAACGCGTGCCTGCGGATTTCGTCAATGGTTCGCCGCGGCGAGAAATTGGGCGGCTTGCCGGCCGCTGCAAGCACGAGCGGTCCGAGCGGGCAATAGTCGCGTCCGATTGCGACGAGGTCGGCGATATCACGCGCCTTCGAGCGGCCCGCAGCCGCGAGCACCTTGTTGACGCCGAGGTCTGCCTGATGGAGCCGCGCCCCCCATTGCTCGTCCTTCACGAGAGGAAAGAACCGAAGCCGGGTCTCGGCAAACCATTGAACGATCGTCGTTTCGGAATCGCGCGAAATGGTCGCATCGACGCAGCCATAGATGATGAAGTCGCGATGCGTCTTGAAGCCGGCGGCATCGAGGATGGCAAGATCGGCCTTTGCGCTTTCGGTTACCTCTTCGTCGGTGTCGTGAAAGATGTCGATGTCGTCCGATCGTCGCTGCCAGTCCTTGTTGAGCATCAGGCCGCCGGCAAGATAGCTGCTGTCCGAGCGGTTTTTGGCGAGAAGTCTCAGAATGTCGCTCTGCAATCTGCTCAGGGCCATTTCAGCTCTCCGTCGCGCGGTCGAGGATCTTCCTGCCCATCGCAAAGGCCCGCGCATCGCCACGCTCGATCATGGCGCGCGCAGCGACGGCGGCACGGGACCGCAGATCGGGAAGCCGATCGAGATCGACATTGTCGAGAATGCGCGATCCGTAGAGACGAAGTGCATTGTCGAGCAGGGATTGCAGTTCTTTGGTCAGCCGATGCTCAGCGCGCATACGCGAGGCGAGCGCCAGCACGTCATCGCGTGCAGCCGGCGGAACTAGGACTTCGACACGTACGAGGTCGGCTGCGCCGCCTTGGCTGCGGTATTTCCTAACGCGTTTGCTCACAGGGCTCATCGGCTGTCTCTCTCGGCTAAGCGAGCTTAACATATGTATCCCGGTTACGCTATGTTGTATCCCGGTTACGCACATAAACCGTTTGAAAACAACAACTTTGATTTCCCCCGCGAGAGACAGTGAACCTCGCCCTACGACGCGCGAACCAAGGATGAGGCGCTTCCCTGCCATGGCACGCGAGAACGACATGACCACGTCGCTGCAGAATCGAACCAGACCGCTCGCTGTCGCGCTGGGCCTCGCCCTGGCGATCGCCCTGCCCGGTGCCGCGCTTGCCGACAGCCAGCTCGACAAGGCGCGCGTCAAGGTCGCGGCCTTCATTGCCGACAAGATGGAGAAGCTGGGCGGATCGCGGATCGTCTACAGGGTGGACACCGATGCCTTGCGGGAGGCGGTCGTCACGGATCTGCGCGACGACGTCTACAAGATCCTGCGCGAGGGCCGCATCGCGTTCTCCGGACTTGCGATCCGCGACGGCGGCGTCGAGGTGAAGATCGCTGACGCCAAGGGCCGCGAACAGCTCACGCGCAAGCTCGCCGCGGCGGCGGAGGGGTTGCCCACGCGCGCGCTCAACGTCACCGACGCCGGCGACGGGCTGCTCAGGCTCGCGCCGACCGATGCCGCATCCGCCGCGCGGCTGCGCGATCTCGTCGAAGATTCCATCGCCATGATCGAGCAGCGCCTCAAGGACGCCGGCATCAAACTCGCCAGCGTCCAGCCCGAGGGGATAGACCGCATCCGCATCTTCCTGCCCGGATTGATGGAGCCCGAGCAGATCACCGCGATCTTCGCCAGGAAGGTCAAGGTCGGCTTCCGCCTGATCGACCTCTCGATGTCCGCGGAGCAGGCGCAATCGGGCACGCCGCCGGCGGGCACGGAAGTCCTGCTCGGCTTCAAGGACAAGCTCCCTTATCTCGTCGCCAAGGACAGCGCGCTCGAGGGCGGCGACATCAGCTATGCCGGCCCGGGATTGATCGGCGACAGCAAGGAGCCGATCGCCTCGTTCCGCTTCAACGGCCGCGGCACGCGGCGCTTTGCCCATATCACGGCAGAGAACGTCGGAAAGCCCTTCGCCATCGTGCTCGACGACGAGGTGATCTCCGCTCCCGTGATCCGGGAGCCCATCACCGGCGGCTCCGGCCAGATTTCCGGCAACTTCACCCTGGAAGAGGCCAACAGCATCGCCATGCTGCTGCGCGCCGGCTCGCTGCCGGGGCGCCTTGGCCTCGTCGAGCAGCGGGTCGTGCAACCCGCCGCCAAGCCGTAAACGAAGGTCGCTTCGGCCCCTCCGCGACGCCCAAGCCCGCACGGCTGGCCCGAATCACGGCTGCCCGCGGCCAGACGCGCAACCAACGGGCAATTGCCGAAACGCTCGATCAGGCTAAAATTTGCCCCTTGCGGCACGATGGCCGGAAGCGTCATTCAAGCGGTCGTCATTCGATTTCGGCTATACGGGTGCCGACCAGGACTGAATGCCTTACGTGGGGTTAGTACCATGCCGTCCGGCAGCGCAGACATTTCGTCGATCCTCGACCGCATCCTCGAAGCGGCCACGGACAACCTCAGGATCGCGAAAATCCTGGTCCAGATGGGCCTCGATCCCGACAGCGTCACCTACGAGGCGATCTTCAACCGGCTCCTGGAGATCTTCGTCCACAATATCACGCTCGCCAATCTGTTCGCCGTGGTCGGGGCGGTCTTCTTCGTCGCCACCCTCTTGATGCGGACGATGGTCCCTCTGCGCGTCGCCAACATGATCGGCTGCGCGTTCTTCGCTCTCTTCGGCGCTCTCTCTGCCAACGTCGCCACGTTCCTGCTCTATCTCCTGATGCTTCCGATTAACGCCCTGCGCCTGCGGCAGATGCTCAAGCTGGTCAAGAAGGCGCGCCATGCGGCCGAAGGCGACATGTCGATCGAATGGCTCAAGCCGTTCATGACCGAGCGCAAATATCGGCGCGGCGACATCCTCTTCAAGATGCGCGACCCAGCCAACGAAATGTTCCTCACCGTCACCGGCAAGTTCCTGGTCAAGGAAATCAACGTCGAGATCCTGCCCGGAGCGCTGATGGGCGAGCTCGGCTTCCTCACGCCGGACAACCGGCGCACGGGAACGGTCGAATGCATCGAGGACGGCCAGGTGCTGACCATCACCTATGACCGGCTGCTCGAGATCTACTTCCAGGATCCGCAGTTCGGCTATTACTTCCTGGTGCTGACCAGCCAGCGCCTGCTGCAAAACATCGACCGCCTGCAGAAGCAGCTGGCAAGCGAGCGCGCGGCCACCACGAACAGGATCGCGTGAGCGCCCCCGCTCAGCTCAAGAGCAGCGCCATGCCCGGATCGCCCTTCTCCATCGCGCGACGGTATGCCGGACGGGCACCGATGCGGCTGAGATATTTCACCACGTTCTGGCAGCGCGCGAGATCATAGGGGTGGAAATAGCGCATCGTGGTCAGCGAGAACACCGTCATGATGTCGGCCGTGGTGAAGGCGCTGCCCGCCAGATATTCGGACTCGCGTAGCCGCGCGTCGAGAAGATCGTAGGCGCGGTCGAGGCGTCCCCTCATGGCGAGCAGGGTCGGGTTGTCCTTGGCGAGATCGAGCCGGCTCAGGATCATCATCCGCCCCATGCCGGGCTGCAACGTGCCGTTGGCGAAATGAAGCCAATACAGAAATTGCGCGAAGGCGGGATCATTGGGACCGAGCACGAGCCGGCCGTTGCCGTATTTTGCAACGATGTAGTCGACGACGGCACCGGATTCCGCAAGCACCACCTCGCCGTCGGTGATGACCGGCGCCGTGCCGGCCGGATGCAGCGCCTTGTACTCGGCCGGCGCCAGCATGGTCGTGGCATCGCGCGTGTAGCGCTTCATCTCATAAGGAATTTCGAGCTCCTCGCAGAGCCAGACAATGCGTTCGGATTGCGATTTGCCGAGATGGTGGACTGTGAGCATATTGCTTTTCCTGAGATCGCCTGACGGCGAAACGCCGCCTTGTTCCGCGGCTTGGGCGGGCTGTCAACCTGCGAGCGGACGCCTCCTTGCCGCTTCGGCCAACCCGACGGCGAATATCGCATAAGCCGGAAATTCGGCGTTCCGACTGCGATCCCAGCCCCACGCCGCAAAATCGCCCTAAAAACCGAATGGTAACCATGCCGGGCTAGGGTGGCGACGTGACCAATCCTCCGACGATCCTGGTATTCGATTCCGGCCTTGGCGGGCTCACGGTGCTCCGCGAGGTCGTGGCGGCGCGGCCCGACGCGCATTACGTCTACGTCGCCGACGATGCCTTCTTCCCCTATGGCCATCACAGCGAGGACGAGATCATCGCCCGCGTCGTGCCGCTGATGGGGGAACTGATCGGCCGGCACCATCCAGACCTCGTCGTCATCGCCTGCAACACGGCGTCCACCCTGGTGCTGTCTCACTTGCGCGCCGTCTATTCGGTCGCCTTCGTCGGTACGGTGCCGGCGATCAAGCCGGCCTGCGCGCAGTCCAGGACCCGCCGCGTCTCGGTGCTCGGCACCAAGGGCACGGTGAAGCGAGAGTACACCAAGGCGCTGATCCGCGATTTCGCGCAAGGTTGCGAGGTGACGCTGGTCGGCTCGCCCGAGCTCGCTTCACTGGCCGAAGCGGAGCTCAGCGGGGCTCCGATCAGCGACGAAGCCATCCTCGCCGAGCTCGCTCCCTGCTTCGTCGGCGACGCCTCGGATGCGAGCGCGCGCACCGACACCGTGGTGCTCGCCTGCACGCATTTTCCGCTGCTGCTCGACCGGATGAAGAAGCTCGCGCCCTGGCCAGTCGACTGGATCGATCCGGCGCCCGCGATCGCCCGCCGCGTCTCCGACCTGCTCGGCCCGCAGACCGGCGGCATCGCGCAGTCCGGCGCCAGGATGATTTTTACATCGAACCGCGTGCATGGCCTTTCGGCCACGCTGACGCCGTTCTTCGGCGGGCGCGCAGTCGCCTGAGCTTGCGCCCTGGCGGCGCGCTGCTAGGCTTCGCCGTCGCCATCGTCCCGCGGGTTTTCCATGTCGGTACCGTCCACGCCACTCAACCGCCTCCGTCAATTGTGGCGCGAGGGGCGCCCCGCCTTCGGTGCGATCGCGACCATCCCGAGCGTGCAGATGGTGCAGATCATGGCGCGCTCGCTGGACTGGATCATCGTCGATCTCGAACATGGACCGATCGGACTGACCGAAGCACACGCGATGATCGCCGCGACCACGGGCACGCCGTGCACGCCCCTGGTGCGGATCGCCGCGAACGAGCCGTGGCTCGCAAAGGCGCCGATGGACATCGGTGCCTTCGGCATCAACTTCCCGATGATCACGAGCCGCGCGGATGCCGAGAAAGCCGTCCGCAGCGTGCGCTACCCGCCGCGCGGCGATCGGCTCTGGGGTCCCTTCCACGCGCCGTTCCGCTGGGGCCAGTCGATGCCTGATTACATGGCCTCGGCCGACGACGAGATGATCTGCATGATCACGATCGAGCACGTCGATGCGGTCGATCGCATCGACGAGATCATGGCAACGCCCGGTATCGACGTCGCGGTGATCGGTCCCGGCGATCTCGCCACCTCCATCAACAAGCGCGGCCAGATGGACGATCCGCAATTGCTGGACCTGATCGCGCGCGCCGAGGCCGGCATCCTCAAGAGCGGCGTACCGATCGGCGGGGTGGCGCGCACCGCCGACCAAGCCAATGCGCTGATCGACCGCGGCTACCGCGCGATCGCGCTGGGCTTCGACTGGTCGCTGTTCCAGCGCGGCATCATGGCGGCCTACGAGGGGGTCAGGCGCTGAACAAGCCGATTGACGCGTTGCCGGACCGGCCGGGCACGATCGCCCATTCAAGATGTAAGTAATTGAAAATAGAATATTTTTTGGTCTAAAGGGGGTTCGTCTTTAGCGATGCCTCCTGCGGCGAACCGACTGGTCCCAAGCGGGTTGGTTCGTGCTAGAGCGAGCGGGCGGGCCCGCTCGCTGCACATTTTTTGATCTTTTGATTTGGAACCGGAGACAAATGCGCGGGACGCCCAAGACCATTTCGCTGCGGCGCCGACTGATCTGCGACCTCATGCACGCCTCGATGGGCGTACCTTTCGTTTCGCTGGCCCGTTCGCTCCATATCCGCCCCCTGCTGGAGGCCCGCGCGGACGCAATCGCACCCGCCGGCTGGGCCGCGATGTTCGTCAAGGCTTTTGCCCTGGTTGCAAAGGACGAGCCGATTCTGCGCACGGTTTACGTGAAATGGCCCTGGCCGGCCCTCTATGAGCTGCCCAAGAGCGTGGCGACGGTCGCGATCGCGCGGGTCGACGATGGCGAGGAATGCGTTCTGCCGCAGCGGATCGCAGGTCCCGAGGACCTTTCGCTGGCTGCCGTCGATGCGGAAATCCGACGCGGCAAGACGGCTCCGATCGAGGACGTCCCGATGTTCCGCAAAATCATGCGGGCGACTCGCTTGCCGCTGCCGTTGCGGCGCCTGTCCTGGGCTTTCGGCCTCAATTTCGGCCGTCAGCGCGGAAATTGGTTCGGCAGCTTCGGGGTGAGCTCGGTGGCTGCCTATGGCGGCGGCGAGCTCCACCCGATCACGCCGGGCCCCTTTGTCCTGAGCTATGGGCTGGTCGAGCCGGATCAGACCATTCATGTCGTGATCCGCTGGGACCACCGCGTCACCGACGCCGCCCCGATCGCGAGGGTCCTGACCCGGCTGGAACAAGTCCTGAACACTGAAATTGCTGCCGAATTGCGTGCGGCGGGGTCAAAACCGGTCCGGGCGGTCAGGACATGAGAATACCGTCGTCGCACGCCCCGGAATGACGGGCTAAAGAATTGACAGCCAACCCCAAACTCCCCTAAAAGCCGCCTGCTCGCGGGCCGGTTTCGGCCCGCGAAGCGTTTCGCGACCCGTGGTCCGCTCCCTCTGAGCTTTGGGGATCGGACCTGTCGGTGCCGGGATCATCCCGTCACACAGGAGGGCGCGTTTCCTCAAACCATGACCTGAAGAGGACGCGATGACTAAGCGCAGTGAGGCGAAGTACAAGATCGATCGCCGTATGGGCCAGAACATCTGGGGCCGCCCGAAGAGCCCCGTCAATCGCCGCGAGTACGGCCCCGGCCAGCACGGCCAGCGCCGCAAGGGCAAGCTCTCCGACTTCGGCGTGCAGCTGCGCGCCAAGCAGAAGCTGAAGGGCTATTACGCCAACATCAGCGAGCGCCAGTTCCACGGCATCTATGTCGAGGCGAGCCGCCTCAAGGGTGACACCGGCGAGAACCTGATCGGCCTGCTGGAGCGTCGTCTCGACGCGGTCGTGTACCGCGCCAAGTTCGTCTCCACGATCTTCGCCGCCCGCCAGTTCATCAACCACGGCCACGTCAAGGTGAACGGCCGCAAGGTCAACATCTCGAGCTATCAGCTCAAAGTCGGCGACGTGGTCGAGGTCAAGGAAGCCTCCAAGCAGCTCGCCCACGTGCTCGAAGCCAGCCAGCTTCCCGAGCGCGAGGTCCCGGACTATCTCGAAGTCGACCACGGCAAGATGACCGCGAAATACGCCCGCATCCCCAACCTCTCCGACGTGCCGTTCCCGGTGCAGATGGAGCCGCATCTGGTCGTCGAATTCTATTCGCGCTGATAAGTTTCGGCAGATCGACATTCAAAGGCCCCGGTTTCCGGGGCCTTTTTGTTGTGGTATGGTGCTCTCGATGTCCCAGACGACCGACCAGCTCGCCAATATCACCCCATCGGCAACGCCGTCCGAGGCGGAGCTTGAGGCATGGGCCAAGTTGCCCCGCGACGAGCAGATTCGCCGATATCAAGCTCTGTTCGCGCAACCCGATTGCAACAATTTCACCTCGGACTCGCCCGACGACATTCTCGCTTCCGCGCGTCAACGCGTTGCTCAACGCCGCCATGGCTGAGTACCGGCTGTCGGAGCGCACCCGAGCCGATCTGATCGACATCTACGACTTTACCGAGAGCAGGTTCGGCAAATATCAGGCTGAAGCCTACTACGCTGGTCTGATACGCTCCTTCGGACTTCTCGCCGACTTTCCGCTGATCGGCCAGCAGGTTGACGAGGTCGCAGCCGGCTACCGGCGTTTCCGCTTCCAATCCCATCTCATTTTCTACACGGTGCAACCCGACCACATCGAAATCCGTGCCATTCTTCACGGCGCGCAGGACATCAGACCGCAACTCTTCGACTAGCCGAAATGACGAGACCAGCCATGCTCTACACCCCTCCCCCGATCGATCCCAAGGCGCCGCCGGTGCGCATCAATCTGCTCTCGGACACGCAGACCAAGCCGACGGCAGGCATGCGCGAGGCGATGGCGCGGGCGGAGGTCGGCGACGAGCAGGTCGGCGACGATCCGACCGTGAACGCCCTGTGCGAACGCGTGGCCGATCTGCTCGGCAAGGAGGCTGCGGTCTACATGCCCTCCGGCACGATGTGCAACGTCACCGCGACGCTGGTGCATTGCCGCCCCGGCGACGAGATCCTCGCCCATGAGACCGCGCATATCATCGCGCGCGAAGGCGGTGCGCATGCCGCGATCGGCGGCTTCCAGGTCACCCAGCTCAAGGGACCCGATGGCCAGTTCACGCCGGAGACTCTTCGCAAGGCGCTGCATCCGCGCACGCGCTACCAGCCGCCGCAGACCGTCGTCAGTGTCGAGCAGACCGCCAATATTGGCGGCGGCACGATCTGGAAGAAGCCGGTGCTCGACGAGATCGTCGCGATCGCCAGGCAGCATGGCCTCGTCACCCATATGGACGGTGCGCGCCTGCTCAACGCCACCGTCGCGAGCGGTATCCCGCCGCGCGACATGACCGCAGGCTGGGATTCGGCCTGGATCGACTTCTCCAAGGGCCTGGGCGCACCGATCGGCGGCGTACTCGCAGGCTCGCGCGAATTCATCGACGCGGTCTGGCAGTGGAAGCAGCGGCTCGGCGGCTCGATGCGGCAGGCCGGCATCTGCGCCGCAGCCTGCATCTACGCGCTCGACCACCACGTCGAGCGCCTGGCCGACGACCATGCCCATGCGCGCGCGCTGGCCCGCGGCCTGTCGCAGATCTCGGGCATCGAGGTGCAGGAACCCGAGACCAATCTCGTGTTCTTCAAGCCCGACGGCGCCGGCATTCCCGGCGACAAGATGGTCTCAGCCCTCCGTCAACGCGGCGTGACGCTCGCGATGATGGACGGCCGCATCCGTGCCTGCACCCATCTGGACGTCAATGCGAGCCAGATCGAGGAGACCATCGGATACGTGCGCGAGATCGTCCGCAGCGCGTAATCAGAGCGTTTTCGAACGAAGTGGATACCGGTTCGCGTCGAGAAAACGCGTCAAAACGAGAGTCTACCGCCCCATCGCCTGATAGATCAGCGTCTTCAGCTCGCGCTGGATCCGGCCGCGCTGCGACGGCGTCTGCACCATGAAGATTCCGAACAGATCGTCTTCGGGATCGATGAAGAAGAAGGTGCCGCCGACGCCGTCCCAGCGATATTCGCCAAGCGGCCAGTTCGTGCCCGGCGGCACCGCGATGCGCACGGCGAAGCCGAGGCCGTAGCCGCTGGTCTCACCCGGATAGTAGTTCTTGTCGCGCTCGACGCCCGTTTCGGGACCGATATGATCCCTCGTCATCAAGGCGATGGTTTCCGGCTTCAAATAGCGTCGACCTTCAAGCGTGCCGCCGTTGAGCAGCATTTGCGAGAAGCGCGCATAGTCGCCGACCGTGCCGACGAGGCCGCCGCCGCCCGACTCCCATCGCAGCGGCTTCCTGATATCGCGAACCTGCGTCACCGGGCTGATCGCCCGATCCTGCGGCATCGGCTCGGCGATACGCGGCCATTTGGCGGGATCGGTGACGTCAAACGCCGTGTCCTTCATCCCGAGCGGGTCGAGCAGCCGCGTCTTCGCGAACTCGAACAGCGATGTCCCCGAGATCACCTCGATGATGCGACCCAGCACGTCGGTGGAGTGGCCGTAATCCCAGATCGTGCCGGGCTGTTCGGCGAGCGGCAGCGCGGTGATCTTGGCGACGAATTCGGCATTGGTCGAATTCCTGTCGAACAATCCGGCGTCGGCATAGAGCTTGTTCACCAGGTCCCCGCCATAATAGCCGTAAGGGATCCCGGCGGTATGCCGCATCAAATCCTCGATCGTCACCGGGCGTTTGAGCGGCTCCAGCTCCAGCGAGACCTTGTTGTCCTCGGCCTTCTTCTCGACGCCGACCCTCATGCCGGCAAAGGCCGGAATGTATTTCGAGACGGGATCGCCGAGCGCAAGCTTGCCCTCCTCGACCAGCATCATCGCCAGCACCGAGGTGATCGGCTTGGTCATCGAATAGAGGCGGAAGATCGTATCCGTGCTCATCGAAAGTTGGGTCGCGACGTCGCGGACGCCGAAATTCTCGCAGTAGACCGGCTTGCCGTGTTGCTGGAGCAGCAGAATCGCTCCCGGAAATTTGCCGGTCGCGATCTCGTTCCTGATGTAGTCGGAGACTCTTGCGAGGCCCTCGGGCGTGAAGCTGTGCGCGCGGCTCTCTGAGCCCGCCCACGCATTTACGGCGCCGAACAAAAGGACGACCGCCGCGAACAGCGCGCGGCGCCCGTTGATGTCACTTCTCCATGGCTTCATAAACCAGCTGCTTCAAAGTTCGCTGCACGCGCTGGCGCTCGCTCGGGGTCTGCTCCAGCAGCAGGAAGAACATGTCCTGCTTGCGATCAACCACCAAATAGCAACCGCTGGCGCCGTCCCATTTCAATTCCCCGAGATCGCCGGGCGGCGGAGGTTTGGCATTACCCGGATCGGTGCGCACGGCAAACCCAAGTCCCATGCCAAAACCGTCACCGGGAAAATAGAAGTAGTCCCGCTCAACGCCGGAGTCCTTGCCGGCATGGTCCGATGCCATCAGCTCAAACGTCTGCGGGCTGAGATAGGTCTTGCCCTCGAACGTTCCTCCATTGACCAGCATCTGCGCAAAGCGGGAAAAGTCCGCCATGGTCGAAACCATGCCGCCGCTGGCGGATTCCCACTTCTGGCGAACCTCGGTCCTGTACTCGCGGCCGACCCGGAAATTGCTGTCGTTCGGCAGTGGCTGGGCGAGCCGTTTCAGCCTCTCCGGTTCGGTGACGAAGAAGCCTGTATCGGTCATACCGAGCGGATCGAGCAGCTTCTCCTTCTCGAGTTCGAACAATGTTTTTCCGGACACGATTCCATGATCCGCGCCAGAATGTCAGTGGAATGGCCATACTGCCAGAGCGCGCCGGGTTGATTGTGCAGCGGCAGCTTGGCGATCCGCTCGGCGAACTCGGCGAGATCGAATTCGCCCGCGTAGATGTTAGCGTCGCGATAGGCCTTGCGAACCAGACTGTCGCCGTAGAAACCGTAGGTGATCCCGGAGGTATGGCGCATCAGATCGAGAATGGTAATGGGCCGGGCCAGTGGTACCAGCTCGAGCGACTTGGTGCCGTCCTCGGCCTTCTTCTCCTCACCGACCTTCACATTTGCAAAGGAGGGAATGTATTTCGAAACGGGATCGTCGAGCTTGATCTTTCCGTCCTGGATCAATTGCATCGCCACAACGGAGGTGATCACCTTGGTTAGCGAAGACAGGCGGAAGATGGTCTTGTCGGTGATCGGGGCCTTGCTGACCACGTCCTGCACGCCGAAGACTTCGTGGTAGACCGGCTTGCCATGCTGCTGGATCAGCACGTTTGCACCGGCGATCTTGCCGGTCGCGACCTCGTTCTTGAAGAACTCGGTGATCCTGCCGAGCTTCTCCTGGTTGAAATGCGCGCCGGCCGGAATCTCGTAGGTGCCCTGCGCGCGCGCCGGCGACGTCGCGGCAAGCGACAGCAGTGCGCCGCAGGCGAGCACACGCAGCCCAAATCGTGAAATCATATCCCCTCCCCGGAACATGGCGCCTCGGAGTGTACCGACCAGCTCAATCGGCACAAGGGCCGCCCTGTCGCGCAAGCGCCTCGGCATGAAGCCTGGCGCTCGGCTCGGAGAAGCAGCAGAACACGACGCGAGCGACGGTTGGCGCCAAAGCCAGCCCTTCGACCGTCGTGCGCATGGCGATATCGACGGCACGGTCGGCAGGAAAACGATAGACGCCGGTCGAAATCGCAGGAAAGGCCACCGAGGTCAGCTTGTGTTTCCCGCAAAGCTCCATGGACCGCCGATAGCAGGAGGCGAGCAGATCGTCCTCGCCGAGCGTGCCGCCATTCCACACCGGACCGACGGTGTGGATCACATGCGCGGCCTTGAGCCGATAGCCCCTGGTGATCTTCGCATCGCCCGTCTTGCAACCGTGGAGCATGCGGCATTCGGCGACGAGCTCGGGCCCGGCTGCCCGGTGGATCGCGCCATCCACGCCGCCCCCGCCAAGGAGCGACGTGTTCGCGGCGTTGACGATGGCGTCAACGCCGAGCGTGGTGATATCGGCGACGATGACCTCGAGCTCCGCGCCGTCAATCCGGCGCGTCAGAACGGTCACGCCTCAGGCCGCGACGACGACGCCCTTCTCGGAGAAGAGCTGCTGCAATTCGCCGGCCTGGAACATCTCGCGGACGATGTCGCAGCCGCCGATGAACTCGCCCTTCACGTAGAGCTGCGGAATGGTTGGCCAGTTCGAATATTCCTTGATGCCGTTGCGCAGCTCGGCGGATTCGAGAACGTTGAGGCCCTTATAGCCGACACCGATATGGTCGAGGATCTGGACGACCTGGCCGGAGAAACCGCACTGCGGAAATTGCGGCGTCCCCTTCATGAACAGAACCACGTCGTTCGACTTCACTTCATTGTCGATGAATTCCGCGATGCTCATATCCGTGTCCTTCTGGGGCAGAGCCCTCACCAATTGCCTCGGGCCGGCTCAGCCGATTTAACCCGATACCTGCCTATATATGTAGCCCAAACCGTTGTGCATCCAAAGTAAAATGGCGGCGACGGGTCCCCGGCGACCCGGTTGACCCCGGCCGGGTCCATAGGCTGATGACATCAATATCATCGCCGCAGAGGACTTTCATACCGTAACGGAGCCCCTATCTAGGACGAACCCTGTTTATGGAACCGGGTCGTGCGAACAACGTTCTCTTGTCCTGTCTGGAGAAAAACGTGACGAAACAAGCCTCAGCCACGGCCTCCCTGCGTTCGTCACCGTCCTCCCGCGAGGACGACCTCGCCCAGCGGCTGGAAGCGGCGTTCTCGACTGTCCGCAATGAGACCGAACGCCGGGCAGCACCGCTGGCGCCCGAGGACCAGCAGATCCAGTCCATGCCGGATGCCAGCCCGACCAAATGGCACCGGGCCCATACGACCTGGTTCTGGGAGCAATTCCTGCTCGGCGAGCACGCTCCCGGCTACCGGCCCTTCCACCCCGATTTCGCATTCCTGTTCAATTCCTATTACGTCAGCGCCGGCCCGCGACATGCCCGCAATCATCGCGGCGATATCACCCGTCCCAGCGCCGACGAGGTCGGCGCCTATCGCAAGTACGTCGATGCAGCCGTTGTCCAATTCTTCCGAGGGACCGACGAGGACAAGCTCCGGGCCCTGGCGCCGCTGGTCGAGGTCGGGCTCAATCACGAGCAGCAGCATCAGGAATTGATGTTCACCGACATCCTGCATGCCTTTGCGCAGAACCCGATCTATCCGGCGTATGATCCGGACTGGCGCTTCCCGACTGCGGCGCGCGGCGGCGATGAGTGGCTGGCGCTGAACGAAGGCATCCACACCGTCGGCCATGTCGACGACGGCTTCCATTTCGACAACGAGAGGCCGGCGCACCGCGCCCTGGTCGGCCCGGTCAGGATCGCCCGCAATCTGGTCACCAATGCCGAGTGGCTCGCCTTCATGCAGGATGGCGGCTACCGGACCGCAACCCTGTGGCTGATGGACGGCTTTGCTGCGGCCAGCAAGGAAGACTGGCAGGCTCCGGGCTATTGGCGCGAGGTCGACGGCGCTTGGCAGGTCATGACGCTCGCCGGCCTCAGGCCGGTCGATCCGGACGCGCCGGTCTGTCACGTCAGCTATTACGAAGCGGATGCGTTCGCGCGCTGGTCCGGCAAACACCTGCCGACCGAGATGGAATGGGAGGTTGCGGCGCGCACCGGCCAGCTCAACGACGCCTTCGGCCTCGTCTGGCAATGGACCCGCAGCTCCTATGCGCCCTACCCCGGCTATCGCGCGGTCGAGGGCGCGCTCGGCGAGTACAACGGCAAGTTCATGGTCAACCAGCTGGTGCTGCGCGGCTCGTCCCTTGCAACTCCGCAAGGCCACAGCCGTATCACCTATCGCAACTTCTTCTATCCGCACCACCGCTGGCAGTTCACCGGACTGCGGCTTGCCGATTACGACTAGAAATTCCGACGACAGATGCGCGCCGGACAGCGCGTTCAGGAGAGTATCATGAATGTGCACGCCAGCGCTTTGGCCGAAGCCCATCTTCCCGACGAGCAGACCACCGCTTTTGCCCGCGAGGCCATCGAGGACCTCTCGCAGCAGCCGAAAAAGCTGTCGCCGAAATATTTCTATGACGCGACCGGATCGGAGCTGTTCGAGGCGATCACGAAGCTGCCGGAATATTATCCGACGCGCACCGAGCTGGCGATCCTGAAGGAGCGCGGTAGCGAGATCGCAAACATCATCCCGGAGCACGCCGCGCTGGTCGAGTTCGGTGCCGGCGCGACCACGAAGGTGCGCCTGCTGCTCGATCATTGCAAATTCGCGGCCTACGTGCCCGTCGACATCTCCGGCGACTTCCTGAAGGCACAGGCGAGCGGCCTGAAGCGGGATTTCCCCTCGCTCGGCATCTATCCGGTCGCGGCCGACTTCACCACGCCGTTCGAGCTGCCCAAGGCGGTCGCCTCCATGCCCAAGGTCGGCTTCTTCCCGGGCTCGACCATCGGCAATTTCGAGCCGCAGGAGGCGCAGGCCTTCCTGAGGAGCGCGCGCCAGATCCTCGGCAAGGGCGCGCAGATGATCATCGGCGCCGATCTCGAGAAGGACGAGCGGATCCTCTTCGACGCCTATAACGATGCGGCCGGCGTCACCGCGCGCTTCAACCTCAATGTGCTGGTGCGCATCAACCGCGAGCTCGGCGGCAATTTCGATCTCTCCGCGTTCACCCATCGCGCGATCTACAACCGCGAGCGGCACCGCATCGAGATGCACCTGATCAGCAAGAAGAGCCAGACCGTGCGCCTGCTCGGCACCAGCTTCTCGTTCAAGCCCGGCGAGAGCATCCACACCGAGAACAGCTACAAATACAGCATCGAGCGCTTCGCGGCGCTGGCGCAAGGCGCGGGCTGGCGCGTGCGCGAGAGCTGGACGGATGCGGCGAAGATGTTCTCGGTGCACGCGCTGGAGGTCGCGGAGTAAGAGCCGGCTTCAATGCTCCCCGGCCTCCTCCACTTGCGATCCCAGGGACATCGACTCCCACACCGCCACCACGATCATGATCGCGCTCGTCGCCATCGACAGCCACAGCGGCGACAGTTCCGACGCGAACCACCACAGCACCAATAGCAGGATGATGCCGATACCGTGCGAGAGCTGAAGGAAGCCGCGGACCGAGTGCTTGAACAGGATGGTGCCGACCAGAAACAGCAGCGGGCCGCCGATCGTGCTCAAAACCGTCCGCATGTCGGAATGGCCGGTCGGATGCTTCAGCACCAATTCGTCCGACACCGCGGTCAGGATGACGCCGGCAACGATCGGCAGGTGCAGATAAGTGTAGGCGAGCCTTGCCAGGCGCCCGGATTCGGTCGACTTCGAGATCCACTCGGCGCCGGCTTCCGCGCCCTTGTGGAAATAGACCCACCACATTGCGATGGCACCGACCAGGGCCGAGACGAAGGCCATGATGTTGGCCGCGGTCCATTCCAGCGCGGCGAAGGTCGCGCCGTTGACGATGACGGCCTCGCCGAGCGCAATGATGACGAAGAGAGCGCAGCGCTCGGCCATGTGGCCGCCCTCGACGGCCCAGGCCTCGACAGAGGAGAAGCCGAGCCCGGCGACCCAGAAGCGGGCCGCGGGCGAGATGTATTCAATCGTCAGGGCGGCGATCCAGAACCACAACCGTGAATCGTCATGGGCGAGGCCGCCGAGGATCCAGAAGATCGCGGAGACGGAGAGCCAGACCAGGATGCGGATCGCGTTGTGCCGCACCAGGGTCCGGTGCGCCGGCGTTGCGAGCAGCCAGAACACGGTCCGTCCGACCTGCATGGCCGCATAGGCAATCGCGAACCACAGGCCACGCCCCTCGAAGGCGGTCGGGATCGTGGTCGACAGCACGAGGCCGCCCAGCATCATCGCAAACAGCAGGAGCCGGACCGGCGTCAGATCGGGATTGAGCCAGTTGGTGACCCAAGCGGTAAAGACCCAGACCCACCACACCGCGAGAAACAGCACCGCAACGTGCACCGCGCCGAGCAGCGTGAAATGGTGCAGCAGCGTGTGCGAGATCTGTGTGACGGCGAAGACGAAGACGAGGTCGAAGAACAGCTCAACATAGGTGACGCGGCTGTGCTGGTTCGGCGTGATAACGCGAAACATCGCGCCGTGCGCATTGTCCGCAGCCATCATCGTCCCCCGTGGCGCTGGTCAGGTCAGGTGCAGCTTCTTCAGGTACCTGGCACGCCGGTTTGCAGCGCCAGCGCATGCAGCACGCCGCCCATCTGGCCGCGCAGGGATTGGTAGACGATCTGGTGCTGCTGGACGCGCGACTTGCCACGGAAGGATTCCGAGATCACGGTCGCGGCATAGTGGTCGCCGTCGCCGGCGAGGTCACGGATGGTCACCTCGGCATCGGGGATCGCTGCCTTGATCATCGCCTCGATATCGTGGGCGTCCATGGGCATTCGGGTCTTGCTCCTTATCTCGGCTGCAAAGCAGCCTCATCATCGAATCGCTGCCGGGGGTCCCCTCGCCGGCAAGGTCAAACTTAGCGTGAACGGCCTTCTACGTCACGCTTTCCGGCACTATATCCGTGATCCCACCAGGATAAAGGCACGACAAAGTGCCGCGCGCGGCAGATTGATCGAAAAGGCGTGACATCATGAAGCTTCCCGGGCCCGACCACCCCATCACCATCACCCCAAACCCCCGGCGGGTCCGTGTCACCGCGGGCGACATCGTGATCGCCGAGACCAGCAAGGCGCTGACCTTGAAGGAAGCCAGATATCCGGCAGTGCAATATGTGCCGCGGGAGGACGCCAACATGGCCCTGTTGGAGCGCACCGACCGTATCACCCATTGCCCCTACAAGGGGGACGCGAACTATTACAGCGTCAAGGCCGACGGCAGGACGCTGGACAACGCGATCTGGACGTACGAGACGCCCTTCCCCGCGATGACGGAAATTTCAGGCCATCTCGCGTTCTATCCGGACAAGGTCAAGATCGAGGAAGTGGGGTAGTTTAGAGCCACGTCATTCCGGGATGGTCCGAAGGACCATCTCGAGATTCCGGGTTCGGTCCTTCGGACCGCCCCGGAATGACGAAAGGAAAACAGCTACGCCCTGAAGATCGTGAGTCCCAATATCAGCAGCACCAGGAAGATCACGACGAACACGTAGAACAGGAAGCGGGCGATGTCGGCCGAGGCGGCCGAGATGCCGGTGAAGCCGAGCACGCCGGCCACGATCGACACAAGCAGGAAGATCAGCGCCCATTTCAGGATTGTCATTGCCAGCTCCGAATTGCCCCGTCTCACGGCCTACGCTGTTTTCGGCGAACGCTAACATCGCTGCGAGGAACTGGTTCCTAGAGCATGATCCGGAAAAGTGCGTAGCGGTGTTCCGAAAAGATCATGCTCAACAATAACCTAAAGCACGATGACGATTCATCCTAACCGCATCGCGCTTTAGAAGTCCTCGGGGCGACCTGCGAGAACAAACTGCGCTTGCTGAATCGAGTTCCCGGCGGCACAGTCCAGCCGGAATCAGGATCGGGACGGCCACGATGACGATGTCACATTCAGCGACGATCGGCGCGGAGGTGCAGGCCGCGCCAAAGAGCAAGGTGCGCAATTTGGCGATTGATCGCGCCCGCACCTTCCTCACTTTGGTGGTGCTGCTGCATCACGCGGTGATTCCCTATACCTATTTCGGCCATACCGATCCGACCTATTTCTTCGGCTTCGACATGGTCGTGCTCGCCACCGACAGTTTCTTCATGGCGATGTTCTTCTTCCTGTCGGGACTGTTCGCCTGGTCCGGCATCGCCCGGAAGGGGGTCCGGAGTTATTTGGCAGATCGCCTGCTTCGGCTCGGCTTACCCTTCGCGATCTGCGCTCTTACCGTCATTCCGCTCGCCTATTACGCGATCTCCCTGCGGCAGCATCCCGAGATCGGCTTTGCGGAATTCTGGTGGAATATGGTCACGAAAGGTCCGTGGCCGAGCGGGCCGATCTGGTTCCTCTGGGTCTTGTTCGCCTTCGACCTGGTTGCCTGCCTTTTGTACCGGTTGTCACCCAATCTGCTCGATCCGATCAATCGCCTCTCGCTGCATGGTCGGCGCCGGCCCGCCGTGTTCTTCGCGGTCATGCTGGCCGTCACCGCGGCGTTCTACATTCCCGGGCTGGTCCACTACGGACACAGCAGCTGGTTCGAGTTCGGGCCGTTCTCGGTCCAGCACGGGCGCGTGATGCTGTACGCGACCTATTTCTTTTTCGGTGCGGGCATCGGCGTTGCGCAAATGGATCGTGGGCTGCTCGCTGTCGACGGCCGCATGGCAGGGGTCAGCTGGGACTGGATGGTGCTGGCGATCGTTCCGTATTGCCTGTTGTGGGCGCTGATCTTCATCAAGCGCGAAATCCTGGGCAACCCGTCGCCTCTGCCGGACTGGTATGAAGCGCTCTATGCGATCTGCTTCACGGTCTTCAGCGTGGCCGTCATGTTTCTGATCCTGGCCTTCTTTCAGAGGTTCAAGCAATCAGGCTCGGCCCGGCTGCTCGATCCAATGCAGGGCGACGCGTTCGGCATGTTCCTGGTGCACTATCCGATCGCACTGTGGCTGCAATACTGGCTGTTCGACTATGACCTGCCGGCGATCGTCAAGGCCGCGATCGGGTTTGTACTGACCGTCGCAGCGAGCTGGGCGCTGACGCGCGCCTTGCGGCAGATCCCGGGCGCGTCACGCGTGTTGTGACGCGCGGTCTCTCCACGCGTCATTGCGAGGAGCCCTTGCGACGAAGCAATCCAGAATCTTTCCGCGGAGAGACTCTGGATTGCTTCGCGGAGCCTGTCGTCGGGCCGCGCTTCGCGCGGACCCATTGGCTCGCAATGACGGAGTGTGTGGCGGAGGTTCAGGCCGCCTTCCCGCCCATGTACTCCGGCAGCCAGCGCTCGAACGAGGCCCGCAGCGTGTCGATCGCAACCGGCGCCTCGCCCGCGATCGCGATGGCATCGCCGCCGGTGGTGCCGATCCGCACGCAGGGCACCTCGCAGCCGCGCATCTTGGCGAGCACGCGGCCGGCTTCGGTTTCCGGCACGGTGACGAGATAGCGCGCCTGGTCCTCGCCGAACCAATAGGCCTGCGGCACCAGCGCGGTCGGCGCCGCCAGCAGCTTGGCGCCGATGCCGCCCGCCATCGCCATCTCGGCCAGCGCGATCAGGAGGCCGCCGTCGGAGAGGTCATGCACGGCGGTGGCGGTGCCCGCATGGATCATGCCGCGCACGCAATCGCCGTTGCGCTTCTCGGCGGCGAGATCGACCGGCGGCGGCGCCCCCTCCTCGCGGCCGCAGATGTCCCGCAGATAGACGGACTGGCCGAGCCAGCCATGGGTCTCGCCGATCAGGAGGATGGCCTCGCCCTCGGCCTTGAAGGCGAGCGACGCCGATTTGGTGAAATCGTCGAGCAGGCCGACACCGCCGATCGAGGGCGTCGGCAGGATCGCGCGGCCGTTGGTCTCGTTGTAGAGCGAGACGTTGCCGGAGACGACCGGGAAGTCGAGCGTGCGGCAGGCTTCCGAGATGCCCTTCAGGCAGCCGACGAACTGGCCCATGATCTCGGGCCGTTCAGGGTTGCCAAAATTGAGATTGTCGGTGATCGCGAGCGGCTTGCCGCCGACCGCGGTGATGTTGCGCCAGGCTTCCGCGACCGCCTGCATCCCGCCTTGATAAGGATCGGCCTCGCAATAGCGCGGCGTGACGTCGACGGTGAGCGCCAGGCCCTTCGGCCCGTCCTCAACGCGCACGACGGCGGCGTCGCCACCGGGACGCTGCATGGTGTTGCCGAGGATGACGTGGTCGTACTGCTCCCAGACCCAGCGCTTGGAGCACATGTCCGGCGTGCCGATCAGCTTCTCCAACGCAGCCCCGAGCCCCATCGGCGCCGGCACCTCGCGGGCGTGCACGACCGGCAGCGCGGCGGACGGGACGTGCGGGCGGTCATAGACCGGCGCCTCGTCGCCGAGCTCCTTGATCGGCAAATCGGCCATGACGTCGCCGCCATGCTTGACCACGAAACGCTTGCTCGGCGTGGTGTAGCCGACCACGGCGAAGTCGAGACCCCACTTCTTGAAGATCGCCTCGGCTTCTTTTTCCTTCTCGGGCTTGAGCACCATGAGCATGCGCTCCTGGCTCTCCGAGAGCATCATCTCGTAGGCGCTCATGCCGGTCTCGCGGGTCGGCACCGCATCGAGGTCGAGGTCGACGCCGAGATCGCCCTTGGCGCCCATCTCCACCGCCGAACAGGTCAGGCCGGCCGCGCCCATGTCCTGGATCGCGATGACACAGCCCTTGTCCATGATCTCGAGGCACGCCTCTAACAGCAGCTTCTCGGCGAAGGGATCCCCGACCTGAACGGTCGGGCGCTTCTCCTCGGACTTGTCGTCGAACTCGGCCGAGGCCATCGAGGCGCCGTGGATGCCGTCGCGGCCGGTCTTGGAGCCCAGATAAACAATCGGCATGTTCACGCCGGAGGCCGCCGCATAGAAGATCTTGTCGGCGTCGGCGAGGCCCACCGCCATCGCGTTGACAAGGATGTTGCCGTCGTAGCGGGTGTGGAAGCGCACCTGGCCACCCACCGTCGGCACGCCGAAGGAATTGCCGTAGCCGCCGACGCCCGCCACCACGCCGGAGACCAGATGCCGCGTCTTCGGGTGCTCGGGCGCGCCGAAGCTCAGCGCGTTGAGGCAGGCGATCGGCCGCGCGCCCATGGTGAAGACGTCGCGCAGGATGCCGCCGACGCCGGTGGTCGCGCCCTGGTAAGGCTCGATATAGCTCGGATGGTTGTGGCTCTCCATCTTGAAGACCACGGCCTGGCCGTCGCCGATGTCGATCACGCCGGCATTCTCGCCGGGGCCCTGGATCACCCAGGGTGCCTTGGTCGGCAGGCCGCGCAGATGGATGCGCGAGGATTTGTACGAGCAATGCTCGTTCCACATCGCCGAGAAGATGCCGAGCTCGGTGAAGGTCGGCTCCCGCCCGATCAGCTTCAGGATGCGCTCGTACTCGTCGGGCTTGAGCCCGTGGGCGGCAACCAGCTCGGGGGTGATCTTGGGTTCGTTCTTCATGGCTTCAGAGGCTTTCGGCGGCGGTTTGGCCGTTCTTAGGAACATCGGACGGCTTCGAAAAGCCCTTTATGGCGCATTTTCCCGCTGTCCCACGTTTTGCGCCGGCAGGGCCGGCGGGAACGGGAATTGCACGGCGCGGTCGGATCGGATTTAAGGTCTAGAGACCCGCAATTGAAGGCCTATTTCCTTGCACGAATTGACCAAAGCGCCCCCGCCCCGCCGCCCCGACCTCCACATCGCCACCGAGGGCGAATTTGTCGGCTGGCGGACCTGGATTCGCGACAGTTTCGAGTCCCATGTCGGCCCGTTCTGGCACCGGATCGAGGCGGACGGCAGCGTCCGCTGCGCCTTCCGGGTCGAGAAGAAGCACCTCAACGGCTCCGGGAACGTCCATGGCGGCTGCTACATGGCCTTCGCCGACTATTCGCTGTTCGCGATCGCCACCCATGTCCTGGACAGCCGGGCGGTGACGACCAATTTCGCCTGCGAATTCCTCGACGCGGCACGCGAGGGCGAACTGATCGAATGCACCGGCGAGGTGAGCCGCGCCGGCGGTTCGCTGATCTTCCTGCGCGGCAAGATGATGTCGGGCGATCGGCTGCTGCTCACCTTTTCCGGCACGATCAAGCGGATGAAGCGGAAGGCGCTCCCGCATCCAAACGCATAGCTCGACGCCTTCCCTTTTCGCGCGCCCTCGCCCAGACTTCCCGGCAAGCGCTTTGGCGCCGGGGAGCAACAACAAGGTGCCGCAGAGCACATCCGAGGCGGGTCGCGCGACGGCGGCCGCATCAACGCAATTGCCGTCCATGCCCGCCCAAGGTGCGCGCAGCTGGCGCGACTATGCGCTGCTCCTTGCGCTCGCCTGCTGCTGGAGCTCGACCTATCCGCTGACCAAGCTGGCGCTTCCCACGATCCCGCCCATCACCTTCATCTCGGCGCGCTCGCTGATCGCCGCCGCCTTCCTGTTCGCGATCCTGTGGATGCGCGGCACCAGGATCCCCACCGACGCAAAAGCCTGGAAGCTGTTCGCGACCCAGCAATTGATCAACTCGACCTTCCCGTTCCTGATCATCACCTGGTCGCAGCAATATGTGCCGGCCTCGAACACGGTGGTGCTGGCTTCGACCACGCCGATCTTTGCCTTCCTGATCACCTCGCTGATCACGCGGCACGAGCCGGCGACGCTGCTCAAGCTCGCTGGCGCGATTTTGGGACTCGCCGGCACCGTCGCCATTGTCGGCCTCGATGCGCTGCGCGGCTTCGGGAGCGAGATCATCGCCGAAATCGCCATCCTGCTCGCCACCATCTCCTTTGCCTGCGCAACGATCTTCGGCCTCCGCCTGTCCGAATACGATCCGATGGTGGTCGCGGCCGGCTCGCTGCTGTTCGGCGGCCTCGTGCTCTTGCCGCCCGCGCTGCTCATCGACCAGCCCTGGACGCTGCAGCCAACACCAACGGCGATCATCGCCACCATCGTCATGGGCATCGTCTCCAGCGCGTTAGGCCTGATGCTGTTCTACATATGCCTCGGCCGCCTCGGCACGCTGACGACCAACGCCCAAGGCTATTTGCGCATCCCGATCGGCGTCGGCTTATCCGTGCTGCTGCTCGGCGAGAGCGTGCCGTCGAATCTGGCGCTGGGGTTGTTGCTGGTCATGGCCGGCGTCGCGGCGATGACGGTGCCTGCGGAGCGGTTGAAGTGGCGCTAGCCGATGGCGATGCTCAGTCCGCCGGAACAAAACGGAGGGTACCCGCGCGGCGCGTCGGTTTGCCGGTGTCGTTGGTGTGATTGACACCGTCCATGACGGGCACCTCAGGAAAATCGAACGGACTTACCCCATCAAGGCAAGCCACGTTGACAGCATACAGATTCTGGTCCGATCGACGCTGATGATGCGTGTAGATTCCGCAGTGGGAACAGAAGAAATGCTGCGCTGATCCGGTATGGAAGCGGTAGCTCGTCAGTGCATCCTCGCCCTCCAGGAACTTGATGCCGCCCATCTCCGCCATGACGACGACCGCACCGCGCATCCGGCAGTAAGAGCAGGTGCAGCGGCGGATCGAATTGAAACCGTCGCTCAGCGACGCCTCGAAACGCACCGCCCCGCAATGGCACTGACCAGCCCGGACGTTTGTATCACTCACCATGTTGCATGCTTCCTGGCGTTGCTGCGAATGACGACGCCGCTTGGCGACGTCAACGGGCAGGAACGTTCTCTCAAATGTGGGCCGAACAATCAAAAGGAATCGCCCAAGGCATCAAAACAACTCGCGCGGGCCGGCCTCCTCACGCCGACAACTGCTTCTCCGCGATCGACAGCCACTCGGCCTGCGCCTTGCGCAGATATTTCGGCGCGCGGCGCATCTGGATCAGGAGCTCGTTGAAGACCATGCGCGCCTCTGCGGTGCGGCCGACCGTTTGCAGCAGCATGCCGTACCGCACCCGCGCCTCGGCGCCGGGGAAGTAACCGGCGAGCGCGTGATATTCCTCCAGCGCCTCGTCGAGACGTCCGACCTCGGCGAGCGCGCGGGCGTAGAGCAGATGCGCGTCGGCGGAATCGAAGTCGGGCCATTGCTTCTGCAGATCGTCGAGCGTCGCCAGCGCATCGGCCGGGCGGCTGGCGGCAAATTGCGCCTGCGCCCTGCGCAGCGCATAGGCGGGATCGTGGCCCATCGGCAGCTTCAGGATGTGATCATAATGCGCTTCAGCTTCGCCGAACCGGCCGATATTCGCACACTCTTCCGCCAGCGCCGCGCGGTTGGCGATGGTGTCGGTGCCGGCCAGCCGGTCGGTCAGCTCGCGATAGCGCTTCTCGGGATCGAGGCGATTGGCGACACGCTGGCGCGCCTGCCGGGCACCGGGGCTGGAAAACCATTCGGGAATGAGCTCGACCGCGATATAGGCAATCGCGCCCATCAGCGGCACCAGCAGGATGATGAAGGCCCAGGGCCGCAACCGTCCGGTTCGCGAGGCGTGATAGATCAGCGTGATATCGAGCAGCAGAACGACCAAAGCGACGGGCATGTGACATCCGGAAAGCACAACGACAGAGCCGGCCTCCTGATATCGCAATCGAACCGATGAAACAACTTTGAGTTGCCTCGACCGGCAAGAAGCAGCGAACCCGTATCTGCGCAGTGATGGTGACGAGGAGTCAGTCGCCGCAAAACCTATGCAGGTTCACGAGCCTCGCGTAGCAATCCACTCGCCAGCGCTCGAAACGCATCAACGGCCTTGCTCAGCACGCTCTTGGGATCGTCGGCGGCCGCGACCCACAAGGCGGCGCTGAGCGCGGCCCCGTTCAGCAACCGCCCCGCCGCTTCGACGTCGACCGGCTTCACGATTTCCTCCTCGATCAGCCCACGGATCGTTCGCATGGTGATCTCGAGACAAGCGTTCTCGCCGGGCCATTTGGAGGGATCGCCGAGCACGGCAGGCCCATCCAGAAGCATGATGCGTTGGATCTCGGGATCGAGCGCCATTTCGATATAGGCGCTTCCCTCCGCGAGCAGGCCCAGCCACGGGCTGGGCGCTTGCTCGCGGGCGATGCGGAGCCGCTCCGCCATTTCACCGTCGATCTGCTCGACGACGGCCCAGAGCAGCCCCTTCTTGTCTTCGAAGTTGTGATACAGCGCGCCCCGCGTCAGACCGACGGCGGCCGTAAGCTCGTCCATCGACGCGTCTGCATAACCCTGCGTGGCAAATGCTTCGCGCGCAGCGCGGATGAGCTTGGCCCGATTTTCCGCCATGGCCGCGGCGCGCTTTCCCTTTGCCATGCCCAGTTCCTATTGACATACGCCCCGTATGTGAACTACACCTCACATACGAACCGTATCTGAAATTGCCGTGACGCGCCACCCATGGAGCGCCCACGTTCCATCCATCCCCATCTACCGATTGAAAGGCTCCTGCCATGCCCCAGCGAGAGGCAATCTTCCCCGCAAACCGCCACGCGCTCTATCAAGTGCATCGGTACTCCGCGGCGATCCGCTCCGGCGACCTGCTGTTCGTGTCGGGGCAGGTCGGCAGCCGCGAGGACGGCTCACCCGAGCCGGTGTTCGACGACCAGGTCCGCCGCGCATTCGCCAATTTGCGTGCCGTGCTCGCCGCTGGTGGATGCACGTTGGACGATGTCGTCGACGTCACCACGTTCCACACCGATCCGGCGAGCCAGATCGAGACGGTGATGGCCGTTCGCGCCGAGGAGATCGGCGAGCCGCCCTATCCGAACTGGACGGCCGTCGGGGTGAATTGGCTTGCCGGCTTCGACTTCGAGATCAAGGTCATCGCCCGGATTCCTGTGCTTCAGTAAGCCTTCGGCGCGGCCATACGCCGGCCGCTGGCAAGGCTACTTGTTGGCGTCGTCCGCCAGCATCTTGCGGTACTTCTCGACGTCGCGCGTCACGAGCTTTTGCAGCACGTCGGGCGCGTGCTCGTCGGCATCAGGCGCGACGGTCGACAGGTCGGCGAAGCGCTTCTTCACCGCGTCCGTTCCCACCGCCGTTCGCGCAGCGGCGTTCAGCTTGGCGATGACGGCCTGCGGCGTGCCCTTGGGCGCGAACAGGCCGTTCCAGCCCTGCGCCTCGAATTCGGGCAGGCCCGCTTCGGCCGAGGTCGGCAGATCCGGCAGCGTGGCGAGCCGCACGGTCGAGCCGACCACGAGGCCTTTCACCAGCTTATCGTTGATCGCTTGGGAAACCGAGGCGGCCGCATCGCAGACGCCGTCGATCTGGCCGCCGATCGCGTCAGTCAGTGCCGGCGCGGCGCCGCGATAGCCGACCAGCGTCGCGTCGATCCCGGCAGCCGTGACGAAGCCTTTGCAGATCAGATAGTTGGAGGAGCCGACGCCGGCATGGCCGAGATTGATCTTGCCCGGATTGGCCTTGGCATAGGCGATGAACTCCTTGAGGTCCTTGGCCGGAAAGTCCTTGCGCAGCGCGATGATGCCGAACGTCTTCGCCACCATCGCGATCGGCACGAAGGAATCGGGCGTGAACGGCAGTTTTGGATAGATCGTGTAGGTCGCGGCATTGGTGCCGGCATTGCCGATCGCAATCGTATACCCATCGGGCTCGGCGCGGGCGGCCCGCGCCAGCGCGGTCGAGCCGCCGGCACCGGCAACGTTCTCGATCACAATGGTCTGGCCGAGCGCAATCCCCATCTGCTCGGCCACCGCGCGCGCGATCACGTCCGAGGTGCCGCCGGCCGCGAACGGCACGATCATGGTGATGGGACGCTTGGGATAGTCCTGTGCGGATGCGCAAGTCGCGGTCGAAAATGTCGCGAACGCCAGCGCCGCGACCGCGGCGAGAGCGCGCTTCACGACGAGCGACATCACGCGGCTTTTTCCAGGTGCTGGGCGAGACCGGCGAACAGGCCGCGGCCATCGGTGCAGCCCATGATGTCTTCGACGTGGTTTTCTGGATGCGGCATCATGCCAAGCACGTTGCCGCGGTCGTTGACGATGCCGGCGATCGAATGCGCCGCGCCGTTGATGTTGGCGGCCTCGTCGACCACGCCATCGGCGGAGCAGTAGCGATAGAGCACCCGGCCCTCACCTTCGAGCCGCTTGATGGTCTCTTCGTCCGCCTCGTAATTGCCCTCGCCATGGGCGACCGGCACGCGGATCACCTGGCCGGCATTGTAGCCGCGGGTGAACGGCGTGTCGGAGCGCTCGACGCGCAGATGCACGTCGCGGCAGATGAATTTCAACCGCGCATTGCGCATCAGCACGCCCGGCAACAGGCCGGACTCGCAGAGGATCTGAAACCCGTTGCAGACACCGAGCACGAGGCCGCCCTTGGCCGCATAGTCGCGCACCGCGTCCATCACCGGGGCGCGCGCCGCAATCGCGCCGCAGCGTAGATAATCGCCGTAGGAGAAGCCGCCGGGCACGACGACGAGATCGGTGCCCGATGGCAGCGAGGTCTCGGCATGCCAGACCATCGCAGGCTCGCTGCCGGAGATCAGCCTCAACGCGCGCGCCATGTCGCGCTCGCGGTTGATTCCGGGAAAGACGAGAATGGCGGCTTTCATGGCAGAGGTTCCGACGCGGCTTAAGAATTGAGGCTGGCCAAGGGGCCAATTCGTGAACAGACATAGCCATTTGACGGGGATTTTACCAGTGCTAGCCTTGCCGGACGGTCTTGTACACAGGCCATAGCCACGGCGTTTTCCCAACGCTTTTGCCCGGGATTGAAGCCATGAACGTCCCGTCGCTGCCCGCATCCCTCTCCGAACCGGTATCCGCCGAGGGCGTCGTCGCCGCCGGCGCCTATGTCGACGGCCGCCGAGTCGCCAATATCGCCATCAGCGAGGCCTCGAGCTGGCGAGCCAAGCCCGGCCATGTCGTGTGGATCGGACTGCACGAGCCCGACATGGCGCTGCTCGGCGCGGTGCAGAAGCAGTTCGACCTGCACGACCTCGCCATCGAGGACGCCAACCACGCCCATCAGCGGCCGAAGATCGAGCAATATGGCGAGGCCCTGTTCATCGTCGCGCGCACCGCGCAATTGATCGAGGGACGCATCGCCTTCGGCGAGACCCACATCTTCGTCGGCGAAGGCTATCTGGTCTCGGTGCGCCACGGCGCCTCGACCTCCTACACGCCGGTGCGCGAACGCTGCGAGAGCTGCCCGCGGGCGCTCGCGCGCGGCGAGGACTACATCCTCTATGCCATCCTCGATTTCATCGTCGACAATTACTCGCCCGTGCTGGAGAGCATCCACGACGAGATCGAAGGCATCGAGGACGACGTGCTCTCCAAGCAGATCAGCAAGGCGCAGATCGAGCGGCTCTACATGCTGCGCCGCGACCTCTTGCGGCTGAGGACTGCGATCGGCCCGCTGGTGGAGGTCTGCCGCCGGCTGGAGCATGACGACCTGTCGATGGTTCGGAAGTCCATGCAGCCGCTGTTCCGCGACGTCACCGACCACGTCAGGAACATCCAGGAGCGCATCGATTCCATGCGCGAGGTGCTGGCCTTCGCCTTCGAGGCGAGCCTGCTCGTCGGCCAGGCCCAGGAGACGGCGGTATCCAAGAAGCTCGCATCCTGGCTCGCCATCATCGCGGTCCCGACCGCGCTCGCCGGCATCTACGGCATGAACTTCAAGCACATGCCGGAGCTGGAATGGGAGTACGGCTACTTCATGCTGCTCGGCGTGATGCTGACGGCGTGCGGGTCGCTGTACTGGCGTTTCCGCAGCGTCGGGTGGCTGTGAGCAAAGCGTTTAGCCAACAGCAGCTCAACTAATAGACCCTCATGGTTCGAGACGCGCTTCGCGCTCCTCACCATGAGGGTCTACGAGACAGCCTAGACGATCTCGACCCGATAATTCTCGATCACGGTGTTCGCCAGTAGCTTGTCGGCAGCTTCCTTCAGTGCGGCTTCCGCCTTGGCCTTGTCGGCGCCGGCGAGCTCGATGTCGAACACCTTGCCCTGGCGGACGCTTGCGACGCCGTCGACGCCGAGCGACTTCAGCGCGCCTTCGATGGCCTTGCCCTGCGGATCGAGGATGCCCGTCTTCAGAGTAACGGTGACACGTGCCTTCACGTCAAAAGTCCTCTCTCAGCTCTTCACCAGCACCGGGCCGGTGCCCTGGGGACGCTCGTTCTCCATGAGGATGCCGAGGCGCTTTGCGACTTCGGTGTAGGCCTCGAGCAGGCCGCCGAGATCCCTGCGGAAACGATCCTTGTCGAGCTTCTCGTTCGACTTGATGTCCCAGAGACGGCAGCTGTCCGGCGAGATCTCGTCGGCGACGATGATGCGCATCATCTCGTTCTCGAACAGGCGCCCGCACTCCATCTTGAAGTCGACGAGGCGGATGCCGATGCCGAGGAAGAGACCGGTGAGGAAATCGTTGACGCGGATGGCGAGCGCCATGATGTCGTCGATCTCCTGCGGCGTCGCCCAGCCGAAGGCGGTGATGTGCTCTTCCGACACCATGGGGTCGTTGAGCTGGTCGTTCTTGTAGTAGAACTCGATGATCGAGCGCGGCAGCTGCGTGCCCTCCTCGATGCCGAGGCGCTGCGACAGCGAGCCGGCGGCAACGTTCCGCACCACCACCTCGAGCGGCACGATCTCGACCTCGCGAATCAGCTGCTCGCGCATGTTGAGGCGGCGGATGAAATGGGTCGGCACCCCGATGTCGTTGAGGTGCTGAAACAGGTACTCCGAGATCCGGTTGTTGAGGACGCCCTTGCCCTCGATCACCTGATGCTTCTTCGCATTGAACGCGGTGGCGTCGTCCTTGAAGTGCTGGATCAGGGTACCGGGCTCGGGGCCTTCGTAGAGAACCTTTGCCTTGCCTTCATAAATGCGACGCCGACGGCTCATGGGGATGTACCGTGTTTTGTTGAAATCCATGAATTTGGTGTGCTCCGGTTGACTAGGATTACGACCCACAGCGGAGCTGCCGTGAACGGCTGGGAACCCATCCATAACCCTTTGGAAACAGAACGGGAACCAAACCTTAGGCAACCTATCCGATTGGCTGTCCGAGCACAATCGATCCGGCCGTCCGGCACCAACTTATACCATCTTGCCTGCGGCTTAACGGCCCGTTGTTTTGCCGATTCGTGCTATCTATGTAGGCATGCAGCCGGGTCGCCGCAACGGAAGGCTCCCGCGCCATTCAGCAGGGATTTGGAACAGGTATGAGCGAGTTCGATAAGCGCCAGGAAGGCTTCGAGAAGAAGTACGCCCTCGACGAGGAGCAGAAGTTCAAGGCGGAGGCCCGCCGCAACCGGCTGCTCGGCCTGTGGGCAGCCGAGAAGCTCGGCATCACCGGTGATGCCGCCACCGCCTATGCCAAGGAGGTGGTCGCGGCCGATTTCGAGGAGGCCGGCGATGCCGACGTCCTGCGCAAGCTGACGGCCGATTTCGCCGCCAAGAACGTCGCCGTCACCGAGCAGGCGATTCGCGCCAAGATGAGCGAGCTGCTCGCGGTCGCCGCCGCCGAGGTGAAGGCGGGGAAGTGAGACAACGTGTCATTCCGGGGCGGTCCGTAGGACCGAACTACGGTGCGCCCTTGCGCACCTGAGAATCTCGGGATTCCGGATCGCCGCTGTCGCGGCGTCCGGAATGACGGAAAACCAAATCACCCCTCCTTGAAGCCATACTCCGGCACGTTGCCGCTGGCGCCGTAATATTTGTACGGCAGGAACTTGCCGCTCATCGTGATCTTGACGCGGTCGCCCTTGGGGTTGGCGACGCGCTCGATGCCCATGTCGAAGTCGATCGCCGACATGATGCCGTCGCCGAACTCCTCCTCGATCAGCGCCTTCCAGGCCGGACCGTTCACCATCACCATCTCGTAGAAGCGGTAGATCAGCGGGTCGGTCGGCGGCATCGGCGTGCCGGTGCCGCGCATCGGCACCTCGTTGAGCATCGCAACTTCCGCCTTCGACAGGCCGAACAGCTCGCCGGCATTGGCGGCCTGGGGCTTGGTCAGCTTCATCTGGCCCATGATCGCACCGACGATCAGCACCTCGGAATAGCCGCCGATCTTTTCGCAGATGTGCTTCCAGCTCCAGCCCTTCTCGCGCTTGATGTCGAGCAGTTTTTCGGTGAGGTCTTCGCGCTTCATGTTGGCGTCTCCTTGCTAGGCGCTCAATCCGGGGGTTGTCCCCGGCATCCAGGTCTGTCGCGGCTCTTCGCCGGTCGATGCGATCGAAAGGCCGGGCTTGCCGATCTGCACCGTCGGCACGTTGCGCGGATCGTGATCCGGCTTTTCGGTGGTGAAGGTCTTGCTGCGAGTCACCAGGAAATCGATGATGTGGTTGCGCAGCGCGTAGTACAGCGGATGCCGGTGCAGGTCGGTGCGGCCGCGATCCCGCGGCAGCGGGTTCTCGACCACCTCTGCCAGCACCGCGCCGGGACCGTTGGTCATCAGGAAGATCTTGTCGGCGAGATAGATCGCCTCGTCGACGTCGTGGGTGATCATGAACGCGGTCTGCCCGGTCTCCAGACAAATGCGCCGCACCTCGTCCTGCAGCGTGCCGCGCGTCAGCGCGTCCAGCGCCGAGAACGGCTCGTCCATCAGCATCATCTTCGGCGTGATCGACAGCGCCCGCGCGATGCCGACGCGCTGCTTCATGCCGCCCGACAGCTCCGAAGGACGCTTGTGCTCGGCGCCGGACAGGCCGACGAGATCAATGAACTTCTGCGCATGCGCCTTCACCTTGGCGCGGTCCCAGCTGCGCCATTTCGAGCTCACGGCATAGCTGACGTTGCCGAGCACCGTGCGCCAGGGCAAGAGCGCATGGCTCTGGAAGATCACGGCGCGATCGAGGCTGGTGCCCGAGATCGCCTGGCCGTCGACGATGACCGCGCCCTCGCTCGGCGCATCGAGCCCGGCAAGGATGTTGAGCACCGTGGTCTTGCCGCAGCCGGAATGGCCGATCACGCAAGCAAACTCGCCGCGCGCCATCGAGAGCCAGAGGTTCTCGAAGATCGTGGTCGTCGCGCCACCCGCGCCGGGATAGCGCTTGGCGATGCCTTCGATCGAGATGAACTTGTCGGTCATCGCCCCTATTCCGGAAACGTGACCATGCGCGTGAAGCGCGCGAGGATCTGGTCGAGCAGCATGCCGACGATCCCGATCAGGAGGATCGCGATGATGACGTTGGTGATCGACAGATTATTCCACTCGTTCCAGACGAAATAGCCGATGCCGGTGCCGCCGACGAGCATCTCGGCAGCGACGATCACGAGCCAGGCGATGCCGATCGAGATGCGCATGCCGGTCAGGATGGTCGGGGCCGCCGCGGGCAGGATCACGGTGAAGGCGCGCCTGACGGTGCCGACCTCGAGCGTCCGCGCGACGTTGATCCATTCCTTGCGGACGCTCGCGACGCCGAACACCGTGTTGAGCAGCATCGGCCAGATCGAGCAGATGAAGATGACGAAGATGGCCGAGACCGAGGAATCCTTGATGGTGTAGAGCGCGAGCGGCATCCAGGCCAGCGGCGAGATCGGCTTCAAGACCTGGATGAACGGATCGAGCGCCTTGCTCAGCAGCGGCGACATGCCGATCAGAAAGCCGAGCGGGATCGCCACCAGCACGGCCAGCAGATAGCCGGTGCCGACGCGCGCAATGGAATAGCCGAGCTGGATGCCGAGCCCCTTGTCGTTCGGCCCGTTGTCGTAGAACGGCCGCTTCAGATGCTCCCAGAGCTTTGCCCCGACATCGAGCGGCCCAGGCATCGCCGATTTGCCCTGCGTCGCCGTGAGCCCCATCAGCTTGGCGTATTCCGGGCTCATCGTCGTCACCGGCGCAGT
This sequence comes from Bradyrhizobium sp. USDA3516, assembly GCF_057651995.1. Lineage (NCBI taxonomy): Bacteria > Pseudomonadati > Pseudomonadota > Alphaproteobacteria > Hyphomicrobiales > Nitrobacteraceae > Bradyrhizobium > Bradyrhizobium sp. USDA3516. The sequence goes on along the minus strand of NZ_JBYGYN010000004.1, from coordinate 91,729 downwards.
GGAGCGCGTGGCAAGATGCCAGATGCCGAGAAAGGCGGCGAGCAGCACGATGGAGACGAGGCCCGCGCGCAGGCGAAGGGAGGTGGTCATCTCGCACTCCGCTGTGTCCCGGGCGCGGCGCAGCGCGAAGCGGTGCGACGCAGAACCGGGACCCATGCAGTTCGACTAGGTCCCGGCTCTGCGAGGCAGCACTGCGTGCTGCATCGCGTCCGGGACACGAGAGCGCGGCCCATCACGACGCCTTCCTGATCTTGAAGCTCGCGAGGTAGTCCTCCGGTTTCGCCGGATCGAAAGTCTTGCCCATCACCGCGAACGACTTGTAGGCGCTCGCGGGCGGCGACAGGCCCATCTCGGTCATCAGCTTCTTGGTATCGGTCGCCAGATACACCTGCTCGGCCACCGCCTTGTAGTCGACGTCGCCCTTGATCTGGCCCCAGCGCTTCATCTGCGTCAGCATCCACACCGCGAAGGACTGCCAGGGGAACGGATCGAAATCGACGCGCTTGGGATCGGTCTTCACCCCGCCGAGGCCGTCGGCATAGGTGCCGGTCAGGACCTGCTCCAGCACGGTAACAGGCGCGTTGATGTAGTTCGCAGGCGCGATGGCCTCGGCGATCTGCTTGCGGTTCTCGGCCTTCGAGGCGTAGGCGGTGGCATCGACGATGGCCCGCGTGAGCGCCGCAAAGCTGTTCGGCGCGGTCGTGATGAACTCGCGGCTTGCGGCGAAGCTGCAGCAGGGATGGCCGTCCCAGATCTCCTTGGAGAGCAGATGCATGAAGCCGACGCCGTCATAGATCGCGCGCTGGCAGATGTTGTCGGGCGCGAGGAAGCCGTCGATGTTGTCGGCACGCAAATTCGCGACCATCTCCGGCGGCGGCACCGAGCGCAACTGCACGTCGGTGTCGGGGTCGAGACCGTGCTCGGCGAGGTAATAGCGCAAGAGGTAATTGTGCATGGAATAGTCGAAGGGGATGGCGAATTTCAGCCCCTTCCAGTCCTTCGGATCGCGCTTGTCCTTGTGCTTGGAAGCCAGCACGATGCCCTGCCCGTTGATGTTCTCGATGGCAGGCACGGTAAAGGGAATCGCGTTCGCGCCAAGGCCGAGCGATATCGCGATCGGCATCGGAGCCAGCATGTGCGCAGCGTCGTATTCCTTGTTGATGGTCTTGTCGCGGATCACGGCCCAGCCGGCGGTCTTCACCACTTCGACGTTGAGGCCGTGCTTGGCATAGAAGCCCATCGGCGCCGCCATGATGATCGGCGTGGCGCAGGTGATCGGGATGAAGCCGACCTTGAGGTCCTTCTTCTCGGGCGCGCCGGATTGCGCGAACACCTCTGTCGCCGTCTTGATCGGAAAGAACTGCGATAGCGCGGCGAGCGCGGTCGAGGCGCCGACCGACTTCAGGAAGGCACGCCGCGCCACGTCCTGCGGAAACATCGCGCGCATCAATGCGGAGGCGACCACGCCCTCGTAACGCTTCTCTTCGCTTGCGACCGGCTCGCAGCGCAGCGCCGTGGCCTGCTCGTGCTCGGCTGCGGAGCGATGCTGGCCGCAAACACAGCCGGCTCGAAGGTTGCGATCGGGATCAAACGGATTGTCGAACGTGGACATCGGCCCTCCTGCGCGTCAATGCGAAGAGCAATTACGCAAGGAGCATGCCACCGGCCGATGAGCGGGCATTGCCTTGATGACGCAGCATTTTCACCCGCGCTTGGCCGCTACGAAAACTCGTGATAAACGAGATCTCGTAGTTCAATTACGAGATTTCGCAATGGCAACGACGCCAATGCCCGTCCACGACGATGTGGCCCCAATCATCGACCCGCGCATCGCGGCCTTCGAGTCGTCGGTCGAGGCAATGCTGCTGGTCGATCCCTATGGCGACCAGATCGTCGATGCCAATCCCGCCGCCTGTGCCCTGCTCGGCTACGACCGCGCCTTGCTGCGGCAGACCAGGGCCAGCACGCTCCACGCCGGCGAGCTTGCCGCTCTCACCGTCTTCACCCAGGCCGTGCTGCACAAGGGCGCCTACTGGACCACGGCACTCAATCCCCGCCACGCCACCGGGCAAGATCTCGAGCTCGAATATGCCGGCTGCCTGCTGCCGCATGACGGCCGCGCGCTGCTGCTGCTGACGCTGACCGATCTCGAAGCCCGCCGCCGGCGCAATGTCGATGCCGCCGCCGAGGACCATATGCGCGGCGGCATCTCGACCTGGCAGCGGGTCGAGCGCGTGTTCCAGGACATCGAGCGCGAGAACCAGCTGATCCTGCGCGCCGCCGGCGAAGGCATCTATGGCGTCAACGCCGAAGGCAAGACCACCTTCGTCAATCCCGCGGCCGAGCGGATGCTGGGCTGGACCGCCGAGGAGCTGGTCGGCAAGGAGATCCACCCCATCGTCCACCACACCCACCACGATGGCCGGCACTATCACAACCACGATTGCCCGATCTATGCGGCGTTCCGCGACGGCGCCGTGCACCAGGTCGACGGCGAGGTGTTTTGGCGCAAGGACGGCTCGCCCGCCTGGGTCGAATACACCTCGACCCCGATCCGCGACCGCGGCGTCGTGGTCGGCGCCGTCGTGGTGTTTCGCGACGTCAGCCAGCGCCGCGAGGCCGACGAGAAGCTGCATGCGGCCCTTGCCGAGGTCGACCGTCTGCGGGAGAGGCTCGAGCTGGAGAACGCCTATCTCCAGGAGGAAATCCGCATCGAGACCAATCCGCGCGGCATCATCGGGGGCAGTGAGGCGATCCAGAAGACGCTGCGCCAGGTCAAGCTGGTGGCGCCGACCACCGCGGCGGTGATGATCACCGGCGAATCCGGCACCGGCAAGGAGTTGATCGCGCGCGCCATCCACGAGGATTCCACCCGCAGCGACCGGCCGCTGATCCGCGTCAATTGCGCCGCGATCCCGCGCGAATTGTTCGAGAGCGAGTTCTTCGGCCATGTCCGCGGCGCCTTCACCGGCGCGACGCGCGACCGCATCGGCCGCTTCGAGCTCGCCGACGGCGGTACGCTGTTCCTGGACGAGGTCGGCGAGATTCCGCTCGAGCTGCAAGGCAAGCTGCTGCGCGTGCTGCAGGAAGGCCATTTCGAGCGCGTCGGCGAGGCGCGCACCCGGGCGGTCGACGTCCGCGTCATCGCCGCGACCAATCGCGATCTCAAGCAGGAGGTCCAGCGCGGCCGCTTTCGCGAGGACCTCTATTTCCGTCTCAACGTGTTTCCGATCGAGACCGTGCCCTTGCGCGAACGCCGCGAGGACATTCCCCTGCTGGCCCAGCATTTCCTCACGCGCGAGAGCAAGGCGCTGAAATCGAACCTGCGCCTGTCCGAGGGTGATGCGCGGCGGCTGACCCGCTACGACTGGCCCGGCAATGTCCGCGAACTGCAGAACGTGATCGAGCGCGCCGCGATCCTGTCGCAGAACGGCCGCCTGCGTATCGATCTGCCCGATGCCTCCGGCGCACAAGCGCCGAGCGGCGCCGCCCGCCAGAAGGCCGACGCGCGGCCTGCGATCATGACGTCGTCGGAAATGCGCGACCACGAGCGCGCCAACATCCTGGCCGCGCTCGAAGCCTGCGCCGGAAAAGTCTTCGGCCCCGGCGGCGCCGCCGAGATCCTCGACATCAAGCCGACCACGCTCGCCTCGCGGATCAAGGCGCTGGGAATCGCGCATCGTCCGCAAGGGGCCCATCCTTCGGGGCGCCCGCTTTAGGCGGGCTCCTCAGGATGGGGTCGGAGTGCGCGGCAACAGTATCAACAGACACCGGTGCCGCTTAGCCTCATCCTGAGGAGACCGCGAAGCGGTCGTCTCGAAGGACGAGGCGCGCGCTCAGGCTGCTTTGGTGGTGACGTCCGATGCAATCGGCAGGCCCTGCTCGATCGGCAGCGAGGGATCACGCGACCATTCGTTCCAGGAGCCGAAATACATCCGCACGTCCTTCACCCCGGCGTTTTTCAGCGCCAGGAAGGTGTTCGAGGCGCGTGCGCCCTTGAAGCAGTAGAGATAGACCGGTGTGGTCTGCGAGATGCCGACGGTGGCGCATTCGGCCAAAATCTCGTCCTTGGACTTGAAGCGCGGGCCTTCGGCGGTCGGCTTCATCATCCGGTACCATTCCAGCCACACGGCGCCCGGAATGCGGCCCTTGCGCGGGCAGAAATCCTTGCCATAGGGCGAAGAGCTGTCGCCGATCCACTCGTCGACATCGCGGACGTCGAGGATCGCGATGCCCGGCTTGCCGACAGCCGCGAGCATGGTCTTGGCGTCGATCAGGATCTCGCCCGCTTCAGGCACGATCGCGAAAGAGGCCTTCTCCGGTGTAGGAACATCCTTGGTCACCGGGAAGCCCGCGGCCGACCAGGCGTCGAAGCCGCCATGCAGCACCTTCACCTTGGGATAGCCGAGCATGGTGAGCAGGTAATAGCCGCGGCAGGACTGGCCGAAGCCGGAGTTCATCGACTGTTCGTAGATGACAGCGGTCTCCTTGCCCGACAGGCCGGCACCGCCGAACGCATCGGCGAATTTTGTCTTGAGCTCGGCCATGCCCTCCGGCGTCGAAGTCGCCAGGAATGTAAAGATCTCGTGCACGTTCACGGCGCCCGGCAGGTGCCCGGCGGCGTAAGCATCGGGATTGCGGGTGTCGATGACGACACACGGCTCTAGCTTCAAGAGATCGGCGAGTTCGACGGCAGTGATCAGAACGTCAGTCATGGCAGCCTCTCCGTTGAGGTGGTGGGGTGGACTCGTAGAACTCAGAAATCGGCGAGCATCTTGCGCAGCTGCTTGGTGGCCGGCGTGACGATCGCGACGAAATAGGCCTCGCGCAGGCGCCGCTGCGCGCGGTGGCTCTTGATGTAGCCGCGGGCACCACAATGCAGCATCGCCGCATGCGCCGCCGCGACACTGGCTTCGCCGGCGCGAAGCCGCAGCGCGATCACCTTGCGCCAGTAGGTCTCCTCCTCGTTGTAGGGATCGCGCGCGAGCGCCATGGTCTCGGCCTCGAGCTCGGCGGCGAGCTCGCGGAAATGCACCGGCTGCTGCGGCAGATAGCGGTTGATATGGCCGAGGGGATTGTCGACCTCGTCCATGATGTTGATGCAATCCTTGATCACCCCCAGCGCCATGCCGGCCTGCAGCAGGATGAAGCCGGCGCGGATCTTCTTGACGAAGGGCGCCGCGGGATCGGCGAGGATCAGCTCATCCGGCACGAAAGCGTCGCGGAACTGCACGCCATAGGTGCCGGTGCCGTCCATGGCGAGGAACGGCTTGCACGGCGTCAGCGTGATCGCCGGGTCGGAGCAATCGGCCAGGAACATCACGGTGGCGGGCTCGTCCTCGCGCTCGAAGATGGTGCCGAAGAAATGATCGGGCCCGAGGTTGGAGACCCAGGGCAGCGCACCGCGCACGATGTAGCCGCCCTCGACCTTGCGTCCCTTCAGCTTCAGCTTCTCGATGCCGAAAAAGCTCTTCATCGGATTCGAGAGACCGGTGCCACCGAGCACACGCCCCGTCGAGAATGCATCGCCGAAGCGCTTTGCGAGCTTCACATTGGTGGAATTCGCCGCGTACCAGACCAGCGTATTCTGGCACCAGGCCATGAAGGCCGTGGCACCGCAGACCTCGCCGATCGCCGCCATCGCCTGGATCGCGCAGCGCAGATCGGCGGGGCCTTCGTGCGGCACGTGGCTGCCCCACGCCCCGACCGCGCCGAACTTACGCAGCACCTCGGCCGGATAGACCGTGCCGTCGTCGATTGCAGCGGCGAGCGGCGCGAGCTCTTCGCGCGCGATCCGCGCCACCTCGCCCGCAATGGACGGTGCGGGCTGATCCAGAACGTCGGCCCGCGATAAAGCCAGTGAACCCATGATCGTCTCCCGCACCTGTCCTGATTGCCGTCTGCTAGATGCCGACCTCGAGATTGACCGGCCGGGTGAAGGTGTTGGCGACCGGCGACCATTTCTTCACATGGGCGACCAGTGCGTTGATCTCGTCCGGCGAGATGCCCTCGCATTCCATGTCGACCTTGACGCGGACATCGGTGAAGCCGACCGGCTTGTCGGAGGTGTCGCCGGTGCCCCAGACCGCGGTGATGTTGAGATCGCCTTCGAGCTCGAGCTCGAGCTTGTTGACGGTCCAGCCGCGGTGCACGGCGTTGGCGTGCAGGCCGACCGCAAGGCACGAGCCGAGCGCGGCCAGCGAGGCTTCCGACGGATTGGGCGCGGTGTCGTCGCCCAGAAGACCCGGTGGCTCGTCGACGATGTAGGGCGGCAGGTTGCGGATATAATTGGCGTGGCGGAACTTGCCTTCGGCAACCGTCTTGCACTTCAAGGTCTTGATGACCTTCGGATTTGCCTTGCCGTTGGCAATCAGTTGCTCGAGCCCATTCTTGTCGATGGGCGCGAGGCACCCCGTCAGCACTGTCTTCTGAACGACGGCAGTCATCAATCTTCTCCCTGGCAGAAGTGGAAATCGGCAGGATACCGAACGGTCTGTTTCCTTGCATGGAGCGTGCCAGAGCCCGCCGAAAACGAAATGCGAGGCATTGGAGCCGCTTAGCGATGGCCGCCTGTGGATTGATCAGCCGCCCGCTGCTCAAAGCCGATGCAGATGCGGCTTCCCCTGCGAATCTTTTCAGCGCCAAACAGATGCGGCTTGCTGATGCGGCACGGCTGCGGGTAAGTTCGAGTCCATGGCAAAGACGTCATCGAAGAAGAATTCGCCCCACGCCGCTGCCGGCGACGACGAATCCGCACGCGGTCGCCTCTTGAGCGCGGCGACGCATCTGTTCTGCAAGAACGGCATCAACGCCACCGGCATCGATGCGATCATCGAAGAGGCCGGCACGGCCAAGACCACGCTCTACAAATTGTTCGGCTCCAAGACCAACCTCGTCAACGCGGTGCTGGAGAGCGAAGGCAAGCAATGGCGCGAATGGTTCATCGGCGCCATGGAGCAAGGCGGCGGCGATGCGCAGGCGAAACTCACGCGCATCTTTCCCGCGCTGAAGAGCTGGTTCGCCGAAGAGCGCTTCTACGGCTGCCCCTTCATCAACGCCGTCGGCGAGCACGACAAGGACGCCAAGCAATTCCGCAACATCGCGCTGAAGCACAAGAAGATCGTGCTCGGCCATATCGAGAAGCTCGCCGGCGAGCTCGGCTCGGCCGAGCCCGCGGTGCTGGCGCACCAGCTCGGCCTCATCATCGACGGCGCCATCGTCGCCGCGATGATCTCGCGCGACCCGGGTGTCGCGGATACCGCGGCGCTTACGGCAGGCCCCCTGCTCGGCCAGGCCAAGACGAAGAAGAAGCGCGCGGCGGAGCAGCTGGAGACGGTGTGACGGCTCATCCGCAGCCCGCATGAGCGTAGCGACATGCGGGAACGCCGTCCCGGATATCGCTCCGCTCATCCAGGCTACGAAGATCTCGTAGCGCGCTAAATCGCGATGAGACTTGGATGAATCGTTATCGCGCTTTGGGTTGTTGTTTGAGCATGATCTTTCCGGAAAGCCGCTTCGCACGTTTCCGGATGATGCTTTAGCTGCTCGTCGCCTGCCGCACCGGAGGCGGCTTCCAGGTCCCGTTGATGATCGAGGGCGACTTCTCGTTCGGCCAGTACATCCGCAGCATCAGCACGAACTTGCCGGCCGGTGCGGGGAGCCAATTGCTCTCCTTGTCAGGACCGGGCTTGTCCTTCTGGATGTAGAGATCGACCGAACCGTCCGGATTGGCTTTCAGGTTCTGGCGCGCGCTGATGGACTGGCGGTTGATCGGATTGGCGACGAAGAAGTAGTTCTCGTCATACATCGTGAGTGACCAGAAGCCGGCGACCGGGGGAAGTTGCCCCTTCGGAAAACGCACAACGTACTTGTTGCTGCCGACATACTCCTTCCCGTCGGCATCCTTCTGTGATGTCGGATAGCACGCATCCTGAATTCGGTTGGCGCCGAGTCCGATGGCCGTGACCAAAGCGCGGTTGAAATAGTTGGTGCCGTAGACGCCGGCTTCGGCGTCGAAGGCCCAGCCGTTGATATTCCGGATCGCCTTGTTGACCTTGAACTGGAGCATGATGCGATCGAACGCCACCTGCGGGACCCGCTTGGCGAAGGCAGCGTCGAATTTGCTCGCATCGAAATCCTTGCCGGGGACAAGACCGATCTTCGCGAATTTGGCGACCTCAGGCGCATCCGCGGCGGCCGGGGGATTGCGCTTCATCAATTGCGCGAGAAGAGTGAAATAGGCGGCGGCGTCCATACGGTTGACCTGGTCGCGAACGGCCGTCTTCATGTCGATCGACGCATCGGCCTTGCCTGCCGGCGGCGTGTAGGACTTGCCGTACGCGCTGAGAGGGAAGAGCTTGAACTCGTCCTGTGCCGCATGCACGGCCGCATAGTCTTCCGGCGTGCCGGTGCAGTAGATGCGACCCAGAATCCACACCATGCTCGTGGGTGATTTGTATTCCTTGACGCCGGCGGGAAGCGTTCCCTTCCAGCCCGGGCCGGTGATCGCATAGGTCTGCGCCTTGGTGCCCGTGGTGCGCTTGCCGGGCACCTGGAAGACGTTGGTCCAGCCGTCCAGCATCGGAAACAGGAAATAACGGTCCTTCATATCCGGCATGCTCAGGACCCAGGGCTCGTCTCCCAGGTCGATCCAGGCGGTCGTGTAGAGCGTATCGGCATTGGGTGCGGTGACGTCCCTGAAGCTCGCATCGGGGTATTTGCGGAGCTTGACGAACTGCCCCATCGGCCCGCGCGTGCCTTCCACCGCCGCGACGTTGGTCATGACGCGGCGCGTCATTTCCATCGTCACAAGCGGGTAGCCGAAGATATAGGCGTCCTGGGCGAGCCAGAAATCTTCGCCGCCCTCCAGGGCCCTGACGATAGGACCGTCAAACTCGGCGCGCGCTACGCGGGACATCGCAAGCGTCGAGACGGCGGCGCCGAAGGCCGCAAGTGCTTGGCGACGGCTGATCGACATGTTGGACCCTCCTGCTGGCTCGAACGTAAGGAGCGGAGTTCCACCTTCCTTGACATGCATCAATGAAGTTGGGTGCCCTGCACGCGGAAATCCCGCGCCTCCAGCCACGTGCGCCTACGCCTCGGCCATCCCCATCAACGCCTCGCGAAAAGCCAGCGCGGCTGGTCCGAGCGGCTGGTCCAGCCGGTGCGCGAGATAGGCTTCTGCGGCAACCTGGCTGCGGCGTCCGAGGGCGGTGGTGGCAAGGCGCACGAGGCGCCTTTCCCTCAGGTCGCGCTCGACCTGCCAGAACGGCAGGCGGCCCCAGCCGAGGCCGGCGAGAATCATCGCATGCTTGGTGTCCTGGTTGGTGACCCGGCAGGTCTGGGGCGAAAGCACACCGAACATGCGCCCTTCGGTCAACGGTGTCGGATCGGACAGAACGATCTGCAGATGATCCGCCAGATCCTGAAGGCTGACCTTATTGCGCGATTGCCGCTTCGCCAATGGGTGCTCGACGGAAACGACGGCAACTTGCTCGACCGATGAGATCGCCTCGAGCGCGATCCGCGGGTCGCGGAAATCCTCGCCCACCACGATCGCGAGCGAACTGCGCTTGTCGATCAGCGAGGCGATCGGTCCGCCCAGCGGCTCGACTGCGAGCCTGATCGAAACCGAGGGATAGGCAGCGCGCATCTTCGTCAGTGCCGCACCGACCATGCCGATCGGAAACAATGTGTCGATCGTCAAGGAAAGCTCGAGCTCGACCCCCTCGCCAAGGCCCCGGGCTCTCGACCGCATCGCATCGACTCTGAGGAGAATGTCGCGCGCGTTTGCGAGCAGTGACTGCCCCTCGGGCGTCAGGACTGGCCGATGACCCGTGCGATCGAACAGCGCAACACCCAGCTCGGCCTCCAAATTGGCAATGGCATGGCTGATGGCGGACTGAACACGGGACAGCCGAGCGGCGGCCGACCGAAAGCTTCCGCATTCCGCCACCGTCACGAATGTTCGCAACTGATCAAGCGTCAGCACATCCAGCATGATCTATCCAATCGATCGAACTCATCGATCTTATCGCGCTAGCGCCGATCAAGCACAGATCTATTTTAGTTGCTGGCCCACCCGAGAGAGCGAGGAAGGAAATGACGAAGGTCCTGGTGCTGTACTACTCGTCCTACGGTCACATCGAGACGATGGCTGAAGAGATCGCCCGAGGTGCACGGGAGGCCGAAGCCGAAGTCGCCATCAAGCGCGTGCCGGAAATCGTTCCCGATCACGTCGCACAAAGGGCCGGATACAAGCTCGATCAACGCGCCGACACCGCTGCCGTGGCTGAATTGCCGGGCTACGACGCGATCATCTTTGGCACCCCGACGCGTTTCGGGAACATGGCCGCGCAGATGAAGAACTTCCTCGACCAGTGCGGCGGCCTTTGGTTCGAGAACAAGCTCGTGGGCAAGGTCGGCAGCGTCTTCACATCGACGGGGAGCCAGCATGGCGGCCAGGAAAGCACTATCCTGTCCGTGCACACCGTGTTGCTGCACCTTGGCATGGTCGTGGTCGGGCTGCCCTACACATTCAAGGGACAGATGCGCATGGACGAGGTCACCGGATGCTCGCCCTACGGCGCATCGACCCTCGCCGACGACGGCAGCGGCGGGGATCGTCGTCCCAGCGCCAACGAGCTGGCAGGGGCACGTTTTCAGGGACGGCATGTCGCCGAGATTGCTCGCGCCTTGGCCGCTGCACGCCTCAAGGAGGCGGCTTGATGGCGGCGGCAGCACCCGCCCCGTCCTTGCGAGATCGACACTGGCATGTGGTGAGCATCGTCGTGGGCTCCGGCGTCGTGGCCGCAATCCAGGTGGGGAAGGCCGCCATCGCCACGCCCATGCTGCAAAAGGACCTGGGCCTTGATCTCGCCGCTGCCGGCTGGCTGACCGGGATACTGGCCGTTCTCGGCCTGGTGGGCGGTATCCCCGCGGGCTCTCTCGTGGCTCGCGCCGGAGATCGGCGAAGTCTCATTGTCGGCCTCGGGCTGCTCATCCTCGGAGCCGTCATCGGCGCGCTCGCAACCGGCTACGCGGTGCTTCTCGCGTCGCGCATTTTGGAAGGGGCAGGATTTCTTCTGATCATTGTTGCGGGCCCGGCGATCCTGAACAGAGTAGTCCCATCCGGGCACCAAGACGTTCCGCTTGCCCTATGGAGCTGCTTCATGCCGGCCGGCATTGCGCTCGCGATGCTCGTCGGGACCTTCTTCGGCGACTGGCGCGCTCTGTGGTGGGGCAGCGCCGGTCTTGCGGCGATCGCCATCGCTGCCGCGTGGACGAGTATTCCGGCTGCCCCAAAGCGCATCTCGGCACCGTGGAGACGCACGATGTCGGATGCCATGCGCGTGGCGGCAAGGAAGGGCCCGCTTCTGCTGGCCGGATGTTTTGCCCTGTACAGCCTGATGTTCTTCGCGCTGTTCAGCTTCCTCCCAGTGCTGCTGATGGAGCGGATGAACATCCCCTACGGCACCGCCGGCATGCTCAGTGCTCTCGCCACCGCCAGCAACATCATCGGCAATGTCGCTGCCGGCTACCTGCTCGCGCGCGGTGCCCGGCGTTCAATGCTGCTCGTCGCGGCCTGTCTGGCGATGGGGTTTTCCGCTCCTGGGATCTTCCTGCAGATCCTCGGCGATACGCCCACGCTTCTGCTGTGCATCCTGTTCGCGGCGATCGGCGGCCTGATGCCGGCCGTCCTGATCGCATCGATCCCCTTGCTCGCGCCATCCGCGGCACTCATTCCTGTGGTCACCGGTCTGGTCATGCAAGGCAGCAATCTCGGCCAGGTGGCCGGACCTGTTGCGGTCGGAAGTGCGGTTGAGGCCTATGGGTGGACGGCCGCACTGGCCATCATCCTGATCGCCGCGCTGCTTGCCGCCATCCTCGCCGCATCCGCCCGCTTCGATGACGCCGCGGCCCGCTGAGATTCTACTGTCCCATCATCCCGGCAAGCCGCACCAGCTCAGCCTCCAGATCACGCTCGACATCCGCGGCCCGGATGTCGAGCACGCGATAGTCCCGCGCCTCGAGCCAGCTCCGCCGCGCCGCGCGATCTGCCGCAATCGCCTCCCCCTCGCCCGGGTTGACCAGCTCGATCGCGACCCGGTGCGGGAACGAGACGAAGTCCGGGATGTGGCGCCCCACCGGGGTCTGGCGCTTGAACTGGCCTGCAAAGCGGCGGTCGCGCGTCAGCGCTTGCCAGAGCAGGCGTTCGGCGTCGGTCGGATTGCGGCGGAGCAGGCGGGCAAGGCCGCGCACGGTCGAGCCGCTGTCAGGCACGCCGCCGCCCTGCCCGTGCTCGGCCAGCAGTGCGCGCAGGCGCGTGGCCTGCTCGCCGTCGAGCACGCCGCCCTTGGCCGGTCCCTTGCGCCCCTCGGCGATCGCCATGATCACCCCGTGCAGAGTGTGCATGTCCTGCTTGGTCGGCTCCATCCGGGTGAAGATGTTGCGCAGGTTCACCAGCATGGTGTCGCGCTTCTCGGCCGGGCGCAGGAATTCAACCTTGTCGAGCTCGCGCACGAGGTTGTCGAAGAAGGCCTGCATCTGGTGCTGCGAGGCGCGCTCGGATCTTTCAGGCATGGCGTGCGGCAACGCGCCCGACGTCGCACGCTTGAACCATTCATAGCCCACCAGCAGCACGGCCTGGGCGAGGTTGAGCGAGGCAAAGCCCGGGTTGACCGGGAAGGTGATGATGCGGTTGGAGAGCCCGACCTCCTCGTTGGTCAGGCCCCAGCGCTCGCGGCCGAACAGGATGCCGGCCCTGCCGCCGGTCGCGACGTGCCCGGCGATCTCGGCGGCTGCGGCCTCCGGCCCGACCACGGGCTTGGCCTGGTCGTGGGGCCGTGCGGTGGTGGCGAACAGCAGGTCGAGGTCGGCGACCGCCTCCTCCACCGTGGCGAACAATTCGACCTTTTCCAGGATGTGGTCGGCGCCGGCCGCGGCCCGCTGCGCCGCGATGTTGGGCCAGCCGTCCCGGGGATTGACGATGCGCAAGCGGCCGAGCGCGAAATTGCCCATGGCGCGCGCGGCCATGCCGATGTTCTCACCGAGCTGTGGCTCGACCAGGATCACGATGGGACCGTCGAGGGAAAGGCCGGCCTTGCTCTTGTCAGTCCCCGACATCTCGCTTTGCTTTCACACTGTCTCTCAAGGCCTTGGCGAGGCCGTTTTTGGAAATCGATTCAAGTCCGGCTACCGGCCGGCTCGGGGTGTCCGCCTGTCGTTTGCCTGTCCTGACAAAATTCTCAAGGGAAATAACGGGTTGGATTCGACTTTTAAGTCTCGCCTGGAAGGTGCCCCGAAGGCCTGGCCGAGGGCCGGCCGGGCGCTTCCCGCCTGCGCAAGCTGGATGAGCTAAAAGTGCATAATCCCTTGGCTTTCGCCCGCTGCTATCAGGTGCTAAGAGGCGGCGGATATTCCCGTGGCGCGCCGAAAGCGCCGTTCCCAAGAGGCTTCCCCGATCATGGCAAAAATCAAGGTATCCAATCCCGTCGTCGAGCTCGATGGCGACGAGATGACCCGGATCATCTGGCAGTACATCAAGGACAAGCTGATCAACCCGTTCCTGGATGTCGAGCTGCTCTATTTCGACCTGGGCATGGAATACCGCGACCACACCAACGATCAGGTCACGATCGACGCGGCCGAGGCGATCAAGAAGGTCGGCGTCGGCGTCAAATGCGCCACCATCACCCCGGATGAGGCCCGGGTGAAGGAGTTCAATCTCAAGCAGATGTGGAAGTCGCCGAACGGCACCATCCGCAACATCCTCGGCGGCGTGATCTTCCGCGAGCCGATCATCTGCAAGAACGTGCCGCGCCTGGTTCCCGGCTGGACCAAGCCGATCATCATCGGCCGCCACGCCTATGGCGACCAGTACCGCGCCACCGACATCAAGTTCCCGGGCAAGGGCACCCTCTCGCTGAAGTTCGTCGGCGAGGACGGCACCGTGATCGAGAAGGAAGTGTTCAAGGCGCCCGGCGCCGGCGTCGCCATGGAGATGTACAATCTCGACGATTCCATCATCGACTTCGCCCGCGCTTCGTTCAATTACGGCCTGCTGCGCAATTACCCGGTGTACCTGTCGACCAAGAACACGATCCTCAAGGTCTATGACGGGCGCTTCAAGGACATCTTCCAGGACATCTTCGACCGCGAGTTCAAGAAGGAGTTCGACGCCAAGGGCCTGACCTACGAGCACCGCCTGATCGACGACATGGTGGCCTCGGCGCTGAAATGGTCCGGCGGCTACGTCTGGGCCTGTAAGAACTACGATGGCGACGTGCAGTCCGACACGGTCGCGCAGGGCTACGGCTCGCTCGGCCTGATGACCTCGGTCCTGCTAACCCCCGACGGCAAGACCGTGGAAGCGGAAGCCGCCCACGGCACGGTGACCCGCCATTACCGCGAGCACCAGAAGGGCAAGGAGACCTCGACCAACTCGATCGCCTCGATCTTCGCGTGGACGCGTGGCCTTGCCCACCGCGCCAAGCTCGACAACAACCCCGAGCTCGCCAAGTTCGCGGCCACGCTGGAGAAGGTCTGCGTCGACACCGTCGAGGCCGGCTACATGACCAAGGACCTCGCGCTCCTGGTCGGCGCCGACCAGCGCTGGCTCTCGACCACCGGCTTCCTCGACAAGGTCGCCGAGAACCTGACGAAAGAGCTGGCGGCGTAAGCTGGCCGCAATTTCGCCCGACTGGGCCAGACATCATGAAGGGCCACGCCAAAGCGTGGTCCTTTTTATTTTTGTGGCCCTCGCGCGGACATGCGACCATGGCGATCAAGCCTGCCGTCCCCAGCCTGCTGTTTCTGGCCGCCATGGCCGGGCAAGCCAGAGCCGCTGATCCTCTCCCCGAGGCCATCGCGGCGCCGGGCGAGACCGTCGTGCTCAGCGTCCACGCCGAGGGCGCGCAGGTCTACGAGTGCAGGGCCGGCGGCGACGGCAGGCTCGCCTGGGCCTTCCGCGAGCCAATCGCGACGCTGCTGTCCGAGGGCAAGACGATCGGTCGGCACTATGCCGGCCCGAACTGGGAGCTCGCCGATGGCAGCGCGGTGGCCGGCAAGGCCGCCGGCAACGCCCCCGGCGCAACGGCCGCCGATATTCCCTGGCTGAAGCTGGAGGTCACCGCGCATCGCGGCAATGGTACGCTCACACCCGTCACCACCGTCCAGCGCATCAACACCCATGGCGGCAAGCTCGACGGCCCATGCGAGAAGGCCGGCGAGTTCAAAAGTGCGCCCTACTCCGCCGACTATGTTTTCCTGAAGAAACCCTAACCGCTCAGCCGCCCTCGCCTTCCTTCTCCGCCTGCGCGAGCTCGGCCAGCGCGAGATCGCCGGTATCGGCGAGGCGCGCCTTGGCGGTCTCGTGGACGTGGTCCGCGAGCGTCGGCATGCGCGCGATCAGCGCATGAAAATCCTGGGCATCGAGCACGAGCAGCCGGCTCTTGCGCGTCGCCGTCACCGTGCCGCTGCGCTTGGTCTTATGCAGCAGTGCGATCTCGCCGAAGAAGGTGCCGTCGGCGAGGCGCACATGCTGGTTCGGCAGCGCGATCTCGACCTCGCCGGCGGTGATGAAATACATCGACGAGGCGACATCGCCTCGCCGCACCAGGATCTCGCCCTGCTCGATGGTGCGCGCCCTGAGCAGGCGCATGATGTCGGCGATCTCCGCGGCTGAGAGGTGCGCGAACAGCGGCACCCGCGCCAGCATGCCCCAGGTGACGACGAAATCGCGCCGCTTCACCTCTTCGGCGAACGCCGAGGAGATGATCGCGACCGGCAGCGCGATCATGGCAAAGCCCGCGATGATCGCGAAGGTCGAGACGAACTTGCCGAGCGGCGTCACCGGCACGACGTCGCCATAGCCGACGGTGCCGAGCGTCACGATCGCCCACCACATCGCCTGCGGGATGGTGCCGAGCTTGTCCGGCTGCACGTCGCGCTCGATGGCGTAGAGCAGCGAGGCGAAGGTCAGCACCGCGCCGATCAGGATGACCACGCAGCCGATCAGCGCGCGCCGCTCGGCATGGACGGCGGCGAGCAGCGAGCGCATCGCCGGGGAATAGCGGATCAGCTTGAAGAACGGCAGCACGCCGAGCGCCGCCAGCGTCGCGTGCTCTCCGGTGGCGAGCACGATCGCCGCAGGCAGGAACGCCATGAGATCGATGATGCCCAGCGCCGAGACGGCATAGGAGAGCCGGTCGGACAGCGCCGATCCCTTGCGCTGGGTATGCCCCGCCACCGTCCACAGCCGCGCCGCATATTCCAGCGCGAACACGATCACGGACAGGATGGTGATGCCCGCGAATAGCGCGCCGAACCGCGCGTCGAGCTCCGGCACCGAGGCGAGGATCATCGCGGCGACGTTGAGCACGATGACGCCGATGATGAGCTGGATGAAGCGCGACCCGACCGAATAGGCCAGGGGATCGTGCTCCAGCAGGTCGTAGAGGCGATCCCGAAGATCGGGATCGCGAAGCCCACGTCCGCGCGGAACGGGGCGCATGGCGATTTTACGCGCTCGCCATGGCTTTTTCGATCGCGCTCAGAGCCTCGGACGCCTTGGCGCCATCGGGGCCGCCGGCCTGGGCCATGTCGGGCCGGCCGCCGCCGCCCTTGCCGCCGAGCGCCTCGGAGGCGATGCGGACCAGATTGACGGCGTTGAAGCGCGCGGTGAGGTCCTGGGTGACGCCGACCACGATTCCGGCCTTGCCGTCCTCGGTGACGCCGACGATGGCGACGACGCCCGAGCCGATCTGCTTCTTGCCGTCGTCGGCGAGGCTCTTGAGATCCTTCATCTCGATGCCTTCGACCGCACGCGCCATCAGCTTGACGCCGCCGGCCTCGCGCACGCTTGAGGCTGCGCCGTTGCCGGCGGAGGCACCGCCGCCCATCGCCAGCTTCTTGCGGGCGTCGGAGAGCTCGCGTTCGAGCTTCTTGCTCTGCTCCATCAGTGCGGCGATGCGCGCCGGGACGTCGTCGAGCGAGGTGCGCAGTTCGTTCGCTGCGGTTTTCGCCAGCGCCATGGTGTCGTTGGCATGTCTTCGGGCGTAGTTGCCCGTCAGCGCCTCGATGCGGCGCACGCCGGAGGCGACTGCGCTTTCGCTCGTGACCGTGATCAGGCCGATATCGCCGGTGCGCTTCACATGGGTGCCGCCGCAGAGCTCGACCGACCAGCCGAGCGCATTGGCGCCGCGCTCGCGCGCGGTCCTGCCCATCGAAACGACGCGGACCTCATCGCCATATTTCTCACCGAACAGCGCGCGCGCCCCGGCCTCGCGGGCCTCATCCACGCCCATGACGCGCGTGGTGACCTCGTCGTTCTCCAGCACCACGTCGTTGGCGATGTCCTCGACCCGGGCGAGCTCTTCCGGAGTGATCGGCTTCGGATGCACGAAGTCGAAGCGCAGCCGGTCCGGCGCGACCATCGAGCCGCGCTGGGCAATGTGATCGCCGAGCACCTGGCGCAGCGCCTCGTGGATGATGTGGGTCGCAGAGTGATGGGCGCGGATGGTCGAGCGGCGTGCGTGATCCACCTCGAGCTGCAGCGCGCTGCCGAGCTTGACTTCGCCGCTCTCGACCGTGCCGATGTGGACGAAGAGATCGCCGAGCTTCTTCTGCGTATCGGTGACGCGGACCTTGATGCCGCCCTCGCCCGAGAGCACGCCGGTGTCGCCGACCTGACCGCCGGACTCCGCATAGAACGGCGTCTGGTTCAGCAGAAGCGCGCCCGTCTCGCCGGCCTTGAGGCTGGTGACTTCAGTGCCGTCCTTGACCAGCGCCGAGACCACGCCTTCGGCGCTCTCGGTCTCGTAGCCCAGGAATTCGGTGGCGCCGAGCTTCTCGCGCAGCGGGAACCAGATCGCCTCGGACGCCGCCTCACCGGAGCCCTTCCAGGACTCGCGCGCCTTGGCCTTCTGACGCTCCATCGCGTCGGTGAACGCCGCCTGATCGACGCCGATGCCGCGCGACTTCAGCGCGTCCTGCGTCAGGTCGAGCGGGAAGCCGTAGGTATCATACAGCGTGAAGGCGACGTCGCCGTCGAACATGTCGCCTTTCTTCAGGCCCGCGCTCTTCTCGTCCAGGATCGCCAAGCCACGCGAAAGAGTCTTGCGGAAGCGGGTCTCCTCCAGCCGCAGCGTCTCCTCGATCAGCTTTTCCGCGCGCATCAATTCCGGATAGGCCTGACCCATCTCGCGCACCAGCGCCCAGACCAGCCGATGCATCAGCGGCTCTTTCGCCCCTAACAGCTGCGCATGGCGCATGGCGCGGCGCATGATCCGGCGCAGCACATAGCCGCGGCCCTCGTTCGAGGGCAGCACGCCGTCGGAGACCAAAAAGGCCGAGGAGCGCAAGTGATCGGCGATGACGCGGAATGAGGCGACGTTCTCCTCGTTCGGGCCGCTGCCGAGCGCGGACGCGGCCGCGTCGATCAGGTTCTTGAACAGGTCGGTCTCGAACACGCTCTCGACGCCCTGGAGGATGCAGGCCATGCGCTCCAGGCCCATGCCGGTGTCGATCGAGGGACGCGGCAGGCCGACGCGCTCCTCCTTCGTCACCTGCTCGTATTGCATGAACACGAGATTCCAGAATTCGAGGAAGCGGTCGCCGTCCTCTTCCGGCGAGCCGGGAGGACCGCCCCAGATGTGCTCGCCGCGGTCGATGAAGATCTCCGAGCACGGGCCGCACGGCCCGGTGTCGCCCATCGCCCAGAAATTGTCCGAGGTCGGGATGCGGATGATGCGGTCCTCGGAGAAGCCGGCGATCTTCTTCCACAGCCCCGCCGCCTCGTCGTCGGTGTGGTAGACGGTGACGAGCAGCTTGTCCTTCTTCAGCCCGAACTCGCTCGTGATCAGCTTCCAGGCGAGCTCGATCGCGCGCTCCTTGAAGTAATCGCCGAACGAGAAATTGCCGAGCATCTCGAAGAAGGTGAGATGGCGCGCGGTGTAGCCGACATTGTCGAGGTCGTTGTGCTTGCCGCCGGCGCGCACGCATTTCTGCGAGGTGGTGGCGCGCTGATAGGGCCGCTTCTCGACGCCGGTGAAGACGTTCTTGAACTGCACCATGCCGGCATTGGTGAACATCAACGTCGGATCGTTGCGCGGCACGAGTGGCGAAGACGGCACGATCTCGTGGCCGTTCTCGGCAAAGAAGTTCAGAAAGGTCGACCTGATCTCGTTGACGCCACTCATGTTCATCCAGTCGGGTGTGCTAGAGCATGATCCGGAAAAGTGCGAAGCGGTTTTCCGGAAAGATCATGCTCAAACAAAGAACTAAAGCGCGATGACGCATCGTGCTTTAGGGCCCGCTTTTCGCCGTCCAAACCGGACCGTTAAGGCTGATATCTGCGGGCCAAAGCGCTTTTAGACAAGGCCAGCTTCGCTGTCCAGAAACTGTGCAAGGAGATCAGAGGGTTGCCGCAGGCGCGCAATCCCGTTGGATAGGGCGCGCGGACGCGTTGACAGGCTTGGCTCCGCTGTGGTCTCTACCCATCTGTATCGTACGGCCACGTCGGGAGAGACCGGCTACCTGGTAGCCGGCGCCGAAGGAGCAACCGCCCCGGAAACTCTCAGGCAAAAGGACCGCGTGGCTTTGACAGCATCTGGAAAGAGGCGCCGACGGGTTTAAGACCCGGACAGCGTCCGCCGACGGGATAATACTCTCAGGCACAGCGACAGATGGGGCTTCGACTGGTGTCCATCGGGGAATCCTCCCCGGGGAACCGCCGAGGGCCCTCAAGATGCTAGCGCACGACCAAGACTCCCTGAAACGTACCCCCCTTTACGACCTCCATGTGTCCTTAGGGGGCAAGATGGTGCCGTTCGCGGGCTACGACATGCCCGTGCAGTACCCCGCGGGCGTGCTGAAAGAGCACCTTCATACCCGCACCAAGGCGGGCCTGTTCGACGTCTCCCACATGGGTCAGCTCGCGCTCCGGCCGAAATCCGGGACGGTCGAGGACGCCGCCCGCGCGCTGGAGCGGCTTGTGCCGCAGGACATCGTGGCGATCGCCGCGGGGCGGCAGCGCTATGCCCAGTTCACCAATGACGACGGCGGCATTCTCGACGACCTCATGGTCGCCAATTTCGGCGATCACCTGTTCCTGGTCGTCAACGCCGCCTGCAAGGCCGCGGACGAGGCGCATCTGCGCGCCAATTTGTCCGACGCCTGCGTGATCGACCAGCTTGCCGACCGCGCGCTGATCGCGCTGCAGGGTCCGAAGGCGGAAGCTGTGCTGGCGAAATTCTGTGCAGAGGCGCCTGGCATGAAGTTTATGGACGCCGGCCCGCATGAGGTCGCGGGCATCAAGTGCTTCGTCTCGCGCTCCGGCTACACCGGCGAGGACGGCTTCGAGATCTCGGTTCCGTCGGGCGATGCCGAACGGCTCGCAAAAATACTGCTGGCAGATCCCGACGTGCTCCCGATTGGCCTCGGGGCCCGCGACAGCCTGCGGCTGGAAGCCGGGCTCTGCCTGTACGGCCACGACATCGACACTGCGACCACGCCGGTCGAGGCCGCGCTGGAATGGTCGGTGCAGAAGAGCCGCCGTAGCGGCGGTGCACGCGCTGGCGGTTTCCCCGGCGCAAAGACGATCCTCGCTCATTTCGACCAAGGCGCATCCCGCCGCCGCGTCGGCCTACGCGCGCTGGGCCGCGCGCCGGTGCGCGAGGGCGCGCTGCTGTTTGCGAATGAGGCGGGCGGCGAGCCGATCGGACAAGTCACCTCGGGCGGTTTCGGCCCCAGCCTGAATGCGCCGGTTGCCATGGGCTACGTGCCCACCGCGTCGAGCGCGCTTGGCACAACACTCTTCGCCGAGGTGCGCGGCCAGCGACTGCCCTTGCAGGTCGCCGCCATGCCCTTCGTGAAAAACACCTACAAACGCTGAGGACGAGACAATGACCACGACGCTGTACACTTCCGACCATGAATGGCTCGCCATCGACGGCGATGTCGCGACCGTCGGCATTACCGATTACGCGCAGCAGCAGCTCGGTGACGTCGTGTTCGTCGAGCTGCCCAAGGTCGGCCGGAGCTTGAAGAAGGCCGAAGCCGCCGCCGTCGTCGAGTCGGTCAAGGCCGCCTCCGACGTCTACGCGCCCGTGACCGGCGAAGTGCTCGAGACCAACGCCGAGCTCGCGGCCGAGCCGGCGCTGGTGAACTCGGATGCGCAAGGCAAGGCCTGGTTCTTCAAGATCAGGATGACCGACAGAAGCGAGCTCGGCGGCCTCATGGATGAAGCCGCCTACAAGGCGCATACGGCGTGAGATGACACGCGATCTTTCCACGGTCGTCATGGCCGGGCTTGTCCCGGCCATCCACGGCCTTGTCACGGGACGAAGAACGTGGATGCCCGGGACAAGCCCGGGCATGACGGCGAAGATAGAAGCCTTTTAGCGAGGACCCATGATGACCGCGCACCGCAAGTCCAACGGCGACACCGCCACCTCTTTCGTCCGCCGCCACATCGGCCCCTCCCCGCGCGACGTTACCGCGATGCTGGAGGCGGTCGGCGCCAAGAGCGTCGACGCGCTGATGGCGGAGACGCTGCCGGCATCGATCCGGCAGGCCGCCCCGCTCGATCTCGGCAAGCCGCTCAGCGAGACCGAGGCGATCGCGCACATGGCCGAGCTTGCAGGCCAGAACCAGGTCTTCACCTCGCTGATCGGCCAAGGCTATTCCGGCACGATCCTGCCCGCGGTGATCCAGCGCAACATCCTGGAGAGCCCGGCCTGGTACACGGCCTATACGCCCTATCAGCCCGAGATCAGCCAGGGCCGGCTGGAGGCGCTGCTTAACTTCCAGACCATGATCTGCGACCTCACCGGGCTCGACGTTGCCAACGCCTCGCTGCTCGATGAAGCCACCGCGGCGGCCGAAGCCATGGCGCTGGCCGAGCGCCACTCGCAGGTCAAGGCCAAGGCCTTCTTCGTCGACAAGGACGTGCATCCGCAGACGCTTGCGGTGATGCGCACCCGCGCCGAGCCACTGGGCTGGACTCTCGTCGTCGGCGATCCCCTCACCGATCTCGACAAGGCCGACGTGCTCGGCGCGCTGCTGCAATACCCCGGTTCTTCCGGTGCGTTGCGCGACCTCAGGCCCGCGATCGCGGCGCTGAAGGCCAAGGGCGCGCTCGCGATTCTCGCCGCCGACCTGCTGGCGCTGACGCTGCTCGCCTCGCCCGGCGAGCTCGGCGCCGACATTGCCATCGGCTCGGCGCAGCGCTTCGGCGTGCCGATGGGCTATGGCGGCCCGCATGCCGCCTATATGGCCGTGCGCGATGCGCTGAAGCGCTCGCTGCCCGGCCGCATCGTCGGCCTCTCCGTGGATTCGCGCGGAATGCCGGCCTATCGCCTCGCGCTGCAGACCCGCGAGCAGCACATCCGCCGCGAGAAGGCGACCTCCAACATCTGCACCGCGCAGGTGCTGCTCGCCGTGATCGCCTCGATGTATGCGGTCTATCACGGCCCCGATGGCCTGACGCAGATCGCACGCAACGTGCATCGCCGTGCCGCCGTGCTCGCGGCCGGCTTGCGCAAGCTCGGCTTTGCGCTCGCCAGCGAAAACTTCTTCGACACGCTCAGCGTCGAGGCCGGCGGCAAGCGCGAGGAGATCGTCGCGCGCGCTTTGGCCGAGAAGATCAATCTCGGCATCGGTGATGCCGCGCTTCGCATCGCGCTCGACGAGACCACGACGCCGGCGACGGTCGAAGCGGTCTGGCGCGCCTTCGGCGGCACGCTCGCCTATGCCGAGATCGAGGCCGAGACGCGCGAGGCGCTGCCGGACGCATTGAAGCGCGCCACGGCGTTCCTGACCCATCCCGTGTTCCATGCGCATCGCTCGGAGACCGAGATGCTGCGCTACATGCGCAAGCTCAGTGACCGCGACCTCGCGCTCGACCGCGCCATGATCCCGCTGGGATCCTGCACCATGAAGCTGAACGCGACCACCGAGATGATGCCGCTGACCTGGCCGGAATTCGGCTCGCTGCACCCGTTCGCCCCGCGCGAGCAGGCACGCGGCTATCACGCGCTGTTCGCACGGCTGGAAAAATGGCTGTGCGACATCACCGGCTATGACGCGATCTCGCTGCAGCCGAACTCGGGCGCACAGGGCGAATACGCCGGGCTGCTCGCGATCCGGGGCTATCATGCGGCGCGCGGGCAAAGCCATCGCAGGATCTGCCTGATCCCCTCCTCCGCCCACGGCACCAATCCGGCCTCGGCTGCGATGGTCGGGATGGACGTCGTGGTGGTCGCTTGCGAGAAGAACGGCGACGTCGACGTCAATGACCTCCGCGCCAAGGCCGAGAAGCATGCGAACGACCTCGCCGCAATCATGATCACCTATCCCTCGACCCACGGCGTGTTCGAGGAGCACATTCGCGAGATCTGCGACATCGTCCACTCCCATGGCGGCCAGGTGTATCTGGACGGCGCCAACCTCAATGCCCAGGTCGGCCTCTCGCGCCCTGGCGATTACGGCGCCGATGTCAGCCATCTCAATTTGCACAAGACCTTCTGCATTCCGCATGGCGGCGGCGGCCCCGGCATGGGTCCGATCGGCGTCAAGGCGCATCTCGCGCCCTTCCTGCCCGGCCATCCCGCCACCAAGGCCGATGCTCCGGTCGGCCCGGTCTCGGCCGCGCCGTTCGGGTCGGCGTCGATCCTCACGATCTCCTACATCTACATCCTGATGATGGGCGGCGAAGGCCTGAAGCGCGCCACCGAGATCGCGATCCTCAACGCCAATTACATCGCAGCGCGCCTCGATCCGCATTTCCCCGTGCTCTACAAGAACGCGAAGGGCCGCGTCGCCCATGAGTGCATCGTCGATCCCCGTCCGCTGAAGACGACCAGCGGCGTCACCGTCGACGACATCGCAAAACGCCTGATCGATTACGGTTTCCACGCCCCGACCATGAGCTTCCCGGTGCCGGGCACGCTGATGATCGAGCCGACCGAGTCGGAGTCGAAAGCCGAGCTGGACCGTTTTTGCGATGCCATGATCGCGATCCGGAAGGAGATCGCGGAGGTCGAGGCCGGCCGCTTCAAGATCGAGGCTTCGCCCTTGCGCCACGCCCCGCACACCGTGCACGACATCGCCGACGACGATTGGAAGCGCGCCTACACCCGCAGCGAAGGCTGCTTCCCCGCCGGCGTCTCGCGCACCGACAAATACTGGAGCCCCGTGGGGCGCGTCGACAACGTCTACGGCGACCGCAACCTGGTGTGCTCCTGTCCGCCGGTGAGCGATTACGCGGAAGCTGCGGAGTAAAGACGCGACGGGACGTCTCGTAGCCTCGTAGGGTGGGCAAAGCGCAAGCGTGCCCACCACCTCTCGCGAAGTTGGAAGATGGTGGGCACGGCGCAAGTGCGCCTTTGCCCACCCTACAACACCGAATGCGCCGCTAGGGCGCAATCAACAACCGGCTTTCGCGATCCCACCGCCACAACCGGTCATAGGTGAGAAGCGTGCCGCCCCACCAACGTCGAATCGGATTGTGGCGACGGAAATCTTCGCGGCCTTCCAGAACCGCTTTGCCAAATTCAGTCAGCGACAACCGGCTCCGACGATAGGCGGCGCTGCGACCTCGCGCATCGTGCGGGGCGAGCGTCGCGAGTTTCGGATCGAGACCTGCGACCGCCGGCATCGGGCCCGACGCAAGCCCTTCGAGCAACGGACCCAGCTCCCACTGGTCGAACACGCGCGTTTCGAGCAGCCCGCCCGGCTGAAACAGTTCTTTTGTACGGTTGTGCCCCCTTGCAATCAGCTCGATAAGCCGCGCCTCCGTCGCGCCCAATCCAGTGATTGGCGACGGCAGTTCAGCTAGCAATGCTTCCAGAGCCGGCTTCAGGAAAGGTAGCCTGGGCAAATCCCTTGTCAGCAACCCAAAGCAAAGTTCAGGCGTCGGCGCCCGATACGCTTACCAGGCCATGTTGGCTATCTCGAAGTCGCACTCTGCGATCTCCGATTCCCGCACCGTACGATCGCGAAGTTGCGGGCCGTCCGCTTCGCGCAGATCGAAATTGACCCGTCGCAGTCTCAGACAATCGGTGATCGATGGATGGGACCGCAGATAGTCCAGGATCCAGATCAATTGCAATTGACTGTTAGGCTCAGGGTCGAACCACAGCTCGATGAGCTCGACGCCATAGGTCTCGCAAAACCGAACCAGGCCAGTCTCCTTGTGCGCGAGACCGGTCTGAGGCAACCGGCCAACAAGATCGGACCACCGCACCTCGGGATCGCCCCTGTAATAGCCTCCCGTAAGATAGTCCTCGAGGTGGTGCGACGTAGGCAACGGCCCGCAAACGAACCGAAAGATCAACGGGACGACCATGTCAGCACGACCGGCGTGGGCAAGACCGACGCCGGAGGAACTGGTCAGGATCACACGCTTCATCGTCGACGCACCCTCACGCAAAAACGAAACGGGCACCGAAGACGTCGGCAACTCAACGTCCTCAGTGCCCGCTCCTCGCGAAAACTTTCCGCGGAAAGGCTTACTCGTCCGCCGGCTCCTCGCCGTCGGCGTCGCGCTCGGGCGTGCCGGCGAGGATCTGCTCGGCGATCAGGCCGGAATTCTGGCGGATCGCGGTCTCGATCTTGGCGGTGATGTCGGGGTTGCCCTTCAGGAACGCCTTGGCGTTCTCGCGGCCCTGGCCGAGGCGCTGGCTGTCATAGGAGAACCAGGCGCCGGACTTCTCGACGATGCCGGCCTTGACGCCGAGATCGAGGATCTCGCCCATCTTGGAGACGCCCTCGCCATACATGATGTCGAAC
Organism: Bradyrhizobium sp. USDA3516; assembly: GCF_057651995.1. Classification (NCBI taxonomy): domain Bacteria; kingdom Pseudomonadati; phylum Pseudomonadota; class Alphaproteobacteria; order Hyphomicrobiales; family Nitrobacteraceae; genus Bradyrhizobium; species Bradyrhizobium sp. USDA3516. The sequence continues at coordinate 65,938 of NZ_JBYGYN010000004.1, read as the reverse complement.
TCGACCTGCTTGAACGGCGGGGCCAGCTTGTTCTTGACCACCTTGACGCGCGTGGTGTTGCCGACCACCTCGTCGCGCTCCTTGATCGCGCCGATGCGGCGGATGTCGAGACGGACGGAGGCGTAGAATTTCAGCGCATTGCCGCCGGTGGTGGTCTCCGGCGAGCCGTACATCACGCCGATCTTCATGCGGATCTGGTTGATGAAGATCACCATGGTGTTGGACTTGTTGATGGAGGCGGTCAGCTTGCGCAGCGCCTGGCTCATCAACCGCGCTTGAAGTCCCGGCAGCGCATCGCCCATCTCGCCCTCGAGCTCGGCCTTCGGCACCAGCGCCGCGACCGAATCGATCACCATCACGTCGACCGCACCCGAACGCACCAGCGTGTCGCAGATTTCCAGCGCCTGCTCGCCGGTGTCGGGCTGCGAGATCAGCAGTTCGTCGATGTTGACGCCGAGCTTGCGGGCATAGACCGGATCGAGCGCGTGCTCGGCGTCGATGAAGGCGCAGATGCCGCCCTTCTTCTGCGCTTCCGCCACCGTATGCAGCGCCAGCGTGGTCTTGCCGGAGGATTCCGGCCCGTAGATCTCGACGATGCGTCCCTTGGGCAGGCCGCCGATGCCGAGCGCGATATCGAGCCCGAGCGAGCCGGAGGACACCGCCTCGATGTCCATGGAGCGGTCGTTCTTGCCGAGCTTCATCACCGAGCCCTTGCCGAACTGCCGCTCGATCTGGGAGAGCGCGGCGGCCAGAGCTTTACTCTTGTCCATGGAGGATCCTTCGACGATACGCAGGGCAGTTGCGGACATTGGGTCGTGCTCCTTATGGCGAGGATTCGCGTGAGGGACAAACGGTTGCGAGGCAGCTCGGCGATAAAAGCAATGTACTCTATTTGTTCTAGGTTCGCAATATGTTCTTTCGCGGATTTTGGTACTGTCCGTATTTGACCCCAAGTGTCCGAATTTGATTTTCGCCTTGTCCTAATTCGCTTTTGATATGGGAACTGATTGTCCACTTTGGTACTTAGGAACCTCGCGCCGCAACGAGGTGAGTCGTGTCCGAGACAAGGGAAGCTGAGCCATCGTCGCCCCGGCCCCCGCAGCCGGGACCACCATGTCCGAAGTGCAAAATGCCTTCGCGCTACACCACGTCCATCCTTGACATTAAGCAGGATCGATTGGTGCCGATCTATCGGTGCTACGAATGCCGCGAAGAGGTTTGGATGTAAGGCCGCCTCAGTTGGCGACCTCTCCGTCGGGTGGGGCGAGTCTCAGCCGCTCAATTTCGTCCGCGAGAAACAAGTCGGGCTGTGCAGGCGGGAAGGCTTGTCAAAATAGTGTCTCAAAGAACCTCCATTGCCCGTTCGGTGTGGCTCTTAGCAGGGTAGTGACTGCGGTACATGCGGATTACCCACGTCTTCCGTTAAGAATTGGAAGTGCTTCCGCTCTCGCCGCTTCGTTACTGGGTCCGTTGGATTCTTCGCAGGCGTCCTAATTAGGCCAGTACCCGGATTGTCTTTCCAATTTGGTCACGACACCCACGGACTGGCCCCGCCAACTTCATCGAACCATGGCGGAGCCTCCCCCGTTATCCGGCCATGCACCGCCTATGGTATTTCGTGGCCTTCCTCGCCGTCACCGTAACCTCGTTCGGTGCCTTGGTGGCTTTTGACAGGTTCCTGGGATGACCGGAGGTCGCCGGGATCGGTGGCCTCTGTGGTTGAAGTCGCCCCGGGGTCTGACAGACCAGCCATGCCGGATCGTCAGGCAGCCGCATCGCCCTGCGTGCACAACTGAACAGACGCGGATCCATTTCCGGATCCTAATGCATCGTCACCGCGCGGACCGTGACCCCCATCGGTGATGAGACCGCTCAGCTCGCGCTCCCGCCTCCTCGCACGGAAAAAGCGCGCCATGTTCAAGCGACGACGTTTCAAGCAGCAACTGACCCTTCAGGACCGGCTCTCGGCATGGGTGACGCAGGTCCGCGAGCAGGCCTCCAGGCTTCCGCCCGGGCCGGAGCGGGACGCGCTGCTGAAGAAGGCCCGTCAGGCCGACGTTGCCAATCATCTGAACGATTGGGCCAAATCGCCGGAGCTTCAGCCACCGAAATAACCGGGCCTGCCCCGATTCCTCGAAGCGAACATGACCACATCAACGACGCGCGGTCGGCGCGCCGTCATGTTTCCGTAATCCTGCTGCACCGAACCTTTTGGCGGTCTCGGGCCTTCTGTGGGGATGGGACCGCAACTTCTGGGGATCTCTGGTCATGACGAACAACGACACGCACCACGATACGCTGAGGCGAAAGCCGCTGCTGGAGGCCGCGCACGAGGAGATGGTGAAGTTCGAGCGCAAGGAGAACGAGTTCCGCAAGAAGGATCGCGAAGAGCGCGCCGCCGAGCTCCATCTGCCGCTGAACGAGATCAAGGTTCATTAGGCGCTGCGCGGACCGGCGCCGGAGCGGCGCCGCGCGACCGCGGATGCGCAAGGTATCTAAATACTACTACTAACCCGTTGGCGAAGCGAGGAAATTGCCAAGCCCCCTACTGTGCATGGGGTTGTTTTGCCACTTTTTGAAAGGCAGGTCGCGCCGGCGCCATCGTGGGACGACCCGGCACGCCAGGTTCTGTCTGCAGCAGCGCTCTTCTACAGCACGGCCAGCAGAACCAGGCCTATCACCAGCACGACGAAGCCAGCCGCCGTCGCGGCGGCGAATGACCGCTCTACGTTATCCATATGATGCCACCCCGTTTCCGGTGCGCCACGTTTCCCCCATGGCTGCGCCGAACGGATGAAAATCTTGCCGACGGGTGTGTCCGCAGTGGTGCGGACGGATGTCGAAATTGGGACCGGTACGGGGCCTGTCTGCGGCCTTTCGCTCGCGCGCCTGCCGGCGGTCCGCCCCGTCAGGCTGTCGTCAGCTCACGCAGCTATGGTCGCCCGGCTATGGTGTTGCAGCCCAGCACCCAGCCTCCAACAACTCTCACCCCGCCTGGCTCTGCCCCGGCGGGGTTTTTTCATGCCTGCCGGCCGGCCCGGGACTCCCGCTCCTCGCGGGTCAGGCGCAGCGAGACCGCGCGAATCGCGGGCGCCGCCAGCAGCACGACCGGCAGCATCGCGGCCCATGCGATCAGCCAGGACACCATCCAGTGCCGCACGAAGAGCATCGGGCTGCCGGCGGGAAAGCTCGCAACTCCCGCCGCGATCAGAGAGGTCAGCCCGGACTGGATGATGCCGAAGACGAAGTGCGAGTAGCGGCGGGGAATACCGAGCATGAAGCGCCCATCCTTGCTTGCCGGGATCAGCAAGCAAGGCACATGCCGTCAGGCTGAAGCGGAACCTGCGCGGGTTGGAACTGCGCTGTGGGACCGCTGGATGCACCCCGGCCGGAGCGCAGGAACTTTGTTCATGGTCGGAGAACCACGGAGGCCGCGGGCGACGTTTTTCTTGTCTGCGGAATATTGCGACGACCAGCTTGTTTGAAGGCACGAGGGGTGAATCGTGGGAGGTGACCATGAATCACAGGGGCGTCGAGTTCACCATCACCAAGACGGCGGTTCCCGGAATCTGGCACTGGCAGTTCCGCATCGGCGAGAAGATCAAGACCGGCCAGACCGAGACCAGGATCGACCTGCTGGCGATCCGGCGCGTGCAGCTGCGCATCGACCGCGAGCTGAAGGCGATCGAGCGCAAGACGGCCTGAACCGCTTCGCGCTCATGCGCCAAAGCGCGGCAAAGAACGCGTCAGTCCGCGCTGGGCAGCCGCCGCATGGTGAATTCGATATCGCCGCCGGGTAATTCGCGCCAGGTCTCGACCTCGCTCATATAGCCGGCCTTGGGATAGCGGGCGAAGAAGGCCTGCGCCCGTTCCCGCGCCGCCGCGCGCGGCAGCGTGAAGGTCTCGCGCAGATAGCCGTCGCCAGCGGGCTGGCCGGGCTTGCCGGCCGTCTTGCGCCGGCGCGCCATCCGCTCGGCGAGATCCCGCGGACGATCGGCCATGTCCTGCCTTCCTTGACGCACTACGCTACGGACAATGTAGGGCGCCGGCCGGACCAAGAGGAGTCCTTCCGAGGAGCGTTGTGGCTCCCCGGAACGGGTCAGTTGGCGGCCGTCCCGCTCTTGGTCTTCTTCGGCGCACTGGTTGCGGCCGACGCCTTCGGCGCCGCCGGCTGCTTCGGCTGTTCGGCGCGCATGCCCCCCCAGGGATCGCTGGATGCCTTGGAATCCGGAATCTTCTTCAGCGTTTCCTTGTAGGCCTTCTCGCGCTCGGCCTCGACGGCCTTCTCCTCCGGAGACTTGGCCGGGGCATCCTGCATCAAATTGATGTTGGGCATTTGCGCGTAGACAGGTCCCGCCAGCACGGCCAGTACCGCGGCCAAACGGAAAAGCTTCATCATCCACTCCTTAAGTCTTCCATGAGGCGCGGGATCGCCCCGCGCCGTGACATCCTCGTCAGCCCGGTCACGACCCGGTGGCCGCTAGGGCCGATCCGATCGGCAGGATTTGGGCGCCTGCAGCCAATCGTCCCAGATCGGACCGCATTTGGTGCACCCGCTCAGCGCGAAACCGAGCAGGCCCATGCAAAAGACGAGGACACAGCGACGCAACATCATCCACCCCTACCCAAGCGAGGCATCATATCGGGCCAAGTCAGGCATTTTCAAGCCGACGTGGCCGGCGCGAGACCGGGTGACTTTGCCTCGCCGATGCGCGCACAATGCGGTGAAACATCCGGCAACACAGGAGAGCGCGACAGCAATGCAAACGCAGCCAGAAGCCGAGTTCGGCCTTGCCGACGCCAGGCGTATCCTCGGCGAGGTCTTTGCGCCCTGGGTCCAGGATCTCAACCTCGCGGTCGAGCGCATCGAGCATGCACAGCCCGCGGACGCCCCGGATTGGCAGCCCGGGGCGCTGTTGCGCATGCCGTTCTCGGAGCGGCTGTGCCGCAATGGCGGCGTGGTCTGCGGCCAGGCGCTGATGGCGCTCGCCGATACCGCGATGGTGATCGCGATCCTCGCGGCCAACCGCGGCTACCGTCCCATGACCACGGTCGATCAGACCACGCATTTCATGCGCGCGGTCGCCGCGTCCGACGTGCTGGCGGATGCGCGCGTGGTGCGGCTCGGGCGCACCATGAGCTTTGGCCGCGTCACGCTGCTCTCGGCCGCGGACGGCAAGCCGGCCGCGATGGTGTCGAGCGCGTTCGCGATGCTGCCGGGGTGAAATGCGCTCTGAGACCAAGAGAGCCGCGCGAAGCGCAAGGCTCGACGCGGCTCTCGATGGAAATCGAGTCGGAAGCGCGCTCGCGCTTCCCGTCATTGCGCCCGCAATGTCACTTGCCGAGGATCTCGTCGGCCGCGGTGACGACGCTGACGGTCGGATTCTTTCCGCAATAGGCGCCGAACTTCTTGGCATTCGCGATGAAGACGTCGGTGTCGATGATCGCGTTGTCCTCGTCGCCCTTGTACCAGCCGTCCATCCAGGTCAGCACGACCGCGATGTTGTCCTCGCCGCTCTCGAGGAACTGCTTGCAGGACATGGTCGAGAGATCCCACTTGGCGGCGTGAGCGGGCAACGAGGCCAGCGAGAGCGCTGCCGCGAACAAAATCGAAAGCGAAGTCTTCATCAATATCTCCATCGGCGCGTCACGCCATAAAGGAAAAGGCTCTTTGGGGAGGCTCTTTGGAGGGGCTCGCCGCTCCAACGTCGTAAACAAAGTCTGAAACGCCGTGCAAGTAGCGCCAGTATTGAGTTTAGTTCAACGTAATTTCCATGCACTATCTTCGCAATCATCGACAGGACTGACTCGGATGATTGAGAAGCGCACATCGCAACGTCACCGTGTTTTCAAGGGCGGAAAGATCACCTTTGAAAACAGCGGCATTGCTTGCACGGTGCGCAACATGTCGGCGGGCGGCGCGGCGATCGACCTCGACACTCCCGTCATGTTGCCGCCATCGGTCACGCTCTCGATCGCGTGCGACGATTTCGTACGGCATTGTCGCACAGTTTGGCGCAGCGACAAGCGCGTCGGCCTCGCTTTCATGCGATAGCGGGCGCGATGTGAACGAAGGTTCGCATCGCGTGCACATCACGATCACGATTGGCTCGCAATCACGCAACGACCGCGAGCGATGATGAGACCGCAACCTCGATCGGCTCGGCGCCGGCCCTGCGCCTGCGCCGAGGCGGTCCTCAGCGCCGACACTGCGGCCGCAATGGCCAGAAGCCGCATGTCAGCAATCCCCCGCCTATGGGGTACAAACCAGCCCGCAATCGCGGAATAGCAATGTCGCTGGTTCCAGGACTTCAGCAAATCTTGATCGGCCGCGACTTCGTCGGATCGCAATCGTGCCTATCTGTTGGCCCGCAGGGGACCTTCACGGATGTTGCGGATCATTGCTCATGCGGCGCTGCTTTTCGCCGCGCTTGCGCTCGGTGCCTGCGGCTTTGCCGACAGCCGCGCACCGGTGCCCGAATTCATGCGCATGAAGGAGGCCGAGCAGCCGCCGCCGGAGGCGCCGCCCGACGTCAAGCACGTGGTGCGCGAGCAGATCGACGTGGTCTTTGTTGCAACCTCCTATCCGCGCGAGGTTCACGTCGCCCCGCCGCATCGTGAACTGCGAGGACCGGGCTGGACCGCGTGCGTCCGCGCGCAGCTCACCTCGGCGACCGGTACGTCGCTCGGCGCCCAGACCTACATCGTGACGATCAACGCCGGCAAGGTCGTGGACCGCCGGCGCGCCGACGCCGACGACATCTGCGGGACGGAGACCTACGAGCCGATCTAGGAAACCGCCTAGGTTCCGGGAAAAACCTGTAGATGACCCGGAACGATCCACCGCCTCCCCTTCTTGTTACCGCCGAGGGCAGTTTCGAGGAGGACATGATGAGGACGTTGACTATTGCGCTGGTGGCTGGCGTGGGTGCCTTGGCCGCCGCCTCGGGGGCCAAGGCTTCCGATATCTATATGACCAGCGAATACACCAATCCGGATCTCGTGCAGCAGGTGCGACTCGTCTGCGACGAAGACGGCCGCTGCTATCGCACGCGCGGCGGGTCGCGCGTGATCGTGCGCGATTCCTACAATTCCATGCCGCGCGACCGCTACTATGAGCGCCGGACCTATCATCGCCACTACGATGACGGCCCGCGCGCCGGCGTCGGCATTCGCGCGCCCGGCGTCAGCGTCGGCGTGGGCGTCGATGACCGCTGGTGAGCGATGAAGGCTTGATGGTCGGGACCGGACGAGATTGTTCGCCCGGCCCGTGACCTCAGGTTTCGAGTGGATCGGCCGGCGTGACGAAACGCGTCAATGACGGCAGGTGAGCGATGAAGCGGGCGAGCGCCATGCCGGCGCACATCGCCACGACGAAGATGACGGCCGAGAGCGAGCCAAATCCGAGCGCGGTCAGTGCCGGCCCCGGGCAAAAGCCCACCAATCCCCAGCCGATCCCGAAGATCGCCGGACCAGCGACGATCCTGGGATCGATGTCTCGCCGCGTCGGCAGATGGAATCGATCGGCGAAGAGCGGACGCGCGAGCTTCAGGACGCGGCTGAAGCCGACGAAGGTCACCGCCACCGCCCCCGCCATGACGAAGGCAAGGCTCGCATCCCATGTCCCTGCCGGAATGCCGCCGACGTCCAGGAAGTTCAGCACTTTCGCTGGGTCTGACATTCCGGAGACGATGAGGCCGAGGCCGAAGATCAGCCCGATCGCGAATTGAACCAGGATTGCCATCGCCATCAGCTCCAGTGCCGCATCACGAACACGGTCGCCATGCCGGCGGCCATGAAGGTGATGGTCGCAACCAGGGAGCGCCCCGACAGCCGCGACAGGCCGCAAACGCCGTGGCCGGAGGTGCAGCCGCTGCCCCACACCGAACCGAAACCGGTCAACAGCCCGCCGATGATCAGAAGCGCCGGCCCCGCCGCGATCGTCTGTGCCGGCAGGTCTCCCGTGGCGAGCCGCACTAGTATGGGCGCGGCGACGAGACCGGCGACGAAGGCGAGGCGCCCGGCGAATTCGCGGTCTTCATAGGGCGGAAACAGCCGCGCGGCGATGCCGCTGACGCCGGCGATCCGCCCCGTTGCCCACATCAGCAGAACGGCGGCAAGCCCGATCATCGCTCCGCCAGCGAGGGACGCGATCGGCGTAAAAGACGTCGTGACCATGGGCCTCTCCTGATCGAGAACGCCCTTGCGCAGGGCGCAAATACCATGGCCGCCCTATCCCAGCATCTCGGAAAGATGCGCGCATTGAGCCTGGTCAAACCGAGGCGGGGCGGCCGAACGATATACTACAGCATCGCGAGCCCGGAAGTCCGCGCAGTGCTGGAGAGTCTGTACCGTCCCTTCTGCGCCGGCAAGTCGGACTCTCGCCTTCGCAAGACGCGGGGAGCACTGCCATGACCGACGACACCTTCATCGAGGGACCTCTCTACGAGAAACGGAAGAAGGTCTATCCGCAGTCGGTCCATGGCCCTTTCCGCCGCATCAAATGGGCGATCCTGTGCGTCACGCTCGGAACCTATTACCTGCTGCCGTTCGTGCGCTGGAATCGCGGACCCGGCCTGCCCGACCAGGCCGTGCTGATCGACTTCCCGCATCGGCGCTTCTACTTCTTCTTCATCGAGCTGTGGCCGCAAGAGGTCTATTATTTCACCGGCCTCCTCATCATCGCGGCGATGATTCTGTTCCTGATGAACGCGGTCGCCGGACGGCTTTGGTGCGGCTACATGTGCCCGCAGACGGTGTGGACCGACCTGTTCTATGCGGTCGAGCGTTGGGTCGAGGGCGACCGGCGCGAGCGCATGCAGGGCGACAAGCGCTACTGGACGTTCGACCATCTTCGCAAGGTCGCGCTCAAGCACTTCCTCTGGATCATGATCGCCTGGTGGACCGGCGGCGCCTGGGTGCTCTATTTCTCCGACGCGCCGACGCTGGTGAAGGAGCTCGCCACCTTCCAGGCCCCGTTCATCGCCTATCTCTGGATCGGCATCCTCACCGCCACGACCTATGTCTTCGCCGGTCATGCCCGTGAACAGATGTGCATCTACATGTGCCCGTGGCCGCGCATCCAGGCGGCGCTGACCGACGAATGGGCGCTCAACGTCACCTATCGGCGTGACCGCGGCGAGCCGCGCATGTCGGTGAAGAAGGCAGATGCCGCCCGCGCCCATGGCGACCCCGCCGGCGATTGCCTCGACTGCCATCAGTGCATCAATGTCTGCCCGACCGGCGTCGACATCCGCCACGGCATCCAGCTCGGTTGCATCCAGTGCGGCCTGTGCATCGACGCCTGCGACAACGTCATGCGCGAGATCGGCCGGCCTCAGGGCCTGATCGGCTACGACACCGACATCAACATGCAGCGCCGGCGCGAGGGCAAGCCGCCGGTCTACCGCATCATCCGTCCGCGCACGCTGATCTATGCCGCGGCCATCGCCATGGTGGGCAGCATCATGCTCTACACCCTCGCCACCCGCGCGACGATGGACGTCAACGTGCTGCACGAGCGCAACCCCCTCTTCGTCAAGCTTTCGGACGGCGGCGTGCGCAACGATTACACCGTGCGCATCCTCAACAAGGGTGCACAGCGATCGTTTGCGCTCGACGTCTCCGGTCTGCCGGGCGCGACCATTCGCGTCGCTGGCATCGAGGCGGGCCCGGGCGGTAAGCCCATCATCGAGGTCGGGCAGGATCAAACCCGCGAGGTCAGGCTGTCGGTCCAGGCCGGGCCCAGCGACCTGCCGAAGACCTCCCGCGACGTCGAGATCACCATCACCGATACAGCCAGCGGCGGCCGCGCGAGCGCCCGCGATCATTTCGTGCCGGACTAGCCACGGTTCCACGAGGTCAAGCCGCGGTGAGATGCTGAATGGAATGTTAACACTACCGCTCGAATTGCAGCGGCGTGCCAACGGTATTTTCCAATCTTTGCGCTAAGCATGACCGGTGGCGCGGGCTCAGCTCGCGCGAACGGGGGACGACGGGACGTGGTCGACATCGCGCATCAGGCTGCGATCAATCCGGCATCGGCCAGTGATGTCGCGATGGCGCGCGCGCCTGTCCCGCTTGCCGCAATCGATACCTGCCAATGGCGCGCGCTGGCGCAGCGGGCGATCGAGCCCAACGGATACTACCTGCCCGCCTGGGAGCTCGCCGTCAGCGCAACGGCGCGCGGTCGCACGGATGCCTCGGCGCTGGCGGCATTTGACGATCCTTCGGCCCGCCTGATCGGCCTGATGCCGGTGGTCTCACTCTGGCGCGCCCTGAAGATTCCCCTGCCCGCTTTGGTGAGCGCGCATCCCTATGGCACGCTGTGCAGCCCGCTGCTCGACCGCGACGCTCCGCTCGAAGCCGCCGCGCTTCTATTGCAGCAGGCGCGCGAGGCCGGCGCGCATGCGCTCGTGCTGACCGACGTCGCGCTCGACGGCGGGGCCATGACATCACTCAAGCAGGTACTTGAGCGCGACCGCCTGAAGCCGAGAATCCTGAGCTCCTACATCCGCGCCAGCCTCGATGCAACGCAGGATGGAGAGACGCTGTTGCGCGAGGCGCTCGGCGCCAAGAAGCTCAAGGAGCTGCGGCGCCAGCGTCATCGTCTCGAGCAGCACGGCCCCGTCGTGTTCGAGGTCGCGCGCAGCGCCGACGAGATCGGGCGTGCGCTCGAAAGCTTCCTGCAGCTCGAGGCCAGCGGCTGGAAGGGCAAGCGCGGCACCGCGCTGGTTCAGCACGCGGGCGACGCGAGCTTCATCCGCCGCGCGGTTCCCGCGCTGGCGGAGACCGCGCAGTGCGAGATCGTCACGCTTCACGCCGGCACGACGCCGATTGCCGCCGGCATCGTGCTGCGCCATCAAGACCGCGCCTTCTTCTTCAAGCTCGGCATCGACGAGCGCTTTGCAAAATATTCGCCGGGCGTGCAGCTCACGCTGGACCTCACCCGCCATCTCTGCGCCGACCCCACCATCGCCAGCGCGGACTCGACGGCGAATGCCGATCACCCCATGATCAACCCGATCTGGCGCGGACGCCTCGCGATCGGCGATGTGCTGATCCCGCTGCGGCGGCACGATCCGGTCGTGGCGCTCATTCAGGGAGCGGTTGCAGCCCACGGCGCCGCATACGCGGCGGCGCGGCGCGCAGTTCATTTGATGAGGAAGTGAGACTATAGGTCCTCTTCCGATAGCTCCGCCATCTTGACGAGATGACGCAGGAGCCCCGTTCTTAGAGGCTTGTTGCCATGGATGGGAACGGAGAGCCGAACGATGCTGCCCGACTTGCCGTAGATGTGATGACTGCCGCTGACGCGAAGTAAGTTCCAGCCGTGTCGTTCGACAATTCGCGCGAACTCCCGACCAGAGAGCGACTTCACGTCGTCAATTCCAAAATCCGCTCGATGCCACCCGGCTCCGGCGGCGCTATTTCGACCGACAGACATCCTTCGATCGCATCGCGAAGATTCGCCATGAGCTCATCCATGGTATCGCCTTCCGTGGCGCAGCCAGGGATCGCTGGAACTTCGGCCCAGAAGCCTCCCTCTTCTGCCTCGTGTACGACGATCCTGATCTTCATAGTGCCCTCGCGTCCCGAATAGTCGCCCAAGCCGCCGACAATTTCAATCTCCGCTGCCTACTCCGCCGCCTGCGCGTTGATCTCCGCCGAGACCTGGCGGATGGCGCGGGCGAGCAGATTTGGATCCTGCGCGCCGGAGACAGCGTACTTCTGCGCAAAGACATAGGTCGGCACGCCGGAGATGCCCTTCTCGGCGGCTTCCTGCGCGTCGGCCGAGACGCGCGCGACGTCCTCGTCGGTGGCGAGGCGCTTGCGCACGTCGTCGGCGTCGAGGCCGATGTCGGCGGCCGCCTGCACCAGCACGTTCACATCGGTGAGATCGCCGCCATCGCGGAAGTACAGCTCCATCAGGCGCTGCTTCATCTCGGGCGCCTTGCCGATCGCGTCCGCCCACAGGATCAGGCGGTGGCAGTCGGTCGTGTTTGGCTGGCGCGCGACCAGCTCGGGCTTGTAGACGAGCCCCTCCTCGCTCGCGGCCGCGACGACGCGTCCCGCGATGCCCTTATAGGCTTCGACCGAGCCGAACTTCTGGGTGAGATAGGCCTCGCGGCTGATGCCCTCGCGCGGCACCCAGGGGTTGAGGAAGAAGGGACGGAAATTGAGCTTGACCGGAACGTCGGGCACCAGCGCCAGCGCGCTCTCGATGCGATGCTTGCCGATATAGCACCAGGGGCAGACCACGTCGGAGACGACGTCGATCTGGAGCGGTTTCAGCGTGCTCATGTCAGGCGCCTCCTTCGGGCACTTCGAGGGTCCGCCCGAACATAGGCCGAACCGAGGGCGGCGCAAGGCACCCGCCCTGCATGGCTCACGACTTCACCTCTGCGGTTATTGTGACCGGTCCTGTGCGCCCCGATACTTGCGGCCACGATCAAGCCCCCAGGAGAGTGCGATGACCGCCGTTTTCAAGCCGGAAGGCGATCTGTTCCGGGCCACCGAGCATGCCGGCGGGCCGTGGTCGCCGGACATGCTGCAGGGAAGCGCCACCACCGCGCTGATGGCCCGCGAGGTCGAGCGCCTCGCCGCCAGATCCGGCTTTGCTGTGCGGCGCCTGACCTTCGATCTCTGGCGGCCGGCGGGCCTGCGCCCGTTCAGGACGGTCACCGAGCTGCTGCGCGACGGTCGCAAGGCCAAGACGCTGCAGGTGCGGCTGATGGATGGCGAGACCGAGATCGGCCGCTGCACGGCGCTGCTGACGGCGCCGAGCGGCGAGACGCCCGTCGATCCGTTCGCGAGGCCTGTGACCGTCGACAAGGGGCCCGAGGCCGGCAGCCCGCCGCCCGCCTTTGCGCAGAAATGGAGCCGCTATTTCCAGAACGTGTCGGTGCGGCTCATCGAGGGCGCCCTGGAGAAGCCGGGCCCGGCGGCGGCCTGGATGCGGCTCGATGCGCCGCTGGTCGAGGGCGAGCCGAACACGCCGCTCCTCCAGGCGGTGCAGGCGGCGGATTTCTCCAGCGGCGTCGCGCAGATCGTCGACATGCGCCAATGGACCTTCATCAACCCGGAGATCAGCCTCTATTTCTTCCGTCCGCCCGAGGGTGAATGGATCCTGATCCGCGCCGCGACGCGCGTCGGCGCCCGTGGCGCGGGCCTTACCACGGCGACACTGAGTGATCGCAACGGTCCGTTCGCGGAGGTGATGCAGGCCATGAGCTTCGAACGGCGCGAGGCCGCGCAGGCTCAGACGTCCTGAGCAGCCAGCGCGACCAGGGCGGCCTCGGAGGCGGCATCAGCAGGCATGAACATCTCGACGCGAAGCTCCTGCAGCGTCACGTCCTGCGGCGTGCCGAGCGTCAGCACTGCACCGATCAATCCAATGCCGACATCGCCCTTGCGCAGCCGCACCTCGCAGAGCGGCCCCGGGGCGGCGTTGTCCTCGGTCGCCGCAGGCAGCTGCGGCAGCCGCATCAATTCGCGCCAGGTCGATTGCAGGGCCTCGTCGAGCGGCGCGGCCATGGCTTCGTGCCGCGCCCGCGCCAGCAGCGCGGCCGCAACGATCGGCCAGTTCTCGACGAACGGCTTGAGCTCGTCGGGAGCGAGGAACATGCGCATGTGGTTGAGCGGCCGCTGCATGCGTAGAGGGCCAAGCAGCATGGTCATCAGGCGCGAGGCGGCCCGATTGGCCTGCATTACGTTCCAGCGCCGGTCGGTGACGATCGCCGGGAACGGCTCGTGACGGAGAAGCAGAAGATCGATGGCACGCCGCGCCTCGGCAAGCTCCGGCGCCGACAGATCGCGCTCGCCATATTGCCGCGCGAAGCCGCCGGATTCGAGCAGCGCATTGCGATCGCGCAGCGACAGATCGAGCGCGGACGCGAGCTGCAGCAGGATGTCCCGGCTGGCCGCCGCCTTCCCGGTCTCGACATAGCTCAGATGCTTGATCGAGATGCCGGCCTCGAACGCCAGCTCCGCCTGGCTCAATGCACGGCGACTGCGCCAGCCGCGCAGGAGGTCGCCGACGGGATTGGCCGGCCGCAATCGCCGGAACGCGCGTGTGTCCATCCGCCGATTATGCGAGCGCTGCTCCGTCCTGTAAACGCCGCTATCGGAGCTCGGCCGCCATCTGCTTCAGCCGCTCGGCAGTGCGTTCGTCCGCCGGAAAGAACGTCTCCAGCGCCAGCTCCGACAGGGTGATGTCGACCGGCGTGCCGAACACCATGGTGGTGGAGAAGAAGCTGAGGATCTCTCCGCCGAGCCGCAGCTTGAACGGGATCGCGACGTTGTCGGGTGGCAGCGGCGCCGCGCGCGCCGGAATCGGATAGCTCTTCAGATCGTTGTAGAGCTTGATCAGCTCCGGATCGGCCGTCGCCTCGCACTGCCGATGCAGCCGCTCCAGGAGATGCCCGCACCATTCGGCGAGATTGACCGTGCGCGGCGCCAGCGCCTCGGGATGGAAGGCGAGCCTGAGCACGTTGACGGGCTGGCCGAGCAGATGCTGCGGGATGCCATCGAGCAACGGCGCCACCATGCGGTTGGCGGAGACCAGGTTCCAGTGCCGGTCCACCGCGAGCGCCGGATTGGGCTCATGCGCTTTCAAGACGAGGTCGATCGCCTGACGGGCTGATTTCAAGGCGGGATCCTCCAGCGGGCGCTGCGGAAAGGCCGGCGCGAAACCGGCTGCGACCAGCAGCACGTTGCGTTCGCGCAAGGGCACGTCGAGCCGCTCGGCGAGCCTGAGCACCATGTCGCGCGACGGCGCGGCGCGGCCGGTCTCGACGAAGCTCAAATGCCGCGCCGAGATTTCGGCTTCGCCGGCGAGATCGAGCTGGCTCATGCGGCGGCGCTGCCGCCATTCGCGCAAATGGTCGCCGATATGGACCGGCTGGCTGCGTTCGGTGCGTGCGGTGGAAGCGTGTGCGTTCATGGTCAAAAGCTAGCACGCGGATTTAGGCGCTTCCATTACCAGCGAGGTAATCGAAATGAGGGGCGAGCACGCGCATCTTGGGTCGTAACAGGAGATGACCATGATCGCGCTGCTGCTCTACCGGACCTTCGCAGACCACGTCTTGCCCTGGGCGATGGCGTTCGCAACGCGGATGCTGGCGCGCAGCCTGAACATGCCGGAGCCGCTGGTGCATTCGGCCGGCGGCTATGTGGTCGCGCAGGTCATCGCCTTCGAGCACGGGGTCGGCAGGAACCTCTGCCCGTTCCGTCTCGCCCGCCTCGTCCGCGCCTGGTGGCGCGGGCTGCTTTGAGTTCCACCCCCAGCTCAACCATGGAGACCTGAGATGATCGATGCATCCACCTTCCTGCGCCGCGCCCTGTTCGCCGACGCCATCTTCAGCGGCGTCGCCGCGCTCGGCTTCACCTTCGGCGCCAGCGCGTTCGCAGGGCTGTTCAACCTGCCCGAAGCGCTGCTGTTCGAAGCCGGCTTGTTCCTGATCGCCTACACCGCCCTGGTCGGCTGGATCGCCTCGCGGACAACGCTGGCGAAGCCGCTCGTGCTGCTGGTCGTGATCGGCAATGCGGCCTGGACCGTCGGCAGCATCGCGCTGCTGCTCTCGGGCGCGGTGTCGCCGAACCTCGCCGGCCAGCTCATGGTCGTCGCGCAGGCCATCGCCACCGGCGTGTTTGCGGAGCTGCAATATGTGGGGTTGCGGCGAAGCAGCGCCGTTGCGGTCGCGTAACCCTCTCGTGTCCCGGACGCGCTGCAGCGCTCTTGCGCTGCTGCGCAGAGCCGGGACCCACCCGCACGGATCGCTCGCGGATAGATGGGCCCCGGCTCAGCAGCGCAGCGCTGAAGGAGCGCTGCGCTGCGTCCGGGGCACGAGAGCGCCGCATGTCGTTGCTGCGCCCGCCATGATGACCGAATCTGCATGGGCATCGCCTCTCCGTTGAAATTCAAACCGCAGACGCGCCCTTCCGTTCTCGCAGCGGATTTCGCCCGAGCTTTGCTTCGTTGCTTGCGCCCCATATTGCCAAAGGGCGCAGGGAAGGCCGGGCGCCGGCGGCACCCGAGTCCGTGTACAAGGAAAATGCACACGGGGTGGACTACAGGTGTTGCCGGTCGCCCGGCCTTCCCTGCGCGGATGGTTTTAACGGTGTCCTTCGTGCTCTCCTCGGGGAGCGTTGCACTATTGCCCCCGTCGCCTTGCGGCTTCTCTGATGCGCGGACCCGGTCGGTCCGCCGCATCACCGCAAGCCTTGACGCCAGAACCCCGGGCGTCGGGACCACACGACTTCTCCGTCCGCGGACGGCTCTGCCTCAGCGCCCGGGGCTTAGTGTGCGCGCCCCAGACCATCGACCCAACCGCTGTGACCGCGCCGTGTCGTATGCGCATCGCGCCAGGACTCACGGTCGCCCGCCCTGTCCCTCCGCAATCGCGCCGGCGCTACCGCGTCCACCGCACCCCAACCCGCATCTCGTGACGATCGCGAAGCGCCCCTCTGGCAGGGCCGGGATGGCGGACGTATGCCATAAATCCGAAATTCGGAAAAGCGATATGTTTTTGCGAGATGGGATTGACAGATTTTGGGTGTTTTGCCCGACGCCTCGCCGGTATGGGTTGAGCCCTTGCGTAACCATCCTACCGGGCTGCAACATTCATTGTCGCGTGGGGCGCAACTGGAACGTCAGAAAGACTAGAGGCATTCTCCCTCCGTTGGATCCACGGATCTTTCAAGCCGTTCGCGGAACGTTGCTTCTCTCCGCAAGAGTTCCGGCAACATCACCTTCAAACCGAGGTACTCTGGCAGCTTACAAAAGCCCCTCGCGACTTCCTCTCGTGCACGCAGGCTCCGAACTCGATCATAGTCGGCGGCGATTTTGTCTTTATCCAATTTTGCGTTTTCGTTGATGAACCTTTTCAAGGTCGCGCGGAATTCCTGATAAGTATGCTCACTCTTGCGATCGAGCGTGCCTTCACAAAGAACCATGGCCTCTCGGGCGGACGTCATAATCTCATAAATACACGTCAAACTCAGTTCGCCGCCAATTGCCCCCGACGGCCATAGTATGGTCATCGACAGAAATAGAAATACAACTCCTGCGCAGACCTCGCGAGATAAGATGCCAAAGGTTCGCATCGTCGTCTCATGGGTATGGTCGGGTACGGTAACACTAAATCCCCGGTGCTCCAAAATTCCAACCAAAAGTCGGTGGGATTATTTTGGTTGTTTCGCTTAACTGTGCCCGAAATGGTTGGTCAATCGAGGCCGGCAACGCTTACGGCGAGCAGCGCAATCGCATTTGAATTTTGCAGAGGTCGTCATGCCCGGGCTTGTCCCGGGCATCCACGTTCTTTGTGCTTGGTGGAAAGGCGTGGATGGCCGGGACAAGCCCGGCCATTACGTTGTGGAGACAGTCGGCGCCCATAGCCACATCTCAAATGCGATAGCCCTGCGGCGAGGAGCGGCGCAATCCAGAGTCTTTCCGCGGTGGGATTCTGGATTGCTTCCGCCTTCGCCAAGGCTTCGGCGGACAAGTCGCTTTCGCTCGCAATGACGGTGCGTGGAAACTCCGCTGCATTTCAGCCGGCAGCCTGAGGATCAATCAGGGGGACTCGTGAAAGCCGGTAGGTGCTGCGCGAGGCTACGCCTTCGCGCGGCCGACCTTGCCGGCGAAGTGCTTGCCGTTCAGCTTCTTCTTTTTCGCGGCGGTGGTTTTCGCGCCCGCCTTCTGGGCCTTGCGCTCGGCCCGTGCCTTCACCTTGGCGCGTTCGGCCCGCGCCTCGGCGCGCAGCTTCTTGCGCTTCTTCTCGCAGGAATCGCACTTGCAGCCGATCGGCTTCAGATAGGCTTTGAAATAGTCGGTGCCGTAATCGTAGTTGATCTCGTCGCCCGGCTCGATGTTCTTGATGGCGCGGATATAGACCTTGCGCTCGCGCGGCCGGACGTCCGATTCCGCGTTGGGGCGGCAGGAATGGTTGATGTAGCGCGCGAGATTCTTGCGCACCGAGCCATCGATGGTCCAGCGGCCGTTGAGCTCGAACAGATATTTGTTCTCGATCTCGTCGTGCGCCGGGATCCGCGAGTCCAGGATCGGTCCGAAATAGCGGATGATCCGAGTGCCCTTCTTGATCGGCTTGGTGGCGAAGAGGCCGAGTCCGGTCTTGGAGCGGCCGACACGGTAGGATTTGCTGGAAGCGATGGCTGGCATGATCAAGAGAAATGAGAACGCGAGGCCGGATGCCTCAGGCGAAGCCGCTCTTCTAGAACGATTCCGCGCCGCTGTCAGGCCAGTTTGAACCTTGCCCACAATCAAGACGTCTGAGAGTGAGGAGTTCCCGCGACATCAAGGCGTCATCATGATCCGCATCACCACCCCTTGCCTGGCTGTGCTGCTGTCGCTCGCCGGTCTCGATGGCGCCGCCGCCCAAACCGTGGGCAGCACCTACACCTCGACCGCGCCGAAGGATTGCCGCCAGATCGGTAAAGCCAGCGAGCTCGACGGCAGCACCACGCGGGCCTGTCCGGGCAAGGATGGCCTGATGGTGCTGACTGCCGAGGACGATCTGCGGGAAATCGTCTCGGTCGGCCGCAATCGCAAGCAAGCGGCCGAGGAGCCGGCGGCCAAGGTCTGGTTCGGCCCGTTCAATTCATCGGAGCCCACGATCGAATGGCGCGCCATGGGCGCAACGCCGTTCGCGATCATCCAGCGCTGGCACATCGCCGACAATTCCGATCCGGACAAGCAGGGGCGGCCGAACACCAAGGCCATGCTGGTGGTGACCCGGCTGCCGCCGGGTCCGGTCTGCCACGTTGCTTATATCGACGCCATCGCCAACCCGAACGCCAACGAGCTCGCGCGCAAGGCCGCGGACGATCTCGCCCGCGGCTTCACCTGCGGCAAGGATGAGGTCAAGATCGTCGGCACGCGCGGCCGCGCCGTCGAGCTCGCCACGATGCGGTAGCTTTCGCGGTTCAACAGCCGGGAAGCTTCGGCGTCACTGGCGCCGTCAGCATCGCCTCCAGCAGCCGCTCGGCGGTCGTTCCCTCCGGCAGCCGCGCGAGAATGTCCTTCAGCCGTCCGTCGAGCAGCAGCATCGTAAAGCCGTGCACCAGCGACCAGGCGCGCGCGATCGCCGCGCCCTGGTTCAGCGTCAGCGCGTCGCCGCTGATCTGCTCCTGTCGCATCATGCCGATGGCATTGGCAAGTCCGGCGAAAGACGCCTCGGCGGCCTCGTGCAGCGACGGCCTCGAATAGTCCAGCCGCTCGCTGCGGAACATGATGCCGTACATGCCCGGATGGGCCTGCGCATAGGCGATGTAGGCTTTCGGCCGCGCCAGCGCGGCTTCGAGCGGCGTGGTGGCGGCATCGCACGACGCGGCCATCACCGCGTTGAACTGGCGGAAGCCGACGGCCGCGAGCTCGCTGAGCAGGCCCGTCAGGTCGCCGAAATGATGGGTCGGTGCGGCATGCGAGACGCCGGCCTCGCGCGCCACCGCGCGCAAGGTCAGTCCGGCGAGCCCGTCGCGCTCCAGCACCCGTTCGGCGGCCTGGAGCAGCGCTTCGCGGAGCGCGCCGTGATGATACGGCGTCTCGGTCTTGGCGCTTCTCGCGCGCCGCACGGTGCGCGATGCCGCGGTCGAGGCGGTTTTTCTCGGGGCACGCGGGCTTCGCGCCGCTTCGCCCTTGGTGTCGGTCTTGGCCATTTGCAAGCTATATGACGCAATATTGACAGTGTAAAGATTTCACTTGACCAAAGCCGCGATCGGGTCTATTCAATCTTTACGATGTAAAGATTGGGAGGATTCGCCGTGCAGCACGACGCAATGGCCGAGCGCCGCAACAATATCGCGCCGATCCCGTTCGAGGCCGACGCGCCCTTCCTGAAGATCGTCGGTGAATTGCCGCGCGAGCTGAACGGCACGCTCTACCGCAACGGCCCCAATCCGCAGTTCGATGCGCCCGGCGCGCACTGGTTCGTCGGCGACGGCATGCTGCACGCCTTTCATCTCGAGAACGGCCGCGCCAGCTACCGCAACCGCTGGGTCCGCACGCCGAAATGGCTCGCCGAGCATGACGCCGGCCGCGCGCTGTTCGGCGGCTTCGGCCGCAAGCTGCCGGATGCGCCGGCGAACCTGACCGACGGAGGCGTCGCCAACACCAACATCATCTTCCACGCCGGCAAGCTGCTGGCGCTGGAAGAAGCGCATCTGCCGACGGAGATCGAGCCGGGCACGCTGGCGACGCGCGGCTACCACAACTACCAGGGCCGCGTCGCCGGCAGTTTCACCGCGCATCCCAAGATCGACCCCGTCACCGGCGAACTCGTGTTCTTCGGCTACAACGCCGCAGGTCCCTTGACCCCCGCCCTCTCCTACGGATCGATCGACGCAACAGGCAAGGCGACGCGCTTCGAGCGGTTCGAGTCGCCCTGTGCCAGCATGGTGCACGACTTCATCGTCACCGCGAACCATGTGCTGTTTCCGATCCTGCCGATCACCGGCAGCATGGAGCGCGCGATGAGCGGACGGCCGCCCTATGCCTGGGAGCCGGACAAGGGCTCCTATGTCGGCGTCATGAAGCGCAGCGGCACCGCCAAGGACATCGTCTGGTTTCGTGCGGAAGCCTGCTACGTCTTCCACGTCATGAATGCGTGGGAAGATGGCGACCGCATCATTGCCGACGTCATGCAGTTCGAGGAAGCGCCGCTGTTTCCGCATCCGGACGGCCGTCCCACCGATCCCGAGAAATCGCGCGCCCGCCATTGCCGCTGGACCTTCGATCTCGCAGGCAATACCGACCGCTTCCAGCAGACGTATCTCGACGATCTCACCGGGGAATTCCCGCGCATCGACGATCGCCGCGCCGGGCTGAAGAGCCGCCACGGCTGGTACGCCTGCGCCAATCCGAAATTGCCGATGTTCGGCGCGCTGTCGGGCATCGTCCATGTCGACGGCAACGGCAGGCGGCTCGGCCAATACCTGCTGCCGGCCGGCGACACCATCTCCGAGCCTGTTTTCGTCGAGCGATCCAAGGATGCCGCCGAAGGCGACGGCTGGCTGCTCGCGGTGGTCTGGCACGCACGCGAGAACCGCAGCGATCTCGCCGTGTTCAATGCCACCGACATCGAGGCCGGCCCCGCTGCGCTGGTGCAGCTCGGCCACCGCGTGCCCGACGGCTTCCACGGCAATTGGGTCGGCGCGGCGTAACAAGGCGAAATGACACAAGCGAATGCAGAGACGTCTCTCATGGATATGCCCTCGATCACCGCTGGCTGCCTCGTCCTCCTCGCCTTGATCGTCGCTGCCCTCGCATTCCATGCGACCCGGCCGCGGCGGAGCCCTACGGTCTTCGACGCCGGCATCCTGCTCAGCCTCGGTCTGCTGAGCGCCGCCGCCTTGCCGCTCCTGCCCTGGACGGAATTGATCGACGACGCCTTGACACAAACCGTTGCGGTCCTTCGTTTTCTGGAGATCACCTACGTCGGTTTGACGCTGTAGAAGTTCCAGGTGACCTGTAGCAGCACGGTTTGCAGCACAAAGGGGTATCCAGAGCATCGCCAAGACAGGTATGCTGCGCTAGTGCAGATTGCCCAGGCCCGCGGAACAGGATCACGATGAAGGACGTATTTGCCCGTCTGGGCTCCGACCTTTTTTCCGCCATTCTCTTCCTGGCCATCTACCTCATCACCGACAATGTCGTCGTGGCCACGTCGGTTGCGATCGCCGGCGCGGCGGCGCAGGTGATCTATGCCCGCCTCAAGGGGCAGCAACTCAACTACATGACGTATGCGAGCCTTGCCCTCGTCGTTGGGCTGGGTGGCATCACGCTGCTGACCAACGATCCACGCTTCATGTTGGCCAAGCCCGCCATCGCGCATTTCGCGATCGGCCTCATCATGCTCAAGCGCGGCTGGATGCTGCGCTACATGCCTCCGATCGTCACCGAAACGGTTCCTGAATACGTGACGGCCGCGGGCTATGCCTGGGCGGCGCTGATGTTCGTGATCGGCGGCGGGATGATCGTGGTCGCCTCCACGGGCGATCTGAAGCTGTGGGCGTTCTATCTCACGGTGGTCGCCGGCGGCGGCAAGATCCTGGCCTTTGCCGTGCAATACCTCGTTCTACGCCTCATCGTCACCAGCCGCCGGCGTGCCGCCGCCCGCGCCTGATTGGCCGATCGCAGGGTTAGGCAGGACCTGCGAGTTGGGTTATAGGGCTCGCTCAGGACGGCCGCGGATCGTCGCGGACCGCCGCAATCTGCTCGGGAGACGGGAATGGCCGTAGACGGCAACTGGAATCTGACCATGACGACGCCGATGGGCGAGCGCCAGGCGACGCTGAGCCTGAAGGCTGCGGGCGGCACGCTCACGGGGACGCAGGGCGCGGAAGGCAATACCACCGAGATCTTCGACGGCACGGTCTCGGGCGACAACGTCTCCTGGAAGGTTTCGATCGACAAGCCGATGCCGCTCACGCTCGAATTCACCGGCACGGTCTCCGGCGACAGCATCAGCGGCGAGATGGGTATCGGCCCAATGGGCAGCTTCCCATTCACGGGCGCGCGGGCGTAAAGCCTCTGCACCGATGCGTGCGCTCCTCCTCATCGCGGCGGCAGTCCTGTCCGTCGCAACACAGGCAGCGCGCGCAGGTGACAGCGAACCGGCGTGGCGCGCAAGCGCGCTCGCCCTGGTGCCGGCAGGCTATGTTGCCGGCACCGCTTTTCGAACCGAGGGTTCGACCGGTTATCTCGCGGTCTATCCCGCGACAGCGAACGATCCGAAGACGCCGGCAAGCGTCTTTGCGGCGCGCCAGGTTCTGGTCGTCACGCTGACTGCGGATGCTGCGCGGGCGACGTCAGCGGAGCTGAAGCCGCGCACCGGGCCGGATCCTGACAACGACGACAATGATTTCGCCAGGCTGCACGCGGAACTCGCCGCCAAGCGCGCAACGCTGCCTGCTGGCACCGAGCCCTGCGATCTCGGCGCCTGGTCGATCGACAAGGACCCGTGCGGACTCAACGTGCGCGCCGAGCCATCGGTCAAGGCGCGCGTGCTCGGCACCTTGCCGCCGCCCTACCGGCTCAGGCTCCGCGGCGCCGAGAACACGCCCGAGGGCGGCTGGCTCACCGAATTCCGCATCATCGGGTTCAAGGACGGCTGGTTCCTGATCGAAGGCGCAAAGCCGCCCGGCAAGGACTACGAGGACGAGACGCGATATCCGCGCAGCGCGCCAAAACCCTATGCCGGACGCGGCTGGGTCGCCTCGAACAAGGTCGGCGCGGCCTATGCCAATGGCGGCACGCGCGCCGGCGGCCTGTTCCAGGCGCCCTTCACCGATGCCAAATGGATGCCGGCCCAGCGCGAGCTCGGCGGCCCGATCGACGGCGACGGCGGACCGAAGCGGCTTCTTGCCTGCAGCGGGTATTGGGGCCTCGTCGAGAGCCACGACGGCGTCCGCGGCTGGTGGCGCGCGCTGTGCTCCAACCAGGTCACGAATTGCAGCTGACGCGCATCGACTTCGCCGCCAACTCAAATCGTCATACGCGGGCTTGACCCGCGTATCCATCTTCTCTGAAGGGCGATGGATGGCCGGGTCAAGCCCGGCCATGACGGTCTCAGCCCAAATTCAACTCCTTGAAGAAGTCGTTGCCCTTGTCGTCGATGATGATGAACGCCGGGAAATCGACGACTTCGATGCGCCAGATCGCTTCCATGCCGAGCTCGGGATATTCGAGCACCTCGACCTTCTTGATGCAGTGCTCGGCGAGGTTCGCCGCGGCGCCGCCGATCGAGCCGAGATAGAAGCCACCGTATTTCTTGCAGGCCTCGCGCACGGCCGGCGCGCGGTTGCCCTTGGCCACCATCACCATCGAGCCGCCGGCGGCCTGGAACTGGTCGACGAAGGAATCCATGCGGCCCGCGGTGGTCGGACCAAACGCGCCGGAGGCGTAGCCTTCGGGCGTCTTGGCGGGACCGGCGTAATAGACCGGATGGTTCTTGAAATAGTCCGGCAGCGGCTCGCCCTTCTCCAGCCGCTCGCGCAGCTTGGCATGGGCGCTATCGCGCGCCACGATCATGGTGCCGGTCATCGAGACCCGCGTCTTGATCGGATATTTCGAGAACGTCGCCAGGATGTCCTTCATCGGCTGGTTGAGGTCGATCTTGACGACCTCGCCGCCGAGCGACTCTTCGACCTGCGGCAGGTATTGCGCCGGGTTGTGCTCGAGCTCCTCGAGATAGACGCCGTCTTTGGTGATCTTGCCGAGCACCTGGCGGTCGGCCGAGCAGGACACGCCGAGCCCGATCGGGAGCGAGGCGCCGTGCCTGGGCATGCGGATCACGCGCACGTCGTGGCAGAAATACTTGCCGCCGAACTGCGCGCCAACTCCCAGGCTCTGCGTCATCTTGTGGATTTCCTTCTCCATCTCGACGTCGCGGAAGGCGTTGCCGTCGGGCGAGCCGTGCGTCGGCAGCGCATCGAGATAGCGCGCGGAGGCTAGCTTCACCGTCTTCATGCACAGCTCGGCCGAGGTGCCGCCGATCACGATGGCGAGGTGATAGGGCGGGCACGCCGCGGTGCCGAGCGTCAGGATCTTTTCCTTCAGGAACGCGAGCAGCCGGTCCTTGGTCAGCACCGATGGCGTGGCCTGGAACAGAAAGCTCTTGTTGGCGGAGCCGCCGCCCTTGGCCATGAACATGAACTTGTAGGCGTCATCACCCTCGGCGTAGATCTCGCACTGCGCCGGCATGTTGTTGGCGGTGTTCTTCTCTTCATACATCGAGAGCGGCGCGACCTGCGAATAGCGCAGATTGCGGCGCAGGTAGGCGTCGCGCGCGCCTTCGGACAGCGCCGCCTCGTCGTCGCCGTCGGTGATGACGTTGCAGCCCTTCTTGCCCATGATGATCGCGGTGCCGGTGTCCTGGCACATCGGCAGCACGCCGCCGGCCGCGATGTTGGCGTTCTTGAGGAAGTCCAGGGCGACGAACTTGTCGTTCGGGCTCGCCTCGCCGTCCTCCAGGATCGCGCGGAGCTGCTTCAGATGGCCCGGCCGCAGGTAATGGTTGATGTCGCCGAAGGCCGCCTCCGACAGCGCCCGCAGCGCCTCGCGCGACACCACCAGCATGTCCTTGCCGAGCACCTTCTCGACCCTGACGCCCTCGGACGAAATCTTCTTGTAGGGCGTCTCGTCCTTGCCCAGCGGGAACAGCGGGGTGTGCTTGTAGGGCGGAACGGGCTTGGACTGGTCAGGGAAGGCGGTGGGAGCGTTCATGGGCGCGTCTCAGGGTGTGGGGGGTCGGGTCTAACCCGGCATTAGAGCCCTTCTAAGCATTTTTGGCACAAAGGAAAGGGAAGCAAGTCGCAAGCGGAGACCCCAATATCGGCAATTATTGCGATTTATCTTGCTTGATGTAATCTTAAGTTGTTTCATCGGCGACATTTTTGACGAACGAACAAGGGAGGCAATCATGAGCATGCGGCTACTCGTTTGCGCGATGACGGCGTTGATGATCGCGATACCCACCGGCGCGCACGCGGTCGGCCCAGGCAAGCAATGTGGCACCATTGCCGGCATTCAATGTGACGCCGGTCTGTTCTGCCAGTTCAAGCCCGGGACCTGCGGTGCCTTCGATCTCGAAGGCGTTTGCACGAAGAAGCCGAGGTTCTGCACCAGGGAATTCCGCCCTGTCTGCGGCTGCGACGGCAAGACCTATGGCAACGATTGCGAGCGCCGGGCTGCGGGTGTCTCGCTGCGAAGCACGGGGAAATGCGCCTACTGAGTTCAGCGCCTGACGCCGGAGGCCGACCAAGGACGCCTCCGGCGGCGACCTACAAGCATCCTGACCGAGCAGCCGCGCCCCACGTCTTCGAGCTGCCTTTGCCACGAATGACGCTTCGCCCTTGCGCTTCGCGTTCGCCGACGCTTGAATGCGCGCGCTAAGGGGCTTTTGATCATGACATTGAACTTGAACGTCCGCGGCGCGATCCTGGTCGCCGCCGCCATCACCGGCCTTGTGGCTCTCGCTTCGCCTGCCCGCGCCGATCGCTGCGACGACAGCGCCAAGGAGCTGGCGAACCAGGTCGATCGCCTCAAGGTGAATTTCCGCGCCGCCAACGTCGTCTATCTCACGCACCCCGCGGCCAAGGAGCTGTCGGTCGGCTGCCGCGGCGACAAATATTCCATCGAGCTCTATGCCAAGGGCGATCGCAAGCCGAAGCCCGAGTTCTATGCGCTGGTCGGATCGATGGCGGCGATCGTCTTCACCGTGACCAAGGACGACACCACGACGGGCGCGACGCGCTGCCTGAAGCGGATGGGTCTGTTGCGCGGCGACAAGGTAACCATGCGCTATCGCCGGCTCAACATGGAGTGCACGCGCACCAAGACGGAGGCGTCCATCGCGATTACGCGCGGCAAGGACGAATAGGGCGGAGCTCCTTCGTTTCGCTGCGGGTACGGTGCACGCGTGGCGCGACGCAGCTCGCCACGTCCTCAGTCATTGCGAGCGTAGCGAAGCAATCCAGAAATGTGTCCGCGGGGACAGTCTGGATTGCTTCGTCGCAAGGGCTCCTCGCAATGACGGGGAGAGGCCTCGTCGTCTCGGTTTGCACCGCGCGGATGCCACGCGTGCACGGCCTTCACCACACCAATTCCCTCGCATTTTAACGATTGGCTTGAAGGAAATTTCGCTCCTCGCAGGGCAGGCTTGATTGTTTCCATGTGTGAGGATTTGCGGATGAAGGTTTCCACCGTTGCGCCCCCGCCGATCGCGATCGTGGTTCCGAACTACGACACGACCAAGCCGCAGGACGATCAGGCCAAGGTCAAGGACGAGAATCCGACCTTCAAGCCGCAGCCGCCGGCGCCACTGCCGCCCGGTCAGGGCACGCGGATCGATCAGCTCGCCTGATCAGGCCTGCCAAGGCCGAAGCGCCCGATCCGGTCGATCGGGCTTTTGGCGTGTCCGGCCGCATCTTTGCCGGATAGCTGAACCAGGATCGTGCGCCGTTCACCCGGGACCGGCGCATGATCGCACGGCTATTGTTGCGGAACACGATGTTCGTCATCGGCATGGGCGCGCTGCTGTTCGCGTGCGCCGGGACGCTGCATTGGCCGTCGGCCTGGGCGTTCCTCGCGATCTCCGCCCTGCTCGGCCCACTCTGCGGCTGGTGGCTCTACCGGACCGATCGGCGCTGCTCGCCGAACGCCTGCGGCCGGTGCTGCAGAAGGATCAGCCCGCCGCCGACAAGATGTTCATGGCGCTGTTCATCGTCGCGATACTGGCCTGGCTTGCCGTAATGGGTCTCGACCGCCGCGTTCGATCCTCCGACATGTCGGCGGCGTTGCAGGTGCTCGGCCTCGCGCTGTTCCTGGCCTCGACACTGTTCACCATGTGGGTGTTCCGTGAGAACTCGTTCGCCGCGCCCGTGGTGAAGCTGCAAGCCGAGCGCGCGCAGCACGTGATCTCGACCGGTCCCTACGCCTATGTCCGCCACCCCATGTACAGCGGCATGATCCTGTTCTTCACCGGCGTGCCGTTGCTGCTGGGTTCGTGGTGGGGACTGGCGATGATGCCGCTCCTCCTCGGCTTGCTCGCGATCCGCATCCCGATCGAGGAGCGCACGCTGCGCGAGGGCCTGCCCGGCTACACCGATTACGCCGCGCGGGTGCGCTATCGCCTCATCCCCGGCGTCTGGTGAACGCGCCAACTGCCCGAGGCCGCTATCGATCCAGCTCGCGATAGCGGCGGAAGATGCCCTGCTCGTTGAAGGGAATGCGGCGCTCGCTTGCGAGATAGGCCTTGACGTTGGGCCGCGCGGCGATGCGGTCGTGCAGGCCGACGAGGCCCGGGACATCCTTCTCGAACGCCTTCATGCGTCTGGGAAAGGCATAACGCAGCCCGTCGACGATCTGGAATAGCGAGAGATCGACATAGGTCGGGCGGCGACCGGTGACATAGGTGCCGCCGCTCTCGTCGAGAAGCCGCTCGAAATAGCCGAGATATTTCGGCACGCGCTCGTCCCAGAAGTCGGCCGTGCGCTTTTTCGCCGGTGCCTTCTGGTCCTCATAATAGAGCGAGGGTCCGAGCGGATGATGGGTGTCGTGGATCTCGACGACGAAGTCCGTGATCGTGAGCTGAAGCTGGTGCACCCAGAGCCTGCCGGCTTCCGACTTTGGCGCGAGCCCATGGCGGGCGCCGAGATAGAGCAGGATGTTGGCGGTCTGGCCGATGACGAGCTTGCCTGCTTTCAGGAACGGCGGCGCAAAAGGCGGCGTGCCCTCGTGCGCATCCATCATCTTCATCATCGCGGCAGTCCCGCGCGGACCGCGCGCGACATCGACGTAGGCGGCGCCCGCCTCCTCCAGCGCCAGCCGCACATATTCGCCGCGGCCCTGGATCTCGGGCCAGTAGTAGAGCTCGTATTTCATGGGAAAGGTCCGTAAGCGTGGAGGCGATCGGACCAATGTAGCATGTGGCTGAAGGTTCCGTCAGCGTGAGGCGGAACGGCGGTTCACCATACGCCGTCATTGCGAGCGCAAGCGAAGCAATCCAGAAATGCCTCCGCGGAGACACTCTGGATTGCTTCGTCGCAAGAGCGGTGGAGAGAACTCAGCGCCTCAATTCGCAGCGAAGCAGTACAGCAGCCCGTCGCCGCCGGTGGTCTTCAGATCGGCCTGCGAGCAGCCGCCGTCGGGACCGCGCGAGGGGTGAGAGCTGTTCCAGGATTTCGAGGGCTCGTCGTCGCGCAGACCCCGGCGATCGAAATGGCCGACCATCGCAGCGCCTTGCGTGCTCGACGTCCAGTTCTTGCAGGTGCGATCGTCCGGCCCGGCAAACGCGGTGCCGTCGGCCTGCGATCCCGTGAGGATATCGTGCCGGTTCGGCTGGTCGCCGGCACCATTGATGACCTCACCCTTTTCACTGAGCGCGGTCTGCTTGGTGAGATTATTGGTCGCGCCGTGCAGCTCGGCGACGTCCTTGGCGATCACCGTGCCCTTGGCGTTCTGCCACGGCCCCTTGCCGATGCGGTCCCGGGCGTTGACGGCCGGCTTGCCGTCGGCGGTCTGCGTCGAGAGATAGGCGCGCCAGGTCTTGGTGCCGGCGCCGGCGGCTTGTGCAAGCTTCTGGCATTGCGCGTCGGCTCCTTCGAGACCGCCGAGATCGGCGCCCTTGCCGGGCCCGTTCGAGGTCACGAAGAAAGTCATGTCGGCCGACTGCGCTTGCGCCGCAGGCGCCGCCAGCAAGGCCATGGCGAGCGCAAGGCCCGAAATCGTCACGCTTCTCTCGATGCGGATCATGCTGTCCTCCCGTTGTGCTTTGTTAACCGCCCCATGTCAACCCGACACGCGGCCGCTTATTCCGATGCGGCGGGGCGAGACACTCAAAGAAAAAGGGCGCCGTGCGGAAAGCACGACGCCCTGGTTTCTGACGTGACGGGCGATCAGTTGGTCTGCTGGATCGCCGACAATTCCCAGCCTGTGCCCGGCCGGCGGGCGAAGGTCCAGATCTCGGTCGCCTCGCCCGGCTGCTCGCTGCCGGCGACGATTGCGCCGGTGTTGCGATCCACCGTCTTGTCGGTGAGCGCGAAGCGCAGCGCCACCGTGGCGTAGTCGGTCTCGCCTTCGCGCCAGGCTTCCGCGAGGTCGCCCTGCAACAGTTTCACATTCGTGACCTTGTTGACCACGTTGCGGGCGCGGTTCTGGGCGAGGTCCTGCTCGAAATAGGAGACCATTTCGGGCGTCGCGAGCGTGTGCAGCTTGGCCACGTCCTCGTTCGACCAGGCGGCCTGGACGTCGCCGAGCAGGCGCTCGAACGCCTCATAGTCGTCCGGCTTGATCTCAAGCGGAGCGTTGTTGGCACCGAAGCCGAAGCCGCCGAGTCCACCGCCAAGTCCACCGCCAAGCCCACCACCGAGACCGCTGCGATAGTTTGTCTGCGGTCCGGGCGCAGCACCGGCCTCAGCATTGGCGTAAGCCTCCCGCGGAGCGTGACGGCGCTGCCACCAGGACATCGCTAGCCGGACCACGAGCACCACCAGCGCGATCTGGATGATCAGGCCGATGATCGAGGACAGGCCGCCGAGGCCGCCGAACAGGCCGCCACCGAACAGCATGCCGAGCAGGCCGGCACCGAGGAAGCCGGCCGCAAGGCCGCCCATGAAGCCGCCGGCGCGGCCGAACAGGCCGCCGCGCGCGGGCGCGGCAGCAGCCGAGTTCATGCCTGCACCCGGCTGGGTGTAGGTCCGGTTGAACTGCGAGGCCGAGCCCGGCGCGGTCGTGGTCGACGGCGGCGCCGAATAGGAGCGCGTACCACGCGAACCCGACGACATGCCGCCACCCGCGCGGGCGTCGGCCGACGAGATCGTCAGCGCGGTCGGCAGCGCAAGCGCAAGCACGACGGCGATCGTGTTGAAGAGTTTCCGGGAGCGAAGCGAGAAAGTCATGTGCGTTTCCCAAATCCCCGGCATGGGGACGTGCCCCTAAGATGGGCAGACTTCCCGAAAAGTGAAGCCGGTTTCGGAACTTGTGGCTGCGGCCCTCAGTCGCGGGGATGTGGCAAAAGCCCATATTTGGCGGGGGTTTGGACGGGGGTGCAGGGGGAACCGTGGTCTCGGGCTACCGCTGGCTATATAACCGAATTTCCACTTTTTCCTCTTTGCTGCGAAGCGCGGGTCTCACCCCTGCTTCGTCATCGTCTCCTTCACCGCCGCCACCAGCTGGCTGAGCGTGAAGGGCTTTGGCAGGAAGTCGAACTGCTGGCCTTCGGGCAGGCTCTTCTCGAAGGCATCCTCGGCGTAGCCGGAGACGAAGATGAACTTGATGTCGGGATTCTTCTCGCGCATGGCCTTGAGCAGCGTCGGGCCGTCCATCTCCGGCATCACGACGTCGGAGACGACGAGATCGATCGCGCCGCTCTGCTCCTCCAGCACCTCCATGGCCTCGACGCCGTTCTCGGCCTCGACCACGGTGTAGCCGCGCGAGCGCAGGCCGCGGGCATTGAGTGCGCGCAGGCCCTCCTCGTCCTCGACCAGCAGGATGGTGCCCTGCCCCGTGAGGTCGGTGCGCGGCTTCGCCTCTGCCGCCGCGGCGGCCGCGGCTTCCTTCGCGGCGCCGCTGGTGGCGCTGGCCACAGTTGGCTGCTCGACCTGCACCTCCGGTTCGGCGACGTGGCGCGGCAGGAAGATGTGGAACGAGGTGCCCTGTCCCGGCTCGGAATCGACGTAGATGAAGCCGCCGGTCTGCTTGACGATGCCGTAGACGGTGGAGAGCCCGAGGCCCGTGCCCTTGCCGACCTCTTTGGTCGAGAAGAACGGCTCGAAGATCTTGTCGCGGATGTCGGCGGGGATGCCGGTGCCCGTGTCGGCGACCTCGATCCGCACATAGTCCGCCGCCGGCATGCCCTTGTAGGCGAGCTTGGCCGCTTCTTCTGCGGTGACGTTGGCGGTTCGGATGATCAGCTTGCCGCCATCCGGCATGGCGTCGCGCGCGTTGACCGCGAGATTGACGATCACCTGCTCGAACTGGGAAACGTCGACCTTGACCGGCCAGAGATCGCGGCCGTGGATGGTCTCGTGCTTGACCTTTTCGCCGATCAGCCTGCGCAGCAGCATGGCGAGGTCGGAGAGCGCATCGCCCAGGTCGAGCACCTGCGGACGCAGCGTCTGCCGCCGCGAGAACGCCAGCAGCTGTCGCACCAGCGTGGCGGCGCGCGTCGCGTTCTGCTTGATCTGCATGATGTCCTGGAACGACGGGTCGGTCGGCTTGTGCGCGTTCAGCAGGAAGTCGTTCGCCATCATGATGGCGGACAGCACGTTGTTGAAGTCGTGGGCGATGCCGCCGGCGAGCTGGCCGACCGTCTCCATCTTCTGGGACTGGTTGATCTGGTTCTCCAGCGCGCGCCGCTCGGTGGTCTCGAGCATGTGCACGATGGCGGCTTCCGCCTCGGTCTCGGCCGAATCGACCGGCGTCACGAAGAACTGGCCCCAGCGTTCCTTGGCCCCTTCCAGCGCCACCTCGACCGGCGCGATGTCGGCCTTGCCTTCGGCGGCCTGGTTGATGGCCGCGATCAGGAGGTGCCGGTCGCGCGAATTGACCGCGCGGAAGATCGACTTCGAGGAGGTGTCGAGCCCCAGCGCCTGACTGAGCTTGGCGTAGCGCGCATTGGCGCGCACCACGTTCCCGGCGCGATCGACGGTCGCGATCGCCATCGGCGTGTGGTCGAAGAAGCGCATGAACCGCACTTCGGCGGCACGGTCGGGGTCGCTGCGCTCGTCGCGGGCGCGGCTGATCACGAGCGTGCGCGAGGGCCCCGGCGCGCCGTCGGCGCCGAAGGCGAGCTTGTGATAGAGCCGCACCGGCATGGTCTTGCCGGTGCGCATGCGCAGGTCGATGTCGAACACCTCGGTCTTCACCTCGCCCGGAACCGCCACGATCGAGGTCAAGAGCGAAGCGCCGTCGCCGGAGACGATGTCGGTGAGCTTCAGGCCGCCGGAGCCGATCTCGGCGAGGTCGTAGTCGAGCCAGTTCGCCAGCGTCGCGTTGACGTAGGCGAGCTCGCCGGCCGGGTTGACCGAGAAGAAGCCGCACGGGGCGTGATCGAGATATTCGATCGCGTGCTGGAGCTCCTGGAACACGTCCTCCTGGCGCTCGCGGTCGCGCGTGATGTCGGCGATCGACCACACCGCGTATTTCGCCTCGCGCTTGCCGGTGCCGAGCGGGCGCACGCGCATGCGCAGCCAGCGGCCCTGGTTGCCGTCATGGCCGGAGATGCGGACCTCTTCCTGCTGCCGCTTGCCCTCGCGGGCGGCCTTGAGCAGCCGGAACACGGCTTCCGAGACGTCGGGGTTGCCGATGAAGACGCGTTCGACCGGGCGCACGTCCTGCGGGCCGCTGGCGCCGGTCAGCGTCAGATAGGCGGCATTGGAGTAGACCACGTGTCCGCGCGCGTCGGTGACCGCGAGGCCGTCGAAGGCGTGATCGGAGATGCGGCCGATGATGGGATCGTCGAGATTGCGGTCGGCGAAGCGGATGATGCCGGCGGCGAAGGCGAACAGGTTGAACAGGCCGACCATCGCCAGCACCGCGAGGATGCCGAGGATATAGGGCTGCGCCTGCGCGCGCCCGAGCGTCATCAGCCCGACGGCCACGGCGACCAGGCCGGCGGCCACCAGCAGCACCAGCGCAATGCTGCCCGAGCGCGGCGACGGCTCGTGCGCCGCAACGGGCTCGCGTGTGAGGTCGTGGTCGGTCTCGGCGGTCATTCTCGAGCTGGCGCAGCCTGTCGGCAGAGAATCAACGCGCTACGGGGCGCGTGGGGTCCTCCCTGCCTGAATCGGACCCTGAGGTGCAAGGGCAGCAGCGGCGAAAGGTACCCTGATTCCCAGATTACGGCCATTTCCGGTACTTTTCGGGCATCTTATCCCCGCCCGGCGCCAAATCCGCGCTTCAGGCGCATGACGTAGCCGATGACTTCGGCGACGGCATGGTAGTGCTCGGTCGGGATTTCCTGGTCGATGTCCACGGTGGCGTAGAGCGCGCGGGCCAACGGCACGTTCTCCACGATCGGGATGTCGTGCTCGCGGGCGATCTCCCGGATCTTGAAGGCGAGATTGTCAACGCCCTTGGCGACGCAGATCGGCGCGGTCATGCCGCGCTCGTAGGACAGCGCCACCGAATAGTGGGTCGGGTTGGTGATGATCACCGAGGCCTTGGGAACCGCCGCCATCATGCGCTTCTTGGCGCGCTGCTGCCGCAACTGCCGGATCTTGCCCTTGATGTGGGGATCGCCTTCGGACTGCTTGTACTCTTCCTTGATCTCCTGGAGCGACATCTTCTGCCGCTGGAACCAGCTGCGGTACTGGAAGAAATAGTCGGCGATGGCGACGATCGCGAGCGCGGCGACCACCGCGCCGAGCAGATGGATGGTCATGCTGGTGCTGGCGCCGAGCATGGCGGCCGGATCGAGCCTGACCATCGCCTCCATGCGGTGCCGCTCCGGCCACAGGATCATGGTCATGACCACGCCGAGGGCAACCAGCTTACCGATGCCCTTGAGGAAATTGGCGGCCGCCTGCTTGCCAAAGATGCGCTTGAAACCGGCGCCGGGCGAGATCTTGTTGAACTTGGGCTTCAGGGACTCCGCCGACCAGACCAGGCGGTGCTGCAGCATGTTGCCGGCGATGGCCGCCAGCACCAGCATCAACAGGGGCACGCCGACCGCGGCAAGCACGGCGAGCTCGATCTGCTGCATCAGCGCCAGCAGGGCCTTGCCGTCGGTCTTGATCGTCCAGGAATTGGCAAGCAGGTTGCGCATCGGCGTCAGCAGCCCGCTGCCGACCGAGTCCGAGAAGGTTGAGACGACGAGCGTGCCGCCCGCCATCATGAACCAGGTGTTGATCTCCTGGCTCTTGGCGACGTCGCCGCGTTCGAGCGCGTCGTCGAGGCGCTTTTGCGTCGGGTCTTCTGTTTGACTTTCGGGATCGTTGTCTTCCGCCACCGATCGATCCCTCTCACTTCAGCGGCATCATCTGGTGCATGACACCGAAGAAATAGTCGAGAAAGGTGCCCATCATCGCGGTGAGCACCACGGCGAGCACCAGGAAGCCTGCGAAGATCGACAGCGGCACGCCGACGAAATAAACCTGCATCTGCGGCATCAGCCGCGCCAGGATCCCGAGCCCGATGTTGAAGACGAGGCCGAACACCAGGAACGGCCCGGAGAGCTGCAAGCCGAGGCGGAACGCGGCGGCGAAGGCGCGCGTCGCAAGCGAGGCGACGTCGCCGCTCGACACGGTCTCGCCCGGCGAGAAGATCGTGTAGCTGTCGTTCAGCGCCGCGATGACCAGATGGTGGCTGTCGGTGGCGAACAGCAGCGTCACGCCCAGCATGGTCAGGAAATTGCCGACCAGCACGCCCTGCTGGCCCTGCGTCGGATCGACCGAGGTGACGAAACCGAGCCCCATCTGCTGCGCGATCACCGATCCCGCGACCTGGAGCGCCGACAACGTCACGCGCGCGGTCGCGCCCAGGACGATGCCGATCGCGATCTCATGCAGCATCAGCACCAATAGCGGCGCCAGCGAGCCCATGTCGACCTGATAGGCGTTGCGATGCAGCGGCAGGATGATGAGCGTGAGCAGCAGCGCGATCGACAGCTTGATCCGCGTCGGGATGTTGGTCTCGCCGAGGCCGGGCAGCAGCATCACCATCGCGCCGACCCGGGCGAAGGCGAGCATGAAGGAGGCGGCGAGCGCCGGCAGCAGCGAGACGTCGATGCGCATAATTCACGCATTGTGCCTCAGCCGCCTATGATTCGCGACGATATCCGCAGCATGTGGGCGTGCAT
Organism: Bradyrhizobium sp. USDA3516; assembly: GCF_057651995.1. Taxonomy (NCBI): domain Bacteria; kingdom Pseudomonadati; phylum Pseudomonadota; class Alphaproteobacteria; order Hyphomicrobiales; family Nitrobacteraceae; genus Bradyrhizobium; species Bradyrhizobium sp. USDA3516. Next base: position 30,623 of record NZ_JBYGYN010000004.1, on the reverse strand, counting down.
CGAATCGGCCATGAACGGCAGCGCCAACAGCATCGTGGCAAAGATGGCGAGGATCTTGGGCACGTAGATCAGCGTCTGCTCCTGGATCTGCGTCAGCGCCTGGAACAGCGACACGATGACGCCGACCACGAGGCCGACCACCATCAGCGGCGACGACACGATCACGATGGTCCAGATGGCATCGCGCGCGACGTCGAGGGTCTCGGGTCCGGTCATTGGCAGAATTCCTTGTTCAACTTCATCCCCAACCACTCTGGCGAGGAACACCCGGCCCCTCCCCGTCATTGCGAGGAGCCCTTGCGACGAAGCAATCCAGGCTGCCGCGGCGGAAGGAATCTGGATTGCTTCGCTGCGCTCGCAATGACGTTCGGGCGAGCGCCGGCGCCGAAAACTCAGATCGGCATCTTCATGATGTCTTCATAGGCCGCGATCACGCGGTCGCGGACCGAGACCAGCGTGGACACCGCGACATCGGTGTCTGCGACCGCCGTCACCACGTCCATCACGTTGGCCTTGCCGGAGGCCATGGCCACCGTCTGCGCGTCGGACTTGCGGCCGGATTCCATGACGCTGCCGACGGCGTCCTTCAGCAGCGCGGCGAAGGATTGCCCGTTCGGTTCGCTGCCCTTGCCGGCGCCGGTGCCGGTGTTCTCCAGCACGCGGGCGAGGCTGGCGTAAGCATTGGCGGCGATTGTCGGTGATGCCATGGCTCAGATGTCCTGTTCAGCTCTTGAGGATGTCGAGCGTGCGCTGGATCATCCGGCGCGTCGCACTGATGATGTTGAGGTTTGCCTCGTAGGACCGCTGCGCGTCGCGCATGTCGGTCATCTCGACCACCGAGTTCACGTTGGGATATTTGACGTTGCCGCTGGCATCCGCAGCCGGATTGTTCGGCTCGTATCTGACGCGGAAGGCGGATTGGTCGGGCTTAATTCTGCCGAGGGTGACGACCTGCGCGTCGAGCGTGCGATCGAGCGCGGATGAGAAGGTCGGCACCTTGCGCCGGTAGGGATCGCCGCCGGCGGCCTGCGCCGTCGAATCCGCATTCGCGATGTTCTCCGAGATCACCCGCATGCGGCCGGCCTGCGCGCGCAGGCCCGAGGTCGCGATTGCCATGGAGCGGGCGAAGTCGCTGCTGTCATTTGCCATGATCCGCCTCCTTTAGGGCCTAACCTTTGCCGATCGCGGTCTTGAGCAGGCGCAGGCTCTTCGAATAGAGCGAGGTCACCGCGGCGTAGTCCATCTGGTTGCTGGCGGCCTTCATCATCTCCTCCTCGAGATTGACGGCATTGCCCGCGGGGCGGGTCTCGAAGCCGGCATTCTTGTTCTGGTCGAACGCGGAAGGGGCCCCCGAAGGCGTCAAATGCGAGGCGCTGGTCCGGGCCATAACCAAGGGTCCCATGGGCCCCGTGACGGCACCGGCCTTGTCGAACTTGGGCTCGACCAGGTCGCGCGGCCGGAATTTCGGCGTGTCGGAATTGGAGACGTTCTCGGACAGGACGCGCTGGCGCTCCTGATGCCACTGCATCTTGGTGCGAAGCACCGACAGTTCCGGGATATCGTTGATGGACATCGTCGCGGCTCCTTCCGCCGCTACGGACCCAAGGTCCGAAGCTAGGCAGAATTTGCCGCGTGTATGGTTAACAGCTGGTTAAGGACCGCTCGCGATACCTGCCCCGGCCGAAACTGTTTCTTGCACCCCGCGATTCGACGCCGCGAAAAGTGGCATTAACCCAGCCGCTTGGCGAGACGTGCACAGGGCAAGAAGTCGTTTTGGATCGGGCGATTCATGGGTTATTAAGAGTTGGGGACGGCAAAACTTGCCGTGGGACGTTAAGAAATCGCAGTTTGGGGCATCGTCCGCCGGTGGTCGATTCGACTGACCATGGGCACGAGAAAAGCGCCATTTGTCGGGGACAAGTATGCAAGGCAGCCCTATCACCTTCATCGTCGCGTTCATCGTCGTTCTGGCGTTGATCGGCGTCGCTGCATGGCTGGTTCGCCGATTCGCCGGTAGCCGCATCGGCGCCAACACCCAGCGCGGCCGCATGCCCCGCCTCGCCGTGATCGACGCCGCCGCCGTCGACGGCCGGCGCCGGCTGGTGCTGGTCCGGCGCGACAATGTCGAGCACCTGCTGATGATCGGCGGCCCGACCGACATCGTCGTCGAGCCCAACATCGTTCGCGCCGCGCCCAGCCGCGACCAGATCCCGCAACGTCCGAGTGCCGCCGAGCCGCCGCGCCTTGCCCCTCTGCCCGAGGCCGGCGGCTGGGCCGACGACGCACCGCGGCCCGAGCTGCTCGATCACCCCGAGCCGCAAATGCCGGAGCCGCCACCGCGGCCCGCGCGGCCATCCTTCGCCGACGAGGTGCGCCGGCCAGCGCCTGCGCTGGCCGAACGCCGCGGCGAGCCGGCGCTGGGCGGCTTTACGCCGGAGCCGATCGCGCCACGTCCCGAGCGCGAACCGCGGCCCGAGCCGCTGCCGCCGCGCATCGCTCGCGGCGAGCCGCCGCCGATGCCGCGTCCGCCGCGCGGCAGTGAGCCGATGAAGATGCCGCCGGTGCGGGCCGAGCGCGCCGCTGCTCCACCGCCTCCTCCGCCCGTGCCGCAGGCTGCGCCCGTTCCGCCGCCGGCACCGGCTGCCGCGCCGTCGAGTGCGGAGCAGAATCTCGCCGAAATGGCGCAGCGGCTCGAGGCTGCCCTGCGCCGCCCGGCCGGCGAAACGGTCGCGCCTCCGGTTGCGCCGGAGCCGCCGCCCGCTCCGGTGCGCGCCGCCCGCAACGAGCCGCCGGCACCGCCCGCCGCGCCGGCGAAGCCGGCTGCGGAAAAGACCAGCTTTGAAAATCTCGAAGACGAGATGGCCTCCCTGCTCGGCCGTCCGAAGCCGTCTTCGTGAGGTCGCCGGCCCTCCCGCGTAGAGTTCTTTTCCTTTCTGTCCTGGTCGGCGCGGCTTCGCTCGCGATGCCGTCGCATGCCCAGGACATCAGCATCAATCTCGGCGGCGGCGCCGGTGGCGGCGGCGTCACCGAGCGCGCGATTCAGCTGATCGCGCTGCTCACGGTGCTCTCGATCGCGCCGTCGATCCTGATCATGATGACGTCGTTCACGCGCATCGTGGTGGTGCTGTCGCTGCTGCGCACCGCGATGGGCACCGCGACCGCCCCGCCGAACTCGGTGATCATCGCGCTCGCGATGTTCCTCACCTTCTTCGTGATGGGCCCGGTGCTGCAGAAGTCCTACGACGAGGGCATCCGCCCGCTCGTCGCCAACCAGATCGGCGTCGAGGATGCGTTCCAGCGCGCCTCCGTGCCCCTGCGCGGCTTCATGCAGAAGAACGTGCGGGAAAAGGACCTGAAGCTGTTCCTGGATCTCTCCGGCGAGCCGCCGCCGGCCACGCCCGACGATCTCGCCCTGCGCATTCTCGTCCCCGCCTTCATGATCTCCGAGCTGAAGCGCGCCTTCGAGATCGGCTTCCTGTTGTTCCTGCCCTTCCTGATCATCGACCTCGTCGTCGCCTCCGTGCTGATGTCGATGGGCATGATGATGCTGCCGCCCGCGACGATCTCGCTGCCGTTCAAGCTGATCTTCTTCGTGCTGGTCGACGGCTGGTCGCTGGTGGCGGGGAGCCTGGTGCAGAGTTACGGGGGGTGAGGTCGGGCTCGGAAAGGCTGCATCCCTTCCGCGATTGCCGATCGCCTCCGCTCCCTCCCCGTCATTGCGAGGAGCTCTTCCGATGAAGCAATCCAGAGCGCCGCCGCGGAGAGATTCTGGATTGCTCCCGCCTTCACCAGGGCTTCGGCGGACAAGTCGCTGCGCTCGCAATGGCGAGTTTGTGGCGCGGTCACGGGCCGCGCGGCAACAGCTCTACCGCGTCATCTTGATCTGCCGCACGACCGGGATCGTGGGCAGCGAGCCGGTGTGGTCGCTCGTGTCATTGGCCTGCGGCGCGCCGGGTGCGCGCGCGGTGGCGTCGGGGAAGCGCTGCTTCATCTCGCGCAGGAAGCCGTCGAGCGTGTCGACGCTGGCAGCGAGCTTGGCGATCTCGGCGAATTCGGCGCTCGAGGCTGCGGCCGGCTTGCTCGCAATGTCGAAGGCGAGACGGTCGGCGCTCTCGCTCATCAGCGGGGCGTATTTCTCGCGGAAGCGCGACAGGCCGATCGAGTCGTCGGCGAGCGCGTAGCCGACGGCGGCGCGGATGATGTCGCTCTTCTCGACCGCATTGAGCGGCTTGAAGTCGCGGAAGCGGTCTCCGTAATAGAGCTCGATCTGCTCGGCGGACTCGCGCCAGCGCCGCGCCGCCCAGAAGATGTCGGAGCGCAGCCGGAGCACTTCCCGCCCGGCGACGTTGGAGACGATGTCGAGCGCGAGATCGTGACGGCCGACGTCGCTCTGCGCACGCGCCTCCAGCAGCAGGCGCTGCTGCCGGAGCTCCCCGGAGAGATCGCTGATGCGGCTTGCGCGCAGTGCGGTGATGGCCAGGTCGGGCTTGCGGTTGGCGAGATAGATCATGGCGAGGCGCGCGGCGACCTGGGCGCGCGCGGCGCCTTCGAGGCGATGATCGACCTGGTATTGCAGGAGCTCGGCGGCCTGGTCGAGCAGATCGATCGAGGCGAGACGGTCGGCGAGCCGGCGGATCAGCTCGTCGCCGCGGCGGCCGATCGGCGTCAGCTCGCGGAACTCGTAGAACATTCCGAGCGACTCGACCGGCGGCAGCTCGTCGCCCTTCGGCCCGAGGAAGAGCTGCGTGAACAGGTCGGAGGCGAGATCCTGCGCCTGACGCGAGGCTTCGGCGTTCGGCTGCAGCCTCGTCGCGGTGCGCGCGGCGGTGAGCGCATCGCGGTAGCGCCCGTTCTCGGCATAGAGGCGCGACAGCATCTGCAGCGTCTTGACCTCGACCGCATCGCCGCGCCAGGTCATCGACAGCGTCTCCAGCTCGCGCAGCGCCTCTTCCTTGCCGATCTCGTCGCGCTTCTGACGCAGCGCGATTTCGAGCTGCTTGGCCTCGGCCGCAGCCGGGCGGTCGTTGGAGGCGACCGCGAGCTTGTAATCGTCGAGCGCATCCTTGTCGTGGCCGAGCGCCTCGGCGAGCCGGCCGCGCAGCACGGCGAAGGCCGGCGCAGCCTCGGGCGGGACACCGACCACCTCGAGCTCGCTGCGGCGCTTGGAGGCGCCGGCATAGTCCTTCACCTCGAGGGATGCGCGCATCGCGTCCATCGTCACGATGCGCTGGATGTCGAGCGGCAGCGAAGCGATGGCGAATTCGACGTTCTTGAACTTCTCGCGCGCATCGGCCCATTTGCCCTGCCGCGCATAGGCGAGTGCCTTCCAAAGCTGGGAATCGTGGCTGTTGCCGATCGCAGGATTGGCGAGATCCTTCAGGCCCTGCGCAGGCCGGCCGATCAGGATGTTGGCGATCGCATGCATGATCAGCGCGCCGCTCTCCTCCTTGTTGAGCGGATCGCTCAGCATCACGTCGGTGACGGCCTTGGCCTCGTGATACATGGCGCGCGACATGTAGAATTGCGCAAGATCGAGCCGCGGCAGCGAACGCAGCGCCGGCTCGACCGCCGAGATCGCCGTCATCAGCTCGCTCTGGCGCGCCACGAAGTTCTCCGACTGGCCCTTGCGCCAGCCTTCGGGACTGAAGATCGGGCGCACGGCGGTCGGCGCCCGCTCGGCCGAGATATCGACCGGCGACAGTGTCAAGCCGCCCTTCTTGCCAAGAATCACCTTGTCGGAGCCGACCTCGACGCCGACGTCGTCGGAGTTCGGCCGGATCGCGATGCCGTGGGCGGATTCCAGCAGCGAGAGATCGACGAGGTCCTGCCGCTTGATGAAGCCGCGCACCGGCCGCTGCGCGGTGACGACATAGAGCGTGTCGCCGGCATCGGGATCGGTGAGCTTGTGCAGCTGGCCCGGATTGGCGAAGGGGATGGCGATGTTGGCGAGCGCGGGATCGGTGATGTTGCGCGACATCATCAGCGGCAGCGGCGTCGCCTGAATCTTGTCGGCGAGCGTCAACATCCAGTTGGTCTCCTTGCCGACTTCCTCGCTCGTCAGCGAATAGACCAGCGGACGGGTGAGACGAATGCGTACCGCCTGCCCCTTGTCGAGCGGGATGCGGCCGACCTCGCCGATCATCGCGCCGCCCCTGGTGCGGATCGCCTCGACATCGACGGGCTTCGGCGTATCGAACACCAGCCACACGGTGTCGCCGCGGCGGAACGCCGCCGCGGGCGTTGCGACCTGAAGCGGGAACGTCACGCGCAAGCCGTCGCTGTCGCGGCGCGCATCGACGCTGGCAATCGCGGGCGCGACCGGCGCCTCGGCCGGCGCAGCCTTGACGGCGTCCTTGACGGCGTCCTTGGCGGCCTCCTTCACCGGTTCCTTTGCCATCTCCTTTGGCGCTTCGACAGAAGCCGCCGCCGGGGCAGGCGGAGCTGGCTTCGCAGCTTCCTTGGGCGCCTCCAAAGGTTGCGCCGCTTCGACCGCGGGAGGCGCTGCCGGTTTCGGCGCTCCGGCGGGCGGCAGCGCGGCGGGCGCTTCCACCTTCACCTCGGGCTTGATGTCGACCTTCGCCTCGCGCGCGATCGTCTCGGAGGTCGGCGGCGCGATCTCGCGATTGGCGTCCCTCTTTTCGGCGGCGGGCTTTTCCGGTGCGGGCGCAGAGCTAGCTGCCGGCCCGCGACCGGCCGGCTTCATCTGCGCGATCGTCGCCTCGGGCGTTGCCGCCGACTTGCCCTTGTCGGGCTGGAAGGAGACGTCGACGACGTAGTTCTTCTCGTCGCGGAACGAATGCACGTCGGAATCGCCGATCAGCGCGATCTCGACATTGGTCTGGTCGATATCGGACTTCTGCTTGATCGAGGCGACGTTCGGCGGCGCGGCGAGGACGGCGTCCGCCAGGTCGAAATTGAGATTGGCGTTGAAGACGAGCGTCAGCTTCTGCTCGTTGAGCACGGAGGAGACGCCGACCCCGTCGGGCATCTCGAATACGAAGCGCACGAAGGTCGGCTGCACCGAGGCGCGCACGCGGATCGGCGGACGCTTCCTGGACTCCGCGGCGGCACGCTGGGCGCGCAGCGCACGCTCGGCCGCGCGTGCCCGCTCGGCAAGCTCCTTGACCACGTCCATGGGCAGGCTCGGCGGCGGCCCCTTCCAGCCCTCGGGCAGCAGATCGATGAAGGTGCGCTCGCCGGCGTTCATGGTGTTGACGGTGACGCGCCGCGCCAGGGACAGGCGGATGGCACCGCCGTCGGGGTCGCGGCGGGCGGAGTTGACGTAGTCGGGCGCGCCTTCCGGAACGCGTTCGACCGGAACGTCGACGGGCCGGTCGAAGCGGATGACGAGGATCGAGCCCGCGGTGGTCACCTCAGAGGGAACGTCTTCACCAAGCTTGATGACGAGACGGGCAAAGCCGCCAGCAGCTGAAAACGTCGCCTCGCCCCTGATCGGATCGGCCGCCCGAGCCGGCACACCGGCGCCAATCAGGACACAGGCCGCCAGCAAGGCCGCCGCGCGGGCATGACGCGACAAGCCCCGCGCCGTTGCGCGGGCTCGCGACACAAATCCAGCGGCAGCCTCTCGCGCCATTGGCGGCATTTCTTCCGGTTCGGCGGTGATGCCGGCACTGGCGCCGGCCCGTGCCGTCAACTCTAAGGTTTTGCCAATTAAGGACTTCTTAAGTATGAGCCCTCAATTCGGCTTTTGCGTCGGCTTGCCGTCGATCTTGGGCAATTCGCCGGCCGAAGCGGACTGATCGCCGCCGCCATTGGCGCGGCGGGCCATCTCGACGGTCAGCCGCTCGGCGGCTTCCGACGACATCAGGCCCAGGATGTCCGACATCTTGCGCGGCGCGATCGCCGAGGCGATCTCGATCAGCACGCCCATTTCGAGCCGGTCGAACACCCGCGCGGCGTCCTTGGGCTTCATGCCCTCGTACATGGTCACGAGGCCCTTCATGCGCTGGGCTTCGGCGGCCTTCTGCTCGGCCTGGGTCGCGGAGATGCGGGTTTCCACCGCCTTCATCTCCTCGACCTTGTTCTCGATGCGCTTCTCGGCGGACTTGAGCAGGCTTTCGCGAATGTCGATCTCGCGCTGGCGCGCCTCGATCTCCTGCCGCCGCGCCTGCAGCCGTTCCAGGACCGCGCGCTCCGAGGCCGAGATCTGCGGCTGGGTCTCGTCGATCTTGACCGGGGTGCCGCCCTCCATCTTGGTCTCGGGTGCGGCCGGCTTCGGTGGTTCCTTCGGCGCGCTCGATCCCGTGATGTCGAGATCGTCGCGGCCGGTCGGGAAATTCAGGTTCTCTTCCGCCCAGGATTTCTTGCCCAGGTTCGGCTTGTAGTCGAACACATAGCCGCCGTTGATCGCTAGGCCCGCCACCTTCAGCGTGGCGAGGCCGGCGACGGCGACCAGGACGACCGGAATGACGCGGATGTTACGAAAGGACTTCATACCCTGACTTCATGCGGCAAGGACTTCATGCGGCAAGCCCGTTGGATCGTCGGCGCTCTGAGAAGGCTTCGGCGGCGGCCGCCACCGCCTTCGCGCTCGACGGCTTGGCCGCGGGCGCGGCGACAGTCTCCGGATTGGTGACGGGGCGCGCGGCGATCGCGATCTTGGACAGGCGCCGCACCACGTTGTCGGCCTCGCCGAGCTGCTTGTAGAGTTGATCCGACATCTGCGTCGCGGCGGCGAGCTGGCTGCCGAGGTTCTCGTTGACGTCGCGCACGGCGAGCTTCAGCCCGCCGATCGCGCGCTCGGCGATCTCGGTCGCGGTGATCAGCTCGGCGATGACCGCCTTCAGCGAATGCTCGTCCGCCTTCAGCCGCGTCAGGCGCTTGTTGAGCATGACGCAGTAGACGATCGTCAGCATCAGCAGGATAGCCACCAGCGTCTCGATCGCCATTCCCAGGGAGTGGTTCATGGGGCCTCCATCATCTTGTTCTGCTCGTCCACCTTCTCGAACATCGCAAGTGTCGTACTTGGCTTGCGCAAGGGTTTCGTCACACGGATCGCGACGCGGTCGCCGACCCGGCCCATCCGCCCCTCGGTCAGCGTGACGTCGCCGCAACGCACGGTGACGTTGGCGTCGGCGCGCATGTCGAGCGGCAGCGTGTCGCCGACCTTGAGCCGCATCAGCTGCTTGAGCGGAATGTCGGCCTCGTAGAGCACGGCGTCCACGGCGATCTCGGCCTGCACGATCTCGGTGGCGAAATGGCCCTCCCAGACCGGATCGCGGCCGAACTTTTCGCCCATGAACATCTGGAGCAGGACGCCCCGGATCGGCTCGATGGTCGCGTAAGGCAGCAGCAGCTCGATATTGCCGCCGCGGTCTTCCATGTCGATGCGCAGGCGCACCAGGATCGCGGCGTTGGCGGGACGGCTGATCGCGGCGAAACGCGGATTGGTCTCGAGCCGGTCGATCGTGAAGGTCACCGGCGACAGCGGCCGGAACGCCTGCTCGGCATCGGTCAGCACCACCTCGACCAGACGCTTGACCAGCTCGGTCTCGATCGTGGTGTAGGGCCGGCCCTCGATGCGCAGCTGGCTGGTGCCGCGGCGGCCGCCGAGCAGCACGTCGATCATCGAATAGATCAGGTTGGAATCGACCGTCGCCATGCCGAAGTTCTCCCACTCCTCGGCCTTGAAGACGGTGAGGACGGCGGGCAGCGGGATCGAGTTCATGTAGTCGCCGAAGCGCACCGAGGTGATGCGGTCGAGCGAGACTTCGACGTTGTCGGAGGTGAAGTTGCGCAAGGAGGTCGTCATCAGCCGCACCAGGCGGTCGAAGACGATTTCGAGCATCGGCAGACGCTCGTAGGAGACCATCGCCGAATCGATGATCGCGCGGATGCCGGAATGGTCGTCGAGCGTGACGTCGCCGACGGTGAAGCCGAGGAGATTGTCGATCTCCTCCTGGGACAGCACCCGCTCCCCGGAGTTCTTGCCAGTGCCGAGATCGCGGCTGCCGTCCTCGACCATGGCGGCCCATTGCAGGGCCATGGTCTCCGACAGCTCGTTCTCGGCGGCAGCCTTTGCCGCCTCGGCGGGATCCTCGCTATCGAGCGAGGCCTCCCACTGGGCGGCAATTGCATCCTGGTCGACTTGGTCGTTGCCCGCCATGATCCCCTAGCCCGTCATGCTCACTGGACCACGACTTCCTTGAACAGCACGGCGCTGACCTGGATCGGGGCGACCGCCGCGTTGACGCGCTTGGTCAGTTCCTCCTTGAGGCGGAAGATGCCGGCCGAACCGTTGAGGTCGGACGGGCGCAGCTCGCGCACATAGGTCTGGAAGATGTCGGTGACGCGCGGCATCGTCGGCTTGATCGCCTCGACCTGCTTCTCTTCCTTCAGCTCCAGCACGATCTTCAGCCGCAGATATTGCACGCGCTCGCCGGGCGAACCGGCGAGATTGACCATGAGGTCGGGAACGTCGACGAAAGCCGGCGGCTTCGGCGGCGGCGCGGCCTCGGCATGATGCTCATCGCCGCCATGACGGAAGAAGAAGAACCAGGTCGCGGCGCCGCCGCCGAGCACGGCAAGCACGCCGACGACCATGATGATGAGCTTGAGCTTGTTCTTCGGCGGAGCGGCTTCCGCGCCCTCGGCGGCTGCGCCGCCTTCCTCATTCTCTGCCATGGTTGCCGCGCCCGTTCATCTCTCAAAGGGGTCGAAAGAGCGAAGCCTCCTGGCAGACAACGACGCGATACGAATGCCCCAGCGCAATGCGCTCCTCTGATACACAAACGCTACGGTAATAATGGTTAACGGAATCTTTCGATTGGGCCTCTGCTAGGAAAAATCTGCCGGGCAAACATGGCTAACAGAACCTTTCTGCCGCCCGCTCGCACAGGTCAAGAATAGACAAAATGTTGAAAACAAACATCTTTTCTGGTTGGCACAGCTTTCGCTGAGAGAGGGGCGAGACCTCACGGTTTGGGAGAACCCGACGGTCTCGGTCACGGGGTCCGCCACGGCGCTTGGGAGAGCGAAATGGCAGATCTACTCAGGGGAGATTTCCGATGCAGAACGCGCGTCTGATCGGCTTGTCACGGCAGATGACGTTGGAGCGGCAGATGGATGTCATCGCCAACAACGTCGCCAATGCCAACACCAACGGCTTCAAGTCCGATCATTCGCTGTTCGAGGAGTATCTGAACTCGAACGCGCGTGAGGACAATTTCATCGGCCGCGACCGCCAGGTCTCCTATGTTCAGGACCGCGGCACCTTCCGCAACGTCAGCCAAGGGCCGATGGAGCCGACCAACAATCCGCTCGACATGGCGATCAACGGCGGCGCCTATTTCGCGGTGCAGACCAATGGTGGCGAGTTCTATACCCGCGACGGCAAGTTCTCGCTCAACAGCACCGGCCAGCTCGTCACCGCCGACGGCAATCTCGTGCTCGGCAATGCCGGCCCGATCACCTTCCAGCCCACCGACCACGACATCAACGTCGCACCCGACGGCACCGTCACCGTGCTCGAGGGCACGGCGCGCACCGACTCGATCCGCGGCAAGATCCGCATGGTGTCGTTCGACGACCCGACCAAGCTGACCAAGCTCGGCGCCAATCTTTACGCCGCCGGCGCGGCGAACCAGCAGCCCGACACCAAGTCCACCCTGCAGCAGGGCTATGTCGAGAAGTCGAACGTGAATGCAGTCGGCGAGATGACCCGCATGGTCGAGGTGATGCGCAGCTACGCCGCGGTCGCCAACCTGCTGCAGCAGCAGAGCGACCTCCACAAATCGGCGATCGAGAAGCTCGCCGACGTTCCGGCCTGATTGAAGGAGAACTGAGATGCAGGCGCTTCACACCGCAGCGACCGGAATGGCGGCACAGGAACTCAACGTTCAGGTGATCTCCAACAACATCGCCAACCTGCGCACCACCGGCTTCAAGAAGCAGACGGCGGCGTTCCAGGACCTGATCTACGAACACGTCCGCCGCGTCGGCGCCCAGTCGTCGGACCAGGGCACCATCCTGCCTGTCGGCGTCGACATCGGCGGCGGCGTCAAGACCGTCGGCACGCCGCGTAGCATGACGCAAGGCACGCTGTCGCAGACCGGCAACGACCTCGATCTCGCGATCTCGGGCGAGGGCTTCTTCAAGATCCTGATGCCCGACGGCACCTTCCAGTACACCCGCGACGGCACCTTCCAGATGGACAATCAGGGCCGCGTCGTCACCGCGCAGGGCAACCCGGTGCAGCCCACCATCACCATCCCCAACAACGCCTCCGGCATCGCCGTGAGCGAGCAGGGCCAGGTCTCGGTGACGCTGCCGGGCTCAACGACCTCCTCGATCGTCGGCCAGATCGGCGTGACCCGCTTCATCAACAAGGCGGGCCTGCAGCCGGTCGGCAACAACCAGTTCACCGAGACGCCCTCGTCCGGCGCGCCGCAGGACGGCACCGCGAACACCGAGGGTTACGGCAAGCTCACGCAAGGAAGCCTCGAGCAGGCCAATGTCGACGTCGTCTCGGAGATGAGCGACCTGATCGCCGCCCAGCGCGCCTACGAGATGAACGCCAAGGTGATCAGCGCCGCCGACCAGATGATGCAATCGACCACGGCGCTGTTCCGCTGAGGTGATGACGATGATCCGCGCCACCCTCGCCGCCATCTCCACCCTTCTCGCGCTGGCCTTGCCGGCAGCGGCTGCCGACGATTTCATCGCCGCGCCGACGCTGCGCGCAAGCGTCACCGTGACCTCGGACGTGGTGCGGATCGGCGATCTCATCGACAACGCCGGATCGGCCGCGCTGATCCCGGTCTACCGCTCGCCCGATCTCGGCACCACCGGCACGCTGACGGCCGGCCAGGTGTTGTCGGTGCTGCGGGCCAAACAGGTGATCGGCGTCATGACCGGCGACATCAAGGAGGTCCAGGTCACCCGCCTCGCGCGCACGCTCGCGAGCAAGGATATCGAGAACGCGGTCGCCGCGGCTCTCGAGCGCCGCTTCGGCCTCGGAGACGCCGCCAACCTCACCATCACGTTCGACCGCAGCGTCGCCGAGATGCGGCTGGACGCCTCCAACAGCGGCGCGCTGCAGCCGGTCGCAACCCGCTATGATGCCCGCAGCGGCCGTTTCGACATCGCCTTCGAGATCGCCAACGACGGCAACGCCGCGCCGACCAAGCTGCGCTTCACCGGCACCGCGATCGAGACGGTGGAGGTGGCCGTGCTGACCCGCGACATCGACCGCGCCGAGCTCCTGAAATCCTCCGACATGTCGTTGGAGCGCCGGCCGAAGGCCGAGGTCGCCGGCGAGCCTGCCTCGCGCGACCGCAGCATCGGCATGCAGCTGCGCCGAGGAATGCGCGCGGGCACGCCGATCCGCGCCGCCGACCTCGTCAAGCCCGACTTCGTGGTGCGCGATCAGGCCGTCACCATCATCTACCAGGTGCCGGGCCTCTATCTCACCACGCGCGGCAAGGCGGTCGAGAGCGGCGCCGAGGGCGACACCGTCAGCGTGCTCAATCTGCAGTCCAAGCGCACGCTGACCGGCACCGTCACCGGCCGCGGCCAGGTGACCGTCCAGGGCGCCAGCCAGTCCGCGCCGATGGCACCGGCGGTCGAGCAGACCTCATCGGTCAAGCGCGACGCCGTGCCGGCGGCCGCTGCCCTGGCGCAGAGCCTGGTCCAGGCGCCCGCGTCCGCCGCCGAGATCGCCCAAGCCCAGATTCCGCAAGTTCGCCTCTCGCAAGCTCCAGCCAAGTCAGAGTAGATTCATGTCCACGTTCAGTTCGGCCTCCCGCCTTCGTCGCATCGCGACCTCCGCCCTACTGCTGGCGACTTGCGCCTTGGCGAGCGGCTGCTCCTCGATCGACCGCCTGTCGCAGATCGGCGAGCAGCCGAAGCTGTCGGCGATCGACAATCCGACCGCGCAGCCCGGCTACAAGCCGGTGCAGATGCCGATGCCCAAGCCCGAGGTCGCCTCCTACAATCCGAACTCGCTGTGGCGCAACGGCAGCCGCGCCTTCTTCAAGGACCAGCGCGCACGCCAGGTCGGCGATCTCCTGACCGTGACCGTGAACATCACTGACAAGGCCAACATCGAGAACGACACCTCGCGCAGCCGCTCCAACAAGGAAGATTCGGGAATCACCAACTTCATCGGCGCCAGCACCATTACCCAGGCCAACAAGATCCTGCCCGGCCGCGTCCTGACCGCCGACTCGACCTCGTCGAGCGAGGGCAAGGGCAGCGTCGACCGCAAGGAAGCCCTGCAGACCAACGTCGCCGCCGTGGTGACCCAGGTGCTGCCGAACGGCAACCTCGTCGTCGAAGGCAAGCAGGAGATCCGCGTCAATTTCGAAATTCGCGAGCTGATCGTCGCCGGCATCGTCCGCCCCGAGGACATCCAGAGCGACAACACGATCGATTCCACCAAGATCGCCCAGGCCCGCATCGCCTATGGCGGCCGCGGCCAGATCACCGACGTGCAGCAGCCGCGCTACGGCCAGCAGGTCATGGACGTGCTGCTGCCCTTCTAAACTTCTCCCGAGCTCCCACATCGTGCTCGCGAACTAAAGGCGCGAACGACGATGTACTACGCGGCCCTCGCTAGCTCCCCTGGCGAGGGCCGCATGTATTCTGCCTGCGCCGCCGACGCGGCGCAGGCTTCGCTCACAGCAGCATGATCCCGCGCGCTTGCGCCCACCGCTGGAGGATCTTGCTCTCCTCGGCAAACGGCGGGCGGTTCGCAAACCCGCGAACCTGAACCGCCCGGGAACGGGTATCAAGCTCGATAGTCAGCAGCCGCTGGACGTCACCCGAGGCACGGCGACGGAGCGACCAGATCGAGGCATGCCCGGCAATGCACTTTGTCGCGTAAGTGGCGACGCAGTGACGCATGCCCCGCGTCTCAGCCACGAGATCGGCTGCGGTCCGCAACTGGACCACAACATATTCTTCGCGCTTGGCCCGGTCCTTGGACGACTTGGTCCATGACCAGTCCGCGATCGCTGCACCGGGCCAACGGTCCTCGCTCTGCTCGGGGCCTGCTGCCAGCCCCCGCGCACGGTTTCGCGCCGCCTCGGCGCGACGGCGTGCGGCCTCGATACGAGCAATCGCATCGAGATCGCGATGCCATTCGCGCATCTGCCGCCCAAGCGAAACCAGTGAGCGCCCCTTGAGGGTGTACGCGGGATCGCGCCGGTGGCAATCGGCGAGGTAGTCATGGAAGTCGTCCATGTCCTCGACCGTGGTGGGATGCGCGCAGAAGAAGCGCACCACCTCGCGCCAGAAGCGATGCTGAGCACGCTGCGTCAGCGTGATCCTGGTGCGCGCGATCCGCATCGCAACAGCGGGATCGGCCGCATAGGAACGCGCAATCGCCTGCCAGATCGCGGCCTCGAAGCCGACCTTCCCCAGGGGATTGAGGAACGCATGGACCTCCTTGCGAGACAGCCATTCGGCCGCACCGACAGCGTAGAGCGAACCGCCGCCGGCCGCCGCGATGTACCAGCGCTTGCGCAAACGGATCTCGTCGCCGTCCAGTCCCGCGCCATCGATCCAGACCTGCTCCAAATGTTCTGCGACGGGATAGCGTGCAAAGAGATAGCGAGCCGCGGCAAGACGAAGACGCGCCGCATCGCGGGTCTTCATTCGCGGCTGCCAAGCCTCGGCATCGCGCACGATGTCTGCCTCGAAACCACGCCTGGCTTCGTAGATCGCGGTCTCGAAATCGGCTGGAGGACGCGTCCGCTGCGACACATGTCGCAGCGACAGCTCGTAGGCTTCAACCCGCGCGCGCTCGGCCTCCCGCCGGCGCTGAATCAATGACTGGGCCATTGTCGTTCAACATGATTGGATGACTGTCAGCCGGACGCACTGAGAGCGTCGGCACGGAATGTGTCGATCGCCACAAAGGACTCACGGCTGGTCTCCTCATTGTTAAACGCGCAGGTTGAATGGGACGGGGCTCATAGACCCGTTTGCCGGCGGGCGCAAGATGCGTCCCGTCTAAAATTCGGAAACTGCGCACAGCGAGAGAGCTCGCGACATTTTAGCAACGCTGTTGCCCAAACTCAGTCATTGCGAGCGCAGCGAAGCAATCCAGTCTGTCTCCGCAACAGGATTCTGGATTGCTTCGTCGCAAGAGCTCCTCGCAATGACGGAGAGTGCCGATGTGCCCCCTGCCCCCTCACGTAAATTCCGCCTCCACCACGCCGAGCCCGTCCAGCTCCATCCGCACCTTGTCGCCGGCTTTCAGCCACAGCGTCTTGACCAGGCTGCCGGTGAGCACGAGCTGCCCGGCGTGCAGCCCCTTGCCCTCGGCGGCGAGATGGTTGGCGAGCCAGGCGAGCGCATTGTGGGGATGGCCAAGCACGTCGGCGCCGGTGCCGTGGCTGACCTCCTCGCCGTTGAGAATCGCGCGGCCCTTGACCGCCTTGAGGTCCGGCACCGACGAGCGCGGGACCAAGGGACCCAGCACGCAGCCGGCGGCGAAGAAATCGTCGGCAATCAGGGTCGGCGCGCCCATCGTCTCCCATTTCACGTAGCGGTCATCGACGATCTCGATCGCGGGATGATAGGCCTCGACCGCCTCGCCGACCCATTCGGCCGTGAAAGGCGCCTCGCCGGCGGCAAGGTCGCGCTTCAGCCGCACCGCGATCTCGCATTCGACGCCGACCCGGACATAATTGGAGGCGGCGAGCTTCGCGCCGCTGTCATGGACGCCCTTCTGGAACACGCCGCCGCCGCAAGGGTGCGGGATGCCGATATAGTCCTGCATCACCTGGCTGGTGCAGCCGATCTTGTAGCCGACGAGCGGACCGACATGCGGCAGCAGCAGATCGTGCAGGGTGCGCTGGACCTGATAGCCCTCGGCTTCGTCCGCAGGGGGCCGCTCCAGCGCCGCGAGCGGGGCGTGGTTGCGGCGCGCCAGCGCGATCGCCTTTGCGGCTTCGAGAATCTTGTCCATCGGCGCCGCCTCCCACGCTACGCAGTCGAAGGGCGGCACTTCAGCATCCCCGCTCCGGCCTGACAAGCGCGGGTGGCGTGCCCTCACCCCTTGACGAGGCCGAGCCGGATCAGGCTCTCGGCGGTCGCAAGGATCGCCTCCTCATTGGAGCGCGCCTGCCAGCCGAGCAGCGACTTGGCCTTGGCGCTGGTGGAATGTCTCACCTTTCCGAGCATCGGCACGACTGCACGCAGCAGCGCAATCCGGCGCGCGGCCAGCCGCACCAGCCAGTCCGGCGCCTCGAGCCGCGGAACCCGGCGCGCCCGCGGCCCGAGTTCCCGCCGCAGCACGCGGGCGATGTCGAGGATCGACATCGTCTCGCCGGAGACAGCGATGAAACGCTCGCCTTTCGCCTCCGGCGCGGTCATCGCCCGCAGGTGCAACTCGGCGACGTCGCGGACGTCGACTACGCCGAAATAGACCCGCGGCACGGCCGGCATGGCACCGTCGAGCAGCGATTTGACGATCTCGATCGAGCCGGAGAAATCCGGCCCCAGCACCGGACCGAAGACAGCGGCAGGGTTGATCACCGACAGCTCCAGCCCATCCGCCTCGCGCGCGACGAAATCCCAGGCCGCCCGCTCGGCCAGCGTCTTGGACTTGATGTAGGGTTGGCCTTCGACACCGGCGAGATTGGTCCATTCGGTCTCGTCGAACGGCTTGTCGCGCGGCGGATGGCCGTAGCCGATCGCGCCCAGCGACGAGGTGATGACGACCCTTTTGACGCCGGCCGCGCGCGCGGCCCGGAGCACCCGGAGCGTTCCGTCGCGGGCGGGGATGATCATCTCGCTCTCGTCCGTCGGGACGGTGGTCGAGAGCGGGGACGCCACATGGAGCACGTAGTCGCAGCCCGCGACCGCCGCCTGCCAGCCGTCGTCCCGGGTCAGATCGGCGGTGACGAAGGCCACGCCCTCGGGCATCGCCGCCCCGCCCTCGCGCAACATGGCGATCACATCGGCCTGACGCTCCGGCCGGCGCACCGTCGTCCGCACGGCATGGCCGGCGGCCAGAAGTTGCAGGACGACATGGATGCCGACGAAGCCAGACCCGCCGGTGACCAGAACAGTGCTCATGACCCACATTCCCTCAAGCTGGAGGTCCTATTTGCGCCGATGAACGGCGCGGTTGGTTTTCGGCGCCTTGCGGCGCTCGATCGGCGGCATCATCCAGCACATGCTGACGACGCAGCTGCGCGAGCTCGAGCGTTTAAGGAAATATTGAGCTGGTCCAGGCTTTATGGGGAGGCCCGTCTTGAGACGTCGCAGCAGGCCTGATTGCAGCGATGCTTGATGCAGCTGGATCAGCGTCTCAACATCAGAGTCGATCTCGTTGATGCGACTCGCAAAATCTCCCGCACCTGAAGTGAAGGCTGTTTCTCATCCGAACTCACGTGAGCTCGGAGCAATCCAGTCTAGCCCGTTGATCGCGATTCACTTTTCGCGATCGCGCAATCGCCATGGTGGGTGCGACGGCAAGCCACGGGCAATATGCCGAGCATGGCGCGAAATGGCGCGCCTTGCGTCCAAAAACAAAGAGCCGCATCTCTGCGGCTCGGGACCTTATTCGTCGCGATAAACCTTCTCGCGTTTCTCGTGGCGCTCCTGCGCTTCCACCGAAAGCGTCGCGATGGGCCGGGCCTCGAGCCGCTTCAACGAGATCGGCTCGCCGGTTTCCTCGCAATAGCCGTAGGTGTTGTCCTCGATACGCTGGAGCGCGGCGTCGATCTTGGCGATCAATTTGCGCTGGCGGTCGCGGGCGCGGAGCTCGATGGCACGGTCGGTTTCGGACGAGGCCCGATCGGCGAGATCGGGGTGGTTCACGTTCTCCTCCTGCAGGGCTTGCAGGGTGAGCTTGGACTCTTTGAGGATCTCATCCTTCCAGGCGAGGAGCTTCAAACGGAAGTACTCCTTCTGCCGGTCGTTCATGAAAGGCTCTTTGTCGGTCGGTCGGTAGTTTTTCAACTTTTCCAAGGGAGGCCTATCTTCTTAAGCAACGACTCGCGGACGGACCGGGGTCCGTTGAGCCGGGCCTTATATAGTGGCCTCCCGTGACAGACAATATTTCCCTCACCGCCAGGTCCTCGCCCCCAAGCCCTTGCACAGGAAGGTTTATCCTTGAGGGCTCGGGGGCGGCTTGCGGACCTTAATAGCCGACCGTGAAGCGCTGCTTCAGGTGGGCTGGCTTTTCGATCTCGTCGGCAAGCGCAATGGCGTAGTCGGCGAAGGTGATCCAGCTCTTGCCGTTCGCATCTGCGAGAAGCTGGTCAGTCCCGAGCCGGAACTTGGCCGTGCGTTCTCCCTCCACGAACAGCGCCGAGGGTGAGATGAAGGTCCAGTTCAAGTCCTTTTCCTGCCGCAGCAGGTCCAGGAAGGCCGAGCCCGCCTCCGCTTCAGCCTTGTATTGGGCCGGAAAATTGGGAGTCGTGACCAGCTTCACGCCGGGTGCAACCTCAAGGCTCCCGGCGCCGCCCACCACGAGGTAGCGACCGACCTTGGAGTCCTTCGCCGCGCCGATCAGCTTGAGCGGATCACTGGCCAAGAAGTGCACGGAACTCACGGCGACGTCGTGACCGGCCCACAGCTTGGCGAGGCCCGCCTGGTCGAGCACGTCCCCCTTGGTCGGCGTGACGTTCGGCAGGGCCGCGATCTTGTCCGGGTTCCGGGCGATTGCCGTGACCGTGTGGCCGCGGCGGGACAGTTCCTTGGTGATCTCCGACCCCGCCCGGCCCGAGGCGCCGGCGACTGCGATTTTCATGGAAGGCTCCTTTGCTTCTGTGGTAACTGACGGTTACTAGATATCGCAAGGAGCGCTGGTGTTAAGAGAGCACTTTGTGCTTACCTAATTACGCCGAGGTAACTGAATCGCATACAACCGACGCGTGCACCCCAGGCAACGGTATGGATTTCCGAGGACCGACGATGAAACCCGACGTCTACGCAGCGAACTGCCCCACCCGCCAAATTCTCGATCGCGTCGGCGACAAATGGGCGGTGCTGATCCTCTTGCTCCTGCGCGAGGAGCCGATGCGCTTCAATCAGCTGCGCCGCACGATTGAAGGCATCTCGCAGAAGATGCTGAGCCAGGTGCTCAAGTCGCTCGAACGCGACGGCCTGATCAGGCGCCGTGCCATCGCGACCGTGCCCGTGACGGTGGAATATTCGATCACCCAGCTCGGGCTGACGCTCGCGGCGGCGGTGGATCCCTTGCGCGATTGGGCCGAGCAGAATCTGACAGACGTGCTCGCCGCCCAGCGGCGCTATGATGCGCAGCTGAAGGAGGAAGCGGCGTAAGACAGCCTGCGCGATTACGCCTGTCCGGCCTTGGCCAGCTCGACCTCGACCCGCAGCTCGATCTCGGAGAGCACCGCATCGAGACCGGCATCGCCTGAGGACGATTTCAGGTTGGCCGCCGCATCACGCAGCCGCATCACGGTCGAGGCGTCGAGATTGCCCGACAGCAGCCCCATTTTGAGATCGTCGAGCACGTCGAGCGCAGTCCTGCCGCGTGCGACCGAGCGCTTGCGGCGCTCGACCGGATCCTCTTCGACACCCTGCAACGCCAGCAGCGCATCGATGTTGGCCGCCGCCTTCGGTGCGGCAGCGCTGCGCGTCTCCTGCGCCGATGAGGTGTCGGGCAGCACGAAGCTGCCGGAGCCCGTCCGCCTGGCCTGGCTGGCGGGCGTGCCAAGCGTGGTGCCGTTCGGTCCGTAGATGCGCATCGGCAAGAATCCGGGTGATCGATGCCTCACCTTCGCTGTCTTATGGTTAACGGTGCGTAAACGGCCCGGCAAAATCTGCCGACAGGCGGCAGTTTCGCTCCTCACGGCGAACCAGTGCTGACAGCGGTCGAAACAGATTTATTCAACCTATTCAGCGACCTACCCTCGCCGCCCCACGTTGGCACAGCGCTCGCAAGGAAAGCGCCGGACCAGCTCGTCATGGGAGTGTCGTGCACGTCCTGTCCGATTTGAGGGGCCTTTTCTGAGAGGCCTTGGGGAGCAGAGATGCCAGGCGTTCGTTGGGTGAGGATTGTTGGGTTGGCCTGCGCCGCGCTGTCGGCGCTGGCGCTGTCGGTCACCTCGGCGGCGGCGACATCGCGCATCAAGGATCTCGCCAATATCGAGGGCGTGCGGCAGAACCAGCTCATCGGCTACGGCCTCGTCGTCGGCCTCAACGGCACCGGCGACACGCTCAACAACATCCCCTTCACCAAGCAGTCGCTGCAGGCGATGCTCGAGCGCATGGGCGTCAACATCCGCGGCGCCACCATCCGCACCGGCAACGTCGCCGCCGTCATGGTCACGGGCAACCTGCCGGCCTTCGCCACCCAGGGCACGCGCATGGACGTCACCGTGTCCGCGCTCGGCGATGCCAAGAATCTCCAGGGCGGCACCCTGCTGGTCACCCCCCTGCTCGGCGCCGACGGCAACGTCTATGCGGTGGCGCAGGGCTCGCTCGCGATCTCCGGCTTCCAGGCCGAGGGCGAGGCCGCCAAGATCGTGCGCGGCGTCCCGACGGTGGGGCGCATCGCCAACGGCGCCATCATCGAGCGCGAGATCGAGTTCGCGCTCAACCGGCTGCCGAACGTCCGCCTGGCGCTGCGCAACCCCGACTTCACCACCGCCAAGCGCATCGCGGCCGCGGTCAACGACTATCTCGGCGTCAAGACCGCCGAGCCGATCGATCCCTCGACGGTGCAGCTGTCGATCCCGCCCGAGTTCAAGGGCAACGTCGTCGCTTTCCTCACCGAGATCGAGCAGCTGCAGGTCGACCCTGATCTCGCCGCCAAGATCGTCATCGACGAGCGCAGCGGCATCATCGTGATGGGCCGCGACGTCCGCGTCGCCACCGTCGCGGTGGCGCAGGGCAACCTCACGGTCACGATCTCCGAGAGCCCGCAGGTGAGCCAGCCCAATCCGCTGTCGCGCGGCCGTACCGTCGTCGCGCCGCGCAGCAGCGTCACCGTCACCGAGGACGGCAAGAAGCTGGCGCTCGTCAAGGACGGCGTCTCGCTGCAGCAGCTCGTCGACGGCCTCAACGGCCTCGGCATCGGCCCCCGCGACATGATCAGCATCCTCCAGGCGATCAAGGCCGCCGGCGCCATCGAAGCCGACATCGAGGTGATGTGATGCAGACCAGCGCGATCAACACCCCTCGCCTCGCCACCGCTTCGGCCTTCTCGGTCGAGAGCCGCAACGGCCGGCCGGACTTCGAGCTCGCCGCCGCACTGCAAAAGGTCTCGCCGCAGCAACAGGCAAAGGCGCAGAAGACCGCCACCGACTTCGAGGCGATGTTCCTCAACAGCATGTTCGCGCAGATGACCTCGGGCCTGAAGGGCGAAGGCCCGTTCGGCGACACGCCCGGCACCGGCGTGTGGCGCTCGATGCTGACCGAGCAATATTCCCAGAACTTCGCCAAGGCGGGCGGCGTCGGCGTCGCCAGCGACGTCTACCGTACCCTGATCCTGCAGCAGGCGAAAACGATCCGCACGGCATAAGGTCAAACGAGATGAACCATTTCAACGCGTCACGTCAGCCGATGCAGGCCCAGCGTCCGGGCAGCGCGCCCGTCAGCAGCGAGGCGCGCAAGCTCGCCGAAGATCTGATGGACGCAATGAGCGCCCTGCTCGGATTGATCGAGCGCGAGACCGAGCTCGTCCGCGCCGGCAAGGTCCGCGAGGCGATGACGCTCGAGGGCAAGAAGCAGGAATTGTCGCGCAGCTACGTCAGCGCAGTCGGCCAGCTGAAGGCAAACCAGGGCCAGCTCGCGAAGTCCGCGCCGGAGCTGCTCTCGACGCTGCATCGCCACCACGATGCGTTCCGCGCGATGCTTCAGGTCAATCTCACCGTGCTCGCGACCGCGCACGCGGTTTCCGAAAGCGTCGTGCGCGGCGTCAACGCCGAGATTCAGAAGCGCAACGTGCCGAACACCTATACGGCCGCCGGACGCAGCGCAGCGCCAGGTCCGCGCCATATCACGCCGCTGGCGGTCAGCCGCTCGCTCTGAGCAGCAAAAGAACAACCGACAATTTTAAGAAAAACCGCGCGGCGATGGCGTCGCGAGGTTAGGCACGTTTCCTTACCGGGTGTTCAGTCCTGGTGTTCCATGCTTGCGTGATTAGAGGGGTTGGGATTTGACTCACGTAAGGCAACCAGGAGGCTGCCATGAGTACAGATTTCAGCATCAGGCCGGTGGGGATCCCGGCCCCCGTGCAGATCGTACCGACGTCGAATTCGGCGGCGAACGAGGCTGTGCAAACTGATCTGCCGGTGAGGCAAACGGTCGCCGCAAGCGATACGAGCGCGCCGGTGCGCAATGATTTGCCGAACCAAGAGAACATCTCGCGCCAGGTCGTGTTCGACCAGGCGGCTGCATCGTTCGTTTTCCAGGTCGTCAACGAGAAGACCGAGGCTGTGGTCAATCAGTTCCCCGACGAAGCGATGCTGCGCCGGCGGGCCTATTTCCATGCCCTGGATAGGCAATCCGAACCCTCGCGTCCGCTCAGCACCGACCGCAGCGCCTGACGATTACGCGATCGATGCCGGAGCTTCTGCTCTGCGTCTGACCGTCACCGGTCAGCGCGGAGTTCGCATGCCGAGGCAAGACCACCAGCCGTGATCAGCTCCTGCCGACATCGCGAGTTTCGCCGATGTGCTTGTGATGGCGACCATCACGAATCCGGTCACGGCCGTCCGGACAGGCCTGCCGCGATATTGCGGTTGATCTCGATCAGCGGACGGAAGTGATCGAACTGCGGGCTCATCTGCAGCGCGGCGGTCTGGCTCAGCACGAACACGCTGATGTTGGCGATCTTCTGCCGGACGTCGATCGGCTGCGGATTGCTGTCGCGCATCGCCTCGCTCAGGAAGATGGTCCAGAGCTTGCGGTTGAACATCAGGGCCTGCATGGTCTGCTCGCTGAGCGGATCGGCGTTGTTCACCGCGTCCTGGAGCTTGTTGGCGGCCTTCAGCAGGGTCTGCGCCTCGATGTCGCGAGGAGATGCGGTGGTGGTTGCAACACGCGCATAAGCCGAGGCAGCGGAATTCGACATCAATCACACCCTGGAGGTTACCTAGCGCGTTGTACGCGCTTAAGGATTTCTTTCCCAACCCTAGGCAGCACCGCTTAAGATTTGCTTACGTACCGTGCTTGGAAGTACTCCGCAGAATTACGGGGCGCGGAGTCCTTCGTCGGCGCAACGCTAGATTCACGCACGCACGATGTAAACTCGTTCGGCGTCATGCGCGTCGATCTCGGCTAATCTCGTCTTAGCGATCTTGCTCAAAAGAACGGCGGAGCATCAGCTCCGCCGCGAAATCTCGAATAGCGAAGTTGCGCTGCGGAATTAGCGGAGCAGCTGCAGCACGCTCTGCTGCGACTGGTTGGCCAGCGACAGCGCGGAGACCGCGATCGACTGTCGCGTCGACAGCGCCTGGCTGTTGGCCGCTTCCTCGTTGGTGTCGGCGAGCGTCAGGTTGGACGAGCCGGTCTGCAGCACGTTGATCAGGTTCTTGGAGAAGTCCTGACGCACCTGCACGATCGACAGGTTCGAACCAAGCGTGGAGCCCTGCGAGCGCAGCGTGCTCGAGGCCGCGTTCAGGCTGGCCAGCACCCTGTTGGTGGCACCGTTGTCGATGAAATCGACGCCGTTGACGAGATTGCTGAGACCGAGGCCCGCCGCATTGAACACCACGCCGTTGATGCTGAGCGTCGAGCTGCCGGTCTCGTTGAAGACCAGCTTCAGCGTGTCGCCATTGAGCAGGTTGACGCCGTTGAAGGAGGAGTCCTGCGAGGTCGTGTCGATCTGGGCCAGAATGTTGTTGAACTGGTTGACCAGGTTGGAGCGCGCGGTCTGCGCCACGGGATCCTGGACCGGCGGCTGCGCGGTGGTGAAGGCGAGAACGCCGGTGATCGTGCCGCCGACCGCGCCGCCCGCGATCGTCGAGCCGAGCGTCGAAGAAGCGTATTCGTTGACCGTGGTCACCGTGAGCACGCCGTTCGCGTCGATCGTCGCGGTCAGGTGGTTGGCCTGAAGCTGGGCGTTGAGCTGATCCAGCGTCTTGACCGTGCCGTTGGTGCCGTCGCCGAAGGTGACGTTGACAGGCGTGCCGCCGTTGAAGGAGGTGAAGGTCAGGGTCTTGCCGCTGATGCCGCCGACGCCGGAGGTGCGGGCCGCGGTGAAGGCGGTCGCCGTTCCCGTGTTGCCGCTGAGACCGAACGCGCTGAGCGCATTGCCGGTGCCGGTAATGGAGAGATCGGCATTGATGCCGGTCGAGAGCGCAAGCTGACCGCTGCTGTTGACCGACGACGGGATCTGGCCCGCGGTGGTCGAGATGGTTGCCGCGCCATTGAAGATGCTGGCGGTCTTGACGCCGGTGGCGAGGTCGACCGCGTTGAGCAGATCGGTCAGCGTCGCGCTCTGGATGTAGACCGTCGAGTTACCGTTGCCGTCGGTGACGACGTTGCCGCTGACGCCATAGCCGGTGGCCACGCTCGCTGTCGATTGCGGCGTCTGCGCGTTCTTGAAGGTGATGGTCTTGCCGCCGATGTTCAGCGTCGAGCCGTCCTGGACCAGGGTGCCGAGCGAACCCGCGGTCGTCGAGCGGTTCGCGGTCACGTTCGCGTTGCCCGCGCCGGTCGCGGAGGTCAGGCCGAGTGCTTTGAGGAAGTCGGCCTTGCCCGTCACGCTGAGATCGGCGCCGGTCGAGCTCTTCAACGTCACCGCGCCGCCGCCCGATATGGACGATGCCACCTGGAGCGTGCCGACGGGACCCGCCGAACCGCTGACCGCGAATGTGGCCGCGCCTGCGCTGATGGTTGCGGTCTTGACGCCGCTGGCAAGGTCAATGGCGGTGAGGACGTCGTTGACGGTCGCTAGGGGCGCGGCCGCCGTTCCCTGATAAATGATCGAATTGCCGTTGCCGTCGGTGGCGATGTGCCCGGAGGCATCGAGGCCCCAACCGGTCGGCTGGGTGCTCGGAGCAGTGCCCGTGCGGAAGGTGATGGTCTTGCCGTTCACCGTGATGGTGTCGCCATCCGCGGGCGGCGTGCTGAACGTGGTCGATGCCGTGGTGCCGACCAGCGTCGCCGTGCCGGACAGTGCGGTGGTGCCGTCGGCGGCGAGCGCGGCCGTGCCGGTAAAGGTGCCGGCGGTCGAGCCGAGCGAGGCGCCGAGTGCGGCAGTTCCCGTGACCGGGGTCACGCCGCCGGCAGCGCCAGTATAGAGCACGTTGCTCTTGGCGGTCGCGCTCGCATACGAGGTCGTGCCGCGCAGGTCGGCGGGCGTCGCGCCGGGAATCGTGGTGGAGACGTTCGACTTGGTGGAATAGCCGACCGTGGTCTGCAGCGCCTGGTTGGCGATCGATTTGGCGCTGTCGATCAGCTTCTGCAGCGAGGTGATGCCGGTGTTGGCCGCCTGCAGCACCTGGACACCGTTATTGATGCCGTCGAGCAGGTTGCTGATGTCGCTCGCCCGGTTGTCCAGCCCCTGCGCCGTGAAGAAGTTGGTGGGATTGTCGAGCGCCGTGTTGACCTTCTTGCCGGTCGACAGCCGCTCCTGCGTCGTGGCCAGCAAGTCGGCCGTCGACTGCAGCGACAACAGGTTCTGGCGAACTGACGCCGAGAGAACGATGTTGGACATTGGCGAGTCTTCCTCTTGAACCGGATACGAATCGGCCGCGCGGACTTGAAAGCCGGCCTTTTGTCCAGTTTTAGGAGGTGTCCTTTAAAGTATGGTTAACGGCGGTTTAAGAGATAGGGTTAACCGCGGATGAACGTCCCTACCCGCGCTCAGACGCAAGAAAAAGCGGCGGGGCAACAGGCCCCGCCGCTCGATTTTATCCAGTGATTTCAGCTGCTTGTTAGCGGAGCAGCTGGAGCACGCTCTGCTGCGAGGTGTTGGCCAGCGACAGCGCGGAGACCGCGATCGACTGGCGGGTCGACAGCGCCTGGCTGTTCGCCGCCTCGACGTTGGTGTCGGCCAGGGTCAGGTTGGACGAGCCCGTCTGCAGCACGTTGATCAGGTTCTTGTTGAAGTCCTGACGGATCTGCACCACCGAGAGGTTCGAGCCCAGGCTCGAGGCCTGCGAGCGCAGCGTGCTCGAGGCGGCGTTGAGGTTGGTCAGCACCCGGTTGGCGGCGGCGTTGTCGATGAAGTCGACGCCGACGGTCAACGAGGCGAGGCCGAGACCCTTGGAATTATAGGTCACGCCCGTGATGTTCAGGCTCGACTTCGCGGTCTCGTCGAACACCAGCTTGAGCTGATCGCCGTTCAAGAGGTTGACGCCGTTGAACGAGGAGTCCTGCGCGGTGGTGTCGATCTGGTTGAGGATATTGTTGAACTGAGACACCAGATTGGCACGCGCCGTCTGGGCAACGCCATCCTGGACGGGCGTGGACGCCGTCGAGAAGGTCAGGGCCGAGGTGAGCGTGCCGCCGATCGCACCGCCGGCTGCCGTCGAGCCCAGCGTCGAGGACGCATAGTCGTTGGATGCCGTGATGGTCAACAGGCCGTTGGCATCGATCGTCGCAGCCAGGTTGTTGGCCTGCAGCTTGGTGTTGAGCTGATCGAGCGTCTTGACCGTGCCGTTAGTGCCGTCGCCGAAGGTGACGTTGACCGCCGTGCCGCCATTGAAGGAGGTGAAGGTCAAGGTCTTGCCAGCGATGCCGCCGATGCCGGAGGTGCGCGCCGCGGTGAAGGCGGTCGCAGTTCCGGTGTTGCCGGCGAGGCCGAGCACGTTCAGCACATTGCCGGTGCCGGTGATCGCCAGGTCGGCGTTGATACCGGTCGAGAGCTTGAGCTGACCGGACGTATTGATCGTCGAGTTCGACTGGCCGGTCGCGGTCGCGAGCGTCGCAACGCCGCTGGCGCTGATCGTCGCAGTCTGCACGCCAGTGGCAAGGTCGATCGCCTTCAGCACGTCGTTGACCGTGCCGCCCTGCAAATAGACCGTCGAGTTGCCGTTGCCGTCGGTGACGACCGCACCATTCGCACCATATCCGCTCGGAACGCTCGGCGCACCGGTCGAGCCCGGGATCGGCGCGTTCTTGAAGGTGATGACGTGGCCGTTGACGTTCAGCGTCGAACCGTCGGTGATCGTCGCACCGAGTGAGGCCGAGGTCGTGGTCCGGTTGACGTTGACGGTAGCATTGCCGCCGCCGACCGATGCGCTCAGGCCGAGAGCCTTGAGCAGGTCGGCCCTGCCGGTGACGCTGAGATCCGCACCCGTCGAGCTTCTCAGCGTGACGGCACCGCCGCCAACGCTCGAAGCGGTCTGGTTGTTGCTCGTGGCAATCGTCGCAGCACCGGCGCTGATGGCGACCGTCTTGACGCCGCTGGCGAGATCGACCGCGGTCAACAGGTCGTCGACCGTCGCAGTCGGGGCGCCGGCAGTGCCGAGATAAACGGTGGTGTTGCCGTTGCCGTCGGTGACGAGGCGGCCGCTGACACCCGAGCCGGCCGGAACGGCGGCCGCCGCCGGAGCGGTACCGCTGCGGAAGGTGATGGTCTTGCCGTTGACGGTCAGCGTGTCGCCGTCGGCGGGCTGGGCGTTGCCGAGCAGGCCGGTTGCGGTCGTGCCGTTGGTGGCGATCAGGGTGATGGTGCCGGTCAGGGCCGTGGTGCCGTCGCCGGCCGTCGCCGCCGTGCCCGTGAACGCGCCGATGGTGGCGCCGAGCGTCGTGGTGCCGGTCGCCGCCGTGGTGCCGCCAGCCGTGCCGTTATACAGCACGTTGCTGCTCGCCGTCGCGCTGGCGAACGAAGTCGTGCCGCGCAGGTCGGCCGCGGTCGCACCTGCAATGGTGGTGGAGACGTTCGACTTGGTGGAATAGCCGACCGTGGTCTGCAGCGCCTGGTTGGCGATCGACTTGGCAGAGTCGATCAGCTTCTGCAGCGAGGTCAGGCCGGTGTTGGCGGCCTGCAGCACCTGCACGCCGTTGGCGATGCCGTCGAGCAGATTGTTGATGTCGCTGGCGCGGTTGTCGAGCGACTGTGCGGTGAAGAAGTTGGTGGGATTGTCCAGGGCCGAGTTGACGCTCTTGCCGGTCGACAGACGGTTCTGTGTGGTGGCGAGAAGATCGGCGGTGGACTGGAGAGAGAGCAGGTTCTGACGAACCGACGCAGAGAGAACAATACCGGACATGACTCTTACCCTTCTGGCTTACGCGTCTTCGTTCGATCGCTTCCGGATCGAGTGACTGGGCCAGCGTGCCGTGACATGGCTAACAAAGGGTGAAACGCACGCGGTCGGGATAAGCGCCGGTTCACCATAAGCAAGCCAACGGCACGAGCACGGCCGGCAATCTGACTGAAAACACTGGCGATTCCTGGCGCTTACGCTCCATTAACCATAACCGCTGGTTACTATTCGCGCCTCGCCTGCTCCTTCCATCTGCGAGCAACAAGCAAAAAGAAAGCGGCGGGGCCGAAGCCCCGCCGCCGTGATCGTCTTGCGATGTCGTCCGCGATTTAGCGGAGCAGCTGCAGCACGCTCTGCTGCGACTGGTTGGCCAGCGACAGCGCGGAGACCGCGATCGACTGGCGGGTCGACAGCGCCTGGCTGTTGGCGGCCTCGACGTTGGTGTCGGCGAGCGTCAGGTTGGACGAGCCGGTCTGCAGCACGTTGATCAGGTTCTTGTTGAAGTCCTGACGAACCTGCACAATCGTCAGGTTCGAGCCGAGGCTCGAGGCCTGCGAGCGCAACGTGCTCGAGGCGGCGTTGAGGTTGGTCAGCACCTTGTTGGTGGCAGCGTTGTCGATGAAGTCGACACCGCTGGTCAGCGCAGCGAGGCCCAGACCCTTGGAGTTGTAGGTCACGCCGGTGATGCTGAGGCTCGACTTGGCAGTTTCGTCGAACACCAGCTTGAGCTGGTCGCCGTTCAAGAGGTTGACGCCGTTGAACGAGGAGTCCTGCGCAGTCGAGTCGATCTGCTGGAGGATGTTGTTGAACTGATTGACCAGATTGGCACGCGAGGTCTGGGCAACCGTATCCTGGACGGGGGTGGAAGCCGTCGAGAACGTCAGCGACGTCGTCAGCGTGCCGCCGATCGCACCGCCAGCGGTGGCCGATCCGATGGTCGAGGACGCGTAGTCGTTGGTGGTCGAGACCGTCAGCAGGCCATTGGCGTCGATCGTCGCCGTCAGGTTGTTGGCCTGCAGCTTGGTGTTGAGCTGATCGAGCGTCTTGACCGTGCCGTTGGTGCCGTCGCCGAAGGTGACGTTGACCGCCGTGCCGCCATTGAAGGAGGTGAAGGTCAAGGTCTTGCCGCTGATGCCGCCGATCCCGGAGGTGCGCGCCGCGGTGAAGGCGGTCGCAGTTCCGGTGTTGCCGGCGAGGCCGAGCGCATTCAGCGCATTGCCGGTGCCGGTGATCGACAGGTCGGCATTGACGCCGGTCGAGAGCTTCAGCTGGCCCGAGGCGTTGACCGACGAGTTGGTCTGGCCGGAGGCCGTCGCCAGCGTCGCGGCGCCGTTGGCGCCGATCGTCGCGGTCTGCACGCCGGTGGCGAGGTCGATCGCCTTCAGCACGTCGTTGACCGTGCCGCCCTGCAGGTAGACCGTCGAGTTGCCGCTGCCGTCGGTGAGGATGTTACCGCTCGCACCAAAACCGGTCGGAACGCTCGGCGCACCGGTCGAGCCCGGGATCGGCGCG